>JANYGZ010000023.1 GCA_025362235.1 Ferruginibacter sp. | reverse complement strand
AGATAAACAGCCTTGCCCCGTATCGGGAAATCCTGTATCGTTACTTCTGTGTAAAATCCTTTGGACTCATAATTGATGGCTTTGTACAGTTTTGGTATAACATTGTTCTCTTCTAAACTAATCTCATAAAACAACTCCTTGGTGGCTACATCACCTAACTCCTTAATCTCTACTATTGCAAAATGTGATAATAACTCTGCTGGCAAAAAATGATTCAATAGACTATTTTCCAATGCTTAATTTTATTCTAAGGTAACATTACTCCCCACTAAATGATTGTGGGCCCATTTTTGCCTCTGGCGATGTACGCTTTACTGCCTTAGCCGGAATTTCGTCAGCCGTAGGAGAAGGTGCAATGGCCATAAGGTTTGTTCGTAAATATTTGAATGAGATGTAAACTATTTAATCGTAAATATTGGATAACCGGTTCTAATAGAGATCAATTCAAATTGTCGCAGTAACAAGTTGTAGGTGGACACCAACCACGGCTCCGAAAACCACACAGCTTTTTCAACAATTAAAGAAAAGTGGATTTTCGGTGCACTATCAATAAATATTTTCCTCAAAAAAAACGCTGCACCGTATGCGTAAGTTATAATAAAAACAAAAGCCAGGTTGAATAATTCCAACCTGGCTTTTCATACATTTTTATTGCAGAATAATTATCTCTTTATTCACCGTGGTATTTGTTTCCGTATCAACAATACTCAACTGGTACTGACCGCTTGCAAACCGTGATACATTCAGTACCTGTTGATTTTTTCCTTTGATGATGTTGATTTTTTGATTGATTAAAATTTTGCCCGATGTTGCTGAAAGCTGAAGCAACACCTGCTTATTTGCCGGAGAATATATTGAATATGCCAAAACATTTTTTACCGGATTGGGATGCACATTACTCATCATCATTGCTTCAACATGTATGGTTGCTTCAACTACTTTACTGTATTTAAAATGGCTGTCGATGTCAATTTGTTTTAGGCGGTAATAATTATGGCCATATTCGGGTAACCTGTCAACAAAAACATAGTTGTGCTGTTGGCTCGCAGAAAGGTCGGCTTTTGTATTTTACTCAAATTAAGGGGATTAATAAAATGACATCTTAAATTCAGGCGTAAAAAAATGGGATACAATATGTATCCCATAAAATAAAAGGTTATTAATTTTTAATAATGCCATCTTACAAAAGCCTCTACAGCCGCATATTGTGTTAGCCCCAGTTGCGCATATAACTTTGCAGTATTGGAATTACGTTCTTCTGCACGTTGCCAAAACTCCCTGTCATCTGTTCCCTGGAAAGGGATGCTGTCTTTTTGTGACTGGTGAATAAAAATGCCATTTCGTTTTCTTACTACCTGGTCGGGGCTCATAGGTACTGCCATTTCAATTTCGGTAATATCCCATTCCTGCCAGGCTCCTTTATATAACCAAAGCCAGCAATTGGCCACCCATGGTTCATTGGCAGCCCTTAACCGCTGCAATGCTTCTATCACTACATCAAAACAAACTTTATGTGTACCGTGCGGATCAGCAAAATCGCCGGCACAATATATTTGTTGCGGCTTTATTTCATTTAACAATTTCATGGTAATAATAACATCCTCTTCACCCATTGGATTTTTTTCAATGGTGCCGGTTTCATAAAAGGGGAGGTTTTGAAAATGTATCTGGCTATCTGTAAGGCCAACATATTTGCAGGTGGCTTTTGCTTCGCACCTTCTTATCAAACCTTTAATATCCCTTATTTCGCTGGTATCTTTTTCAGTTGATTTTTTTGTTTTTAAAAAAGCAATGGCATTATCTAAAATAGTTTTGCTTTTTGTTTCATCAATATCAAACATGCTTTCAAAGCCAACAGCAAAATCTATAAACCTTGTTACAAACTCATCTGTTACGGCAATATTGCCGCTCGTTTGGTATGCCAGGTGAACTTCATGCCCCTGGTCGTGCAGGCGTATAAAAGTACCACCCATGCTGATGATATCATCATCAGGATGTGGCGAAAACAATACTACTTTTTTTGGAAATGGTACGCTTCTTTCGGGGTGGTTTATCCTTTGATCAGTTGGTTTGCCACCGGGCCACCCTGTAATACTATCCCTTAATAAATAAAATACCTGCAAATTGGTTTCATAGGCATCACCTTTTTCAACCAACAGGTCACTTAAGCCATTGTCGTTATAATCTATATTGGTTAAACTAAGTACTGGTTTTTTTAATTGCAGCGACAGGTTTACAACGGCACGTTTTATCATTTTATCCGTCCACACACACTCGCCGGTTAACCATGGTTTTTTAAACCGGGCAAGCTCACTTGCGGCACCTTCGTCAACAACAAAAGTACAGTCATCATGATTCTGTAATAGAGAAGCAGGTATTTCTTCTGTATCATCTTCCTCTACCGCTTTTTGTATAACCGGGGCTTTTGTTTGGCCCCATGCCATTAAAATTATTTTTTTCGATTTTAAAATAGTACTGATGCCCATTGTTATTGCCATACGAGGCACCTGGCTCATATTACCAAATTCGTATGCATTGGCAATACGGGTACTATTATCTAAAGTGATAAGCCTTGTTTTGGTATAGATACCGCTGCCAGGTTCATTAAAACCAATATGGCCATTGGTACCAATACCCAGTATTTGAATGTCGAGCCCACCTGCATCTGCTATCTTTTTTTCATATTCAGCGCAATGCTCTTTTACTTTATCTTTTGGTACAAGCCCATCCGGTAAAAAATAATTGTTTGGGTCAATATCTGTTTTTTCAAACAGGTTCTTACGCATAAAGTAATGGTAGCTTTGCAGGGCATCAGCTTCCATCGGGTAATATTGATCAAGATTAAAAGTGATTACATTTTTAAAACTAAGCCCTTCGTTTTTATGCATCCTTACCAGTTCTGCATATAATGATTTTGGCGACGAACCTGTTGCCAGGCCAATAATGCATTTTTTCCCGTCAGCTTCTTTTTCACGGATAAGGTCGGCAATTACCTGTGCAACGTATGTAGAACCATCTTTAGAAGAAGGGAAAATTTTAACTGCAATTTTTTCAAGCGAATCTGTAAAGTCAATTTTATGCTTCATATGTTATTTTGTGTGAAATTAATTTTTTAAAGTGAAATAAAATAATTGATAAAGTAATGGGATTATTTTCATAAAAATGTCGATCTTAAGCATGTAAAGTTTGCCCGGCAGCTTCAACAAGCAAGCCATCAATCACTACTCTTTTATATGTTGTCTCATTGATAGCATTTTCACTTTTAGCAATTACCACCGTGGCAACAGTATTGCCGATGAAATTAACAAGCGCCCTACCTTCACTCATAAACCTGTCTACCCCTATCAGTAATGCAAGGCCTTCCAACGGTATTACTTTTAAAGTAGTTAGTGTTGATGCCAGTACAATAAAACCGCTGCCAGTAACACCTGCAGCACCCTTGCTGGTTAAAAGTAATATCCCGATAATGCTTAATTGCTGTCCGAAGGAAAGGTCAATTGCAAAAACCTGTGCCAAAAATAGTATACTCATACTTAAATAAATGGTGGTTCCATCCAGGTTAAAACTATACCCAGTAGGAATGATAAGCCCGACTACTTCTTTTTCACAACCTGCATCCACCAGCTTTTTCATCACAGATGGCAAGGCAACTTCGCTGCTGCTGCTGCCAAGTACAATTAAAATTTCTTCTTTTATGTATACCAATAATTTCCACAAACTGAATTTATAATAGTGTGCCACCAGGTTAAGTACTACAAAAATAAAAAGCAAACCGGTGGCGTAAAAACAAAGCATTAATTTACCAAGCAATACAAGGCTTGCAAAGCCAAACTTACCTATCGTAAAGGCCATGCCACCAAAGGCCCCAATAGGACTCAGCCGCATTACCATTTTTAAAATATTGAAAAGCACTTTATTGATTTTTTCAAAATTAACCAGCAATGAATGGCCACTGCTGCCTAGCCATTTTAACCCAATGCCAAAAAGGATACTAAAAAATAATACCTGTAAAATATCGCCTTTGGCAAACGACTCTACAATATTTGACGGGACAATATGCGCAAAAAATTCTCCCCAGTTTAGCTCCTTTGCCTGTGCAGTATATTGGGCAACCTTATCAGACGGCATATTGCTGTAAGCTATTCCTGCACCGGGTTTTAGCAGGTTGGCCACAACCAGCCCAATGACTAAAGCAGCCGTTGTTACAATTTCAAAATATACAAGGGCTTTGCCCCCAATTCTGCCGGCTTTTTTTAAATCGCCTGCCCCCGCTATGCCGCTAACGATGGTTAAAAATATTACCGGGGCAATCACCATGCGGATCATATTGATAAATGTTTCGCTGATTAATTGGGCAGCCGGTGCAAATCCTGGGAACAGCCAGCCCACAAAAATGCCCGCTATAATACCAATAATTACCTGTACATACAATACTTTAAGATATTTCAATTCACTGTTTTTTAAGAGGTTTAAATTATAACTTTTTATTGATTACAGGGTCTGAAAAAATATGTTCCAGGGCGTAGGATTAAAAAATTTCTATTATTGCCCAACCTCCAAATTAAATACAATCATTATCATACTGCAAACAAACATTTATTACCAGTATGAAAACTAACTTTTTTTGTTGCTATTCATTACTTATTTTGTAACAGATTTCAGGTGGTTAATTAAAGCGGGCGAACCAATCAATAGATATTTTAAAAATAAAAAGATATGCATTTATATAAAACCTCCAAAGGGAATATATTGAAACAGGAAACCCAGTTTTTTTTACTAAATGATGATTGGGACATACTTATTAATAAGGCAAATTTATATACCCATCTTTCGCAATTATGCAAAACTGCTGAAACAATCAATGAAGAACCGGCAACTGATTGTATAAATAATTATTTATTGCCTCCTGTTGGCAGCCAGGAGGTTTGGGCAGCTGGCGTTACCTATTTGCGCAGCCGTGATGCAAGAATGGAAGAATCGGAGGATACGGGTGCAGCTGATTGTTATCAAAGGGTGTACGAAGCAGAAAGGCCCGAATTATTTTTTAAATCTTTGCCACACCGGGTGGCGGGCCATAATGAGCAAGTAAATATCCGAAAAGATTCTGCCTGGAATGTACCTGAACCAGAACTAACTCTATACATAAATGAACAGGGGAATATCCAGGCCTATAGTATTGGCAACGATATGAGTTCAAGAAGCATTGAAGGCGAAAACCCCTTGTACCTGCCGCAGGCAAAAATGTATGAAAGAAGCGCTGCCATTGGGCCATGCCTATATATAACTGACAAACCAATTTCATTAAACACGGCCATTAAAATGAATATTTACCGGGATGGAGTGAAAGTTTTTGATGACGCCACCACATTGGCAAAAATGAAAAGGTCATTAACCGAACTGGCTGGCTGGCTATATAATGAAATGGATTTTAAACAGGGATGCTTTTTAATGACGGGTACCTGCGTAGTACCGCCGAATGAATTTACATTAAAAGAAGGCGATGTGGTAAATATCAGTATTGATGGCATTGGTACGCTTACAAATATAATTTCAAAGAAGAAACAGTAATTTCAGGAGAAAGTTTTTACATATTAAAACACCTGTTCGCAGGTATTTTAATGCGGATGTTTATTAGAACGAAGATGTGCTGTATATTTATATGTGCATGGCCAAATAACAACTGCCATGGTTACCATACCAATTTTAACGATTAATATGCCAAACCAAACCAAACCAACAAGCAACAAAATTGCTTTCGCATTAATTACCAGCCTTTTTTTTCTGTGGGCCTTTTTGCACAACATCAATCCTATATTGATACCACATTTAAAAAAAGCCTGCCAGTTAACAGATCTTCAATCGTCTTTAATTGATACCGCAGTATACCTTGGCTATTTTATTGTTGCATTGCCGGCAGGTTGGTTTATGCATAAGTATGGCTATAAAAAGGGGATTCTTTTTGGCTTGATTTTATATGCCATTGGTGCGGCATTGTTTGTTCCGGCGGCGTCTGCCCGCAGTTACGATTTCTTTTTAGTCGCTTTATTTATTATTGCAAGCGGCGCTACATTTTTAGAAACAGTTGCCAATCCATACATCACTAAATTAGGGGATAAAGCTTCTTCTGAACAGCGCTTAAATTTTGCACAATCCTTTAATGGCGTAGGTGCTTTTATTGCGCCCATTATCGGCGGCCAGTTTATTTTGTCTGGTATTGAGCATACCCAGCAGGAGCTACAACAAATGTCGCCTGACCAATTGAATACTTATCTTTCCTACGAAGCAGGTACCATAAAAATTCCTTACATGATCATTGCAGGTGTGGTATTGCTGGTGGCCATATTTTTTGTATTCACCCGTCTACCCGAAATAAAAGAAGAGGATGTGGAAGATGATGGCCATGGTCATAAATCTTTTAGCTTAAGTGTATTTCGCCACCGTCATGTTTTATGGGCCGTGATTGCACAATTTTTTTATGTGGGTGCCCAGGTAGGCGTAGGTAGTTTCTTTATCAGGTTTTCAAAGTACACAATGGGTCTTCCTGAAAAAGACGCGGCCTACCGATGGGGTTTTATTGCTATGGTAGGTTTTATGCTCGGCCGCTTTGCCGGAACTTTTTTTATGAAATATATAAAACCAGCAAGGTTGCTTTGTTTGTATGCAATAATTAATGTTGTATTACTCACCATAGCACTGCTGGCGACAGGAAGTATTGCGGTGTATGCTTTGCTGGCAGTGCCTTTCTTTATGTCTATCATGTTCCCTACTATCTTTGCTTTGGGGATAAAAGGGCTTGGAGAAGAGAGTAAAATTGCTTCTTCATTTTTGGTAATGTCCATCGTTGGCGGGGCAATTATTCCTCCATTGATGGGACAGATTTCTGATAAAACAGGCAGTATTCAAATGGCGTATATTGTACCACTTCTTTGTTTTTTTGTAATACTTTATTTTGGATGGAAGGGGTACAAAATAAAAGAAAATAATATGGAGCCAGGGTAAAAATATGTAGTCACTGATACATGCAATTCATTCGAATTCAAAAATAAACTTTATACAATCTTAAAACTTATCATCATGCAAAAAATTACCAGTAGTTTGTTTTTTTGTGTTATTATTTGTTTCTCGGTGCAGGCCCAAAAATACAACGGCATCGATGCCAATATGGGAAACATCTTTTTGATGTCAGACGCAAAAACGCGTTCTATAAGCCCTGAAAATTTTAATGGTGCCAAAGGCGAAGGCGGCAAAGCCACTACTGGTACGGGTGCCGGCCCATCAAAAGATTTAGGAAAGGGCTGGAAAGTTAGCCCAAGTGTGGTAATAGCATCTAAAACCACTTACACTGTAGCAGAGATCACCGGTTCGGGTTCTGTGCAGCATATTTGGATGACGCCAACAGGTAACTGGCGCTATTCTATTCTTCGTTTTTATTGGGATGATGAAACTACGCCATCTGTGGAAGTCCCAGTAGGGGATTTTTTTGGAATGGGCTGGGGTAAATATTCTCCGCTACAGTCTTTGGCAGTGTGCGTAAATCCAGGCAGTGCGTTTAATTGTTACTGGCCAATGCCTTTTAGAAAAAAATGTAAGATAACGATGGAGAATATTGATACAAAAAGTATGGTATTGTACTACCAGGTAGATTATGTTTTAACCGATGTACCTGTAGAAGCTGCTTACTTTCATGCACAGTTTAACCGCACCAATCCATTACCTTATAAAACTGATTATACCCTCGTTAATAATATAAAAGGCAGGGGACAATATGTAGGAACTTATATTGCATGGGGTGCTAAAAGCAATGGCTGGTGGGGCGAAGGTGAAATAAAATTCTTTATGGATGGCGATACAGATTACCCTACTATTTGCGGCACCGGAACAGAGGATTACTTCTGCGGCTCTTACGATTTTGATACCCATAAAAAAAATAGTGCGGGAGTAGAAGAGACAAATTATACAGAATTTTGTACTCCATATACAGGGTTGCCACAGGTTATTAAAGGAGACGGGCATTATGAAATTGCGCAACGATTTGGTTTGTACCGCTGGCATATTACGGACCCAATTCGTTTTGAAAAAGACTTAAAAGTAACTATACAGGCATTGGGCTGGAGGGATACAGGCGGCTATCTTCCATTACAGGATGATATTGCTTCTACCGTATTTTGGTATCAAACGGAACCCCATACCACTTTCCCTAAATTGCCGTCGAAGGAACAGTTAGAAATTAATTAGACACAATTTTATTAAGTACAACAATAAAGCATAAACATCTTGGTATGGTGGAAAAAGGAATGAAAAGGCAGGTAGTTAAAATGCATCCAAAAGACAATGTGCTGGTGGCATTAACTGATTTGGCCAAAGGCGAAAACATTTTTTTTAATGAAGAAACATTTATACTTCAGGATGCAATTAAGGCAAAACATAAATTTTTTACTGGCAATTTAGTAGCCGGTGATGAAGTAATTATGTATGGGGTTCTTGTTGGTAAAGCGCAATACGCTATTGCAAAAGGTAGCCTGATGACCACCGATAATTGTAAACATGCGGCAGACCCATATACTTTTAGAAAAGTTGATTTTAAATGGCTACCCCCCAATGTTGACAAATTCAAAAACAAAACATTCAACGGTTATAAAAGAAAAGACGGCCGGGTAGGTACCGCAAATTACTGGCTGTTTGTACCAACAGTATTTTGCGAAAACCGAAACATGGATGTAATTCGTGAAGCCCTGCACAACGAATTGGGCTATGCGGTCAGTGATAAATACCTGCAATACACCAGCCAGTTATTAAAAGCATACCAGCAGGGAGAAAATATTGACGATGTAAGGGTACATCTAACTCCTGCTAATAGTGCTAACCGGGTATTTAAAAATGTAGACGGTATAAAATTTCTTAATCACCAGGGCGGATGCGGTGGTACACGACAGGATGCGGCAACACTAAGTGCTTTATTGGCCGCTTATGCCAATCATCCAAATGTTGGAGGAGTAACAGTATTAAGCCTGGGTTGCCAGAATCTGCAGACACAGGATTTTATAAACGATGTTAAAAAGCAAAACCCAGAATTCGATAAGCCATTATTTATTTTTGAACAGCAACAATCACAAAGTGAAACACAACTGGTAGCCGATGCCATTAAAAAAACTTTTGAGGGGCTGATAGAAATAAATAAACTGGAAAGGACTCCTGCACCATTGAGTGAATTATGCGTAGGTGTTAAATGTGGTGGCAGTGATGGTTTTAGTGGTGTATCTGCAAATCCGGCAGTAGGCTATACATCAGACTTACTGGTAACTTTAGGTGCAAAAGTTTTACTGGCAGAGTTTCCTGAATTATGCGGGGCAGAACAAAATTTAATTGATCGCAGTACAACTGAAGCTACTGCTCAAAAATTTATCAGCCTGATGCGTACTTATGACGCACAGGCGCATAGTGTAGGTTCCGGATTTCATATGAACCCGTCGCCCGGAAATATAAAGGACGGCTTAATAACTGACGCCATTAAAAGTGCAGGTGCCGCAAAAAAAGGAGGCACATCTCCTGTAGTGGATGTGCTGGATTATACAGAAGCTGCGACAAAGCCTGGTTTAAGTTTAGTGTGCACACCCGGCAATGATGTAGAAGCTACTACCGGCAAAGCCGCATCGGGAGCTACATTAATTTTATTTACCACCGGCCTGGGTACGCCAACTGGTAACCCTGTTTGTCCGGTTATTAAAGTAGCCACCAATTCCATTTTGGCAAAAAGAATGAAAGACATCATTGATATTGATTGCGGCCCGATAATCAGTGGCGAAAAAACAATTGAAGAAATGGGCGAAGAAATATTAGAATATTGTATCAAAGCAGCAAGTGGCGAAATAATTCCAAAAGCTGTACAATTAAACCAGGATGATTTTATTCCTTGGAAACGGGGAGTAAGCCTTTGAGGCCCCTTCCTCCAACTCCTTCCCCGAAGGGAAAGGAGCGGAACAGTAGAATATAACCCAGCAACTTGTTCTTCCAATTAATCATTTAAATTGTGACGAACGATCCTGGATTTTGTTCAAGTTTATTCAGCTGATAAATATCACATAGGCCTCAGGCTATTCTTAGTCTAACTCGTATGTGAATGAATATGGATGATATTTTCGTAAGATCTTGCAGATTAAAGAACAAATGTAGAAATGGAAGAACAAATTTTTTATTAAAGAAGCGAAGTGCCGCTCCGTCTCCTACAGGAGAGGGAGAAGGAGGTTGAGGTAAATAATAATTCATCACTCATAACTAAAAAAATGTTTTCGTTACAAAATAAAAAAGCAGTGATTACCGGTGGCGGTAGTGGTATTGGAAAAGCTATTGCTGTTTTATTTGCCCGGCAGGGCGCAGAAGTTCATATCATTGAATTAACGGCAGAAAGCGCCAGCATTGTGGTGGAAGAAATTACAGCCAATGGCGGCAAGATATTTGCACATGCGTGCAATGTGGCCAGCCAAAAAGATATTTTGACCATCTTTAAAGAAATTGGCGGTATTCATATTCTTGTAAATAATGCCGGCATTGCCCATGTAGGTAAGGCCGATAACACACCCGAAGCAGATTTTGACAGGGTTGTAAATGTAAATATCAAAGGGGTGTACAATTGCCTGCATGCAGCAATACCTCAATTGCGTATTTCGGGTGGAGGTGTTATCATTAATATGGCATCTATTGCAGCGCTGGTAGGCATTCCTGACCGCTTTGTATATTCAACAACTAAAGGAGCTATTATAGCGATGACGTTAAGTGTTGCTAAGGATTATATGTCAGAAAATATCCGTTGCAATTCTATTTCACCCGCCCGGGTACACACACCATTTGTAGATGGATTTATTGCAAAAAATTATCCCGGTAATGAAAAGGAAATGTTTGATAAATTATCTAAAACACAACCCATTGGCCGTATGGCGAAGCCAGCCGAAATAGCTGCACTGGCTCTATACCTTTGCAGTGATGAGGCTTCTTTTATTACTGGTTGCGATTACCCTATTGATGGGGGATTTGTAAAACTCAATAATTAATAAATGGAAGCAATCAGCAACTTCTTAATAGATAAAAAATAAATGATGAAAAAAATTGTAATAATTGTAAGTGTTTGCGCAATGGCCATTGCATTGAAGGCGCAAACCTACACACCTGCTGCTGAAAATATAAAGGCCCGCCATGAGTTTCGTGATGATAAGTTTGGGCTATTTATTCACTGGGGTCCATTCAGCATTCCGGGTGCAGGTGAATGGGTGATGAATGAAAAGCAGATCACTTATAAAAACTACAAGCGCCTGGCAGATTTTTTTAATCCAATTGAGTTCAACGCAGAGCAATGGGTAAGCATGGCAAAAAATGCCGGGATGAAATACATTACCCTTATCACCCGCCACCATGATGGCTTTAGTATGTGGGATACAAAATATTCTGATTACAATATCATGCATACTCCTTATAAAAAAGATATTGTAAAAATGATAGCAGATGAATGTCATAAACAAGGCATTCAATTATTTTTATATTATTCTTTACTGGATTGGGGCAGGGATGATTATCCGCATGAAACCGGTAAAACAGGGCAGCATAGCGGCCGCACTGGCAAGGGTGATTATGCCAGCTATCTACAGTTTATGAAGAACCAGTTAACTGAATTATTAACCAACTACGGTACCATTGGCGGTATCTGGTTCGATGGCCATTGGGATCAAACACAACCGGAAGGAAGTGTAGACCGTACTTCAAGGATCGATTGGAAATACGATGAAATTTATTCATTGATACACCGCCTGCAACCACAGGCACTAATTGGTAACAATCACCATCTAAGTCCATTTGCTGGGGAAGATTTTCAGATGTTTGAAAAAGACCTTCCCGGCGAAAATAAATCAGGATTAAGTTTCCAGGAAGCTTCGCTGCAATTACCGGTAGAGACCTGTGAAACGATGAACAATTCATGGGGCTTTAATATTACCGATAACAATTATAAAACGGTAAAACAATTAATTCATTACCTGGTAAAAGGGGCAGGCCGTGATGTTAATTTTTTATTGAATGTGGGGCCGATGCCGAACGGAAAAGTTCAACCCGAATTTACTGATACGCTGGCGGCAATCGGGCAATGGATGAAGGCAAACGGAGAAACCATTTATGGTACAAGAGGCAATATTTATCCACCGCAGGATTGGGGTGTAGTTACTGTAAAAAATAAATCCTGGTTCGTTCATATACTTAAAGCAACTTCACAGGGATATATTTTTATGCCCGGGTTTAAAGGGAAAATTATTTCAGCTTCACTAAGAGCCGGTAAGAAAAATATAAAATTTAAACAACAGCCTGAAGGTATGTTTGTGTATTTGGATGGAGTGCAGTTTGACCCCATTGATACCATCATCAAATTACAATTACAATAAAATTAATACAATGAAACTGATTCGTTTTGAAGAGGCCGGTAAAGAAAAACCCGGTTTATTGATTGGAGAAAAAATGTGGGACATGTCTTCTGTGGTAGCCGATTACAATGAGGCATTTTTTGAAAATAATGAAATAGAAAAATTGAAAAGGGCAATAGCGGGCGATGGCTCATTCCCGGAAGTAGGTGCTGGTGTTCGTTTGGGTTCGCCCGTAGCAAGGCCTTCTAAAATAATTTGTATCGGTTTAAATTATGTAGATCATTGTATTGAAACCAATGCTCCCATACCCGCAGAGCCGATTATTTTTTTTAAATCAACCACGGCACTATGCGGTCCCAATGATAACCTGGTGATTCCCAAAAACAGTACTAAAACAGATTGGGAAGTTGAACTTGCTTTTGTGATGGGTAAAAAAGCAAGCTATGTAGAAGAAGGAGATGCCATGAATTTTGTAGCCGGTTATTGCCTGCACAATGACTATAGTGAGAGAGCCTTTCAACTGGAGCGTGGCGGCCAATGGACCAAAGGAAAGGGTTGCGACACATTTGCACCGCTGGGTCCATTCCTGGCAACAACCGATGAGGTGGAGGATGTAAATAATTTGCCTATGTGGTTAACCGTAAACGGCAAAAAATACCAAAACAGTAATACCAGCAACCTGGTTTTTAAAATACCTTTCCTGGTGCATTACCTCAGCCAGTTTATGACCTTGCTGCCGGGTGATGTAATCAGTACAGGAACGCCACCCGGTGTAGGGTTAGGCATTAAGCCAGAACCAATATATATTAAACCAGGCGATGTTATAGAGTTGGAAATTGAAGGGTTGGGGAAGAGTAAACAAGTGGCAAAAGCGTATGGCGAATAGTCAATAATGAAAGATCAATAGTTCCAGCTTGTCAATATTCACAACTCATCACTTAATTCATAACTCATAATTAAATCTCATGTCAACCCAAAAATATTGTCTTGCATTAGATTTAAAAGATGATGCAAAATTGATTGCAGAATACAAAGCCTATCATCAAAATGTATGGCCACCAATAATAAAAAGCATTAAAGATGCCGGTATTGAAGTGCTGGATATTTATTGTATTGGCAACCGTATGTTTATGATTATTGAAGCAGGTGCAGATTTTTCTTTTGAGAAAAAATCGGCAATGGATGCCAGTAATACTGTAGTGCAGCAATGGGAAGAGCTGATGTGGAAATTTCAACAGGCACTGCCTTGGGCCGCACCCGGGCAAAAGTGGATGCTAATGGAAAAAATATTTCAACTGCCATGAGGATAGACAGCCATCAACATTTTTGGAAATACCATCCTGTAAAAGATGCATGGATAACCGATGATATGAAATTGATTCAGCGTGATTTTAGTCCGGCTGATTTATTGCCATTGCTGCACGAAAATAATATTGATGGATCTGTGGCGGTGCAGGCAGGCCATAGTGAAGATGAAACAAATTTTTTGCTTGCTTTCGCCGAAGAAAATGATAGCATAAAAGGCGTTATTGGCTGGGTAGATTTACAGGCAGTTAATGTTGAGGAAAGGCTGGAGCATTTTTCGCAATACAAAAAACTAAAAGGTTTACGCCATGTTGTGCAGGCAGAACCACAGGATGATTTTTTACTAAATGAAAATTTTTGTAACGGTATAGAAAAATTGGCCAACTATAATTTTACTTACGATATACTGATTTTTCCAAAACATTTGCCCTACGCCATAAAGTTTGTACAACGTTTTCCGCAGCAGGCTTTTGTAATAGACCATTTGGCAAAACCCAATTTTGCAAAGGCCAATTTTTTTGAATGGAAAAAAGGCATCAGGGCCATAGCCGCTTATCCAAATGTTTTTTGTAAAGTATCGGGTATGGTTACAGAAGCTGATTGGGCCAACTGGAAGAAAGCTGATTTTACTTATTGCTTAGATGTTGTTACAGAAGCTTTCGGCATTAACCGTTTGATGTTTGGAAGCGATTGGCCCGTTTGCCTTGTTGCTGCATCTTACCAAGAAACCAGTAATATTATACATCGTTATTATACCCAATTCTCTATTCAGGAACAGGCTAAAATCTGGGGACAAAATGCAATTGATTTTTATCATTTATAAAAAATGCAAATGAACTTACAGTTAAACAACAAAGTAATAATAGTAACCGGCGGCGCTAAAGGTATTGGCTTTGGTATTAGTAAAGTTTTGGCTGCTGAAGGAGCAATACCTTTTATTATTGGGAGAGACGAGGGAGATAATATTGCGGCAATTAAAGAAATTGCTTTGCTTGGCGGGCAGGCAAGATATACAACCGCAGAGTTGACAAACCCTGCTGAATGCGAAAACGCAGTAAAGAAACTAATAACTGAATTTGGCCGTATAGATGGTGTTGTAAATAATGCCGGGGTAAATGATGGAGTAGGATTAGAAAATGGCAACTATGAATCTTTTATTGCTTCCTTACATAGAAACCTTGTGCATTATTATTTGATAGCACATCATGCCTTACCCGAATTAAAAAAATCAAAAGGGGCTATTGTAAATATTGGTTCAAAAACTGCTGAAACCGGCCAGGGCAATACATCTGCTTATGCAGCTTCCAACGGTGGCCGTAATGCATTAACAAGAGAGTGGGCCGTAGAATTACTAAAATACGGCATCCGGGTAAATGCGGTTATTGTAGCAGAATGTTTTACACCTTTATATGAAACATGGATAAAAACTTTTGATAATCCGGCAGAAAAGTTGCAAAATATTGTTGCGAAAATCCCGCTTGAAAAAAGAATGACTACTACTGAAGAAATTGCCAATATGGTTGTATTTCTTTTGTCAGAAAAATCGAGCCATACCACCGGGCAATTGATTCATGTGGATGGAGGGTATACACACCTGGATAGGGCATTATAATTTTAAGCCACACAGTTTTCTTTTAACCACAGAGTTTTTTCACAGAGTTGCACGGAGTTTTTTGTTTTGCCTCAGTGAAACTTTGTGCTTACCTATGTGTCACTCTGTGGTTAATTTATCAATCGTCTAATTCCATTTTTTAAAGAGGATACATTGAAATTGATCAACAATCCAATTTTACATTTTGATAATTTTAAGTACGGTATTACTTGCGCTACATGAACATCATTAAATGCATCAACTGCTTTTATTTCTAATACAACTTTATTTTCCACCAATAAATCAATCCGGTAGCCAATATCTAATTTTACTTCTTCATAAATTAATGGCATGGGCTTTTGTTTTTCTACAATTAACCTAGACATTTTCAATTCATAATACAAACACTCCTCATAAGCACTCTCCAATAACCCCGGCCCGTGGGCTGTATGTACTTTATAGGCACATTTTAAAATTTGTTCCGTAAGTTGATTTATTTCCATCGTAATTTATTTTTTACCACAGAGTTTCTCAGAGTTTTTTTCACAGAGTTACATGGAGTTTTTTATTTTTTCTGTGTGAAACTCTATGCCTCCCTCTGTGTTACTCTGTGGTTAATTGTATTTTTCACCACAGAGTTTCTCAGGGTTTTTATTTTTTTTCTGTGTGAAACTCTGTGCCTACCTCTGTATCATTCTGTGGTAAAAACTTATTTCAATTCTTTAATATGGTACTCCTGTATGAGCGCCGGGTTTTCCGGAGAAAGCGTAAATTGAATTTCGATATTTGCTTTTTCTCCCTGCAAGATAAATGAGCCACGTAATTGGTTCTCGGCTTTCATTGGTTTTACTTCAATTATTTTCCCTGCTTTTGCATATAAATCTTTTGCATATTTTTTTAAGGTATCAATCGGGTAATCAGGAAAAAAGTTTTCAGCAAATATGCCGCTTTGTTGTGCATTGTTCCAGTCGGGCAAAAGTTTTACCAGCTCAGTTTTTCTTTGTTCCAAAATATTCGATGGTGGTAATTGCATAGGTTGCAAATCGGCAAGTTTTATCAATGTATCCAGCACCTGCATGTTGATAGGACCCATCGGTGCATAAGTGCGGTTGGCAAAAGCAACAATACCGATTCCATAATCGGGCATAATGCGCCATTGGCTTCCAAAACCCGGCAGCCCGCCACTGTGTGCTATATATACCCTGCCTTCGCAATCTCTTGTCCACCCCAAACCGTAACAGTAGGCAGTTACAATGGGACATACTCTTCCATTGGGATAAGTATAATTTAAATTCAGCCCGTTAAATCTCCATGGATGATGCATTTCCCTGACAGAACTTCTTTTTATTGGTCCGTCATCTTTTGCATTACCAGGAGGCCATGCCGAAAGATGAAAAGCCATGTAGTTACCAAATTCATCAATTGAACTTATCATTGCTCCCATTGCTCCCCAGCTGCCATCTTTTGTGTCATGTAACAATTGTTCTTCGTTCCACTTTTCATTGAGCCAGCGGTACCCGTGCGCCAGTTTATCGGGGGCAACATCGCCATATTCATAAGTAGCTGTTTTCATACCCAATGGTTCCCAGATATTTTTTTTGATATAATCCTGGTAACGCATGCCCGATACTTTGGTAACAATTTTACCAAGCAATGCAAACCCAAGGTTGCTGTATTCATACGCAATACCCGGGGGGTTAGAAAATGAAATCTGTTTGCCAATAAATTCCATTAAATCTTTATCATCATCTGCCAGCTGTCTGTCGCCCCACGGATTGTCTTCAGGAAACCCAGCGCCATGGGTTAATAAATGGCGAATGGTAATATGCGGTGCATCAGCTGTTGGGTATTTAAGATTTTTTAATTCAGGAATATAGAGATAGGCAGGATCATCCAGATTTAGTTTTCCTTCATCACGTAATTTTAAAATGGCCATTGCAGTGAAACTTTTACTCATGCTGGCTACACGAAATAAGGAAGAAGAAGTAACCGGTATTTTCTTGTCAATATCGGTGTATCCATAACTACCCGTATGCACAAGTTTCCCATCTACTACCAAACCAAAAGCAATACCCGGAAAATGATTGGAGTCTGCATACTTTTTATATAATGAATCAATAACCGAAAAAGCCAATCGTATTTTTTCCATACGGCCGGTATCGGCGAAAACAGCGGATTTGTAGGAAGTATCGAATAGTGTAGCAACAGGCTTTGCTGACTGTCTATTTTCGGTACACGAAAAAAAGAAGGCTGCAATAATAAGCAATAAAATAAAATGTTTCATGGCTGAATGATTGGTTATACTTGAAAGTTACGGTACAATTACCTATCTAAAACAATTCAAAACTATATTCATCTTCTTTGTACATTTAATGATGCAATCAAATAGTTTCCTGCTTTATGGCGCCAATGGTTATACCGGCGAATTAATTGCCCGTTATGCCAGTCAATATAATTTACAGCCTATTCTTGCCGGCAGAAGAAAGGAACTGATAGAACCACTCGCCAATAAACTTCATCTTCCCTACCGTGTTTTTGATTTAGACGACAGCGCCGCTTTGCTGGCTGCATTAAGAGAAGTGAATGTGGTGATACATGCAGCGGGCCCGTTTGAGTTTACTGCAAAACCAATGCTGCTGGCCTGCTTACTGACCGGTACCCATTACCTTGATATAAACGGCGATATTGCTGTTTTTGAAATGATAAAACAATATGATGCCTCGGCCAAAAAAGCTGGTGTTATGCTGTTGCCGGGTGTTGGCTTTGATGTGGTACCCACCGATTGCCTTGCCCTTCAGGCAAAAAAATTATTGCCAGATGCCAACGCATTGCAACTGGCTTTTGCTACATTGGGCGGAAGTATATCGCATGGCACTGCCATTACTATGGCTGAAAAACTGGGCGAAGGCGGTGCGGTAAGAAAAGAAGGAAAAATAACACGCTCGCCATTGGGGCATAAAGGAATGATGGTTGATTTTGGGATAAAAAAATTATTTGTAATGAGCATTCCATGGGGCGATATTTCAACCGCTTATTTTACTACAGACATACCGGACATTGAAACCTTTACTGCTATATCCCAAAAAAAATATACTATTTTAAAACTACAACCTCTGTTTAACTGGCTGCTAAGAACTGACATGGTTCGTAATTTTATAAAAAAGAAAATCAGCCAACGGCCGGCGGGCCCATCAGACGAACAGCGCCAAAAAGCCAATAGTTTAGTATGGGCAAAGGCCACCAATAATGCAGGCAAAACAGCTACCATAAGGCTTAACGGTCCGGAAGGATATACCTTAACAATGCATAGTGCCTTAATAATTGTACAAAAAGTATTAAATGGAAATTTTATCCCCGGCTATCAAACACCCGCCAGTGCTTATGGAGAAAATCTTATAATGGAAATACCGGGTGTACAGCGTGAGGTAGTTGCTTAGATGTTGATGCAGGTCCTTCATAAATTAACCCTTATTTAATTAAACCAATTTTTGGTAAAGCATTTGGAATATTGTCTGTGTAATTATTAGCAGCAGATGGTGGATTATATAAATTGATGTGATATTTAATTTCGTTATTTGGCACTATACATATCATTCCGTCCAATGGAAGCCTATAATAATCAAATAATTTATTGGTGCCAATTTTTTCCGCTTTAGTATTATCATGCAGACTTAACACAGTAATAGGTGAGCTATTTGATAACGCATTAGCTTTTTCGGGTGTAAAAAACCGTATTGGATTATCATTTTGCTGAGCCCGCGCATTTAATGAAATAAGTTCTGCAGAAATTAATACAGCAGTAAAAAATACTATCTTTTTCATTAGCGGTAAATTATTAAATGGTAAAACAATTATTTTCAAATGTATGAATATTATAGGAACAATTAGATTTGATATTTTTGCTGCACAGTTTGTACAACCCTTTGCAGAAATCTGTGACGGGAAGTAATAGGGCCTAAATAATTGTGAAGAATAATTATCGCTGTGCACAAGGTGACAAGGTCGACAAATGCTTTTTTCGTCAATGAGTAAACTGTATTTGATAAATATTGGGCCACAGTTTTCCTGTAACATATATCTTATCGTTGGTAGAATCAAATGCAATTCCATTTAATACTTCTGCTTTAGGGTTTTTATTTTTTGCTTCATAGTCCAGTGAGCTGAGGTCAAGTTTGCCAATTACCTTACCGCTGGCGGGATCGATTTTTACAATGTAATTGGTCAACCAAATATTTGCATAAATAAAACCTCTTATATACTCCAACTCGTTTAAATGAATAAGAGGACTTCCATTTTCAGTTACTTTTAGAATTTTAATTACAGTTTGATCGCCAGGGTTTAAAAATGTTAAGGTGTCTGTGCCATCACTCATAATTAAGTCAGTACCATTTGTTGTTAAACTCCAGCCTTCTATATTACGAAAACTAAACTTGCCTGTTTGTTTAAACGATTTTTCATCATAAATAAATCCAACCTGTGTTTTATAGGTAAGTTGAAAAAGTTTGCCTTTACAAAAAACTATCCCTTCACCAAAATATTTTGTTTTATCAAGCTCTATTTTATTTTCAAACTTGCCTGTGGTTAAATCATTTATCACAACTAAAGACCTCTGCTGTGGAAGGTCATCGGGAGAACCGGTACTTTCATACAATTTTCCATCATGTATTAAAAGGCCTTCTGTATATAAAGAAGTATCATGCGGCAATGTTTGTACTACAGAATAATTAATGAGTGGGGTTGCAGCTTCGGTAATGTTTTCATGTTCTTTTGTATTATTGTTGCAGGCATTTAAACGAAGAATATAATTGCCAATGCAATGAAAAATTTCTTTTTATAAAGCATGTTCAAATTTAGGGGTTTTACAATAGCAGCCAACCTTGGCATTGATGGTGTAGTTGATCTGCCCTAAAAAATTGTTTTTTTTTGCTGGTAATATACTTTCTTGTTTGTTAATCATTTATCGATATGTGGATAAAATATATTGTTATTAATTAAATAATTATTGTTTATAAATAAACATTTACCTATATTTGCATTGTCATTTAAAAACATTAACATGAAAACAAGAACAGAAAAAATTTTAGTAGTCCTCAGAATCCTTGCATTTATGGGTGCCATTGGATATTCAATTGACGGTGGAGCCCAGCTAACTTCTTTTGTAGCAAGTTGTATAAATCCTGAGTGGGCAAAACGTACTTATCAGGTTAACCTGGATATATTGAATATCCGTGAGCAAAGCACTTCGTTTTACGCTTAAGCCATGTGTTTAACCATTGCGGCCTCAGCTTTAAAAGCCACTATTTGGTATGTGGTGTATGCTTTATTGGCAAAGCTTAAACTTCAAAAACCTTTTTCGATGGAAGTTGAAAAAAAATTAGAAAGAATCGCCTACCTGTCGCTCGGTGTTTGGATTGTAAGCAGCATTTTCTGGGCGATATATGCTTATTACCTCTTGCAGGCCACGGGCATACATTTACCAACTAACAGCAATGGAAGTGAATACTTTTTTATGGCAGGTATTATTTATATCGTGTCACAAATATTCAAACGCGGGATCGAAATGCAGGAAGAAAACCAATTAACCGTATAACCTATGCCAATTATTGTAAACCTTGATGTAATGATGGCTAAACGAAAGATGTCATTGAATGAGCTTTCAGAAAAAGTTGACCTGACATTAGCCAATCTGTCTATTTTAAAAACTGGTAAAGCCAAGGCGGTACGTTTTAGTACTTTAGAAGCAATTTGTAAAGTGCTCAATTGTCAGCCGGGCGATATTTTGGAATTTGTAGAAGAGAAATAAGATTTCGTTTTGATGGCTACCAGGATTTGATTTTTGTAGTCAATATTTTTTGGCTGGATATATACGGCCATCATTTCCGGACGCTATACCTTACCTTGATGTGCCTTCATGAATCTTCGCAGATTAGTTATGGAAGAATTTGTATGGACAAGAAACAAGGCTTAAGTAAATAATTAAATGCAAATTAATTCCTTTGAAAAGGGGTTTTTTGAATCTTATACTTTTAATTTTTTTATATTCACCATTAAATAATAACGTTATGAAATATATTTCCATGATTATACTGCCGCTAATAATTTCATTGGGCAGCCATGCACAAAAAGACAATAAAATTGTAATTGGAAAAGTGGATAGTGTGTATTCTACTATACTCAAAGAGCAAAGAAAGGTTTGGGTATATGTTCCCAATATGGATAATGGTGGACAGGATACCAGCAAGCATTATCCCGTTGTTTACCTGCTGGATGGCGACGGACATTTTGAATCGGTAGTGGGAATGATACAACAACTAAGCCAGGTAAATGGCAATACCATTGTTCCTGAAATGATTGTGGTAGGTATTCCAAACACCAACAGAACAAGAGATCTGACGCCAACGCATATAGCAAACGACCCACCCATGATGGATAGTAATTTTTCAAAAACTACCGGCGGTGGTAAAAACTTTACAGCTTTCATAGAAAAAGAATTGATGCCACATATTGATTCAATCTATCCCACACAAAAATTTAAAATGCTGATTGGCCACTCATTTGGCGGATTAACGGTAATGAATATTATTACCAATCATACAAAACTGTTTAATGCCTATATAGCAATAGACCCAAGTATGTGGTATGATAAAGAGCAGTTTTTAAAAGCCACAGAAAAGAAACTCGCCACACAAAAATATAATGGCATCTGCATGTACTTAGGTATTGCCAATACGATGTCTGAAGGAATGACACTGAATAAAATGAAAAAAGATACTACCGCAGATACAAGGCATATCCGTGCTATTTTTGCGATGGATAAATTTATAAAAGCCAATCCGCAAAACGGGTTAAAGTTTGCCAGTAAATATTATGCAGATGATGATCACGGCTCCGTTCCGCTTACGAGTGAATATGATGGACTGCGGTTTATCTTTAGCTGGTACCGTTTTAAATTTACCCGTGCAGACTTTATGGATTTAGGCACCGCAATAGTGCAGAAAATGAAGCAACATTACCAAACCGTATCCAAGGAATTTGGCTATACCGTTTCGGCGCCGGAAACGCAGATAAACGGCCTGGGCTACAATGCACTTTCCCAAAAACAGTATGCAAAAGCTGCAGCTTTATTTCAAATGAATATTGCCAACTATCCTAATAGCGGCAATGCATACGATTCATATGCCGATCTGTTAGTGGCTAAAAAAGATACCATGAATGCTGTAGTTAATTACAAGAAAGCACTTGCTATAAATGACAATCCAGAAACCAAACAAAAATTAGCTAAGCTGCAAGGCAAAGCAATATTTACACTCACTACAAAAGAGCTGGAAAAATATGTTGGAGAGTTTGAATTTGAAGACATGTCCCTTACAGCAACAACCACGGTAAAGGAAAATGCACTTTGGGCATCTGTGCCCGGGCAAGGGGATTTCGAACTAGTGCCAATGTCTCCTGAAACATTCAGTGTAAAAGACATGGAAGGATATAAAGTTCATTTTGAAATGGATGGTAACAAACTACTTGGTCTTACCAGTACCCAGCCAAACGGAACATATAAAGCCCATGTAAAAAAGTAACATCAATAGTTATTTTTTTGCGCTGGTTCTTGAGAAACGAATCAGGGCTAAGTTTCTTTTTAGCAATAAAAAAGTAAGATCATATACCCACAATAATTGAACTATTGTTGAAAATACTACTTTCGTCAATGATGTAGAATACGATAGTGCCGTTTTCTTTCCTTTTTACAAACCTACAGGTGACCGTTTGCCAGAAGGAAATTTACGTTGCCTTATCTGAAGTATTTTTTATAAGGCCGATGCCTGATACAAAAAAAATGAGCCCTAATATGGCATACAAAAAAATACTTTTTACATTACGTGTGCCACTTGATGCATTCATAAAATAATAACCGGCCAAAATAAGACCAACAACCCCTAATAAAGTAAGAATGATACCGAGTATTCTTTTTTCCATGATTGTTTTTTTAATCAATGTGCAAATGGGATGCCCGCTTTTGCCTAACGCATTTTGTACAAACACTGATTCATGAGATCCAACAGATTGTGACTAATACACAGTTCATGTTGTGTAAAGTATTGCTCACCCCCATCTGTTGAAAACCCGTAGGAACAGAAGCGCTGCGGAAGTTTTTACAAAAGCCTTTTTTTCAGCAGGTCAATTTTATCTGTCAATCCTTTGTAAGCAAGTGTAACTGCAGACATATCGCTGAACGCATCTGGCAGCACCGCTGCGCAGATGGTATCAGTGATTGTGTCCTCACCGGAACACATGGCCGTTCTTCTATATTGGTTATCTCAAAATCTGAAAGGATTTCTTTGGGTACTAATATTGAATTGATCTGATTCAAAATCTGTTGATACTGATCTGGCTTTGCTTATAACCCATAGCTTTATTACACCAAGCTATCCGCAGCACCTCAAAATGTATTTTAGCCTTCTTCACCGTTGGTTTCAATTGAGATAATTCTTTATCTATCTTTACCGGAATCATCATTAAACATATAAATACAATGGCAACATCAAAAAAAATATTGATACTCACGGGTGATGCCGGTGAAAGTTTTGAAATACTTTTTGCAGTTCACCGCATGAAGGAGGCTGGATATACTCCGGTTATAGCGGCGCCTTCAGTAAGAAGATTAAATCTTGTAATACATGATTTTGAACCGGGATGGGATACTTATGTTGAACGAAAAGGCTACCTGGTTGAATCAGAAATTTCATTTGCTGATGTTACTATTGAAGATTATGAAGCCTTGTTAATTCCAGGAGGCAGGGCACCTGAATATTTACGAAACGATAGCGACGTAATTAAAATAGTAAGAGCGTTCTCTGAAAGTAATAAATATATTTTCGCTATTTGCCACGGTGTGCAGATATTGTTAACTGCTGGCCTGGTGAACAAAAAAAAGATCGCCTGCTACGAGCATGTAAAGTTTGAAGTAGAATCTTGTGGCGGTATTTATATTACGCCGGATGAAGCTGTTATGGATGGTAAAATTATTACAGGTAAAACCTGGCAATCACACCCCGAATTTTACAGAATAGTCTTCGAATGCTTGCAGGGCTTGTGAAAAAAAGGATAGAAAAAGTTTAACCAATTGTTTTATATGGCCATTTATAAGAGCTACAACCAGGAACAATTAGATAGCCAATACAATAACAGGTTGCATGTTCCTGACTATGCTGCTTATTTTGAACGCTGGGAAAGCCTTAGCCGCAAAGCAGAAAAAGAGCATACAGTTTTTAAAGACATATCTTTTGGTAAGCATCTTAACGAATGTCTTGATATTTTTCCTGCTGCAACTCCATTTTCAAAAACGCTGGTCTTTATTCATGGGGGTTACTGGCACTTGCTTGATAAAGCAATGTTTCATTTTTTAGCTCCTGCTTTTCTAAAATATAATGTAACAACAGTTCTAATAAATTATCCGCTTGCCCCAAATGCCTCAATGGATATGATTGTATCATCCTGTCGTAATGCAATGTATTGGCTGCACAATAATATAACCCTTTATAATGGAGACCCTTCACAGCGCACAGTAGCAAAAGCAAATGTAGGCCAGATAATATAACCCTTTATAATGGAGACCCTTCACAGCTATATGTGGCCGGACATAGTGCCGGTGGGCATCTTGCATCTATGCTTATGGTGAATAACGATTTACAAAGCGATCAGTTTTTTTTAAAAGGGGTCATTTCAATAAGTGGCTTGTTCCGGCTGGAGCCTTTGATGCTTTCAAACTTAAATTCAATTTTACAAATGGATACAGTGATGGCAAAAAGGAACAGCCCGGTTTATTCAGCGCCAGTGAGGCAATGCCCTTTATTGCTTGCTGTGGGAACAGATGAAACAGATGAGTTTAAAGAGCAAAGCGGCGAAATGTATAACAGTTGGAAAGATAAACACAGTTCTATTGAGCTGTTAAATATCCCTGGAAAAAATCATTTTTCAATGCTCGATGCAATAACAGAAAATGGTTCTTCTCTTCAAACGGCAACCCTTCGTTTGATGAATCCATAGCGAAGTGATGGCACAAAGCTTTGTTTAAGCCTATATGTTGCAGGTAGCTTTGTCAAGCTTTAAGCCTGTTTTCAATATCCATTCTTTCATGAAGGATTCTTATTACTTCAATCAAATATGCTTCTGTAATTTTATAAAATATTATGTGGGATTTCACTTTAGCTGCTCTGTAATTTTCCCGGATATGATTAATGGATTTGCCGGATTCAGGATTTTCTGTGATAAATTCTATTTCGTCTAAAAGTAAATTGAAATAACGGTCAGCTAGTTCCCGGGACCAGTTTTCAAAAGTATAAAGCCAAATTTCTTCTAAATCAATGGAAGCTTTTTTTGAAATAGTGTAAGTTCTTTTTTTCATAAAAACTTACTATGCAACGATTTTAAGTGTTCTTTTCTATTATAATTTTCTACTTTACCACTTTTTTCCCCGGTTACTAATGCTTTTCGTAAGTCAGCTAATTTCTGTTCTTCGGATTCTAAAAGTCTTAGTGCAGTTCTAATTACCTCACTTGCGGAATTATATTTTCCTGATGAAATTTTTGAAGATATAAATTCATCATAATGATTTCCCAATAAAATTGAAGTATTCCGACTCATAAATTTATTTTTATAAAAGTACCAATTACTGGTATATTCGCAAAATGTATTTTTATAGATATAAGTTGGTAAAGCGTCTTAAAGTTAGCTGCAACAAATAAATATAGAAGCTTCTTTTATGATTTGAAGATTATTTAGCGAAAATCCCGCCGGGATAGAACCCTAGTGAAAATAAAAATCTTATTCATAACTTACACAAATAAAGATGTCAAAATTTAATAAGATCACGCCGTCATTCATCAAAAAGCTGCTAACCCTGGCGGGCAGTGATGCTGTTTTTACGCAAGCTGAAAGGCTTGAGAAACATGCGAGGGATTTCTCACAGGATATTTATTTTCTGCCGGAGGTGGTGGTGATGCCTTCCGGTTCTGAAGTGGTTTCTACAATTATGGCCCTGTGCAACAAACAACGCATACCTGTAACGGTGCAGGGTGCACGAAGCGGCTTAACCGGCAGTGCAGTACCGGTTCATGGGGGTGTTGCATTATCCATGGAGCGTTTTGATAAAATTATAGACATTGATGAAAAGAACTACCAGGTAATTGTAGAGCCGGGAGTTATTACAGAACATTTACAGAATGTACTCCAGGATAAAGGATTGTTTTACCCGCCCGACCCCGCTGGCCGCGGCTATTCTCATATTGGCGGCAATGTTGCCACCAATGCAGGCGGCCCCAGGTGTGTGAAATATGGTGTTACACGGGATTATGTTTTGAATCTTGAAATAGTTTTACCAAACGGCGAAATAATGTGGACAGGTGCCAATACCTTAAAAAATTCTACGGGCTATAATCTAACGCAGTTAATAACCGGCAGCGAAGGAACACTTGCCGTGGTTACCAAAATTGTTTTAAAGCTGTTGCCGTACCCGCATTTTAATTTGCTGATGCTTGCCCCCTTTCATAAAGCTGAAGACGCCTGTGCTGTTGTAGCTGATATTTTTAAATCAGGGGTTATTCCGTCTGCACTGGAATTTATGGATAAAGAAACTATAGCGTATGCCGTGCGTTATGTCGGTTCATCCCCATTTGTTATTTCGCCGGATGATGAAGCGCTGTTGCTGATAGAAGTAGATGGCAACAATATGGATATGCTGCAGCAGGATTGTGAAAAAATTGCAGTAGTGCTTTCGCAGTTTGATGTCGGGGATATTCTTTTTGCTGATAGCGAAGCACAAAAAAATGAATTGTGGAAGCTTCGCCGTAATGCGGCCAATGCTATTAGCACCCTCGCTTATGCGATGGTTACCGAGGATACCGTGGTACCCCGCACAAAGTTGCCTGACTTACTGAGAGGGGTTAAAAAAATTGGTGCGGAGCTCGGCCTTAAAACAAGCAACCTCGGACATATCGGCGATGGCAATATTCATTTTTCTATCATCAGCGATGAACCCGTAACAGAAGCCTGGCGCCTCAAAAGCATAGAAGGCAAGCGGGAGATTTATAAATTAGTGCAGTCACTCGGCGGCATGCTATCGGCCGAGCATGGCATCGGGTATTTGCAAAAGCCTTTTATGAAGCTTTTTTTTAAAGAAAATCATTTGTCCATATTGAGGGGTATCAAAAAGGCATTTGACCCACGGGGAATTTTGAATCCTGCTAAAATTTTTGATTAAAGGCCTTTGCAGTTATATAATATCTTGCAAAGCCGCTGGCTTATTTGATAAAAAAAACAATTGCAGTCCCGTAGGGGTTTTCGCCTTAATAATTATTAATTGTAATAACTGATATTCGCGAAACCCCGACGTAAACTACTCTCGTAATCAAATGCTGCCCTTCTCCCAATTAAAAATAACACTAAAGATTCAGATAGTGTAACGGCGAAAAGCGTCTCACCAATTGTATCTCATAAAGGGATGCGCTGCTATGTTCATACTCAACAAAATTTTTTGCCAGCATGGAGTCTAAGGTGGTTTATTAGTCGCAGTTAATTTCCAGAAACTTTTATATCATTCACATAATAAATTGGTACAATCATTCCTCCTGGCACTTGTTCCGTATCTTTAAATTCCATATTTCCTTTCATTTCTTGTTTTATTGTTCCTTCTATAATCCACCCAGTCGTTTTAGATAACTTAAGATTAGTAATCATTGAACCTGAAAGATCATATTTTACGGGCATGCCATTTACTTGCACATACGCATCTTTGTTGACATTTTTCATTGTTGATTCTCCATGGATCTGATAATAGTCATCACCTATATCTGTAAGTTTATAAGTTATTTCAAGATTAGCAGCTTGTAGTAGTTCGAGCTCTGTATTCACAATCCATTTATCTCCTTTGTTTACTTTTCTTGAGGGGAACATTGCTGTCATCATGTTAAAATTACCTTTGAATGCCTTTTCTCCACATGCATTTAATAGCTGTGTCATCATTTTTTGTTTTTGTTCTTCACTTAAATCAGGAATTGCATTTACAACATCTCTAAAAACTGTATCAATATTTTCAACTTTATTCAACCTTCCTTTTATAGACATTTCAACAGAAAAAGGTATGTTAATAAAATGAGCCAGAATTTTAGAAACCTTATCACTATTATCTGTAGCATCAGAATTAAATTCAAAAGTTTTGTCTTGAACCTTCATTCTCATTTGCAAATTCTTATATCTTACTTTAGTGATATAACTAGTATCAATTAAATCTATAATTTCATATGAGGTTGTCCCCCCCAACCCCGCATCTATATTAATCTCTTTGCCATCTATTGTTTCAGTAATTTTTGAACTTCCATAAATTGTATGATGATAAGTATTTCCTTTTGACAAATGCAATTGTAAATTTATCTTTTGAGCAAAGGAGTTGACTTCAAAAGATATTAAAAAGAAACAAACTGATAATACTCTCATAAGCTTAAGTTTTAACAAGATTCTGGTTTTAAATTTTGTACCGACGGGGTTTTTGTCATAATAATTATTAATTGTAATAACTGGTATTGGCGAAACCCCGAACTACTCTTCCAATTAAAAGTAACACTAAAGGTTCAGATAATATAACGGCGAAAACGTCCCATCAATTGTATCTCATACAAAGATGCACTGCTGTGTTTATACTCAACAAAATCTTTTGCCAGTATCCATTTTCTGGAGTAGGCGAAGGACTCTGTCCTGTATTATTATGTTACTACTCTTTTAAATTAAAGAGTAGTAACTTATTGCTTTCAGTAACGGATAGACACCGGGCAGAGTCCTGGGCCTATGGCAGCTTTATTGAAGCTTTGAAATTATTGCCAATAGTCCTTTTTTAGTTCCTTCATAAAAATTAGCTTGTTTAAATTCCGGTATCATCAAGCCATCAATTATTTTCTTTGTTTCAGCGTCGGAGAGTTTGGCCTCAATACCAAGGCCATTGCTAATCCTTATTTTACGCAGAGTTGTGCTTATACCGATTACTATTCCGTTGTTTTTATCTTTTTTACCCAAACCCCAAATTCTTCCTATCATAGTAATGGAGTCATCGAAGTCATCCCCTTGGGCAAACGAAGAATCGATAGTTACGATTGCAATTTCAATTGAAGCCTTTTTTTCAAATTTGCCGATTATTGAGTCTAATACATAAATCTGTTCCCCGGAAAAAATGTGTTCATAATCATTTGTCCATCCAATTTGTTTAACTTGAAATTGATCCTTAACTGATAATTTTTTTCTGTCTGATCTTGGCAAAGAATTATCTATGCTGTCGAATAAATTTAATAAACTATCAGAAATGCGACGGTACTCTTGGATTGCCGGACTGTCCGCTTTTTGTGGAACAGGTTTTTGCTGGCAGTAAGACTGCCCGACTATTAAAATAGAAAAAATTAAGATTGAGAATTCCTTTTTCATTAAAAGTTTTATATAGCACATAAATATATGCTATTAGGTATTAGTCCCGGACCTGGCGGGTTTTTCGCAGTTGCTTCTTTTATGATTTGAAAATTATGCAGCGAAAACCCCGTTAGGACTAAAGATTGCCCATTGCAGCAATCGTGTCTGCATTAATGGCTATATCGCCTTTGTAAGGAGCGCCGCCATTACCATCATATATCATGGCGTTGCGAATAATGGTATCGTAAGTGGTTGCTTTGTTGCATGCATGCAGTGCAGGAATAAGTAGTAGCAGAAAATATTTTCTCATGAGTCGTTTTGATTAATAAATATAAGTATTCGTACTTATGCAGTTTGAATTTTTTATCACCAGCTGTTGCACAGTTTAAATCGGTGGTGGTGTCACTCACCATAGCATTGGAATTTTGTACAGGGAAGATTGTTTATTTCCTTAAATTACATTCTTTCTAAAAAACGAAAATATGCCCCGCATTCATCTCACTTATACTTTACTGCTTTTAGTTTCATTTAGCAGCTGTGCAAACAACCCGGGTTCTGACAAAATAAATGTTACGGATAAAACAAAAGATACTTCTGTAACTGAGAAAAAAAATCCCGGAAGCGGTGCATACAATCTTGCAAAACCCAACCACACATGGCGGTTGCCCGATCAGCTGTTAGAGGTTTCAGGTAATGCATGGATAGATGGAAATCATCTTGTATTAATTGAAGACCTGCATCCGGTGCTCTACATTATAAAGCTGTATGATAAAAATGCGACACTGGAAAAAACAATCCCGTTTGCTGAAACTGAAAAAGATAAAGTAGATATTGAAGATGTAACCATCGTAGATAATACGGTGTATGCGCTTTGGAGCCATGGGGTGCTGTTTAAAATCTCTGACTGGCAGGGCAATCCAAAAGTTAAAAAGATAAAAACCGGGCTTAACAAACAAAATAATACGGAGGGCCTGTGTTACGATCCGGTAAGTAAAACATTGCTGATTGCATGTAAAGATGATGCAGGCATAACTGATGAGAAAAAGTCAGCCAAAGCAGTTTATCAATTTGACATGAATAAGCAAACATTAGTGCAGCCTCCCTTCATGGTAATTCATAAAAAAGATTTTGAACCAATAACCAACGATAAGTTGAGCTTTAATCCGTCTGCGATTGCAGTGCATCCTGCAACCCATGATATTTATATTTTAACCACAAGAGATAATAAAGGGATGGCAATATTTTCACATGATGGCGTACTTAAATCCTATCAAACCATTGATAAGGAATTGATGCCGCAGCCCGAAGGCATTTGTTTTTCTCCCGATGGAAAATTGTATATAAGTTCTGAAGGGAAAAAAGGAGAACCCGGAAATTTATTTGAATTTGATCAGTAAGAGATATATTTAATTACTTTACCATAGAAATCCAGGGCGAAGAGCCGGATATTTTTTAGAGAAGCAGCCAGATAAAGGCACTTTACATTTCATTGAAATTGCAAGAAAGTTTGCCTTAGGGGCCATACTGCATTAAGCTTACAACAAGCTGCGTCAACATCTTTCAAGGTCCCTATTTTACTGATGCCAATAACGGGTATTGTATCGAATGCAAAAGCATTTACAAAACGACCGATGGCGAACTGAACTGGAAGCTGCCATTAACAACTCATTTACAAAATATTCATCTCTTCCTATTAAACCTCATTGTATTTTTTTAATCGAACAGCACTTGTATCTCCGTTTTAAGCCCTTCAGCTTAACAAGCGGTTATCCAAAATTGGCATCATTATTACACACAGTCTATTGAATCATATTTAGTTCTCCGGAACTGAAAATACAATAGACACTTAAACGACAATATGAAAAAAATCAAGCTCTTTGCGATTGCTTCAACAGTTTTGACCTGTACAGCTTTTCAAGCCGACGCACAATTTACAAAAGGTACCCTCATGCTCGGTACCACCATCGGAACCACCGGTTACAGTTCCGCTAACAGCGATTACAACTATGATGCCGGTGAACTCAGAAATACCGGTACCAATGCATTCACTTTTAGTGTAGGTCCACAGATCGGTATTTTTCTTTCACCCAGGTTGGTTCTAGGCGCTACGCCGGCTTTTAGTATTAATACCAGTCAAGCGACCAACAACATCACGAATACCAACAACACGGCTTCTGCGACAACAACAAATACTACAACCACGACTGTGAGCATCGGACCCTATGTGCGATATTATTTTTCAAACCTGGCAACAACCAACTGGTTCTATGGACAGATAAATGGAGCCGCAGGAACTGGCAGTGGTTCAACTACCGGCACCAGTACCGGCACAAACTCCCTGGGTAGCAGCAATGGTAAAGTATCCAATATTTTTACCTGGAATGCGGGAGGAAGTATCGGTATGACGCATTTCTTTTACAAGCGAATCGGTATGGATGTGGCGATAGGATTTAACCACACCCACCTGCATAACTACGATACCAACAATACCAATTTAACCAATAAGACTACCGGAATTGTGACAGAGTCAACAAATAACTATACACTCGATACAGGTATCAATGGCGTTACTTTTGGTGTCGGCTTTCACTGGTTCCTTAAGGGATGATTATGACGTACCCAGACGTTAAACAGTTTCTTAATTGTTACCGGTTTTTGGCTTCGCCTTGGTTAGTGTCCGTCGCCTTGATTAGTGTCCACGAACCTTTCCTTTAATGCTAAAATTGCTTTTTCTAAATACTCCAATTGTGCAGGCTGCGGATTGTAGCGAGGAACTTAGCGGAGTGGTTCCTAAGGATACGAACAAGGCAAAGTATTATTTCGTCTAGCGAATTAAACTGTCATTTGCTAAGTTATATTCATAAAGTTGCTTTGTTAAACTATCAACGTAAATCCATTGGTCCGTTATAAATCGTGGATTTGTTCCTCCTTTGTCAGTTACATCATGTCCAATTTGAAACGTCAGATATTTAGCAGAGTCGGTATTTATTATTTAGGCAAAAAGCCATACTTCAGAAATTTTATCTTTAAGTGCAAGCTTGATTAATTTATTATTGGAACGATGAATATATTTTTCAATTACAGAATCAATCCATGTTTTAGAGATTTCTGAATCGGCACCTTTTTTAGTAATTTTTGTCGTGTCCAGTCTCTTAGTTAAGGTGTCGCTTTTAGCAGTCAAGGCGTCCTGATTAATAGGATTATAGTTTTCGGTTTCTTGGCAACTGAAAATTAATAATGTGAAAGCTAAAACAAAAATTAATCTGTCCATAAATGTTGCAAGATTTTACTACTACACGTAAATATATGATATAAGATAAATAGCCTCAATTTTTTTGGCAGTGATTTTTAGCAGATTAGTATTATACAACTTTGCATTGTTATTAGTACAACTGTTTTCTTTTATGATTTGAAGATTATGCAGCGAGAACCCAGCCGGTATAGAAAGACGGTGTGAAAGCCTGCCAAGAAAAAACTTAATCGCTGCGGAGAATTCTAATTATCTTCACTTGTGCCGCCACACTTATAAAATATTACATCATTAGAAACGTTGTGTTGCCATTATAACCCTACATTCTTAACTCTTAAACCACAAAGCAATGATTAGAAAAATTATCACATGTCTTTTTTTAATTCTTATTTTCCAAAATAAAATAGCAGCACAAAGACTAATGCACAGTTTCGGTATAACATTTTAGGGTTTAAGTGGAACAATAACTGCACCAGGGTCTACATCAAGCTTTTCTTTACTCCAGACCAATTTCACCTATTTTCCAAGATACAATTTTATAGAAAATGACAACTCATCTGTAAGCGTTGGCCTTCCAATAGGCATCGGCATTGGCATTGCCGCAAATACTAATGGAAATGATGCAGGAATAGCTTTCGCCTATGATTTACCAATTGTAGCCGATTACAATTTTGGCGCTAAATCTACAAGAGAGAATGACAAACATTTTGGAGGGTACTTTGGTGTTGGTTTCGGATATTATAAAGTCAACATATCTCAAAGTCAATATTCAGATTTTAATGGTGCTACCTATGGCCCAATCATAAGAGGAGGTGTCCGCTTCGGTTCATTCGATGAAACCTGGCAAGGACATGGAATGACGATTGGCCTGTTTTATAAAAAGGGATGGAAAAAGACAAATTCACAACAATTGGAGTTGCTGTTTTGTATGACTTATAAATGTAAATAACTTTGTCTTGTCCTAAAATAAGCACGCTGCAAAGCGGTTAACATTTTACTTCTTTACTTTTACTGGTACACTCTCACATACTCCACTTCAAACTTCCTGGGAAAGCTTGTATGTTCAGGGTCTCCGCCATTCATTCCCCCAACGGCGAGATTGAGCAACATATATTGGGGTTGCCTGAATGGATTAAATGCAGTACCATCCTTGTTCACCAGCGAATCAAGGGCTACTTTATTCAGCAATTGTTCGTCCATATACAAGGCGATAAACGTAGGCGTCCAGTCCATTCTCCACACATGAAACCTGGAGGACCAGGCTGTGCCACCCATTGAATCAACCGGGAACCTGTTGCTGTACAATTCAGCGTTGCCATCTTTACCCAGGCAGGCAATATTTGCCAGCAGCTTTCCTTTGTAATATTCCATGATGTCTATCTCCCCGTTGGCAGGCCATGGCTTTTCAACACCCAATGTCCACCATGCAGGCCACATGCCTTCACTAATATCAATACGTGCTTTTATTTCAAAGCGGCCATACAGCCACAACTTTTTACCGGCTGTTATTAAGCAGGAAGAAGTGTAATTGACCGTTGCTCTTTTTGTTGCCCAATCATTACTGCCGGGTACATAACCTGGATTGGGCTTTTGTTCCCTTCTCGCTTCAATCACCAACATGCCTTTTTCGCAATGGGCATTTTCGGGCTGGTACCATTGCGCCTCTTCGTTTCGCACAAAACCATGTTCATATCCCCATTTGGTTGAATCTGGTCGTCCGTCTTTTTCAAACTCATCTGACCATACCAGTGTATAATTGTTTGCCTGCTGTGCCATTGATGGTACAGCAATAAGAACAAACAATACAATGAAAATTATCTTATGCATAAATATTTGTGAGTAGTTTTTAAACACAATGGATTGCAGTAGTACGCTACAAAAATAGTCATCCCTATTGAAGAAAAATGATTGGTTGTTGTAGTAACCCTACTACAGGTAAGCATATAAAAGTTTATGGGTACAAGAACGCTGACCGTATTTTATTCAGCTTCTGTTGCAGTATACAATCTTTCCTTCGCCGGCGGAGTAGTTCGTGGGCACACTAACCAAGGCGGAGGAGAAAATGCTTGGAAATAAACAATTCCCATATTCTTTTAAATGGAAATTTTTCGTTACTTTAAATAATGATTCGGGAGTTATCAGTACAATGGGATAGAAATTCACTAATATGTCTTACAGTCTTAAGTCAAATTTTTATTATTTTTAAGTAGGGTAAATCTAATTGTAAACGATGCAACGTCGCTTGCGGAGCCATTCCGGGAATTAAATTTCAAAGACCAATCGACGTTACCTTATAACGCTTTTCAATATATAAATTATTTAATGAATAACGCATTTATATCTTATTCGCATTCAGCTGATGAAAAATTATCTCAGATGTTGCAGTATGCTTTGGAGAAATTTGCAAAGCCATGGTATAAAGTACGTAATCTGAATATATTCCGAGACAATTCCAGCCTGACAGTATCACCTCATTTGTGGACCAGTATTCAAAACGCACTTAGTGATTCCAAATACTTTATCTATATGGCCTCTCCCCAGGCTGCTGCTTCCAAATGGGTGCAAAAAGAAATAAAGTTTTGGATGGATAATAAATCGATAGACAGTTTTATTATTGTTGTAACCGATGGAAGTTTAAAATGGAGTGATGAAAAAAAATCATTTTTAAAAACCGATGATTGTTGTTTGCCTGAATTTTTATTAAATGAATTTGCGGAAGAGCCTTTATATGTAGATATGAGAAATTTAAGAAAGCAGGATGAGCCGTCTTTAAATAATATACCCTTCAAAAACGAAGTTCTTAAGATCGCAGCAAAATTACACAACAAAGAACCTAAGGACCTTGCCGGCGATGAAATAACAGAACATCGTAAAACCATCAAGTTAAGAAATGCCGCAATTTTTACTCTCTCCATATTGATACTTTTAGCAGCAGGTGGAGCCTGGATGGCCAATAAGAAATCAGCCGAAGCGTTAAAAGAAAAAAATACTGCCCAGGCAAATTACCTGATTTCGGAAGCACAAAGAGAAGTTGCTATAGATCCGACATCAGCCCTTAAATTAGCAATAGTTGCCATGAAAAAAAACAACGACTCTTTCCTCATTGGTATTACAAATAAAATTTACAGGGAGAATTTATTTTATAAAATAATCGTGTCTGAAGAGTTTAGCACCGCTAATAAATTTGCGTCTTTTTCATGCATGGATGTTTCTCCTGATGGCAATTCTTTCATCGTTGGCTCGAGAGATCATAGTGTAAGAACATACGATTTATCAGGCAAGCTTCTTCATGAATTCAAAGGTCATAAAGAAGCAATCACAACCATAGATTATTCACCTGATGGCCAGCTTATAGCAACAGGTTCTGCTGACGGTGATATTAAATTATGGGATATCAAAGGAAAAATTCTTTATGAATATAAAACTGATCACGAGGCATATTCTTTAAACTTTTCTCAGGACGGCAATCTTCTTCTTCTTGTTTCTTTTTTCAAAGCCCGGTTACTTGATTTAAATCTAAATATAGTGCATGAGTATCCCAATGAAGATGTTATATCAGCAGCTTTTTCTACCGATAATAAAACTATTTTGTTAGCCGGTGTGCAAACAGTAAAGCTTATTGATTACCAGGGTAAGCAACTCAAAGTATATAATGCTCCTGAAGCTTTAGAGAATGTTTTTTCACCGGATGGAAAACTTATTGTTACAGGCTTAATTGACAGCACTCTGCAATTATGGAATATTGATGGAAATTTGATAAAGGCATTTAAACTTCCTGGTGCGGTTAATTCTGTAGCGTTTTCCCGTGAAGGAAGTATGTTTGTGGCTACAACGGATAATGGCAGGGTAATGCTCTATGATACAGAAGGCAATTTTTTACAAGAACTTAAAGGTCATAAATATGGTGCCCTGGCCAGGTTTTTGCCGGATGCCAAATCTATGCTAACTGTTGGTGATGGATCAGTGAGGTTGTGGTCGTTATATGATCTGCCATTAAAGCAGTTTTTACATAACGCCCATGTTAGCTCAGTTGATTTTTCTCGTGATGGAAAAATCCTGACTGGTTCGTGGGATAATATGGCAAGAATATGGACTAACGATGGAAAACTACTTTCGGAATTTAAAACTGGTGTCAACGAATTCGTATCTTCTGCAAAATTTTCCCCTTCTGGAAATTTGATTATTATCGTTTCGCCGAATTCACTTTCCATCTATGACTTACATTGGAAATTAATTAATAAACTGTCTTATGTAGGCATCAGCTCTGCAACCTTCTCTCCGGATTCAAAAAATATTCTTGTTTGCTTAGGCGACAGTACGGCAAAATTGTTTGATTTGAATGGGAAACTCATCCACCAGTTTACGCATAAAAGTAAATTGTCTTCAGCATGTTTTTCACCTGATGGGAATCTCGTTTTTATCGGAATGGAAAATGGCACTGCATATCTATGGAACATGAAAGGCGACATTATCCAGGAATTTAAAGCTTACAATTACATTCCGTGTGTGGCATTTTCGCCTGATGGAAAATCGGTGGCCACCGCAGGCACCGATTTTATTGTCACGCTCTGGAGTTTGCAAGGGAAACTTCTTCGTGAATTTAAAGGCCATGCTTTTCGTATCAATGCTATGGCTTTTTCCCCCGATGGAAAATTCCTCTTTACCTGTTCATCTGATAATACTGCCAAAATATGGAATATGGAAGGGGATATTATCCGGGAAATTAAAGAATCTGGTAACATAAGCTCAATTGCAGTTTCTCCAGATGGAAAATTCTTCCTTACCGGATCAATGAATTATTTTGTTAAATTATGGAATGTTCCCAAAACATTATCAGAATATCTTAACAGTAAAGAACTGGGCGAATTATCCGATAAACAAAAGAAATTTTATAATATCAATTAATGGTTTTTCCGTCCCCAATTCCCAGCAACATCACTCACATGGGTAATAAGCAAGGCCATGCCCCTCGCCTTCATATCCTTACGAACCTTTCTCTTACTGCTAAAATTGCCGTGTTTTTAAATACTCCAACTGTGCAGGCTGCGGATTGTAACTAAGAACTTAGCGGAGTGATTCGTGTGGTGAAGCTAAGGTGGAGGGAAATAAAACTTACAATCGTCTTACCCTTATATTTTTAAACCAAACCTTTTGCCCATGATGTTGCAACATTATAAAACCATTCGGTGATTTACCATAATTTGGATTGTTGCTAAATTTACTTTCTTTTAGTAATTTGTTCATTGCAGGCGATCCCATTTCATACTCCACCACTTTATTCCCATTTAACCAATGCTCCACATGGTTGCCTTTGACAATCAACTTTGCGTGGTTGTATTGGCCAACGGGTTTTAAATGTTTATTCCGGGGAATGATCAAATCGTATAAAGAACCGGCAGAACGTATAGCAGCGGTGTCGTTAAAACCTATATCATCCAATAACTGCATTTCATAATTATCTAACCAGTTAGGACTATTGCCATTACCTGATTCATGGGTTAATGATTCCTTCATGTGAAAAAACACCCCGCTATTACCTCCTATGGATACTTTCCAATCAAAAATAAGTTCAAAGTTTTTGTATGCTTCTTTGGTAACAAGATCAATATTAGGTACACCTGATTGTGTAACTAAAGCACTGTCCTCAACCTTCCATGCCTGGTCAGGAAAAGATTGCATATTGTAACCTCTGAACTCATCGGTTGAGCTACCATCAAACAAGATGATCCATTTACTTTTTTGAGCTTTGCAAACAGTAGTTAAAAAAACTAATGAAACAATGCATAATAAAATCTTTTTTTTCATAAATAACAATTTGAACATTCTAAATGATTTTTTCCATTTTTAAATTGTCAAACCTATATGAATTAGTATTCACCTATAAAACAACTCTTTTACCAGTTGCAGCAGACCTCTTAGCTGCATCCAATATTTCCATTACAATCATATTATATTTCAATGATGACTGGTCGGCTGTTCCGGGTATTTTATTTTGAAGCACGGCGGTCAAATAATTCATCGGATCGTTTATAGGTGCAGCCAACGGTTCGGTTTTTTTTTCGCCTTTAATATTTTCACGCATTCGGCTAATAATATTCTGTCCATCTAATGCATGCAGATAACCTGTTTCTCCAAATACTTCCAAATCTTTTATTGAAAAAGGCCAGTTCCAGGAAGCTTCAATCAGCCCTGTTGCATTTGGGTATTCCAAAATAATGGTAGCATCATCATCCACTTTAGGATAAATATTGGGTTTATAATGCCTGGTGATTGCTGTTACTGCAATTGGTTTGCGGCCCTGCATCAGCCATGTCATTAAATCGGCCCCGTAACAACCAAAATCATTTAATGCCCCTGCACCATTTAATACCGGGTCCGTCAACCAGTTTAAAAATTCAGGGGTACAACCAATTTCCTTCGGCCCCTGGTGACCATCATGTGCAACCATTTTTTTAATCTGCCCAATACTGTCTTTGCTTACCGAATTGTAAACATCCTGGTAGGAGGCATACCATGTGGTTTCATAATTAGTTAATACCTTAATATGATATTTGTTAGCTAATAATTCAATTCGCTTTGCCTGGGCTAAAGTTGCCGCCAGCGGTTTTTCTACCATCACAGTTATTCCCAACGGAGCACATATTTCAACTATTTCCACGTGCTTTGCTACAGCATTATACCCCAATACTGCATCAGGCTTTTTCAGTAGCAACAGTTTCTTCAGGTCAGTAAAGAACAGTGAATCTGGAACATTATAAAGTTTGCTATACTTTTCCTGGAGTTGCTTATCAGGTTCCGCTATGCCAACTATATCCACTACACCTTTATTATATTGGTTTAAAATACCATGGATATGATTGTGAGTTAAGCCTGCAACAACTACCCGTATTTGCTGCGCACAAATATTTTTAGATATAAAAATGATTAGCAAAATGATGATCAGCTTTTGAAAGGAAATAAGCGGATTTTTAAAATTTCTTTTAGTCATGATTGTTTAAAATTTATTATTGTGTTTTGAAAATTCCAAATGCGCCAATTTTAATTTTTATAAGAAAGAATTATCGATATTAAAGATCATAAAATAATTTGTCAAAAGCAAGGAAGGATAAAGATAATGCCATAATGTAAAAGCTGAGAAAATAGTTTGTCTTAAGAAGCTGTTTGAGTTAATTTAAATATTTATCAAGTTGCATAAACACGATGTTCAAATGTATGCCGGTGAATGGATTACGAGGCAACAATGACGTTATGGAAAACTAAAGCTGGTGTCAAAAATAAATAACTCAAACAGCTTTCTCCTGGAAATGAAAATGCCGCAACAAAGTTTAAAGTAGCCATTAATGTTTCTTTCTTTTTCATTACTACCGGCGGACAGGGTTCACACAAGGATTTTCAGTCGCAGTATAATCTTCCGTTTAAGCTTATTGCTGATGTAGATACCTCCATCAATAAACAATATAATGTTTGGGTAGAAAAGGACAAAGATGGACAGAAGTATTGGGGTACTGCCCGAACCACATTTATCATCAATGAAAAAGGAACGTAGTGGAGAAAATTGATAAAGTTGATACGAAACAACATGCACGGCAGGTGCTTTCATTCAGCCCCGCTCTGTAGGAGTTCCTTGGTCTCCTGCGCCTATGGTAAAGTTGATACGAAACAACATGCACGACAGGTGCTTTCATTCAGCCCCGCTCTGTAGGAGTTCCTTGGTCTCCTTCGCCTTGGTTTCACCCCACGGACCTTTCTTTTACTGCAAAAATTGCTTGTGCTTCTAAATACTTCAACATTGCAGGCTGCGGATTGTAGCGAAGACCTTAGCGAGTGATTCGTGAGGCACGAGCCATGGCATAGTGTGCTTGGATCTGTTAATATAGTTTTCGCATTAAGTCCATATATCCATACGCTTTCCAATATTCTTCAAGTCCCGCAAACCCTAAAGTCACAGGATTTTCTTCAAAACTCCAAAATTCACTTGGTTGTTTTTTGTAGTGTTCCAACGCTCTACTGAAAACATCTGTCGTCCTTAATTCAATACCGCTTGTCGAATTGTAATAGGTTCTCCATTTCATCGCATCTTCATTGTTCCATTCCTTTTTATCACCCGCAACAAGTATAAATCTAAACTTGGCGACGGCACCAAAAACTCGCTTTTTCTCTGATGGATTTTCTTGAAAATATCTTTGCCATGTCTTAACCTGTTCAATTGCTCCATTTAATTGTGATGTCGGCTTACCATTAGCATTGAAAATTCTCATTTTTGGTTTTTCAAGTTCCATTAATACCCATTCAGGTCCGTCAGAATTATCATTTAGCCATGCATAGTCACATCTAAATTTCCCTCCAAATGAAACTTCTCTGAAAACAGGTTGTATGCCACCTTTTCTTGAATACAAATGGAAAAACAAAAATGAATTGTCTTTTAAGATTTTTAATAATTCTGTTTCGGAATTATTATCAAAAGCAGCTTGTAAATCTGTTTCTATCTTTGATATGTCCCAAATAGGGGATTTAGTTTCTGTCATCTTTACGTTATAGTTTGGTGTTGCCGGATATAACACAACACGTAAATAAATAAAACTAGCATTTATTAAGGTTTGCTTTTAATCTTTCTAGAAAAGAGGAGTATGTTTATTTATTCATAAACCACGGGCATTTTAATAATTATTAATTTTAATATCTGGTATTGGCGAAACCCCGACGCATATTAAAGGCTATTAAGCAATGTTCAGCCGTGTAGTATTTTGCTGTAACTTTTTCTTTCGTTCAAAATTTATTTCTTGACAAAATAATTACACTTTCTCTAAGTTCGGTTATATAAGGGCTGTGTTTTGTCTTGCGTTTTTTTACATAACGCAAAACGCCAATCTCTTTTAAAAACCAGCCTGCTTTTGAAGCAAGATCACCAATAATTAAATCTACCGGCACCTCAAGTCCGGCATAAGCCGAATTAGAAACTACAAACCAAACCTGGGCATCCTTAGCTGATTTATCTTTCAACTGTTTTAGGATGTTAAACATATCCTCAAAATATGCTTGAATCATCATTGGAATATTTTTGTGCATCAAGTGTTCTTTGTTTTCATTGATGTGCTTCATAGTTTGTTGGTATAACAATCCAAAATCACTTGAAGTTGGTTCAGCCCACTTTGCTTGAATATGAGAGCGAACTGTTTCAAGCCGCAATTCATATAGTTTTTGAGAACCTTGAATAAACTTCCCTAAAAATAATTCCGGTCTGTAAATGTCAGTGTAGTCAAATGTATTTAAATATGGCGGTGATGTGATACATAGTTTGAAATTGGTTAACTCATTTGATATCTTTAAAATATTTCTACAATCGCCTTTTAAAATTTTTGATTTTCCTTCAATTGGCTTTTTTTGAATGTCTTCCTTTATGTTTGATAGATTCAGCATCAAAGATTCGGCAAAAGAAGTTTCATCAAATCTATTATTTCTCCAACTGTCACGATAACGCAAACATTTGCCGTCTCTTTTTGCATTGCAATTTTGCATTGCAGTAGAGATTAAAGCAAGCCGCACTAACTTACGGGAATTATATCCTGAAATAGAATTTGAGTGCTGCCAACCGCCTTCAAAAGCATTTAAAACAGCATCGTTAAAAAGCCACTTGTCAAGTTTTTTCGTTTCAGAGAAAGTTGAATATCCCAATAGAGGAGAGGAGATGCCTTTTTCTACTGACTTAAACAAACTAGATTCTAAATTACTCAATTCAGACACTTCAACATTCTTAACCTTGGCATCAGATAAAAAGGAAGTAAAAGGGTTTACTTCAATTCCAACGGAATTGTGTCCAAGAATTGATGATGTAAGAGTTGTCGTACCGCTTCCATTGAAGGGGTCAATTATCAATTCACCTTTTCCGACTTCTGTTTGTTCAATTGCCTTTTCAACTAAGTAGGGAGAAAATCCTTCCTTGTAATAATACCATCTGTGTCGTGGCAATGTTGTAGTGTCCTCATAGTTTGAGTAACCACCATTCTTTAAAATAAAGTTATCGTTTAATTTTTCTTGCATGATTTTTTTATGTGCAGATTGGTGTAGCAAACATTCTTATTGGTTTCTCAAAACCTGGAATTGATTCATGAAATTTTTTATCACCGTCTATTGCAATTTCAATATCCTTGAAGTGCATGCCATCACCGTGACTTATAGTCGCTGTTCCATCAGTTAGATTATTTGGCCTGCCATCAATTACGACTAAATATGATTTGATAATTGTTGTTGGCATATCACCGTGAGCAGAATCAAAATATCCTTTTACCTGTGTTATTCCTGAGTTTGCTCTTGGATTTCCATGAGTGTATGAAATTGTTCCATCATCTTTTTTAACTGTTCCTAACCATTTAATTTCAATCAATGCAACTCTGTTTGCTTCTCTCCAATGAATTCTAAGATCAACTGGTTTTGGTTTATCACTATCAACATTGAATTCTCTAAGAACCTCAATAGAAATTCCTCTCAATGTCAAGTAGGTATTTAAAAATTCATACAGAGATTCTTGCATAAATTTTTCAGGGATATTTTTTCCACCACCTTTAAAGAAAATTCTGCTGACATCAAACCAAGATTGAGAAAAATGGGGACATGATGAATGCAAAATTTTCTTTTTGCTATATGTGCTTAAAGCATTTGTTAGCTCAATAAACTGAGTTGCATACCTACTGCCTACTGAAGTTGCAGTAATATCGATAATTTCTTTGTTTGCATAAAACTTCTCTACATTATGATTAAAATGATAAACCAAAGAATCCGGCCTACCGAATAGATTATCTGCTTTCTCATTCTCCCAAAGAATAAGTTTACCATTATCAAAAACCTGAATTATTAATATCCCACTTGTTTTATTTAAAAGAATATTTTTTTCAAATTGTATTTCAATCCCTTTTGAAGGATCAATAACAATACCATCAGTAAAATTTTTTACAACAAAAAAATCTCCTTGAAAAAAGCTTGGTTCAATGTATCGGTAAATGTCGTTTAGAGAAGTGGCAATTTTATCCAAGGCACGAATGCTTTCTTCATTGTGTTCAAACGCTTTGTAAACTTGAATAAGATAATTTTCTTGACTCATAGTAAAATTTAATTTTCTTGTTCGCTTAAAAGGTTAATCCATGTTACTGCTGGAACAATTAAATCTTTGACTGGAACTCCAATAGCATTACTTAATTCTTCAAATTTGGGATAAACATTTGTTTGGTCAATCCAAGACTTGTTTTCAAGTTGTCTTTCCTTTGCTAAAAATGGGTCATTCAATAATGCTCTTAATGTTTGGGAGTATGGAACTAAAATACTTGTTTTACATGCCGCATTCAAACACTCTTCTCTTTTTACGAAATCTTTTAATTCTTTAAATACATTAAACTCGTCATTACCTCGACTTGTGATTGTATAAAAGGTTTCTTTTTCTTCAAACAACCCATTTTGAATATGTCTTGTAGTTGCTTCAAAAATTGCTTCTGAAAAAGGATAACCCGTTTCGCTAATTGTAAATTTATATTGCCAATCACTAACTGGATTCTTTTTATATAAAAACAGAATAGAGGAGAAATAGGAAAACAAATGAATCTCCTCCAACTTGAAACCATCTAAGAAGTTATCAAGTTTGTGTGCTAAGGATAAACTGTCAAAAAATGCCTCTGGTTTTACAATTTTGCTCATTTATTTTTTTTAGTGTTTAATGCCGTTTCAATATTTGTATACACTTTCTTGAATAATACTTCACCTTCTTTTTGAATTTCTGATAAATCAGTCCATTCTAGCATCCTCCTGAATTTCATTTTACTTTTTCCGCATTTCTCTGCAAGTGATATTAGCAATTGAGATGCATTTATGTTAGCAGTCATAAACAAATTTTGATTATATAATGTAGCGAATTCACCAAACATATTTCCAACTCTGCTTTCATACGCTATATCCAATGAACCCTCTGGTGTATCAACAAACATTGTTGCTCCATTCTGTTTATCTGATAGAAATATTGCTAAAGACATCCTTAATGCTATATCCAAAAAGAAACGTTGGCTTTCTGAAAGTTGAAAAGACTCAGTTCTTGCGGAATCTTGTAACTCCAAAACTAATTTTATTCCTTTATTACTTCGATGTGGCTGTATGTTTAAATCAAGGCCAATAAAACTTTTAGCCAATTTCTTAAAGATGGGGACAAATACAGTCCTTGCTTCATCGTAAGAAAGTTCAATTTTCTTTAATATTTTTTCGTATTCAGGTTTTAGTTTATCTCTACTATTATACTCTTTTTTTGCTTCTTCATCTGCTAAAACAAATTGATTGTGGTATTGCTCAATTAGAGAGTCAATATTTTTATTGCCTGTACTCTTAAGAGATATATCTGGATTGTCTTCAGTAAAATCTATTAATCTTTTCTTCGCCCTATTAAATTCCACTTCTGCTTTTTCCACTTCATTCTTTTTGCCGTCAACATCAAGAATCAAGTTTTCTAATTCACTATTTTTTGAGGAAAGTTTTTCATCATTCTTTTGAATTAGTTTTAAGATTTTGTTTTGTTCTGTATTATCCGATTCATTAATGGTTGTATTGCAAAGAGGACACTTATCTTTGTGAATATTTCTTTCTATACTTTCAGCAATATACGAACCGTATGAACCGCAAACGCAACATTCTTGCTTCTTAATAGAAAGTAAGACATTTGTGTTTTCAAGTAATTTAGAACGGGGTTTTGAATAACGAGAAAACAATCTCGTATGTTCAATCCTAAATTGCATAATCTCTGAGTTGATGAGACTTTGCTTTTTCAACATTGAATCATATTCAATATTGATATTTCTAAAAGCTTTTTCACTCTTCTCTAATTCCTTATGAAGTTTATTAAATTCAGATTCAAGTTTTTCAGTATTTGCTATTTTTTTTCCCTTTGTTTTTTCTTTAAGTTCTTTAATCTTATTATTTGCTTGCGTTGCTTGCCATCTTACATTTCTTCCATTTGATTCATGCTTTTCCATTCTCCTTGTCAAGTCCGAAAGTTTTTCTGCGTCACTTGGGTCAGAATTAAATGCAACTGACAGAGCAGTAGAAGAAGCTCTGTCATCCCAAAAAATCATTCTTCTATTCTCATCAAAAGTCAAAACATAGAGTTGATAAAAAATAAAATAATCAAAATTTGCGAAGCCAATTTCTGACGCTAATAATTTTTGAAATTGACTGTTAAGTTCTTTTGGGCTTTCATTCTTGCTTTTAAAATGAGAAATTTTCTTTTGTCCAGTTGTGCTAAAAATTTCAAGTAACCGAAGTTCTTCTCTTTCAAAAAATCCACGAATTATTTTGAAAGATTTATTATTTACAGTAAATAGGATTTCTATTTCTGCCTTATTCTCATTTTTTTTGTCAATCCTTCCAATGAAATATCTCTCCGTGTAACGCTTATTATTTGTAATAATTTCACTTGGCGAAAACACTTCTAAATTGGGCTCTAAAACAATTCCAGTTAAACCGTAGTTTATAGAATTTAGAAAGGTTGTTTTACCTAAACCATTTGCACCTGCAAGGCAGTAAACGCCATCATTTATTTCCTCATTTACTTCATATATTTTTCCATCCTTCTTATATAAGTGAAATTTCTAAGAATTACCTTTTGAAGTTTTATGAAGTTGTATTTACCTTGCATTTTTTTTAAAGTATTTTCAGTTGATTTTTCAAAGCGTTGTGAGATTACACTCTTTAGCCTTAATTTTCTTATGCGTTAGAAAAAATAAAACATAAAGCATTAGCATATAGGTTTAAAATGTTGTAAGCAGATAATATGTTTTTATTGTTTGTCAGTTGATTAAAATCTGTAAAGTTTAATGTTAGTATAATCGTTCATTGGTTAAAGCTAACAAAGTAAATATATGATATAAGCAGTCATACTACCAAATTTCCATGTGTTGATTACAACGGAATATTTCCGTGCTTCTTTCTTGGCCGCTTAACAACTTTGTTTTCTAAAATGGCGAAAGTCTTTATCAATTTTTTACGGGTTTCTTTTGGCTCTATTACTTCATCTATAAAACCACGTTCAGCAGCAAGGTAAGGTGTGGCAAATTTTTCTGCATACTCGGCTTCTTTTTCCAATAATTTTTTTGCAGGGTCAGCTGCTTCTGAAATTTCTTTTTTAAAAATTATTTCACTGGCGCCTCTTGCACCCATTACGGCTATCTCTGCAGTGGGCCATGCAAAATTCATATCAGCCCCAATATGTTTTGAGTTCATTACATCATAAGCGCCGCCGTAAGCCTTTCGGGTTATTACGGTAACACGTGGCACCGTGGCTTCGCTTAATGCATATAATAATTTAGCGCCATTGGTAATAATGCCATGCCATTCCTGGTCGGTGCCCGGCAAAAAACCAGGCACATCTACCAGCACCAGTAAAGGAATATTAAAGCAATCGCAAAATCGGGTAAACCTTGCACCTTTTTTGGAACTGTCAATATCCAATACCCCGGCAAGACAGGCGGGCTGGTTGGCAACAATACCAATACTTCGGCCGGCTAACCTGGCAAACCCTACCACAATATTTTCTGCATAGGTTTTATGTATTTCAAAAAAAGAACCGGCATCACAAATGCCCGCAATAACATCACGCATATCATAAGGCTGGTTGGTACTTGCGGGGATGATTTTTTCCAGTTGCTCCCTTGTTTCATCCTGCGGCGTGTACGCATCTTTGGGCGAGATATCCTCGCAGTTTTGCGGCATATAACTTAACAGTTTTTTTACCTGCTCAATACATTCCATATCGTTGGCGGCAGTTAAATGCGTAACCCCCGATTTGGTAGAATGGGTAGAGGCACCACCGAGTTCTTCGGAACTCACTTCTTCGTTGGTTACGGTTTTTACTACATTGGGCCCGGTTACAAACATATAGCTGGTATTTTCTACCATCAGTGTAAAATCTGTTATGGCAGGTGAATACACGGCACCACCTGCGCATGGCCCCATGATGGCAGAAATTTGTGGTATAACACCTGACGATAAAACATTGCGGTAAAAAATATCTGCGTAGCCACCCAGCGATCTTACACCTTCCTGTATTCTGGCACCACCCGAATCATTGAGCCCTATCATGGGTGCGCCGGTCTTCATGGCAAGGTCCATTATTTTGCAAATTTTTTCTGCATGTGTTTCAGATAAGGAGCCGCCGAAAACAGTAAAGTCCTGCGCAAAAACATATACCAGCCTGCCATTGACCGTACCATAACCTGTTATAACACCGTCGCCATAAAACTGCTGATCTTCCATACCAAAATCTATGGTACGGTGTACCACCAGTGCACCAATTTCTTCAAACGAACCTTCGTCCATTAATAAACTGATTCTTTCCCTGGCGGTTAATTTTCCTTTTTTATGTTGCGTGGTGTTTCTTTCGGCTCCGCCGCCTAGTTTTCCTTCTTCCAGTTTTTGTTTTAATAGATCGGCCTTTGATTTCATGCGTTTATTTTATATATCAACTGTTTATTTTTTGGTTTTATGGAATACTACATATCGATCGAAAAGCCTTTCCTCCAATATTGGTGGTCTCTATTTACTTTTTTGCCTTGATGCAAAAAAGTAACAAAAAAGATCAAGGCTGCATAAAAAAAGCTAAAAATTTGCATACTTGTCTAAAATGAAATTAGCTCGAGCTGCAAAATATTACCATGCTTTTGTGCGACTTACATGCTAATATCAAAGCCAAACATTTGTAACATCAATTTCATTTCTTAACGACAAGTATTCAAATTTTCTTAACGCTTTTTTTATGAGGCCGTGCCTTCCTTTTGCGAATATTATTATTAACCTATACTTATTGGTATATGTTTATTAATCTTTGTTTTACTAAGCCAGCCTTCTTTTCCAACTAGTGGTTTTGTTGATGACCGGGTTGGTGATTTTTTGTTGTTCCAGCCGGTATCGCAATGCAACAATGGCTGCTATTGCTGCATTGGCTTTTTGTTTTTCTTTTATTTTTTCTGGCGTATAATGATCCTTTACAAAATGAGTATCATAATTACCTGATAAAAATGCTTCCTGCTCAAAAACAAAAGTTCCGAATGGTAATGTGGTGGCCACGCCTTCGATAATATATTCTTTAATGGCCCTTTTCATTTTTTGTATTGCTTCGTTTCTGTCTTTGCCATGCACCGCAAGTTTGGCAATCATCGGGTCGTAATAAATAGGAATATCCATCCCTTCCTCATACCCATCATCTACCCTTATTCCATCGCCTGTTGGTTTTACATATTTGGTTAATGTGCCGATGGAGGGAAGAAAATTATTCAGGGGATCTTCTGCGTATACCCGCAGTTCCAACGCATGCCCGTTGATGGCAATATCATCCTGGGTAAAACCAAGCGGTTCACCACGGGCTATTTTTATTTGTTCTTCTACAAGGTCAATACCTGTTATCATTTCTGTAACGGGATGCTCAACCTGCAGCCTTGTATTCATTTCAAGAAAATAAAAATTCAGTTTTTCATCCATTAAAAATTCAACTGTACCGGTGCTGGTATAATTGCATGATTTTGCTACCATCACAGCGGCCTCACCCATTTTTTTTCTGAGCTCAGGTGTTAGTATGGAAGAGGGGGATTCTTCAATTACTTTCTGGTGCCTTCTTTGTATACTGCATTCCCGTTCAAATAAATGAACCGTATTGCCCTGTTTATCTGCCAATACCTGTACTTCTATATGGCGGGGCGAGCCTACATATTTTTCTATAAAAACAGCGCCATCTCCAAAGGCAGCCTTGGCTTCGCTTACGGCTCTTTGCATTTGTTCTTCAAATTCCGATTCCTTCTCTACAATCCGCATGCCCTTGCCACCGCCGCCCGCAGACGCTTTTATGAGAATGGGATAGCCTATTTGACTGGCAGTTTTTTTTGCAATGGTAATATTTTCTATGGCTTTATCAATGCCCGGCACCATGGGAATATTATATTGTTTAACACATTCTTTGGCGGCAAGCTTAGAACCCATTATCCGCATGGCTTTGGCAGTTGGACCAATAAAATTAATTCCGGCATCTTCAACCTTTTGGGCAAAGTTGGCATTTTCGCTAAGGAAACCATAACCGGGATGAATCGCATCTACTTTTAGTGCTGCACAAAACTCAATTATTTTATCACCGTTTAAATAAGACTGGCTCGATGGCGCAGCGCCTAAACAGACAGCTTCGTCTGCAAATAATACGTGCGGCGAATTTCTGTCGGCCTCCGAAAAAACCGCTACTGACTGAATACCCATTTTACGGATGGTCCGCAAAATGCGTAAAGCAATTTCTCCGCGGTTGGCTACTAATATTTTTTGCATACTGTTGTATTTGTTCTTTAATAAAAAATTCCTGTTGGTTGCACTAAACCTGACCTCACCCCCAACCCCTCTCCAAAGGCGAGGGGAGCTTAGACCCTAATCCCAGCAATAGCTTGAAAAGATTGTCGAAGATTATAGTCAGCAACAATCTAGTAACTGTTTTTTATTTTTTCCCTATTCCAGCTCTACCAATACCTGCCCTTTTTCAACCGCATCACCGGCTGTAACGGCAATGCGTTTGATAGTTGCATTTACACTTACCGCAATGCTATTCTCCATCTTCATGGCGCCCAGTATTAAAATCTTGTCACCTTCATTTACCTGTTGCCCTTCTGTTACAGCTATTTCCAAAACCAGCCCCGGCATGGGGGCTTTTATTTCTTTTACCTGTTTATTGATGGCCAAACCAAAGCCCATATTTTCCAGCACCTGGTCCAGTTCATTTTTGATAGTAACCGTATATATTTCCCCCTCGATTTCTATGGTTGTATTTTTAGCAGTGTTATCTGCGATAAGCAATTTTGTGTTTACCGAGCGGTGGTCTTTCAAAAGATTGAATTCAACAGCAGATTTTTTTACGATGTCAAAGGCATTTACCTGCTCTTCAGAAAATTCAAATTCAAACCCATTTACTTTTATTTTATAGCGGATGCTTTTGTCTGTCATACCGAAAAATTTTAATCGATGGCAATGCATTTTAAATGCAAACAATGCCGTTAAGTCGTTGAGACGTTTTTATTTATTTGTCGCTTATTTTATATTAATGATTGGTATGATGAAAATACAAAGATTACAGTAATCAAACAATGATTTATATTTAAGTAGCAGTATTTGCATAAACGATAAGTTTGGCTCAAACATTGATTCTCTAGTAATATCATCTTTATTCAACCTTTCACGTATGAAAATAAAATTGGCGATAATTTTTTTAGTTAGTGTGGCATGTTTCGAAAAATGTACTTCGCAACAAAATAGTATTGTTCAAAAGACCGCAACAGATTCAGTCTACACCTATCAAAAAGCCTCCCGGGATGGTATTGGAAAATTTTACATGGGAAGGGAAATTGCACACATAATGGGAGCAGCCGGCAGCGAATGGCTGGAAAGGGATAACCGGAACATAGAAGAGAATACCAATCTTGCGATTGAAAAAATTAGCTTGCCGGTTAATGGCATTGTGGCCGATATTGGCGCCGGAACCGGTTATTATAGTTTTAAACTTTCCCGCAAAGTACCAAAGGGTAAAATATTTGCCGTGGAGGTACAGGATGAAATGATCAGTTATTTAAGGAACAAAAAATTGCTTTTAAAAGACAGTGTTGTTGAAATTGTAAAAGGTTCTAACCATTCACCCAACCTGCCGGATAACAGCATTGATTTAGCGATAATGGTAGATGTTTACCACGAATTGGATTTTCCTGCCGAAATGTTACAGGCAGTCCGGAAAACATTAAAACAAAATGGAAAACTATTATTGATTGAATTTCGCGGCGAAGATCCCTCGGTACCGATCAAAGCACTTCATAAAACCTCCGTAACCCAGCTTAACAGGGAGCTAAAAGCAAATGGGTTTACATTAAATTACAAAGGTGATTTTTTGCCAATACAGCATTTTTTATTGTACGAGAAAATAATACCCGAGTAGAAAAATAACACAACTACTGTGATTGTGTATCTTTATTAAATGGATATCCGCTTTGTAAAAGATACAACAACAATGGCTGAAATAGCCTCTTCTGTAATAGCAGAAGCCATCAGGCAAAAGCCAGACCTGTTGCTATGTGCGGCCACAGGCAATTCGCCTACAAAAACGTACAAACTGCTCATTGCACAAAAGGCCAATTTTGACAGTTCTCAATTACGTGTTATTAAACTAGATGAGTGGGGTGGTGTTTCGATGGATAATGCCCAAACCTGCGAGCAGTACCTTCAGCAGCATCTTATAAAACCTTTGGAAATTTCACCTGAACGTTATTTCGCATTTCAAAGCAACAGTGAGCACCCAGTAAATGAAATAGCTGCTATGCAAACTATTTTAGCTGCCAATGGCCCCATTGATATTTGTATATTAGGCCTAGGTTTAAATGGACATATTGCGTTTAACGAACCTGCGGAACTGTTAGAACCTAATTGCCATATTGCAACTTTGTCTGAGAAAAGCATGCAACATTCTATGGCCAGTGAAATGGGCACCCAACCCACTTATGGGCTCACATTGGGAATGGCAGATATATTACAGAGCAGGCAAATTGTGATGCTTGTAACGGGACAAAACAAAAAAGATATTGTTGCAAAATTTCTCTCAAAAAAAATCACCTCGCAAATACCTGCATCTTTTTTATGGCTGCATAATAACGTGCAATGTTTTATTGACGAACAAACAATATAATTATATACAATGGCATTATTAGGAATTGATATCGGCGGCACTTCCATTAAAACAGGGCTGGCAAATAGTGAAGGAGAAATTACAGAAAAAGCATCTGTGGAAATTGCGGACTTGCGCAAAGGAAATTTTATTGAAAATGTGATAGCATGGCTGAAACCGATCATTAATAAAGATGGTATTGTATCTGCTGGTATTGGTGTGCCCGGCTTTGTTTCAAAATCGGAGGATTGTTTAATTGAAATTCCTAATCTTACTGAAATAGAAGGTGATGGTTTTATTAATGCACTAAAACATAATTTCCCCGGTGTAAAATTTTATTTTTCAAACGACGCTAATGCGGCTGCGTACGGAGCCTACAAATTTTGTAAAAATATTAAAGAAGATAGTTTTGGATATATTACATTGGGAACAGGAATGGGTTCGGCCATAATAGATGATGGTAAAATTTATACAGGTGCTAATGGCAATGGGCCCGAATTGGGAATGATACATCTTTTTGGAGAAAGAACTGCGGAAGAACTGGTATCAAAAGATGGATTATTGAATTTGGCCAAACTGCAATTGCAGGCAAACACCACAACAAAAACAAAATTGCAACTGCAAAACCTCAACACTATTGATTTGTATAATGCAGCTCTTGAAAATGATGAACTGGCTTTAAAAATATTTGATTTGTTTGGTGCTGATTTTGGTAAAGCTGTTGCAATTTTTATCCAGCTTTTTGATATACCCACTATATATGTTGGCGGAGGCTTATCTCCCTGTTTGCGGTTTATGAAAAAACCCATTCATAATATTCTGGCCAAAAGGCTTACAGGTTATCATTTAAAACCATTTAGCATTGACGAGGCCAGCCTTGGAAACGATGCAGGCATTATTGGCGCTGCAGCTTTGTGTATATAAAACTTTATAGGATAATCTATATTGGTTGTAAAGTCTTACCAAGTAAGGGCAGTGCCTATTTTCTTTTTTGCCTTGATGCAAAAAAGAAACAAAAAAAATCAAGGCTGCATAAAAAAAGCTAAAAATCTGAATGCTTGTCTAAAATGAAATTTGCTCAAACAAAAAAATGTATCCCAGCTTTTGTGCGACTTACAGGCTAATAGCAAAGCCAAACATTTGTAACAATAATTTCATTTCTTAACGACAATCATTCAAATTTTCTTAACGCTTTTTTTATGAGGCCGTAAAGAATATGCGGTTATTCTTTATTATCCTAAAACTTTGCTATAGCAGGCATAAAATAATTGTAAAGATTTTTTGTATTTCAAATCTTTATCGTAATATTGCAATATTAAATTATAATTATGGGAGCAACCAAAACAGATCATTTTACCGATAAGCAAAACGCCATTGCTACATTGGCAAAAGCGTTGGGGCACCCTGCAAGGGTTGCCATTATTGATTACCTGCTAAAGGTTGACACCTGCATTTGCGGCGATATCGTAAATGAATTGCCCCTAGCACAGCCGACTGTTTCGCAACACCTTAAAGAATTAAAAAATGCCGGATTAATAAAAGGGGAAATTGAAGGAAATGCCATTTGCTATTGCATCGATGAAAAGATATTTCAAAAACTGCAAAATTATTTTACCAGCGTTTCAAGTAAAATGGAAGTTAAAAAATCAAACTGTTGTTAATTCAATTTCGAATTGTCAATTATGAATTACGAGTTGCAAAATTTTAATTATGATTATTAAATTTCAAAAAAATGAAATAAAATATCATACAACAAAAAAGTTTTCAGTTTGCTGTAAGGGTTGTAAAAGTTTATAAATACCTATGCGAAGAAAAGAAAGAATTTACGCTTTCAAAACAGTTGCTTAGATGTGGAACATCCAGTGGGGCCAATATTGAAGAAGCAATAGGTGGGCAATAGGGTAAAGATTTTTTTGCAAAATTACCATTGCATATAAGGAAGTAAGGGAAACCAAATACTGGATCCTATTGCTCACAGAAACTGGATACTTTGACAAAGAACAATCGCAAAGCTGCTAACGGATATAGAAGAAATATTAAAGATAATCGGAGCTATTCAGAGAACAATAAAAGATAAATTGAATACAAAACAAATTCGTAATTAAACATTCGTAATTAAAGATTAATCATATGAAATTATCAGAAATTAAAAAACACCTTACAACAGCCGAAGCTGTAAATTTTAAACTGCCAACGGGCGGATATGTCCCGGAACATTTTCATGTTACAGAAGTGGGGCTTGTTACAAAACATTTTATTGACTGCGGCGGTACAGAACGCCTTGAAAAAACCGTCAACTTTCAGCTTTGGGATGCCAATGATTTTGAGCATCGCTTAAAACCTCAAAAATTAGCAAAGATCATTGCACTGTCAGAAAATAAATTAGGTATCGGCGACCTGGAAATTGAAGTAGAATATCAGTCGGATACCATTGGTAAGTATGATTTGCATTTTAATGGAAAAGACTTTTTACTGGTATCAAAGCAAACGGCCTGTTTGGCAAGTGATTCCTGCGGCATTCCGCTATCAAAACAAAAAGTTCAGTTAACGGGATTACAAACGGCTGATCAAAGTTGTTGCACTCCGGGAAGCGGCTGCTGCTAAATATAAAAAAAATGGAAAATAAAAAAAACCATTGGGAGAAAATTTATGCTGCAAAACAACCAGATGAAGTAAGCTGGACACAGGAAATACCTGCTACATCCCTTGACTTTATTCACAATGCCGGGCTTTCAAAGTCGGCCAGTATCATTGATATTGGTGGTGGTGACAGCAAGCTTGTCGACTTCCTTTTGGATGAAGGCTTTGAAAACATTACCGTACTTGATATTAGTGAACAGGCATTGAAAAAATCAAAGAAACGGCTTGCAGAAAAAGCAGCTAAAGTGAATTGGGTTGTTTCAGACATCAACGATTTTCACCCAAACACCACCTACGATTTTTGGCACGACAGGGCAACTTTTCATTTCCTTACAACAAAGCCACAAATAGTACATTATCTTTCAACAGCCAGGCAGGCCTTAAAGGAAAATGGTTTTGTAACCATCGGCACTTTTAGTAAAGACGGGCCCAAAAAATGCAGCGGGCTCTACATTAAGCAATACAGCGAAAATACCCTCGAAGCAGAACTTGAAAATGGATTTAAAAAAATAAAGTGCCTGACCGAAAAGCACATAACCCCATTTAAAACAACACAGGATTTTCTTTTTTGCAGTTTTATAAAGCAAGAAGCAAACTAAAAATTTACAAAATGAACATTGCATTATTCAGCGATATCCATGCAAACCTTCCGGCATTGGAAGCATTTTTTAAAGACATGGATAAGCGGAACCCCGATGCCATTTATTGCTTAGGCGATTTGGTCGGCTACAACATTTGGCCAAACGAAGTTGTGAATGAAATAAAAAAGCGCAAAATTCCCACCATTGCAGGTAACTACGATTTTGGTATCGGGCGCATGAGCGATGAATGTGGCTGTGCCTACAAAACAGAGCCGGAAAAGGATATGGGCAAAATATCTATTTCATTCACCAACTCGATAATGAAAGATGCCGAAAGAAAATATTTGCGTACGCTTCCTGCACATATCAAAATAGAGTTTCAACTGAATGAAGATAAACTGAATTTGCTGTTGGTACATGGCAGCCCAAGAAAAATAAATGAATACCTTTTTGAAGACCGTGAAGAAAAAAGTATGCTCCGTATTATGGAACAGGCCAATGCAGACATCATGTGTTTTGGGCATACGCACAAACCTTATCACCGTATTTTAAATTCTGGTATTGATAGGCAAAACCACTTTCGCCATGCCGTAAATATTGGTTCAGTTGGTAAGCCAAAAGACGGCAACCCACAAGGCGGTTATGTACTGCTTACCATCAACGACAACAGTTCTGTTACAGATAAAGACAGCATCAAGGTAGAATTTATCCGTTTTAATTATGATATTGAAACAGCCGCCAAAGCCGTTGAGGGCAGTCCATTACCAAACGAATATGCAGACATGTTACGCAAAGGTTTTTAATATGATACATATAACATCGATGCTTCCTCAACATTGGGAAGCGGTAAAAAAAATTTATGAAGAAGGTATTGCCACAGGCAATGCTACTTTTCAAACCGATTCACCCAAATGGCAAGAATGGGATGCAGCACATGTTGAAACCTGCCGCTTTGTTGCTATTGAAAATGATGAAGTAGTGGGATGGGCAGCACTTACAGCCGTTTCCGGCAGGTGTGTGTATGCAGGTGTTGCAGAAGTAAGTGTGTATGTAGCAGCTAACGCCAGGGGCAAAAAAATTGGCTCAGTACTTTTACAAACATTGATTATAGAAAGTGAGAAAAATGGTTTCTGGACATTACAATCGGGTATTTTTCCAGAAAACAAACCAAGCATTGTTATGCACGAAAAGAACGGTTTCAGGATTGTTGGTTACCGGAAGAAAATCGGCAAAATGAAAGACGTTTGGCGGGACAATGTTTTTCTTGAAAGAAGAAGTGCAGTTGTTGGTGTTGATTAAGTATTTACAACCAAATAAAAATAGCATGAATTTTACAGCAGATTTATTTTACTCAAAAGAGCATACATGGCTGCGCATTGACGGAAATACAGGCACAATCGGCATTACAGAATTTGCACAAAGCGAATTAGGGGAAATTGTTTATGCCGACTTACCCAACATTGATTATAGTTTTGAGCAAGACAAAGTATTTGGTTCTATAGAAGCCATTAAAACTGTAAGCGATTTGTTTATGCCAGTTTCAGGTAAAGTAATTGCGACAAATAAAAAATTGTTACAAGACCCAACACTAATTAACAGTGACCCATACGGCGAAGGCTGGATGATGAAAATTGAAATAGCGAACACCGCAGAAATCAATACTCTTTTAAATGCAGCAGCGTACAATAAACTAACTGGCAACTAAATGATGAAAAAATACATTGCTGAACTTATCGGAACTTTTGCATTGGTTTTTTGTGGTACAGGGGCAATAATTATTGATCAGCAAACCAACGGACAGGTTGGCCATATCGGTATTGCAATAACATTTGGTCTTATTGTTACTGCTATGATCTATGCTTTTGGCAATACATCAGGGGCGCATCTTAATCCTGCAGTTACAATTGCTTTTTCATTAGCAGGTCTCTTTCCTAAAAAAGAAATACTGCCTTATATCGCCGCACAAATAACCGGAGCATTTATAGCAACCGGAGTTTTAAAATTATTGTTTCTCACCAATATTAATTTAGGGGCGACTATTCCCGTTGGTTCAAACCTTCAATCCTTTGTTTTAGAAATTATACTCACATTTATTTTAATGCTTGTTATCCTGTTCACTTCACAAGGCTCAAAAGAAACAGGTACCATGGCAGGGCTTGCTATTGGCGGCACAGTGTTGTTAGAGGCAATGTTTGCCGGGCCAATTTGTGGTGCATCCATGAACCCTGCAAGAAGTTTGTCGCCTGCAATTGTTTCCGGTAATATCACCACGCTCTGGATTTATTTAACAGCACCGGTGTTGGGTGCAATGATGGGGACATTTGCCTGGAAGTATACAAAGTAAAATTTTCCCGACATAACAACCTACAACCAAACACATGACTTACCTTTGCGGCAGTGAAAATCTTCACATTCATATTTGCTGTTTATATTCTGTTACTATCAACAGTTCCATGTTGTGCGGTTGACAATTGTAATGACACAACAGTACAATCAAACTCAAACGACACCCATAAACATAAAGACGATTGTAAAAACTGTTCACCCTTTACTTTATGCGGCAATTGTGCAGGCTTCACTATAACGACAAATTCTATCGAGGTTAACACCCCAAAACAGTTGACCGGTCCTGCTTTTCCCCATTACACACCATTATATTTCCCACAATACATTTCTTCTTTTTGGCAGCCGCCTAAAATTTGTTGACACATATCTTATAAGCAAACTAGTGGTTAAAGGACAGGGTTTGTTCCTCTTTATTGTCAATCAATTTTAAAATGAAATGAAAAAAATAATGCTCATTAGCATAGTTATGCTATGCACTGTAATTACAAATGCCCAAAATACTTTTAAAGCATTTATTAAAGACAGCAAAGAAATACAACCTTTGCAGGGCGCTACTGTTACAATAAAAACAATCAACAAATCAACTGCTGCTGATAGTTCGGGTTTTGTCATCCTGAAAAATATTATGGCAGGTAAACAGGAAATTGTTATCTCTCGTGTTGGTTTTCAGGACAAAGAATTATTGCTGACCTTTCCGCTAGGTTCCGATGACCCAATTGAAATACTTTTAGATGAAGCAGAGAAGGAAAATGAAGAAGTAGTGATTACTGCCACAAGAAGCAGCCATTCCATTGCTAACATCCCTACAAGAGTTGAAACAATATCAGGTGAAGAATTGGAAGAGAAGGGAAATATGAAACCAGGCGACATCAGGATGATGCTGAATGAAAGCACAGGAATACAAACACAACAAACATCAGCAACGAGTTACAATTCTTCCATCCGTATTCAGGGCCTTAATGGAAAATACACTCAAATAATTCGTGACGGTTTTCCTTTGTATTCGGGCTTTTCGGGAGGATTAGGGCTTTTACAAATAGTTCCGCTTGACTTAAAGCAAGTAGAAGTTATCAAAGGTTCTGCTTCTACGTTGTATGGTGGCGGGGCAATTGCAGGTTTAGTAAATCTTGTTTCAAAATCTCCGAAGGAAGAAAGAGAATTAAAATTTATTCTCAACGGCACATCTGCGTTAGGATTGGATGCAAGTGGATTCTATTCTCAAAAGTTTAAGAAAACAGCAACAACAATTTTTGCCTCATACAATCACGGCACACCTTACGATCCTGCCAACATTGGCTTAACAGCAATTCCAAAGTTTAACCGATTTACATTTAATCCAAAAATATTTTTCTACTTCAACAACAAAACAACAATGAACTTTGGAGTAAATGCAACACTTGAAAACCGCATTGGTGGCGATATAAAATACATTGAAGGAAAAGCAGACAGCATACATTCGTACTTTGAAAAAAATAAAACGAACCGTTACAGCACACAGCTTTCTTTTGTGCATACAATAAATAGCAACGCTCAATGGGATTTTAAAAACAGTGTAAGTTATTATAATCGTTCCATTCAAATTCCTGACTATACATTTTCTGGAGTGCAACTTTCCACTTACACAGAAGTTGATTACAATTACAAGAAAGAAAAATCAGAATGGGTCGGTGGCATAAATTTCCTTACCGACAAATTCACACAAGACAAACACGACACAATTATTCCGGTTAATTACAATCAATCAACCATTGGCGCATTTGTTCAAAACACCTGGAACGCTTCAAAAATTATTGTACTTGAAACAGGTTTAAGAGGCGACTATCAAAATGATTATGGATTTTTTCTGCTTCCACGAATTTCTGCATTGTTCAAAATAAACCAACACTTCACTTCACGAATTGGCGGAGGGGTTGGTTACAAAACACCAACTGTATTTACAGAAGACGGAGAAAAAATTCAGTTTAAAAATATTTTGCCTATCGACGTAAAAAACACCCATGCAGAAAACTCATACGGTGGAAATTTCGACATCAATTACCGAACAGGTCTGTTTAACGGCAAAGCTTCTCTTAGCATTAATCAACTTTTTTTCTATACCCAAATTGGCAATCCGTTAGTGCTTACTCCAATTGCAAATGGTTACTTTCAATACCTGCGGCCTAACGGCTTTATTAACACAAAGGGAATGGAAACAAACATCATACTTATTTACAAAAATTTTAAACTTTTTGCAGGCTATACTTTAGCTGATGTGAAACAACATTATACCACAACAACAGAATTCCCTTTGGTAGCACGACACCGGTTGAATAATGTTTTGGTTTATGAGATTGATGACAAATTGAAAATTGGTTTGGAGGCATATTATTTCAGCCCGCAAAAACTGAATGACGGAGCAACCGGAAAGCAATATTGGCTCACAGGATTTATCATTGAAAAAATTTGGAAAAATTTTTCAATCTTCGCCAACTTTGAAAATTTTACTGACACACGACAAACAAAGTTTGATACCATTTACACAGGAACAATTACAAACCCAACCTTTCGTGACATCTATGCACCCGTAGACGGTTTTGTTTTAAACGGCGGACTAAAAATAAAGTTCTAAAGATTATATACAAGCTAGACAAATCAAACCTGCGGTATCGGGGTGCAGTTTCCTTAGCAGCCGTTAACAATTTGCCAAGCCCTGTCGTATCCCGGATAAAAAAATTACTCCCATACTACCTGCTCCGCTTCATTAAACCATTTTGGGTAAAATGAATGCAGCCCTTTTTCAACAAGGTTTCTTTTTATTTTTAAAGAAGGGGTCAATAAACCATTTTCAATGGTCCAGTTTTCTTTTATGATTACGGCTTTTTCGAGCCGTTCAAATTTTTCCAGCGAAGGGTTTAATGCAGTAAGCGTGGCGGATAAACTTGCTTTTATTTCAGCGGCTGTTTTTAGTTTTGCAGCCTCTGATAAATTAATTAATGCAATGGGCTGGGGAATGCCCATACCAACAACACATACCTGTTCAATGTCTGTATTCTCCATTAGTTTTATTTCGATAGGGCTGGGCGAAATATATTTTCCTTTATCTGTTTTAAACTGATCTTTTACCCTGCCGGTGATAAATAAAAAACCATCAGCATCGTATTCGCCCATATCACCTGTTTTCAAATAACCTTCTTCATCAAATGCTTCAGCAGTTAATAAAGGTTCTTTATAATAACCTTTCATGTTGCCTTTACTTTTTACCCTTATCTCACCTTCGGCTGAAATTTTTGTTTGCAGTCCTGGCAGTGGTTTGCCAACAGAACCAAGCCTGTAATCATCCGGTCTTTCAATATGGTTGTACACACAATCTTCCGTCATGCCATAAGCTACTAAAATTTTAATACCCAATTTTTCAAACCAAAGTAACAGGTCGATCCCAATGGGAGCGGCCCCGCAAAGAATAGTTGAAGCTTTTGAAAGACCCAATTTTTTGCGGATACTTTTCTTTACCACATTATTTAATAAAGGAATGCCCAGCAATAGGTTTAATTTTTTTTGAGGCATTTTTTTTAGCACACCTTCTCTCAACTTGGCCCATATACGTGGTACTCCTAAAAAACAATCCGGTTGGGTATCAGCGAGGTTTTCTGCAAAGCTTGACAGGCTTTCACTAAAACTAATGGTACCGCCATTATAAAGTCCATTCATTTCACCAGCCAGCCGTTCTGCAATATGGCTTAGTGGCAAATAAGAAAAAAGTTGAAGCCTTGTAGATAATTTTAATTCAGTACTCGTAACCGGTAATACAGCATCTATCGCACTTACAGCATGCATCACCCCTTTTGGATTTCCGGTTGTACCGGAAGTGTAAATGATGGTAAGTATATCATCTTGTTGCCAGTTGTATACTTCCTTAACAGGCTTCAGGATGTTGATGGTTTTTTCCCAGGTTTGTTCTTCCTTTATGCCATAGGCTTCAATACTAATTACAATAATATTTTCGGGTATACCTGCTTTTTGTTCATTGTAATCATCCAGCTTGCCAACAATGATTACTTTGGTATCACTATGTTTAAGAATGGGTTTTATAGAAGCGGCAGATAAAGAAGGATAAACCGGCACCGATACATAACCCGCCATCATAATGGCAATATCAGCCATTATCCAGTGTACACAGTTTTTTGAAAGAATGGCAACGTGGCTGCCGTGGGGCAAACCAATTAATTGTAATGCATGCGCCATCTTTCTGCATTCGATGCCCGCTGCTGCCCATGTCCATGTTTTCCATTGGCCGTTAAAAGGCTGGCGTAAAAAAATATTATTGTGAATTTCTTTTTCCCATTTAAGAAATTGGTTCAGTGGGGAGGATGTTGGCATGGGGTGTTTTTAATTTTATTGGATAAAATAGTTTTTAATTTAAAGGATACCGTATTTATTTTTTTTCTTGCTAAAGAAAAGTAACAAAAAAATCAAGGCTGCATAAAAAGGCTAAAAATTTGAACGCCTTGGTAAAATGAAATTAACTCAATCTGCGCAATGTTAAATGCCGGAGGCTTAATCTGGTATGGATAAAGTATCAGTATTGTTTACCGATTGTCTTTTGATTTCAATTCCATTTGCGTTTTTCCAAATCCATAATACTTTATTAGTTTCCGGAATTAGGTTTCCATATAGTTTACAATTATTGTCCTTCCAAAACTTCATGGGAAATTGATTTTTGTGATCATAATAGTAAAAGATTGCAGTCGTATCACCTTTTTTATTAAATAATGTTTGTTCGCCCTTTACTAGGTCATTTTCGTATTCTACTTTATCTTGTAGTACTCCATTGTCAAAATATTTACGCTCAACCCCATTTTTCTTTCCGTCAGTCATGTAATAAGTGTATTTTATATTCCCATTATTGTAATAGGTTCGCACTAATCCATTTTCTACACCATTTCTATTTTCATAGTCTTCAGTTAATTTACCACTTGTGTTATATCGTACTACTTTTCCATCACAACAGCAAAAGTCAAGGTCACATGGATTTATAATACTATCGATTTGTTTTAGTTTTCCATTGGCATAATAATTTAGTTTTTGTCCGACGAACTTTCCGTTTTTAACAGTTCCATGAAATTGAATCTGTCCATCTTCAAAGTACCAAATAATCTGGTAGTCTTTTTTGTTGTCTTTATTTTCGAAAATGCAAATGTTTTTAGGGCTGCCATTTTTGTATTTTTCAACAACTTCTTTATACTCAGTCTTACAACTGGCAAAAATTATTATGATTAAGATAGTGTGTAAAATCTTCATACTATTGCCACTAATAGGGGTTTTATTTTTTCTTCAGCCCTTCAAGATAATCCAACAGGTTGGCCAAATCCTGTGGCGACATATTTTCGTATAAACCCTCTGTCATCATGGATTGTTTCATTTGCGTCATGGTTAAAACATTGGCTGTTTTTATTTGCTGATGCGAGCCGCCGGGAAATTTAATATCAATATCTGTTTCTGTTTTGCTTGAAATAATACCCGACAAGGTAGAGCCATCTTTCATTTTTAATACCCATCCTTCGTAACCAAAACCAATACCGGCTGATGGATGAACGATTGCTTCCAAAAGGCTTTCCTTGGGTAACTTGGCACCAATTTCAGAAAGGCCCGGGCCAAAATCATAGCCGGTAGTGTTTATCTTATGGCAAACGGCACAGATTGCAGCAAATATTTTTTTACCATCTTCTGCACTGGCTTTAAGCGCAATCAGTTCCGGCATGGTGGGCTCAGGTTTAACTGTTTTATTTTTGCCATCATCGGGTAAATAACTGGCAGCTTCTGAACGTACAGATCCACGCCATGCACCGCTTACACCGGCAACTAAAGCGGGTATTAATTCTGCGGGTACTTTTTTATCTTTTAAAATGGCAAGCACCCTGTCTTCACCGCTCCCGCTATTGCCAATTTTATGTGCTGCCTGTTTTCTTAAAGCCATATCATATTTGTTTGATAAAGCAATTGTCTGAAGCATATCAATTGATTCTTTGCTGCCAACACCAGCCAATGCAGTAAGTAAATTATTCTGCTGTGCAGAATCTTTTCCGTTGATGACGTTCCAGATTAATTTACTTCCGCCAAGATGAAATAATAAACCAGCGGCATTTTTGCCAACAGATTCATGCGGCTTAGTGATTGCCAGTTGCAACAGGTTTTCGTTTTGTGATTTTATTTCGTAGCGGGTTACCAGTTCAATATATTCATCCGTTCCGTTTAATGACTGCAATACTTCCGTCAATGCTTTTTGTGCCACCACAGAATTGGTTACGGTTTTTATATCAAGCGCATGCAGCACCAGTTTATTTAAGGCAATATCATTGCTGCTGTTATCAGCAATCATCTTTAATAATAATGCAGATTTTGCCGGTCCGGGGTTAAAATCAAATGCCCTGAAATACCGTAACCTGTTTTGCAAAGGTTGTTTGCTGTCGGCAGCAAGCATGGCTAAATAAGGTACTGCCTTGTCGGTACGGGCCCGCCATACAATATCTGTCGTTGCATTGTGTTGCAAAGGATCTTTTACCATGGCCAGGTATGCAGTAAAAAATTTATCCCATTGCCTGTCTGCACCAATGCCCAGCGCTTCCAGGTACCAGCGGTCTTTGCCATCATGTTGCATGGCAAGTGTTGCCCATAGTTCAGCTGCTTCAGCCGATTTATTGTGACGCAATGCCAGCGCACATTCACGGCGTACCTGCGGATTAGCATCATGTACTAACGCACTTACTACACCAATAATATCCATATTTAATTCTACAGCAGCCCTGATGCCAGTGATGCGTAAATCGGGATTGTTCAATTTGATTGCCTGCTGAATATATTTTTGCGCAGTTGCTTTTGGCATTTTTACCAGCACCCAAAATGCCCTTGCAGCCATGCGTGGATCCTGCGCACTTGTCCAGAATTTTTCGAGCTCCGGAATTGCCTTATCACCCATTTGCTGTAACGCAGTAAAGGCATGATAGCGGATATCTAAATTAGGATTTTGCAAAGCAGCGATAGCGCCCTGCGGTGTGCTGTAGTCTTGTTTTGAAATAGTATATTTTGATGCAGGCGGGGCCACCCTGTAAATTCTTCCTCGTGTTTGATCGCCGGCTGCATGGCCGCCCACACCGGGATCGTACCAGTCTGCAATAATCAGCGAACCATCAGGTGCAACAGTTACATCGGCAGGGCGAAACCATTGATCTTTATCGCCCTTTAAAATATTGACAGTTTCTGCAGTGTAGCCTGCGCCGCTTTTTGTAACGGGGTAACTGCGTACCACATTGGGCCCTGCATCGCAATGTATTACCTGGTTGTGAAACTGTGCCGGTAATAAGGAACCTTCGTAAACAATAATGCCTGTTGGCGAGCCTGCATAGGTTTGCAACAAATTGGGTACTTCGCCGGGGTCATTTAGGTGCCAGTGTTTCAGTGGTACAGAATCTTCTACATTGGTACGGTTTGCCTGCCAGCCGGCACCGGTCATTTCATCGGTATAACCATAGTTGCCGTATTGCATTACATAATTTATTCTTGTGCCACGGTTGCCATCATCATCATTATCACTTTGCCATAAAGTGCCATAACTGTCAACAGCCACTTCATAAGGATTACGAAAATTATTGCCCAAACATTCTACGTGCGAGCCATCCATATCGCAGCGAAAAACCATTCCCTGTTTATACTTCTTTTGACCAATTACATCACCATCCTGGTCCCTTACATCTTTACCAATTTTATCTTTCAGTGTTTCCCCGGCGTTGCCCATATTAAAATATAATTTTCCATCGGGTCCAAACGTAAATGCATGTACGCCATGATCGTGCTGCTCGCCTTTAATGCCGGTAAATAATAATTCTTTACGGTCTGCCTTATCATCTCCATTATCATCGTAAAATACCCATACGTTGGGGCTTTGAGAAACAATCACTTTATTGCCCAACACACAAATGCCGAGCGGGGCATTTATTTCCGGCCCCTGGTAAAATACTTTTGCCGTATCTGCTTTTCCATCGCCATCATTGTCCTGCAATATCATAATTCGGTCGCCCAGGGCATTCGTAGGATTGCCATTGATAGCAGGCCGGTAATTATACGCTTCGCAAACCCAAATCCTGCCACGTTCATCTACATCAATATCTGTAGGGTTTTTTAACATGGGTTCGGTAGCAAAAGCATGTACTTCTAAACCAGGTGCAATGGTAAGCCCCTTCAAGGCATTTTCAGGAAGGTGCTTTTGCTGTTCAGTAAGGCTGTCTGGTTTGTTATCTGCTTTTATTGTTTTATCTGAACCTGCATTATTACAGGAGGCAAGCAAACAAATAAATACAAACAAATGCAGGAATGGTAAATAATTACCAGGGAGGTGTTTAGTAATTTTCATTTTAGATGGCTTAAGTGTCGTTTTTACAATTATTGTGTAATCTAACAAAACTGTTTCACTGAAAAAAGAATTGGTTGATTTTTTTACAATTGAACTTTAAAACAAAAAATGCTATGCTAAAAATTGCAGGCTTGCTTTTATTACAGCATCCATTGCTGCAGGTAATTCTTTTTCGGTCCATGGATGCTTTCGACCAAATACATGATTGCTGTCTACTGTAAATAATTGCGCAGCGGGCTGCCAGCTATTTAATTCAATTGCCTTTTCTATCGGTACTGAAATATCATAGGTTCCATGACAAATCAATATAGGAATGTTGAGGCCTTTGATGGCTTGTTGTATATCCAGCTTTTGCTGATTTTGCATATAGTCTTCATACAACTGGTAATAGAGGGGCATTTGCTGATTCGTACGTGCATTGGTATAATATTCAACGCCGGTTTTTTTCCAGTGTTCTATTTTTTTGGCTGGCCAGCTGCCCCATGGTGTTTTGCATTCGCTAATGGCTGCCCATGTTATTAATTTTTTTACACGTTTATCATTGGCAGACTGTAATATTGAAATACCACCACCCATGCTATGGCCAATCAAATAAATTTGATTGGTGTCTATTGCGTGATGATAGCCATTTGAAGGATTGCAAACCCAGTCGATGACCAGCCCAAGATCCTGCAATTGTTTTGAATAATTATTATTGCCAAATGCTTCCAGGTTACCAAATTCTTCAGGCTGTTCGGGAGTGGTACCATTATGCGAAAAATTAAATTTCACTAAAACAAAATCTGTAGCCGAAAATCTTTGGGCAACCAGGTCAAAATTACCCCAGTCTTTAAATCCATTAAACCCATGCACATAAATTATTACCGACTTTTTTTCACCATCATCTTTAAAGAAAATATCCAGTGCCATCGGTAAATTTCCTGCTCCGGGTATTATTATGTTTTTAGTTATCTGCATATTTTAAAATAATGTATTATGCCGGCAAATAATTTATTCCCTATTTTTTTGCAGAACCCTGATTCCGTCCTTTCCCGCAATGATAGCCTTATCTGCAAGCTGATAAAATAAAGAAGTTTCCACTACACCTGTAATTGTTTTAAGCTGTGTATTAAGCAATCCAAGATCAGGCCAATTTGTAAACCAGCAATCTACCAGATAATTGCCATTTTCCGTAATAGCTGCCCCATCTTTTTTATCACTTGTTCGTAGTATTATTTTTACAGCCGGAAGTAATTTTTGTATAGTTGCCAAAACATAACTATATGATTCTGGCAATAACTCAACCACCAACGGAAATGCAGTGCCCAGCTGTTCTGAATACTTTGCCTCATCGCCTACCAATATAAATTGTTTGGCCATTGATGCCAGTAATTTTTCACGGGTATGAATGCCCCCACCACTTTTTAATGCATTCAAATCTTTGTCGAACTGATCACAGCCATCAAAATAAATATCAATCTCCTCTACATCACTAATAGCCTGAACCGCAAATCCATTTTGTAATAATAACTGGTGCGTAGTAAATGAAGATGTCAGCAATTTTAACTCCACTCCTTTTTTTACTTCTTCTGCTAAAAATTCAATCATAAAGGCAATGGTGGAACCTGCGCCCAGTCCTATGGTGTTTTTACTTTTTATAAAAGTTATAGCCTTCCGGGCAGCTTCTTTTTTACAATCCATTATTTTTAAATTAAACTAATGTGACAAACTTTGTATCATCCTTAATGAAATGGGTAGGAAAATTTTGTTTTTTTCTAAAATTCTATTTCCTTTTAGAGCCACAAAATAATATAAAACCCTAACTTCAAGGCACTAATAAATTTTATGGGTAAAAAACTTTTATTTCTATGCCTGCTGATTCCTGTAATAGCAATGGCGCAAAAAACAGATAAAAAATTACAACAGCAAATTGAGCATCTTGTAAAAGGGTTTAATGGAGATATCGGTATTTATATACACGACCTGAAACATAATAAAATAGTATCGATAAATGCAGACACAATTTTTCCAACGGCAAGTATTGTAAAAATTTCTATCCTTACCGGTATTATGGATAAAATGGAAAAAGGGGCTTTACAATATCACCAGCAATTGATTTACAAAGATTCTTTGTTGTATGAAGGAGAAGATATTTTAGGCTCTTTTAAAGACAGTGAAAAAATTGAGTTAAGCAAAGTAATGATGCTGATGCTTACTACCAGTGATAATACAGCAAGCCTTTGGCTGCAAAGTATTGCTGGCGGTGGTTCACGCATCAATGAAATACTGGACAGCATTGGTTTTAAAGCCACCCGTGTCAACAGCAGAACGCCAGGAAGAGAAGTGAATAGAACTATGTATGGCTGGGGACAAACAACACCCCGTGAAATGGAAAGCTTCATGGAAAGAATTGCAAATGGTAATATTTTAAGCAAGGCTTCAAGCGAAAAAATGTTGCGCTTATTGGGTCGTCAGTATTGGGATGAAGAGGCCATGAGCCAGGTGCCGCCGGGTATTTTTATCGCTGATAAAAACGGTGCCGTAGATGAAAGCCGCAGCGAAGTGATGTATGTAAACAGTAAAACAAACCCCTATATTGTAAGCATTTTTACGAAGAACAATAAAGATCAAAGTTGGGAAACTTCTAACGAGGCATGGGTACTTACAAGAAAATTATCAGCCTTGTTATGGCAATATTTTAATAAAGATTCAAAGTGGATTGCACCTGTACAATAAAATAAACAATAGTATGAAATATATTTATAGCACCACTTTATTTTGCTTTCTCATTTGTGCCGTTATTGCACAACCTGCAACATCGGGTAACCCTGTTATTAAAGGCTGGTATGCCGATCCTGAAGCAGCTATTTTTAATAACCAGTACTGGATATATCCAACGTATTCGGACAAATATGAAAAGCAGGTTTTCTTTGACGCTTTTTCTTCTGAAGACCTTGTGCAATGGAAAACACATCCCCGTATTTTGGATACTGCCGCTGTTAAATGGGCCACGCGTGCCATGTGGGCTCCTGCTATAGTTGAAAAAGATAAAAAATATTATTTCTTTTTTGCTGCCAACGATATACAAAGCAATAAGGAATATGGTGGCATTGGCGTTGCTGTTGCCGATAAACCTGAAGGACCCTTTAAAGACTATTTGGGCAAACCATTAATTGATAAATTTTACAACGGTGCCCAGCCAATAGACCAGTTTGTGTTTAAAGATAAAGACGGCCAATACTATATTATTTATGGAGGATGGCAGCATTGCAATATAGCCCGCTTAAAAAACGATTTTACTGCAATAGTTCCTTTTGCCAATGGTGAAATGTTTAAAGAAATTACACCAAGTGGTTATGTAGAAGGACCATTTATGTTTATGCGTAACAATAAATATTATTTCATGTGGAGCGAAGGTGGCTGGACAGGTCCTGATTATTCTGTTGCTTATGCGGTGGCTGACAGTCCTTTTGGCCCTTTTGAAAGAGTAGGTAAAATATTGCAACAGGATAGTACCATTGCAACTGGTGCCGGTCATCATTCTATAATGCACAACAAAAAAAAAGATCTATGGTATATAGTGTATCACAGAAGGCCGCTTGGTGAAACAGCTGCAAATAACCGTGCTACCTGTATTGAACAATTATTTTTTGATGATAAGGGATTTATATTACCTGTTAAACTAAGTTTTACGGGTGTACCGAAGCAGAGCCTGCAATAGTTTCTTAGAAATAAAACGTTCAAGCATGGCAATAATCGTATGGGATTGGGCAAAAGGTAAACCCTTAGTGATACTGAAAAGTGAAAGCTTGTTTTATCCGTTTGTTTTTTCTTATGGTATTTTCAACGATTAAGTTAATTGTAATACAAGCATTCTAAAATTCTTGGTTAAGTATATTTAGTCGAAAAAAGCAAAAGCCGATTTATCGTTCGAATAAAAGTTAAAATTATTTCCAGATAAATTTAACATACCTATTATTTCGAATATTTTTTTCAGTTAAATTTTTTTATTTTTTATACGTAATAATCCTGATTTGCGTAAAATAATCCCCAACATTTAAAAGTTTTTTAGTTTGAATTAAAACGCATTTTTTAGAATGGCACGGTTTTGGAAATGTAGGGTATAGGTACCAATAAATAATTTATCAAAACAAATTTTAAAAACTATTTAATTTATTAATCATAAAAACAATTATTATGAACACATCAAACGATTTATTTTCTTCAGAAGAAAATGTAAAACAAATACCTCGTAAAAATAATGGTAAAAATACTGCTATTGGTATAATGGCCGCTTGCCTGGTTGGCTTTGGTGGTTATGTAGCTTATGATAAAAGTGAGACTACACAAACCATCCAGCAAAAAGACATACAAATTGTAAAAGTAACTGATGACAAAATCAATATCCAAAAAAGCTTTGATGTATCACTTGCCAGGCTTGATTCTACAGCAACAGTAAATATTAATTTAAATAAAGAGCTAACAGCAAAAAAGGCAGATATTTCAAAAGTAAAAAAAGAGATACGCAGTATTTTAAATAAGAAAAATGCAACTGCTGCCGAACTTGCAAAAGCTAAAGAATTGATTGCGTCACTGAACGATAAAATTTCTTCGTATGAGCAAGATATAGCAAAGCTTACACTGGAAAATGGAATATTAACCGCTGAAAAAACAGTTTTGACACAGGAAAAAGAAAAAGTAACACAGGACCTTGCTGCAACAACAACAGTAAAAGACAGTCTTGTTAAGGAAGTAGATGTAGCTTCTACATTAAATGCATTTAATATTGTTGTTACACCGTTAAATGTAAAAAGCAATGGTAAAGAAAAAGTTTCTACAACTGCAAAACGTGTAGACAAATTTTTAGTAAACTTTGATGTTAGCAACCGTATTGCAGAACCCGGTTCAACAGATGTATATGTAGTGGTAATTGGCCCTGATGGAAAGTCACTTTCAAACGGAACAGGAATGTTTACCACACGTGACGAAGGTGATAAAAACTACACTGCAAAATTGCCTGTAGAAATTGAAACCGCTAAAAAGAAAAATGTAGAGTTTGCTTTTGTACCTGGTACTGCTTTTCAACAGGGAACCTATAAAATAATGATTTATCAAAATGGGTTTTTAATTGGCGAAGGTGTACAGGAATTAAAAAAAGGCGGCTTATTCAGCTAGTTTAAAAGTATAGTTTTACGTAACCTCTAAAAAATGATAACGGGCCCAGAAATTTTATTTCCGGGCCCGTTGTTTTTATTGAAGCGCTATAATAGCATGGTGCAAATAACCAGTTTTTAAATCTTGTGTAACCTACTATGTAAATAGAGAGCATTGACTGCTGCAAATAAAAAACTGGCATAAGACTTCTCTTACGCCAGTTAAATTTTGTTAGCCTGCTGTGGCCATGTAAGCACAAAGGTAAACAGTTGAAGCACTAAACAGCATTACGCCGAATGATGCAATAAGTAATTCTCTTTTTGAACTACCTTTAATTTTTGTAATAATCTTTTCCATTTTTAAATTTTTTGAATGTTATCTAATAGTTTAAGGTTTGTATAGGATACCGCTTGAACTTTTAAATATCAAAAAACTTTTGATCCCTGATGAGTACAGGCTATTTCCAACTAGTGCATTTTTCAACACATTTCGTCTTGCTCATTTTGGTTTTAAACGATTAAAAAGGAAAAGGAAATTGGAAGGCATAATTGTGGTAAAATAATCAGCACAGGCCTTTTTAAGCATCACTTTACATGGATAGCAATGCTGGTATTAGATCAAATGCCAGTTTACCACTCAGCCGAAGTATAAACGTAATTCAACAAAATTTTATTGTATACACATATAAAATTTTCAGCAAGGACCTTTTGGTAATGGCTTAATTTTACCTGATAATCAAACAGGTAGATACGGAACTAAAAAGAGGTATGGGTTGCAATGCCTCATAACTCAGGTGCTGTATCGGTAGTTTTTATCACTTCTTTTGTTTCTGGTTGCTCCTGTATAGATTTTAAAGATTCTATTTCTATTTCCTGTACCCAAACCGCATAGCTATTGGGATAAATTCTTGAGCCGCTATGTGTAGCATATACATGTGTAAAAACTGCCCCAAAATATAATATCATGGCAGAATAGTATACCCATAACAGTACTACAATTACAGAACCAGCCGTTCCATAAATAGAAGAAAGCCGGCTATGACCCAAATAAAAACCTATTAAAAATTTTCCTGCCATAAAAAGTATTGCGGTTGTAAAAGCACCTGCCCGTACATGCTTCCATTTTATACGGGCATCGGGCAATACCTTAAAAATAATGGCAAATAATAAAGTGGTAATACCAAAAGTGAGGATAATATTAAACACATATACCAACATCACTTTTAATTCGGGAAACAGTTGAGTAAGCCGGTCAATGAGCGCATCCATCGCTCCGTTTATGAGTAGTGATACCAATAATAAAAAACCCAGACTTACTACAATAGAAAATGAAAGCAGGCGGTTAATGAGCACTTTTAAAACCCCCATTCCTTTACGTGGTTTGGCTTTTAATTTCCAGATATAATTGATAGAGTCCTGTATTTCGCTGAATACACTGGTAGCGCCAATCAATAAAGTAATAATACCAACCATCGTCGCAAAGAAACTGGCTTTTGATAAAGCTGCACTGCGAATGGTATCCTGTATTTGCAATGCAGCACTGGTTCCTACAAACTCTGATATCTGGTGATATAATGTACCTTCAATAGCTGCACGCCCATAAAAAATATCGCTTACTGCAATAACTATAATGAGCATTGCAGGCAATGAAAAAATGGTATAGAATGCAAGTGCCGCACTTAGCTTAAAAACTTTTATATCTATAAAATCCGAAAAAGACTGTTTGATTATTGACCAGGTATTTTTTACTGAAAATTTCATGAATACTTTTTAGGTTTTAAAATGCAAAATGGTTGCCGGTTTTTATTTTAGAGTAAATAATGAGGCCAGTTGTAAATATTTAACCAAAGTTATTCTTATCTTATAATTAGACCCAGCATTCTATTTAACAATATTTTTATTCTTTAATAAAATTACAGAATTGTTAATTTAGCTATTTTCTTATGAATGCCCTTTTTTAATGTAAAATATAGGGCTATGTATAAACTTTATTAATTAAAGTTGAATATTGAAGGCCGGTCTTCAGATGTAGCTTCATCCCACAAATCACCGCTGAGTAGTTTTTTTTATTGTGTGATAAGTAAGGCTTTTGGGCAACAACATCAGAAGCCGTTTCATTAACTTTACAAAAAATATTTGTAGTATGAAAGCATTTTTAGGGATGGGACTATTAGGATCAAATTTCGTTAAAGCAATGCTTCAGAAAGGCGAAACCGTACAGGTTTGGAACCGCACTTTATCTAAGGCAAAAGCATTGGAAGAATATGGTGCAAAGGCCTTCGGTAATATTTATGAAGCAGTGCAGGGAGCGGATATTATTCATGTTACACTCAAAGATGATGCAACTGTTGATGAGGTTCTGGCATCTGCAAGCAAAGGATTGCAGCATGGAGCGATGATCATAGACCATACAACCACTTCTGTAAAAGGAGCTATACAGAGAACAGGTTATTGGAAAAGTAAAGGCTTTACCTATCTTCATGCACCTGTTTTCATGGGGCCGCAGAATGCTTTGGAAAGTACAGGTTTTATGCTTGTTTCAGGTGATCAATCCCTAATTGAAAAGCAGGAACCAGCGCTATCTAAAATGACTGGTAAGCTCATCAACTTTGGTGCAGAAGAAGGTAAAGCAGCAGGCATTAAATTATCAGGAAATCTTTTTTTATTAAGTCTTACTGCCGGGCTTGCCGATTCATTGGCGCTGGCTAAGGTGCATGGAATACAGCCATCGGAACTGCTTACGCTGTTCAATAACTGGAACCCGGGCGCAATGGTGCCTGCACGGTTAAAGAAAATATCAGAAGCGAAGTTTAATGAACCATCATGGGAATTGAATATGGCACGAAAAGATGCAGGGTTAATGATGGATGCTGCCAAAGAAGCCGCAACAGATTTAGCCATTATACCCGCTATTGCAACTGCAATGGATAAATGGATAGCCAAAGGTCATGGTAATGACGACTGGAGTGTTATAGCAAAGGATAGCCTTTAATAATTTGAATTGGCTTACTTCAAATTGTGATGGGTAAGGTTCGGTAAGATTATCAATTTGCGTGCAATAAAATTACTGCATATTAATTGGGTTCTTTTTTATGCTTACACTTTTTATGGTGAAACAAAACCTTATTTATAGCTTCCTCAATCTTATTCGCCTTTGGCAGGAGACGAGAAGGCGGCTTCTGCTGTAACGGGGAAAGAGGAAAAATGGAATATTATTTTGTATATTTACGCTATGCTTTTGCAATTAAAAAATACCGATAAGGAGAATGTCAACAAACTGCTTGCCTTTGCCCATCAAAATCATTTACAATTATCATTGGTAGATGTTTGTGATGATAATATTTTTCTTCCGGGTAAGCCACTTACACCTCAGCAATTGACCCATTTGATTGAAACCAGCCGCAAAAGCGGTATCGTTAGTATGACAGATGCCCACCAGGTAATCAGAACAAATTATAATGCAGATTAATTATACCGCCAATGCATTGGGTACCCTGATCAATTGGTTAATTATATTGAATCTAAAAATACAAAAGATGCGGGGTTACGCTGGCTGAATCGTTACGAATTATTTTTACAAAAAACACTTATACAGCCACAACAAATCAAACTTTGCAATAATCTTACTTTTAATCTGCTAAACCTTCGGTGTATTTATTTTAATGATTGGATAATTGCTTTTTCAATAACGGATAACTCTGTTTTGATAGAAGCTCTCCTGCACAGATCAAGATTAAACAACTGATATACTTACAATAAATATTTTGCAACCATGTATACAGCACATATTATTAAATATGCATACTGTTCATTATCCCTGCAAAAAGTTTGTAGGAATATAACCTTGCTGCATGATCAAAAATATGTGATGTTACCATTATCTCGTTCACTTGTGTTTGTTCAAGAAATAATTGCATCCTGTTTTTAATTTTTTCTTTACTGCCAATAAAAGAGTAGGTGAGCATTTGCTCTACAGCAGCAGCTTCGGCCTCGGTCCAGAGATTATTGATACTGCTAACCGGCGCCTGTAATAACCTGCGTTTATTGGTAATTACTCCCAGTAATAATTGTTGTACAGAGGTGGCCAGCATATTTGCTTCGGCATCTGTATCGGCTGCCACTACGTTTACACATGCCATAACATATGGTTGTTGCAATGTTGCAGAGGGCTCAAAATTTTGCCTGTACAAACGGATGGCTTCTAAAAAATATGCCGGTGCAAAATGACTGGCAAAGGCATACGGTAACCCCATGGCTGCAGCCACTCTTGCGCTATCCGTGCTGGAACCTAATATCCATATCGGAATGTCAAGACCTTCACCAGGAATGGCCCTTATATTACTGGTGGAATTTTCCGCAGAAAAAAAAGTTTGAAGCCGCTGTATATCTTTTGGAAAATTATATTCTGCCCTAAAGTTTTCTCCTCTTATGGCCATGGCTGTAAGCTGGTCTGTACCAGGCGCCCTGCCTAACCCAAGATCGATGCGATGTGGATATAAAGATGCCAGCGTACCAAATTGTTCTGCCACTATTAAGGGGGCATGATTTGGCAACATAATACCACCTGATCCTACCCTGATAGTTTTAGTGGCACCGGCTATAAAACCAATTAATACGGCTGTAGCAGAGCTGGCTACACTTGCCATGTTATGGTGTTCTGCCAGCCAAAAACGGGTATATCCTAATTGTTCTGCGAGTTGTGCCAGTTCGCTGCTGTTATGAAAACTATCTGCTGCTTTTTTTCCTTCAATGATGGTTGCCAGTTCTAAAACCGAGTATGCTATGGCTGTTTTTTTTGTATTCATTCTGATAGGGTATGACTTTTGATAATTTGTTTGTGATTCTTTGCAAACTGCTTCTTTTACTTTAATTCATTACTGAAAGCATTAGCAGGGACACTGGCCACGGATGTAATTTGGAAGGAAAAATACAAATCTTCATAGGCTAAATGTATTGCTCCTTAGTACGCACAGTCCCTTGCATCAGACTGTGCCGGGAAGAGGGACAAAACATATTGACTCTGTCAGGACAAAATAATTTCACTTATGTTATAGTGTCACAGATAAATTAAGCTGCCCAATTTTGTGCTTATACTTTTAATTTAACAGGAGCATTCTTTTTTACAGAAAGCCTCCTGCTTTTTTGTTTTGCAATTTTCTCCTTGTATTTACGTATATGTTCACTAATAGCTTCTCTTTCCTTTTGTGTTAAAGGTTTTGACTGTACATAAAAGTCGACATCTAAAGGTTCTTTAATTAAGCCCATGATTTATGATTTAAAGTATTTTTCGATTAATGTTTTAGCTGGCAGCGAATCTATAGTCTTTAAAAGACCGCCAACATGAAATGCCCCTAAGCTTTTTATGTAATGATTAATAAGTTTTGTTTTTGAATGAAATGCAATAAACCCATCAAACCCTCTTTGGAAAGAAAGCCTGCAGGCATAAGCAACCAGGTTTCCCGGAACTCCTAAATAAATTTTTGATTTCCCTTTATTAAATGGAGCGCTTTCAATTAGGTACATATACATATGGTCAGGTTCAATACTTAAGCTTACCAATCCTTGAATTATTGTCGGATTGCCTTGAATAGTAAGTTTATAAACTTCCTTTTCCGGGGCATCCAATTCTTTTTTCCAGTTAAACAACCACCCATTTTTCTTTGTTACTAATTTTAAATCCGATTTCAATAAAAAAGAAATTTCTGTTGGAAAACTGTCACCCGTTGAAACATTTTCTATAGAACGGGTAAGTTTGTCGACCTCAAAATCCAGGTAATTTATTTTTGCTTTTTTCACTGTCACAAGATACCAAAAAAGGGGCAAATGTTTGGAGTAAATTAGGGGGCTATAGACTCGGTTTAAGCACGCCTGTCAACGCATCAGGGATATACGCAGGGTTTAAAAAAATATTTTCTACTCCAGTCCATCACCGGAACAAGGGGGAAAGAATAGAATTTAAGCACTACGATTAACTAAATGCAGTGTTTGGGGACATAGGCAAATGATGTAAAGGGAAGGAAAAATACAAATCTTCATTGGGTTAAATGTATTGCTCCGTAGTACGCACAGTTCCTTTCAGGAAACTGTGCGTGGAATAGAGTGTGTAAAAATCATACAAGAGTTTAATCTATTCATCTTGTAAGTATATTTGTTTTGTAACGGAAAATTTTCTACAAAAAAAGCGAGGTGCTGTAAATTATTAAAAGTAATCAATGAAAATTTATTTTATTCCAGGACTTGGCTTTGATAACAGAATATTTCAGAAATTAAACTTAGGTGGACTGGACGTTCAATATGTTGAATGGATTGAACCACTTAGTAGTAAAGAAAGTATCACCAGTTATGCTACAAGGCTATCATCTACTATTGAAGAAAATCATGAAGAAATAATTTTAGTTGGTCATTCATTTGGGGGAGTTATTAGCCAGGAAATTGCGGCTATAAAAAAAGTACATAAAATTGTATTGATTTCAAGCATCAAGTCAAGAAATGAACTTCCATTTCATTTTAAGTTGGCAGCTCCGTTAAGATTTTACAAGTTTTTTACGAAATATCTGGTTACAAATACATTAAATTTTTGGGGGAATCGTCATGGGTATAAGACCGAAGAAGAAAAAGGATTATTTATAGATATGTTCAATAAACAGTCAAATACATATTTACAATGGGCTTTTAAAAATCTCTCAGAATGGAAAAACCCGAATACATTACCAACAACAAAAATTATACAAATTCACGGCGATTTAGATAAAACATTTCCAATAATATTAATTGATAAGCCACAGATAAGGATTAAAAATGGAGATCATTTTATGGTTTACAAGCAACCCAATATTATAAGTGAGTTTTTGGTTAAAGAAATATCAAGTTAAAATTATTAATCCTCTACTTGTCTTGTCGATAAAGAAACAGCTAAAGATGCAAAAATTTTTACAATGTAAGCGATCCCCACCCACTTCTGTATTCTCTTTTTATAAATTGATTGGCGGGTTCAAAATTGGTGATCTTCATATTTTCTCCATCCCATTTTAAATCGATATACCTGCCGTTAAATTTGTAACCTTCCATATTTCCATATACAGGGTCGTTGCGTTTTATTTTTTGCTGAATATTAAAACTCCGCAATAATAAATTACCCAGCAATACAGTTTCGGTCAATGGCCCTGCATAGCCAATAAAAGGAGAGTCTGTTTCCATTTTTCCATAGCCCGCAATACTGGCATCGACCCATTGCCACCAATGGCCATCCATACCACCTTCAACACGTGGATATTTTTCCGGCACATGCACATCTTTATTGAGCGAAAGCGGCAATAGCCTTGGATGACTACCGCCCCAGCCACAGGAGACTTTCCCCTTTGTTCCAACAAAAAGGGTACAACCTTCAAAATCATTTTCACCCGGAAAGTCGCCCAACGCATCGTTCATATTTACATCGGGGTCCAACTCTGTAAGCCGCTCAGGGGTAATACCGCCATCCATCCAATACAGGTTTAAATTGTTGCCATTTTTTTGTTTAAACACAAATTTTATTGAGCTGGAAACGGGGCCGCTTTCTGGATAAATGCCTTCTTTAAAAATTCCATTGTACACCGTACTGGCGCTACCCGAAACATCTGTTGGGTAACCCAGTTCCAGTAATTTAAATGGAGGTCCCATTATATGACAACCCATATCGCCAAGGGCACCGGTACCAAAGCTCCACCAGCCACGCCAGTTAAATGGAACAAGGTTATCAATATAATTTGTTTGTTGTGCTGTACCCAGCCACAGGTCCCAATTAAGTTCTTTGGGCACTACCGGTGTTGATTTAGGCCATTGAATACCTTGCGGCCAAACAGGCCTGTCCGTCCAGCAATATACTTTTTCTATATCGCCTATAAGCCCCGCTTCAAACCATTCACGCATGGTGCGCATACCATCACAGCTGGCACCCTGGTCGCCCATTTGTGTAACTACCTTATATTTTTTTGCTGCTTCGGTGAGCACACGGGCCTCATAAATATCATGCGTTAAAGGTTTTTGAAGGTATAAATGTTTATTTAATTTCATGGCGCTTAGGCCAACAACAGCATGGTTATGATCGGGTATAGCTACCGTAACTGCATCAAAATTTTTGTTTTCTTTTTCAAACATTTCCCGCCAGTCGTGGTAAAATTTTGCAGCAGGAAATTCCTTCCGGCGGGGTGCGGCCTGCCGCTCATCTACATCGCACAAAAAAGCAATGGTTGCATTTTTTTTTGGTGCAGTGGCATAATGATGAATATCATTTTCTGCCTCGCCACCACAACCTACCGCGGCGATGTATAATTTATCGCTGGGTGCCACAAAACCTTTTCCGCCTAATACAAAACGGGGTACAATATAAAAAACGGCTGTTGCCAATGTAGTTTTTTTTATAAAATCTTTCCGGCTTGTTTTTTTATTTGATGAAGTGTTTTTTATTTTTTTCATGGCGGTAATTATTATTTTTTAACAATCGGTTTTACAGCAACTTCTTTAAAGTAAACCACATCATCGTCACCATGGTTTTGTAAACCGATATAGCCAACATCCGGCCTTCTGCCCCGCATTGGTTCAAAATCAAATTTACGTTCCGGTGTTGGATCGCCTTCTGTATAGTCGGTAACTTTTTGGCCATTTACATACACCATGGTGTGTGGGCCATCCAGCGTAATTTCCATGGTGTTCCATTCTGGGCCGGGTTTGCCCGGTTTGGCCAATGGCTTTGTTAAGGAATATAAGGTTCCCGTAATATGGTAATCATCTTCACCACTCGTTTCCGGATGATTATCAATCTGTACTTCGTACCCATAAAATACAGGCATCCATTCTTCCAAAGGCTGTATGGGTATGCGGATAAATACGCCTGAATTGCTATTTTCTTTCTGCATTTTGTATACCACCCTGATGGTGCAATTGCTAAATTTTTCATTTGCATAATACAAAAGGCCCATGCCACCCTTGCCATGTATCATACCGTACTCCAATACGCTGGTGCCTTTGCCTACATGTTTCCACCCGAGGAGGTCTTTGCCATTAAAAAGTTGTCTCCATCCGGTATCGGCCGTATTTTTTTTAACGGTTTGAGATATTGTATTAACCGGTAGTAACAACCAGAGTATGCTTATAACAAGGCATACTTTTTTAGGGGATATTTTATTTTTCATGGCAGCTTTGTTAGAATTATAATTTAATAAAAGACATCCCTAAGGTAGTATAAAGTTAAAGGAATGGCGAAATAAAAAAATTGTTGTTTTTGGGATTGTAATTGATGCTTTCTTAAAAAATAAAGTCCCGCTACAGTTACTTTTTTAAAATGACAAAGCATATAAATAAAAAATAAAAGGGTGAGGTGTTATAAACATACTGGGTAAAATAATCCCCGCCTTGGTACACAAAAGCAGCAGTAGCCCTTTTTAAATTTTTATTTTGAGTTATAATAATCTGGTACAATAATGGAATAATAGAAAATATCTTTAACTAATAAAAACAATGTTATGAATAACTTACTTTATGTTGTTGCGGTAATACTCATTATTGGATGGGCTATTGGAGTGTTTGCTTACAGTGCCGGTGGATTAATTCACGTACTGTTGGTAATTGCTATCATTGCTATAATAATGCGGGTAATAGGTGGTAGGTCTTCTGTATAGATATGTGATGGAAATTTTATTATTAGATGCTGATGCTTTTATTCAATAAATGCATCAGCATTTTTATTTTGTTATAGTGAATACAATTAAAGATTTGGAATTTTAGGGTTGTAGGGATTTTCAAATGAATTGGCTCCCCGTGTGTTTAATCTTCTACGGTATATTTTATCATTACAGGAAATGTATAAAATATTAAAATCAACGCCACCAAAACAGCAATTACTAACTTGCCCGCTGGGCACAGGTATAATGGCATTTACACGGCCAAGCTGGTCAAGTACCTGTATGCCGAGATTTGTGCACACATACACCCTGCCGGCAGTATCGCATTTAAGCCCATCTGCCCATGCATTGTTGCTGCCATCGGGTACATGCAGCCAGCCATACCGTTGTTTATTGGCTAGTGTCCCATCAGTATTTATCGAATATATCCACATCCAATGCGAAGTAGATTCTGTAACATACAATTGTGTTTGATCGGGTGTAAAGGTAATGCCGTTGGGAAATTTTATTCCTTCATCAACAATAATTTTTTGGCCATTGGGCCGTATAAGATATATTTTTCCAGGCTTTTCAGTTCCATCAGGCGAGGTAACATACAGGTTGCCATTTTTTGCCATTACCAGGTCGTTGCCCGAAATTGAATCGGCCATTACTGTTTCTTTTTCGTTACCATCATAACTTATTATTTGCTTTGCTCCACCTGCAGCTGTATAGCGTTTTCCATCTGCGCCAAAAGTAGTACCACTTGCTTTTTTTGCATTCACTGGCAGTGTTGATAATTTTCCATCGGTAGATACTTTATATGTTTTTGAATTGGGGATATCATGAAAAAAAACAGTGCCGGTTGCATCGGCTGCCGTGCCTTCTGTAAATGTGTACCCTTCACCAATCAGTTCCCAATCCTGCCCTGGAATTAATATACTGCTTAAGAACTGGTTCTTCGATGATCCGGTTGTTATAGCGGATGGCCAGCCTTTCCATAACCACCGCATGGCAGCAGGAAAAATTGAAGTACCCTGGTTACCGTTATGGCCATCGGCTCCCCAAACATGTTCGTGTTCGTAACCGGCAAATGTTAGTGCCCTTTCCATTGTTTCATTGGCCATCCACCAATCGCCGGCATAAATATTTAAATCGTTTGATCCATCCTGTAAAAAAACCCTTATCGGTTTGGGCTCGTATTTTCTTATCAATGTTGGGTAACGTTCTGCACCCCGGAGACCAATGTATGTACCAATAGCACTAAACACCCGTGTAAATTCTTTTGGATGTTCCCATGCTGCAGTAAATGCGCAAACAGCACCGCTGCTTGATCCGCCAATGGCACGGTCGTTGCCATTTTTTGATAAACGGATGGCACGACCATCACTTGTTTTTTGTTTTTCTACTTCAGGTAAAATTTCTTCCAGTAAAAAACGGGCATAAGCATCTCCCAAGCCATCATATTCAAAACTTCGGTTAAAGCGGTCATTGGCAGTTTGCGCATTGGCAGCAACTACACGGCCGGGCGTAATAAAAATGCCAATAGTAACAGGCATTTCATGTTTATATATCAGGTTGTCAAATACGGTTGGAGCTTTCCATTGAATACCGTCCTGGTTAATATACACACAGGCTGGTTTTTCGGGCTGGTATTGTGCAGGCACGTATACCCAGTATTGCCGCGATGTACCAGGGAATATTTTAGAACTTTCGAAAGTAAATTTTAAAATTTCTCCCTTTGGTACGCCAAGCTGTTCTATGGAAGCAGAGTCTGTATCATATTTTATTGCCGGAGCCTGGCCAAAAAATATAACTGGCAAAACTAAAAGCAATACAAGTAGAAATAATTTATTCATAATGGAAGCATTTAAATAATGGAATAAATATTTTTCTTCTAAAGTTCTGTATTCTTTTTATAGCAATAAGCAAAAGTTTTAAAAAAATAAATTTATTTCACACAAAGAGACAAAGAATACAAAGTTTACAAAGAAGAATACAACAATGTATTGCTTTGTGTTCTTTGTTTTCGTTGCGTTCTTTGTGTGAAACCTGATTTGTGAGAAAACCACTTTTTGATCATAGTATGAAGCTTTAAGATGGCCTACTGTTTTAAGAAAGAAAAGAATTACGGCCAATAAATTTACAACCCAAAACTTATCATTGCCCTAAAATTATAATATTCATTTTTGATATTTCGAAAATCGGAGAAATCATTATACTCTGCAGTTCGTTTATAATAATTGATTTGTAAACCAATATTTAGTTTTCGCCAAATGGGGTAATTGTATTATACGGTAATCAGCACCAGGTTGTCAGTGCCTTTTGTATCATTTGGATAAATAACCCATTTATTAATGTTACAGCTGATTTTGCCGAATTTTTTTTGTAAATAAAAATTCAATCGCTGTAAATTAAAGTACAGCTATATGGCTGTAATATCAATATATCCGCAGGTTCGGGAACAACAAAAAAATTGTTTTCAATGGCTTTTTTAAAAATTGTTTTTATTGGTTGTGCAATTGTATTTTCAACATTGGTTCCATTAAACCAAAGCTGTATTTGTTGCCAGCTGTCGTTTACCGCAGTGCCGTTTATTTGATAACCAATTACACCAGGAACAGTTTCAAAAAAATGGAAGTTATCTTTTATTTGCGCTGCTGTTTGCAGGGTAAATGCCGGATGTTCCTTTCGCATTTTTATTAATTGCTGCACATAACTAAACACTTCTCTATTTTTTGTTTTTAAACTCCAGTCAATAGCATTTATACTGTCGGGTGAGTTATAAGAATTTTCTATACCTTTTTTGCTGCGCAAAAACTCTGTACCTGCATGTAAAAAAGGAATGCCTTGCGAAGTAAGCACAATAGATAATGCCAGTTTATGCATTGATATTCTTTCTTCGTTTGTTGCGCTGGCGGCACTAATACATAGTTTGTCCCATAGTGTGTGATTGTCATGGCAGTCGGCATAGTTAATGATATTACCCGGCGATTTGGCATAAGCTGCTTTGCTATAATTTACCTTGCTGTAAATAACCTGTGGGTGTTCGCAGGCGGCAACAATACCAAATTTTACGCTTTCTTCCATACCTGGGTTGTTGCTTACAAAACCTTTACTGGCATCATCAAATACAGCGCCTTTAATACCGTCCCGCAGCTCGTCGCTAAATACTGCAATATCATTTAACAAAGCTGAATTCTTTTTTACTGCCAGCACAGTTTCCGGCAGGGTAGAACTGCCCGGCACCCAACCCTCGCCATACAATAATATCCCTGGTTTTATTTTGTGTACTGCTGCCGAAATTATATTCATTGTTTCAATATCATGCACCCCCATCAGGTCGAATCTAAAACCGTCTACATGATACTCGGTTACCCAATACAAAACAGATTGAAGCATAAACATCCGCATCATTTCTTTTTCGCTGGCGGTTTCATTGCCACATGCTGTAGCATTACTAAATGCACCCTCCTTTGTTTTGCGGTAATAATAACCAGGCACCAGTTGATTAAAATAGGAATGTTCGGTTAGTGCAGTATGATTGTACACAACATCCATTACCACTGCTAATCCATTATCATGAAATGTTTTGATAAGCTTTTTTAATTCTCTTATCCGCACACTGCCATCTTCAGTATTGGTTGCATAAGAACCTTCGGGGCTGTTATAATTTAATGGATCGTATCCCCAATTGTATTGTGCATTTACTGTATCCGATTCATCTACCGAATTAAAATCAAAAAACGGCAGCAGGTGAATATGCGTTACACCCAATTCTATTAAATGATCAATACCTGTAGCAAAGCCTTCATTATTTTTGGTGCCTGTTTCGGTAAGCCCTAAAAATTTTCCTTTACCGTTAATACCACTATTGGCGTTGATACTGGCGTCCCGTATATGTAACTCGTAAATAATAGCATCGGTAGGGTTTTTCAATGGAGGTGATTCGTCGTTTGCCCAGTCATCAGGATTGGTTTTCTTTAAATCAATAATCATTGCACGTTTGCCATTGGTGCCGGTTGCTTTTGCATAGGGATCGGGTACATCCTCAAGCCACCCGCCATTGTATTCAATACAAAAAGTATAATATAATCCCTCTTTATTGCGCGGGATGGTTGCCACCCAGGTTCCCTGTTCTGCTTTTTCTAATTCAATGGTTTGGAGTATTTTTCCGCCAGTACACTGGTTATATAATTTTAATTGTGCCCTGTCGGCAACAGGTGCCCAAATACGAAAAGCCGATTGTTGTGCGGACCATGTTAAACCTAAGTCGTTACCGTAATAATTAGGAAAAAGTTCTTTTTCATTTTCGCCTTGCTGTAAATAATTTGCATTCATGAAACGGGCATTAAACAGCAGCATTATTGTTTTGCTTTATTATAGTTTTTAGTTGTTCCAGAATTTTACCTTTCCCATTTTGTAAGGATCAAGGTATCCCATATCAACCTTTACATTTTCTTTTATTTCTGCGTATTTTTCTGTCTGGCGCAATTTTCCATTTATATAAAATTCAATGGATGTTTCGCACAGGTTACTCCCCAATGGAATATAGTCTGCACAAATAGTTTCTGTTTTTTGCCCGTCTTTATTATTTAATATTCTTAGGGTAACCAGTTTTTCTTTGTCAACCCAAAACTGGTTGCTTTCTGTTTCTTCTTTATCAGTACCTGTTACTATTACTTTTCTTCCTTTCCATATTGTTTCAAAACTTTTATCTGTATTATATCCTATGGCTTTTAATTTGGCGTACACTTTATCAAGCGGAAATGAATACATACCGCCCAATACAAATAGCAAATCGTGCGGCTGGTACCCCATGTTTTTTACCTGGCCATTTTGAGCACGGTAAACAGAATCGTTTACAAAAAAAATGGTATTCCCGTCTGCGGGCTTATCTATATCAATTCTTAATTTATCAGGATAAACCAATACTTCGTACCAGGTAGTTGTTTTAATTAATGAGTCGTTGCTGTAGCTACCTGTTTGCTGTACAAATGATAAAGACTTGCGGAAATTTTTTGCATACTTTGCATACATCTGCTGTACAATATCCTGTGCATGGGTATTAACAGCAAGGCAAATAAAAAAAGCCGGTAATATTTTCTTCATATTTTTTATTTTGTTTTTACAGCAGTTAAATAAATTGGTAAGCTGATAATTATTGTATCAATTGCAACAGTATATTTTTTTGATTTCTTTTTTAAAGATACAAATTAACATCTATAGGTTACTTATACACAATTTTATAGAACTGTAAAAAAACAGCTCAGTTTACAATAAATAAAGTACACCTTTATTGAAACTAATTTAAATATGAAAAAAAATATTGCAGAATTTATTGGCACTTTTTGTTTAGTGCTTTTTGGCTGCGGCTCTGCCGTTATTTCCAGCATTTTGAATACGGGGCCTGCTGCTTTGGGGGTACTTGGTATAGCACTTGCTTTTGGGTTGGCAGTAGTGGCTATGGCTTATGCTATTGGACCAATATCAGGTTGTCATATAAACCCTGCTATAAGTATTGCTATGCTTGCTGCCGGTAAATTATCTGTGCAGGATACCATTGGCTATATAATATCACAGGTATTAGGTGCTATTGCGGGTGCAGGAGTTTTGTATATTATTTTAAGCGGCAGACTGGATTTTGTGGCCCTTAAAGAATGGGGTTTAGGAAGCAATGGATGGGGCGAAGGATACCTGGGCGGTTATTCTATGTGCTCTGCAATTATTACCGAAGTAGTAATGACCTGTCTTTTTTTGCTGGTAATTTTTGCAACTACTTCAAAACAAGGCAATCCAAATATGGCGGGGCTGGCCATAGGTATCACATTAGTGTTGATTCACATGGTAGCAATACCAATTACCGGTACTTCTGTAAACCCGGCACGCAGCATTGGGCCAGCTATTTTTGCGGGTGGTAAAGCACTGTCGCAATTATGGTTGTTTATTGTAGCACCCATTGCAGGTGGATTACTGGGTGCAGGTATTTGGAAAACATTTTTGGAAACAAAAGAATAAAAATCTCCGGATACCTTTACTGACATGCTAATAGGGATGACAAGTTTACAAAACAGTTCATCCCTTTTTTTATTGTGGAAAATTTGCCGTTGAGGCGTTTTTGTTTGGTTAGTTTTGCCGGTAAGGCGTTGAGGCGTTTTTATTTCTTTACATCTTACCGTCTAAACGACTCCCCGGCCATTCTTTCTTTTGCCTTGCCGTTAAGGCGTTGAATGTGCTTACTTGCTTTCCACCTAAACGTCTAAACGACTCAACGGCCATTCTTTACTTTCCTGCCCCGGCTCATTGCACAAACACTAAAGAAAATTTTTTTGCAACCTGTTGTTTCTTCCATCATGCTATTAAATTAATTTGGTTAACTTTCATTTACTAAAATGAATGCAACATGAAAAAATAATTGGTTTATTTATAGCCGTCTCATTGCTTATTTCGGGTTTATATGCCCAGGAAAAAGTGGACATGGACGCCATCAATACAATAAAAAAAGAAGGTCTTGATAATTCAAAAGTGATGGACATTGCTTTTCATTTAACGGATGTTTCCGGGTCAAGGCTTACTAACTCGCCGGGATATTTCAGGGCTGCTAATTGGGCCCGTACCGAAATGGAAAAATGGGGTTTAACCAATGCTGCCCTTGAACCATGGGGAGATTTTGGAAAGAGCTGGGAATTAAAAAAATCATACATCGCTCTTACAGCACCTTATTACCGCCCATTGATTGGCTTTCCAAAAACATGGACAAAGGGAACAGGCGGTTTAAAAAGTGCCGACGTGTTATTGGTAAAAGCAAATGATTCTGTTGCATTGGAAGGCTATCGTAGTAAGATAAAAGGAAAGATTGTATTGCTTTACCGTAACGATACATTAAAACAAAGTTTTAAACCAGATGCCACCAGGCTTACGGATGAAGAATTAACCAAGATGGCCAATGCAGCTCCGCCACCGCCACCGCCGCCGGCGACCGACACTGCTGAGGCACGCCGCAGGCGGGAACAGCAATTGCGTAACAGAAATTCAGTTGCCTCAAAATTAAGAGATATGGCTGGCCAGGAAGGTGCCGTTGCTGTTTTAAGTATGACGCCAGCAGGGTATGATGGAACTTTATTTGTACAGGGTGGTGGCCTTTATGGTGCAAACGATCCCGAAAATGTGCTGGATATTATGGTGGCCATGGAAGACTATTTGACTATTCAGAGGCTGACCGATAACAATTATCCCGTAAAATTGGATGTAGATGTACAAACAGAATTCAACAATAAAGATCTTAAAGGATATAATGTAGTAGCCGAAATAAAAGGTACCGATTTAAGCAATGAACTGGTAATGCTGGGTGGCCATCTTGATAGCTGGCAAAGTGCTACCGGTGCTACGGATAATGGAGCAGGATGTGCCGTGATGATGGAAGCCATCAGGATATTAAAACAAAGCGGGCTAAAGCCAAGACGCACCATACGCATTGTTTTGTGGAGCGGTGAAGAGCAGGGTTTACTGGGCTCCCGTGCGTATGTTAAAAATCACTTTGCAGACCCGGCAACCATGGAGCTAAAAGACGAGCATGCAAAAGTATCGGCCTATTTTAATTTGGACAATGGCACAGGAAAAATAAGGGGGATTTATTTGCAGGGAAATGAAAAGGTAAAACCTGTTTTTACCCAATGGTTTGAACCTTTTAATAGTTTAGGGGCAGCAACAGTAACCCTTTCCAATACCGGCGGTACAGATCATTTATCTTTTAATGCAGTGGGTATTCCGGGTTTTCAGTTTATACAGGATGGTATTGAGTATGGCACAAGAACACATCATACCAATATGGACAGTTACGATCATTTGATTGCTGCCGATCTTACACAGGCAGCCACTATCGTTGCTGCCTGTGTGTACAATACTGCCAACAGGGATGAAAAATTACCCAGGAAAGATTTGCCAAAAGCAACCGGGGAACAAAGATGATGTACAAAATTCGAAAAGTCTGAAAGACAAAATAATAAAGGGCTTCACTTGTTGAAACCCTTTATTATAATTAGGTCACATTTGACTACTATTAAATATTACTAACTGAAAATTGTTTTAATTTTTTTTGCTTCTACTTCAATCATAAATCCAATATTCTCGTAATAATTGTTCTCAAAATCTTCATAATCTGTAGTTTGATTAATAGGAGTTTTCTCCTCTTCTAAATTCAAATGAGTAATTTTAAATACAGTATAAAAAGTTTTATAGATTAATTTAATGGGTAGATGAAGAATTACGGCAAATAAGTCTATTCCAAAAGATAGATTTTTATTTTCTTCTTTTGATAAAGATTTGTAACCGCTTCCCATTGAATTAATCTTTATGGTATATAGCCAAAGACGAAGGGTAGTTTCTATATCAAGTTCATTATCCAAATAGAAATATAAAATTATTTTATGATACCAACTTAGTTCGATAACGGGTTTATGAATTCTTAGTGCAAGTAAATATTCTATTGAAACTTCAATTGGCTTTACTAAAATATCTGCGGTTATTTCTTTAAATAAATCGTGAGCTTCTTTGTTATAAAATATTTCCTTATAAATCTCAGCTTTATTTAATTTTTTGGCACACTCTCTTAGCTGTTGAATCATTTCGTTCTCAACTTCCTTAAATTCTTTTAATCTATACTGTATATCTATTTCATTTTGCAATGCGCTTTCAAAATGCAATAAATTATCGAATCCAATATCAGAATATGTATTTTCATTTCCAAGTAAAATTCTAACATCATTTATCTCTTCAATTAATTCATAATAATAAGTTATCTCCAAAATTTGATTATAAACCATTTCAAAAGGTTGACCTTTTTCCACATTTAAAGGAGTAATTCCATTTATAAAATGATAATTATTAACTCCATCATCTTCCATTTTCTCAATTTCAATTGCTGTATTGTTTAATTTTAAATCATCGTTTTTTGCTTTATATATAGCCATCTTTGCATAAGCTGCCGGCAAAAAATTTTCACATTTATTAAAATATTCCAAGGCGATGTCTAGGTTATTATTTAAATAGTACAATTGCCCAGCATAATAGCGGTTACAATTATCGTAATTACCTTCAAGTTCAACCTGAATCAGAGCTAAAGAAAAAATGTACTCAAACGGTTCAAGAAAATCGATTGCAGATTTGATAAAATAATATTGATCCCTTAAAGTAAGAAGATGGGGCATTTTACTATTGCAAAATTTTGTATCGAAGATTTCAAAAGCAGCAATAGAATTTCCCATGCGAAAATTTACCACTGCCTCAATCCTATTAAAGTAATGAGGGTGATTTTTATCAAAATCATTGATTCGCTGATATTCTAGGTAATCGTCCCAGGGTTTACAAATTTCTATTATGCTGGTAATGTTTGAATATAAAATTTTAAAGCACTTTCAATATCAAGTTCAAGGATGATTTTTTTGAAAAAATAGGGGGCGTAAAAAATCTTTTCAAAAATATTAATTACTTCGCCAACTTGATAGCATTTAAGATAGTAAGCCCTTTTGAAACTAGCCAACGATAAACTGTATTTTTCTAAATTGTAATAGACAGTTCCCATAGTATAATAAGGCAATGGGAAAAAAGGATCTAATTTAATTGCTCTCCTATAATCTTGAATGGCTTGAGTATATTCTTCTTGAAAAAGAAATGTATTTCCACGATCATGGTAAGCTTCTACATATTTGTCATTTAAAAGAATAGCTTTATTATAATCTTCTATTGCCTTGTCGTATTTTTTCATGCTACTCCAAACATTTGCACGGTTACGATACGCTTCTTCATATTTATCATTTAAAAGAATAGCTTTATTATAATCTTCTATTGATTTCTCATAATCCTTCATAGAAGACCATGCACTTCCACGATTATTATAAGCTTCTGTATATTTATCATCCAAAGTAATAGCTTTATTATAATCTTCCATTGCTTTGTCAAATTGTTTCATAACAGTCCAAACATTTCCACGATTAATATAAGCTTGTATATTTCTGTCGTTTAAAAGAATAGTCTTATTATAATCTTCTATTGCTTTTTCACAATCTTCTAAAACAAACCATGCAATTCCACGGTTAAGATATGCTTCAAAACGATTGTCATCTATAAGAATAGCTTTATTATAATCTTCAATTGCTTTGTCAAATTGTTTCATAGCAGTCCAAACATTTCCACGATTAATATAAGCAGCTACATATTTGTCATCTAAAGCAATTACTTTATTATAATCTTCAATCGATTTCTCGTAATCTTTTAGGGTTTGAAATGCAATAGCCCTAGAAAAATATGCCAGCGCTAATGATGAGTCAGTGTCAACAGCATTTTGGGCATATAAAAAACTGAATTCGGTTTCACCAGAAGCATCATGAGCTCTTGCTCTATAGGCAAGTAAACTGGCACTATTATATTGCATCAATGTCTGATCATCTAATAAGGTAATAAGTTCTTGAAATTTTTTTTCATTAAATAGTTGTTTTGCTTGTTGTAAAAGTTCTTGATGCGAGGGAGCTATCATTAATTTTTTTCTTAAATATAATTTATATTAAGGAATTCTATTGAACTCAGATACTTACAGATAGATGAAGGGAGTGAAGTAGTTGGGAAAACAAACGCATATGCTATACACCATTTTGCTTGAGGGATTGGGAAATTGGTATATCTCCATTAAGGATTGAGCATTAACCTTAATTGTAAAATGAAACAATATAATTTATATTTATTTTGCCTGTGGTCCTTCAATAGCTAGTGTCTTCAGGAGCTGTTTGATTTTTTGTTTGGATGCGTGCAGATACACACCAGGCATTAGCATCCTGCCTCACCTTTGATTAATTCGAAGTGGTCTTGTATTTTTTCATGTTGATATAACTAATCACCAAATTCAGCCGTACCATTTCAGATCTTGCACCATTATCCCCTGTAAGTATACCTCCATAATTAGCATAAAAATCTACAAATGGCAGAAACTTATAACCCGCAAACACGCCGCCTGTCATTACCGATATCGTGTTGTCATTTTCCACACCGTCGCTTAAAGTTTGGCTCCCCTGTGAGCACATTTTCAAGGCACACAAAACCCCGACACAAAGCCAACCTTGCAAAAGAGTAAAAAATGCCAACGCACAACCCACCCATACCTGCTGCCGGAATTCTTATCAACTTTATATTAAAAATCAGCAAGACAAAGCTTCTTTTTTTATTCTTATATTACACAATGCCTTAAAATTTTTAGAATTATATACCATTCGGTATATTTTAAATACATTTGTATGAAATTAATACAGTTTGATGATGTCAAAAGCAGAACGTACCAGGCAATTTATAATAGAAAAAACAGCTCCTATCTTTAATGCTAAAGGATTTGCCGGCACATCTATAAATGATATAACCAATGCAACAGGATTAACAAAAGGTAGTATTTATGGTAATTTCGAAAATAAAGACCACGTAGCTTTAGCTTCTTTTGATTATAATTTTGAAAGGGTTGTTGTTTATATTAAGGCAAAAATGGAAGCTAGAAATTCCATTATAGATAAACTACTGGTGTACCCAGAAACGTATCGTAACTATTTAAAATTACCTTTTTTAAACTCGGGTTGTCCTGTAACAAATACTGCTGCCGAAGCCGACGATACACATCTTTTACTAAAAGCAAAAGCAGCAAATGCCTATACATTTTGGAAAAATGCTCTTGAGCGACAATTGAAATCAGGCATAGAGAACAAAGAAATCAAACCAGGAACTAATATAAATGAATTCATTGCAGTTCTTATTTCACTAATTCAAGGTGGGGTTTTACAATCAAAAGCAACAGGTAAAATTACTTCACTCAACTTATCAATGGATTATTTGGAAAGGATTATTAATGATTTGAAAAAATAAAAAAATTTGAACTATAATATACCGTTTGGTATATTAATAAAACCTTTAAAAATGGAAATAAATACAATTGAAGCATTTGTTGCCTATTATTATGTATTTATCTAAATCTTTTGAAGGTAAAAACCCCAACTATTTTAGGCTTTTCTGAAGAGCAAATTATTCAGAAAAACAAATCACTTAAAAATTTATCAATATGAAATATATATTAATCATTCACGAAGTTGAAGACTATCTATCCTGGAAAAAAATATTTGATAACGCATCAGAAGTTAGAAAAAAAGCTGGAGAAATATCGTATCAAGTTCTAAAATATGAAAACGATGCGAACAAAATTGTACATTTTTCAGCCTGGAATTCATTGGAAAATGCAAAGCTTTTCTTTAACTCTCCCAAACTTGTTAAAATCAGAGCTGATGCTGGAGTAAAATCGCCCGATTTTATCTACTTAGATTTACTTGAAGCTGGAATTTTATAGACTTTATTAAACCCACTATAAATATATTTCAAAATGAAACAGTTAAAAAAAATAATTGAAAGTAAAGTAAAAATAAGGTTTCCTGATTGCGACCCTTTTAACCATCTCAACAACTCGAAATACATAGATTACTTTATTAATGCACGGGAAGACCAACTGATTGGAAATACCGGCAATCCTGACCCTTATTCCCCATTCATTTTTACGTTCAAATTGGCGTGGCGGAAGTGGGGCAAAACTCGTGGATTTTCCACAATAGCGCTGATAATAGTAATTGCCCTTTCTTGTAATTCACAAGATTGTAGCAAATTGCCCGAAACTTTTCGTTCTTATACACAAGCAATAAGTTTGGTAAAAAGCAGTACATTTAAGATAAAAGAAGGGGCAAATACGTCAGATAGTTCGTGGATAACCTCTGCAAAATATTATAGTTGTGATGGGATTACGGGGTATTTTATTTATACAACTATCAAAAATAGAGAATACATTCATAAAGGAATTCCCGTTAATGTTTGGGAAGATTTTAAAAATTCATCGTCTAAGGGATCGTTCTATGATTATAATATAAAAAATAGGTATCCTTTAAAATTGAATTAGCTGCTCATTTTTTATTTATGGCAAATAAATTTTAAAAATACAAAATTCGGAAATGGGTATAGGCTTAGCAGTAATTTGTTTATTATTGACCTTTCCAATTTTTGGTCAGGATTTCATCGAATAAAAAGCTTTTGAACATTTAGTTACACTATTGAACGGAAAGATAATTAAGGATATATTTTAAAAAGGATCGGACGCCATATTTTTTTTGCGAATTATTAAATGAATAAATAAATAGGTCTTGAGCAAAATAAGAACAACTGAGGAAATCTGTCTATTATGCAAGATTAATAAATCTGACAAGAAGGGGTCCCATTACACCCCTGCCGGTATAACAAAAAGAGTCATTGGCGAACGTGATAAAGAGGAGCTTTACACAATTTGTTCTCATGAAGCCGAAACCTCTACCTATTATGGTAGATCAAATCTATCAAATAAAGATCCTGAAATTAGAAAACCTCCTCATGTTGATGATTATATCTTTTGTACCGAATGCGAAAAAAGGCTTGGAATAATTGAAAGTGAATGCAATAATCCACTTATCGTTTTGACGGACGCTTTGGCAGCAGGGAAATTAACTATTTCCAAGACAAAAAATGGCAACAAATATTATTCCTTCAGCTCGCCCAATAGAAATATAATAATAATATACTTCTACTCAATAATATGGAGACAATGTCTTCAGCAGGAACTTGAAATTGGTAGCGTCTTCATCTCAAAAGTTTTTCAAGAACAGCTCAGAGAAATAATTCACACTGAAATCAGCAAACCAATAATGGAAATTGAGAAATCAAAAGACTTCGAAAATTATCCTCCGCTAATTATTTTAACTACTTACCATAAAGGTGATAGTACTACAAACTTCATAACTCCCCATCCGACACCATCAAACCCTCAACTTTTTTTTATTGGAACTTATATTAACTTAATTAAGCATTCTGAACAGGCTTCTGTAGACTTTGAAACAAAAACTGGTTTCCCATCTACTTTATTGGAAAAAGACTTAGTTATAAACTTTTGGCATGAAGGTCTAATAGGAATAGTAAATGAAGGGGTTTGGAATAATGTAATTACCAAACTTGCAAAACTTGAGACAGAAAAATTTCTACATAATATGGCTACAAGACTTTCGATAGCAAAAAGACTACCTTATGAGGACTCTCGTTGGCAACTACATCTGTGTGCCGAGAATCTAAAATCAAAGTATCCTAATAACTATGTAAAATGCTTACAGCTTTCTTTGGAACACCTTCTCAGGTAGGTTAATAAAATTTAATATTTACAGGAATGGATAAAATTAATAGAACCAGTAAATGACTCCAAACATTCAAAATATTATCGATGAAATAAAAGCGCTAGATCCCACACTCATTTTTAGTGCTTATAAAAATCTCTTTTCAAATCTTAAGCCAAGCTTTTGCAAATTCAATTTAACTCCAGGCCATAAAATACTTTTTAGAGTTAGGTGCCATACTGAAGGTGATGGTAATTACTTTTTCAATAACATTTCGGACATTTCATATCGAAACGACTCTTTTAATATCAAAAAATTTGGCAGATGTAACCAACCCTTCCAAAGCCTATTTTATTGCTCAGATGATGAAATGCTATCTTTCGCAGAAGTTTCAGAAATTGTAAGGACTGAAAATAAAAAGGAAACAGCTTACCATACGACAAGTGTTTGGAAAATGAATGAAGACCTATTAGCTACTTCGATATTTGAGCCTGATAATATTGAGGTAAGTAATAGTGGTTTGATCTACATCACCAAAAAGTGTATGGAGCAGCTAGATTTAACAACACATCCAATAGAAAAGGATAACTTAAAATCCTTACTAAAAATTGTTGCAACTGAATTCACAAAACCATCGTCTTTAGACAATCGAGTTTATTTATTCAGTTCTGCCGTCGCAAATTATTTTTTAGATACGACCGGTACGGAAAACGAGCGGATGGATGGAATTGTTTATCCTACTTGCATTGGCAAAAGTAATATAAGGAGCATGGGATTAAATTATGTATTTCGTCCCGAAATCGTTGGTTTTGGGAATAAAATTGAATTTCATGATGCTTATCGTTCTCGAATGAACAAAAGAGGTTTTGACTATAATCAATCTGAAATAATAAGAATGAAAAAGGCAAATAAATATACAGGTGAAATTTATTGGTAGGCATCAGTCAACATAAAGAAATACACCTATCTTTTCAATAGTTTTAGAAATGTTATCGGAAAAGATTTTACAAGATAAAAAACAGTATTTAAATTACAGGAATACATTCACAAAGGAGTTCCGATTAATGTTTGGGGAAGATTTATAAATGCAACTTCTAAGTTTACTTATTTTGAACAAAATATTGTGAAAAATAAAAGTTTGAATTAAATTTAAAAAATAGTAATCACCACCATAAAAACTCTTTAAATTTATAAAAATGAAAACTCTAATATCTATTATCTTTTTCTATTTACCGTCGGTGTTTTTTGGACAGAGTAAGGTTGACACACAAGCGTGGATAAAAGAAAAAATCCAACTTAATGGCTACTCGGACGACGTGGAAGTATTTCATAAATACATGGTAGATTTTGAGCAGGGAAATTTAATTATCGTGGCAACTACTAAAAATATTTACAAAGGAAGGGAGACAACTATTGCCCCCCAGTATTCGATTCCAATTAAAGAATTAGGTGAAATCAGATTTGAAGAAAAGCCTTATAATGTTTGGTTGTTTATCAAAATCGGAAGCGGAGAAAATATGATAAGTCGCAAAGATGATTTAGATAACTCGATTACTTATGTTGATCAGGTCACTCTATTATTAGAAAAATCAATTGTTAAAGATAATTTGCCTAATAGGATGATGAAAGCTTTTAACCATTTAATAAAATTGAATGGAGGAAAAATTATTGGCGATACATTTTAATCAAACTTTAATTAGGTAATTATTTTCTTATTGGCATAAAAGTTTAATAGAAAATAACACGAATTACAGGATAATTTGTAAGAAATGAAGTAGATTTTAGTAATAAAGGGACCCAAAATAAATCAAATTAGAAGAGAAAGTGTCGGAATTGTGTCGGAGCGTAGAAATAAAAAAGGGTTTCAATTTAATGAAACCCTTTACTGTAGCTGCTCCCCCTTCTGGACTTGAACCAGAGACCCTCTGATTAACAGTCAGATGCTCTAACCAACTGAGCTAAGGAGGAATATGCTGTTTTTAATCGGGAGGCAAAAATAAGGCATTTTAGTTTTAGACAAAAAATTAAATCAAATTATTTAAGCCAATTAAACAGGTTATTTTCTTCAAAGCCTATAAATACCCCTTCATTTCGTATTTCTACAGGAAATGTTTTTAAAAAATAACCTTCACCGCTGGTGTTTCTACCATTTTGGAGGCTAAACTTGTAGCGGTGGAGCGGACAAACAATATTTTCCGCGGCATCAATAAATCCATCACTAAGTATTCCTCCTGCATGAGGGCATTTTTGTGTACAAGCGGTGAGTGAATTGTTACGGAAAGCAATACAGATTATTTTATCAGCTACTTTGATTTCAGTGAGGCCATTGTCTGAAAAATTTATTTCACCAATATTCTCCGCCACTTTATGCCATTTGTATTTTTTGGTATGCTTCATATTTTGTTGGCATAAAGAGATCAATAAAAATACTCAGCTTTGTATGGGTATCTTATACGATACATTTCCCTTACTTTATTTAAGATAGTTTGTCTTAGCGCTTCAATATTTGTTTTTTCTGTGGCAGAAATAAATACACAATTATTGCTTGTTTCATTTTGCCAGCGTTGTTTAAGATCGGCCAGGATTTCTTTTTTTACATCATCCTCCAGCCATTCATCAAAAGCTTCTTCCTGATATTTATCCATTTTATTAAAAATTGTAACGGTAGGCTTTTCTTTAACACCTAATTCAGACAGGGTCTTGTTTACTACAACTAACTGCTCTTCATATTGATGATGGGATATATCAACAACATGTAATAATATGTCTGCTTCCCTTACTTCATCAAGCGTGCTTTTAAAACTCTCCACCAAATGATGAGGCAGCTTTCGGATAAAGCCAACGGTATCGCTTAACAGGAAAGGCGTTTGTTCAAACACCACTTTTCTTGTGGTGGTATCTAGTGTAGCAAATAATTTATTTTCTGCAAATACCTCGCTTTTACTCAGCAGGTTCATAATGGTAGATTTACCTACGTTGGTGTAACCCACCAGCGAAACCCTTATAAACTCACCCCTTTCTTTTCTTTGTGTAAAAGATTGCTGATCTATTTCGGCTAAGCGTTTACGTAACAAAGTAATTTTATCTTTTACAATACGCCTGTCGGTTTCTATTTCAGTTTCGCCGGGGCCCCTTGTACCTACTCCACCGCCCTGTCTTTCCAAATGTTTCCACATTCCTTTTAAACGGGGTAAAATGTATTGGTATTGGGCCAGTTCTACCTGTGTACGGGCCTGGGCAGTTTTGGCCCTGCTGGCAAATATGTCAAGTATTAAATCACTTCGGTCAATGGTTTTTACACCAATCTCTTTTTCAATGTTTTGAATTTGCGAACCCGTTAATTCGTCATCAAAAATTACCAGTTCTACATCGCTGTGAAGGCTGACATACCTTTTTATTTCTTCCAGCTTTCCTTTGCCTACAAAGGTTCTGCTATCTGGATGCGGCAATTTTTGTGTAAATTTTTTTACAGTAATTACGCCAGCGGTTTCTGCTAAAAAAGCCAGTTCATTAAGATAGTCATTTAGCTGTAATTCTGTTTGGCCACCGGTTACAATGCCTACCAATACGGTTTTTTGTTCCTGCTTAAATTGCTTTTTTTTCTCTATCAAAATTTCTTATTTTTTAGGGGCATTAATTAGTTTTAAAAATGCAGGGCATCTGTACAAAAGTAAAGCGTTCTGACAGGTATCAGAACGCTTTAGCCAGTTATTTTTATTGTATTAATTACCTGCGGTGCCAGCCATTGTTGGAATTAACCATTTTTGCATTTCAGTGCAGTTTTGATATTCTGCATCTAGCTTAACATAAAAACTGCCTACTTTTTCTTTAAACCAATTTTCCAGTGCTTCGCTCTTTTTTTGCTCCAGAGCTCTTTGACTTATCTTATTATAATCGTCTTTTATATTTTCTCTATGGGGTTCTGTTTTACTTAAAAGGTAAACAATCCTTATACCTTTTTTTCTTCTTTCGTTTTCAAATTCTTTTGGTTGAGAAAATTGACCTACCTGTAGATCTTTCAACAGTACTACCATATCCTTGTCCATCTGGTCAATGGTGATATAGGTACTGCCTTCGGCATTTGTTTTTCTTCCACCGGTAAATTTGGTATTCTCGTCTTCGTTGTATTTTGAAACTGCTTCACCAAAGGTTAGCGTGCCGGCTATTAATTTTGATCGTACAGTATCGAGTTTATTGATTGATTTATGGATTTCCTCTGGGGTAATTGTAGGTATTTTTAAAATGTGCCTCACTACGGCATCATCACCGGCACGGCTAACCATTTGTATAATGTGATAGCCAAACTGGGTTTTAAAAGGGCTGCTTACCTGGCCTTCTTTTAAGGAAAAGGCTTTACCTAAAAATATCGGATCAAAATTTTTCAGTGTCCTGTTTATTTCAAGTTCCCCTCCATTTTGTTTTTGGGTAGCTTCGTCATCAGAATAAATATCTGCTAATTTTTTGAAATCCTTCTTTCCACTTTCCACCTGTTTTTTAATATCAGTCAGCTGCTCTATACAATAATCATCTGCATCTTTGCTAGCTTTAGGATACACAATTATTTGCCCTATCTCTAATTCACTTTCATAAAAAGGTAAACTGTCTTTAGGTAATTTATCAAAATAAGCTTTTACTTCATTGGGCGTTATGCGTATACCATCCACAATTTTTTTGCGCATGTCTCCAGCCAGTATTTGTTCTCTAAACTGATCTTTAAAATCTTCTTTCATCTGGTATAGAGATTTTCCGGAAATTTCTTCCAGTTTTTCTTTAGAACCATAGGCACCAATAAAATAGCGGATTCTGTTATCAATATTTGACTCAATTTCTTCATCTGTTATAGGTAAGGAATCCCTTTCTGCCTGAATTACCAGGGCTTTGATGCCCATAGCCTGCTCCAAAATTAAACACGAGGCATTGGGCGGCAGTTCTTGCCCCTGGCGAACCGCATCTGCGAGGGAATTGTCGATATCGCTTTTTAAAATAATCTTATTTCCTACCACGGCTATAATCTTATCTGCTGTAACTTTTGCAGTTTGCGAAATTTGGGTAGCCTGTGCAGTAGTTTGTACCGTTTGTGCAAAAACTATACTACCCAAAAAAAGGATAAGGCAGGTGAGGGAAATTTTTATTTGTGCATTCATTTTATTCAATCAATAAATTATTAAATATTCCCTAATTTGTTCAAACGGCAGTCAACTGTCAAAAATAAAGAGCTATTTTATCAATAGCCCTTTTGTTGTTATGTTTAACAAATGTTTATACCTGTAATAAATGTAAACATTCCTTATAAGGTCCGCTTAACTTCTACTTCTTCAAATGCTTCTACTATATCGCCAACTTCAATGTTTGCGTAGTTCTTAATAGTTAATCCGCACTCCATATTTGTAGTTACTTCTTTTACATCATCGCGGTAACGTTTAAGGCTACCCAGTTCGCCGGTAAATATTACAATACCATCCCTTACCAAACGAATACGGTTATTTCTTGCAATTTTACCATCCAGTACAATACAGCCGGCAACTGTGGCTTTATCAAACTTATACATTTCTTTAATTTCTACATTGGCCAGTACTTTATCTTCAACACCTGGCTCCAGCATACCTTCCATTGCACTTCTTATTTCTTCAATAGCATTGTAAATAATAGAATATAATTTAATCTGGATACCTTCCTGCTCGCCTAAACGGGCTGCCTGCATAGATGGACGTACATTGAAACCAATAATAATAGCATCAGAAGCATTGGCTAATGTTACATCACTTTCGGTAATAGCACCAACAGCTTTATGAATAACTTTTATTACAATTTCTTCCGTACTTAATTTTTGTAAAGAATCACTTAATGCTTCTACAGATCCATCCACATCACCTTTAATAATAACGTTGAGTTCTTTAAAGCTTCCCAATGCCAAACGACGGCCAATTTCATCCAGGGTGATATGTTTTTTGGCCCTCATACCCTGCTCTCTTAATATTTGTCCGCGCTGGTATGCTTTTTCTCTTGCTTCACTTTCATCTGCATATACCCTGAATGTTTCACCAGCCTGTGGTGCACCATTTAAACCCAATATTAATACCGGTGTTGATGGAGGCGCTATTTCGCTGCGTTGGTTGCGCTCGTTGTACATGGCTTTTACCTTACCAAAATTTTGACCAGAAACAATCATATCGCCTTGCTTCAATGTACCGTTTTGTACAAGTATTGTTGCTACATAGCCACGCCCTTTATCAAGTGATGCTTCAATAACTGTTCCGTTGGCGACCTTAACAGGGTTTGCTTTTAGTTCCAGCACATCTGCTTCCAGCAATATTTTTTCCATCAACAGGTCGATATTCAAACCTTGTTTGGCGCTTATTTCCTGGCTTTGATATTTACCGCCCCAGCTTTCTACCAAAATATTCATGGCGGCTAATTGTTCTTTTATCTTTTCGGGGTTTGAGCCATCCCTGTCTATTTTATTAATAGCAAATATCATGGGTACGCCTGCTGCCTGCGCATGTGAAATTGCTTCTTTTGTCTGGGGCATTACTGCATCATCAGCAGCAATTACAATTACAGCAATATCGGTAACTTTTGCACCACGTGCCCTCATTGCTGTAAAGGCTTCGTGGCCCGGTGTATCAAGAAATGTGATGGCTCTTCCATCTTTCAACTTTACTTCGTAAGCACCTATATGTTGTGTAATACCTCCCGCTTCTCCTGCAATAACATTGGTATTACGGATATAATCGAGTAAAGATGTTTTACCATGGTCAACATGTCCCATAATGGTAACAATAGGGGCCCTTGGTGCAAGATTTTCAATATCATCGTCGTCCTCTTCCTCTTCCATTTCAGCAGCATCTTCTACGCCGATGAATTCTACTTCATAATTAAATTCGCTCACTACCAGCTCAATTACATCCGCCTCTAAGCGTTGGTTAATAGATACCATTATACCAAGGTTCATGCACTTGCTGATAATGTCAGCAAAACTAACATCCATTAAACCAGCCAGTTCACTTACAGAAATAAATTCGGTAACCTGTAATTTATTGCTCTCCGCTCCATCAGCACCTCTTTGTATCGCCAGTTCATCTCTTTTAGCTTTACGGTATTTGGCTTTCAGGCTTTTGCCCCTTCCACCACCGCCTGATAATTTGGCCTGTGTTTCTTTTATTTTATCCTGAATTTCTTTAGCGTCAATTTCCCTGTCCTGAGTACGTGCAGCTGGTGCAGCATTGCGGTTATTATTAAACCTGTTACCACCACCTTGCTGATTTCCTCCACCTGGCCTGTTTACGCCAGATGCTCCGCCAGGCCTGCTTCCGGCAGGTGCCGATCCTGTATTTGAACGATGTCGGGTTTGTTCATTTATGGCGGGTCTTGGTGCATGACCTGCGCCCTGCTGGCCCTGGTGCGGAGGTGCGCCGGGCTTTCTTTCCATTGGGATACGCTTGCGTTTACGCTTATCATCTTCCCTTTTCGGCCTTGTATCATTATCAACAGGTAATTCAATTTTACCTAAAATTTTTGGGCCTTCTATTTTATCTGCCTTTATATTTTCAATAACAGCAGGAATATTTAAATCGGATGCAACAGATTTTGCTGGCTCAGTAATTACCGGGGGTTCAACTATTGCCGCAGGTTTTTCAGTAATAGGGGCCTTTTCTTTTTTTGCAATTGTTTCAGCAGCCTTTTCCTCTGTTTTTTTAGCAGATTTCTTCGGCCTTGTTGAAGAATCAATGGCATCCAGGTCAATCTTTTTTACCACTTTAGGTGCTTCCAGTTCGGGGGCATCTATCTTTGTAAGTTCAACTTTTGCAGATCCTGTTTCTTTTGATTTTTCGTCGGAAGGGTTTTTTGTGGTACTCTTTTCTGCTACAATTTCCTTTTCTTCAGTTGGCTTTGCGGTAACCTTTTTTTCATCAACAGGTTTTTCTGTTACCGGAAATATTTGCTCAACAGGTTTTACTTCTGCTGCTTTTTCAACAACGGGAGGAACTATTGCAGCCGATTCTTTCTTTTTTATGGAGAGATCTTCCTCGTCTCTTTTCTTTTTCGGTTCTGTAACTCCAGCCCCTTTTGATAATTCAACCTTTTGTGCTTTTTCTTTGGCTACTTTATCCTGTTGAAACTCTGACTGTAATACCCGGTACATTTGTTCCGTAAGTTTGGAGCCAGGATTCAGCTTTTCATTGCTAAGACCCTTTGATTCCAGAAATTCAATTAAGGTGTTTGTACCTATATTAAATTCTTTGGCCGCTGCCATCAATCTTGGTGTATTTGTTGCTACTTCTGACATTCGTGTTTTATGTGCCTATAACTTTTAATGCATAGGCGATACTTTTCTTTTTAATTTATAATTCATTTCCATACCCTTATTCTTTCTCAAATTCTTCTTTTAAAATCCTCATTACATCCGCAATGGTTTCTTTTTCCAAATCTGTTCTGCGTTCTAATTCCTCTGCTGTTAAATCAAGTACAGAGCGGGCTGTATCGCAACCAACCTTTTTTAAGGCTTCAATTACCCATGGTTCTATTTCATCACTAAATTCTTCCAGGTCAATATCAAACTCATCCACTTCACCTTCATTGTCCCTGAAAACATCAATTTCATACCCTGTTAATTCGCAGGCTAATTTAATATTTACACCCCGGCGGCCAATTGCCAATGAAACCTGGTCGGGTTTTAAAAATACAGTGGCGTGCTTTTTTTCTTCATCAATATCGATACTGGTAATTTTTGCAGGTGTCAACGAACGTTGTATCAACAACTGAATATTATTGGTCCAGTTTATTACGTCGATATTTTCATTCTTTAGTTCCCTCACAATACCATGTATACGGCTACCCTTCATACCAACACAGGCACCTACGGGATCAATCCTGTCGTCAAAACTTTCTACCGCTATTTTTGCTCTTTCGCCCGGGTCTCTTACTATCTTTTTTACAACAATTAAACCATCAAATATTTCCGGCACTTCAATTTCCAATAATTTTTCTAAAAAAGATGCGCTTGTTCTGGATACAACAATTATTGCCTGGCTGTTTTTTAATTCAACTTTTTTAACAACGCCTCTTACATTTTCACCCTTTTTAAAATAATCAGATGGTATCTGTTCTGACTTAGGTAAAATCATTTCATTGCCTTCTTCATCCAGCAACAACACTTCTTTTTTCCAAACCTGGTAAACTTCTCCACTAACGATATCGCCTACACGGTCTTCGTATTTTTTTATCAGCAGGTTTTTCTTTAAATCATTAATGCGGCTTGCCAGGGTTTGTTTTCCGGCTAATATTGCCCTACGGCCAAATTCTTTTTGAATATCAACTTCTTCATATAACTCTTCACCAACAGCATAATCGGGTTCTATTTTAATAGCATCGCTGTATTCAATTTCAGTTAAGGTATTGTATATATCACCATCATCAACAATAGTCCGGCGACGGAAAATTTCCAGGTCACCCTTTTGATCATTTACAATTACATCAAACTGATCGTCGCTGCCGTACTTTTTACGGATCAATGTTTTAAAAACATCCTCCATTACTTTCATTAACGTAGGACGATCAATGTTTTCAGCTTCTTTAAATTCCTGGAAGGAATCAATCAAATTAATACGTGCCATAAACTTACCAGCCTCACCTTTACATCCCCGCCGGCAGGGATTTTTTATTATTTAATTAAAATGAAATCAATACTATTGTTTGTTTGATACTGTCAAACGAAATTTCTTTTGTTATTAAAACCGCTTTTTTATTTTTCCCTTCAGTGTGTTCAATTGAAATGGTATTTTCGGTAACGGCTAATAATTTTCCTTCCTGCTTTGTTTCATCCATCATTGTTACCCCAACATTTCGCCCAATATTTTTTTTATACTGCCTTATAAGTTTTAAAGGCTCATCTATTCCCGGGCTTGACACTTCCAAAGAAAAATCCCCATCAGGATACCAACCCTCTTCTTCCATTGTGCGGTACATGGCCCGGTTTATTTTAACACATTTATCAATATTTAAACCAGCATCTGCATCGAGGTAAACTTTTATATTATTAGTTGGCTTAATACTTATTGATACTAAAAAAATATCTTCCGTTTCTAGTAGCAACCTTCCAATCAATGCTTCAATTGCCTTTATGTTTGTAACTTCAGTCATAATAAAAGAAGAAGGGAACGATCTTCGTTCCCTTCATTTGTGTCTTTTTCCGCTGCAAATATAGTAAAATAATTGTTACCAAAAAATTGTATCCATTCAGGAGTATTATATTTTTGTAATAATTTATATATTTTTAACACGATTGTTTTTAATTGCTTTATACCTTTACATTATGAATATTTTTAGACTGGCTTTTGAGCTTTTTATTTTATACCTGGTGTACAAATTAGTTTTTGATTTGATAATTCCAGTAGCTAAAACTACTAAGCAGGTAAAAAAACAATTTGGCGACATGAGTGCTCAAATGCAGGAAAAAATGAAACAACACGAACAGCAGCAAAATAATGCCTACAACTCTACAAAACCACCCGTCAATTCAACAACCAAAAATGACGACTATATTGACTTTGAAGAAGTTAAATGATAAAGGGGAAGTGTAATTATTAAAAGGTAATATCCTCAATTTTTTGCCCGGCTAATAAATGATGTGCTGCCAATCCAGCTTTTTTGGCGCCTTCAATATTTACTATTGAGTCATCAATAAACAGTGTTTCTTCGGCATAAATACCTGCATCGTCCAAAACAAATTGATAGGTTGATGAATATGGTTTGCGCAGGTGAATTTTATGAGAATAATATGCCTTAATAAAATAGTCATCAAGATGACCGTTCCCAATTTCTTCATCAAAAATTTTATTAAAGGCTTTTAAATGAATACTGTTAGTATTGCTTAATAAATAAATATTGTATTTGTTTTTTAATTCACTAAGGTGATGAAGGCTTTTTATTCTAAAATTCAGCAATATGGCATTCCACGCTGTTGTAAGCTGCTCTTTATTGGTAGATGGGTAACAATACTGCAGAATAGTTTTATAAAAATCATCCTCAGAAATTTTGCCGGTTTCCAATGCCTCAAATAAGTGATTTGCGCCAGATTGGGAATACAATTCATCAAATTGCTGCACCCCCAGTTTTTTAAAAGCATCGGCTGTTTTATTATAATCTATATTAAGTAAAACCCCGCCAAGATCAAACAATAGATTTTTTATTTTTGCCATAATTTTATTTTTGGTTTCAAAATTACCTTATTTATCTTACTTTTGCACTCCGTTATGTAAAAATAACAGGGCCTATAGCTCAGTTGGTTAGAGCACCTGACTCATAATCAGGTGGTCCCTGGTTCGAGCCCAGGTGGGCCCACAAATAATGATTAGCCCGGATTTACTTCGGGCAATTTTTTTAATTTCATTTAACCTTTCATTAACCCTGCTGGCTATTATTTTTGCCACTCAAGATTACATTATGAAGAAAATTGCATTTATAGTAATTGCACTTATTTCCTTTTCTGCAGTTTTTGCCCAAACAAAAACCGATTCTACCAAGCAGGCAAAACCCAAAACTGATTGGAGTAAAATTGACCTTAGCCGCTCCGGCGATCATCTTATGCTTCAGGCCAGTTATGATGGATGGCTTAACATGCCGGATAGCATCAAAACTATTCAGCACGGATTTTCGAGGGGTTTTAATGGATATATAATGCTGAACAAAAGGTTTAAAACCAATCCTGTGTTGAGTGTAGCATTTGGCATAGGTGTAAGTTCCAGCAGTATATTTTTTGAGAAAGCAGATATAGGCATTACTACACAAACAGCCAGGCTTCCTTTTACAAATTTAGATTCAGCAAATCATTTTAAAAAGTATAAACTGGTCAATACTTATTTAGAAGCACCTATTGAATTAAGGTACACTTCAAACCCGGCCGATGAGGCAAAAAGCTGGAAAGCTGCATTAGGCATAAAAATAGGAACCATGATAAATGTACACACAAAAGGGAAAACATGGGTCACTAAAACCGGTGCAACACTTAATGAATATACCGAAAAACTTAGCAAAAGTAATTTTTTTAATACTACCCGTTTCGCAGCAACTGCGAGGGTTGGTTACGGCCATTTTTCTATTTTTAGTGCATACACACTATCCTCATTTTTAAAAGATGGAGCTGGAGCGCCCATTAAGCCTTATCAAATTGGCCTTACTTTAAGCGGACTTTAAGTCTTTAACAAAATATATTTCAATCCCCGCTCAATAGCCGGGATTTTTATTTTGCAATGATGTAACTTTGCAACTTATAAATTTTCATGAGCGACGAAATTAAACACGAATGTGGCCTTGCCTTCATTCGCCTTCGCAAACCTTTCAGTTATTATCAACAGCAATATGGCTCAGTTTTGTACGGTCTTAACAAGCTGTACCTGCTGATGGAAAAACAACATAACCGTGGCCAGGATGGCGCCGGTATTGCAACAGTAAAACTTAATGTAGAGCCTGGCTACCCTTTTTTACACCGTATACGCAGTAGTGCCAATCAACCAATCGCTGACCTTTTTTTACAAATTGGAAAAGAAATTGAAGAGCTAGAAAAATATCAGCCTGATATTAAAAATCATCCGGGGTTAATGAAGGGGCATGTGAATTACTTAGGTGAATTATTGCTGGGACATTTACGGTATGGTACACAGGGTAAAAATAATGTTGAATTTTGCCATCCTTTTATAAAACGCGATACAATACCGGCAAGGAATTTAGCACTGGCAGGTAATTTCAATCTTGTAAATACGGAAGAATTATTTGGGCTTATTAATTTAGAGCCGGGTGTATTTCAAAAGCAAAGCGATCTGGCAGCTATGATGGAAGTGCTGCATCACTTTTTAGTAAAAGCAGATGAAGCTTTTCCGGGCCAACTCGATGTAGCTAAAGTATTAAAAAAAGCCGTTCCGCTTTTTGACGGCGGTTTTAATTTTTGTGGATTAACAGGCAATGGTAAAGCATTTGTTATGCGGGATGCGCACGGTATACGCCCATCTTATTACTATGTTAATGAAGAAGTAATTGTTGCTGCAAGTGAAAGGGCGGCAATAAGAACTGCTTTTAATGTAGGCGAAAACGAAGTGCAGGAATTAATGCCGGGTTGCGCCTTGCTGGTGGATGCCGATGGAAGTTATAACATTGAACAAATTGTTGAAGCCAAGGAAAGAAAGGCCTGTAGTTTTGAACGTATTTATTTTTCACGCGGCAACGACGAAAAAATTTATAAAGAAAGAAAAGCACTTGGAAGGTATTTAAGTGTACCGGTTTTAAAGGCTGTTGATTATGATTTAAAAAATACCATTTTTTCTTTTATTCCCAATACTGCAGAAACAGCATTTTACGGACTTTTAAAAGGTGCCGATGAATACCTTAAAAAAATTAAGATAGAAAGAATTTTAAGCTGGGGAAATAATTTTGATGAGGAGAAGTTAACGGAAATGATTAGCCGCAAAATACGTTTTGAAAAAATTGCCATTAAAGATGTTAAGCTGCGTACGTTTATCACAGAAGACAGCAGCAGAAATGAAATGGTACAACACGTTTACGACATTGCATATGGAACTGTACGCAAAGGCATAGATACACTTGTTGTGATCGATGATTCTATAGTAAGAGGAACAACTTTAAGGGAAAGTATTGTGCGTATGCTGGCAAGGCTGGAACCTAAAAAAATAATTGTAGTTTCCTCTGCACCACAAATACGTTACCCGGATTGCTATGGCATAGACATGAGTAAAATGGGCGATTTTATTGCCTTTAAGGCAGCCATAGAATTATTGCATGAAAGAAAGCAGGAATCAATACTGGATGATCTTTTAATAAGATGCAAAGAATTGCAAAGAAACAACCAGTTGCATACAGAAAATGTAGTGCGCCAGGTATATAAACAATTTACTCTGGAAGATATCTCCAATAAAATTGCACAACTTATTACCGCTAAAGAAATAACGATACCCGTAGAAGTAATTTATCAAACTATAGAAACCCTGCATTTGGCCTGTCCTACCAATACCGGCGATTGGTATTTTACAGGTAATTATCCTACACCCGGCGGCAACCGTGTTTGTAACAAGGCATTTATAAATTATATGGAGGGTAAAAATGTAAGAGGTTACTAACTGTAATCAATATTACTTTTTCGTTTAAAAAAATAGTATCGAAATAATAGAATAAAAAAACCTTGCAATAATTAAATATTGCAAGGTTTTTTTGTAATAATTGTAACAGTTATTTTTTCTGTATAAATAATTCTTTTTTGTCTACTACTTTTACTTTGTCTTTTTCCTTCAATGTTTTACTTACAATATCATACGGCCCTGTTATTACTTCCTGGTTTTCTGTAAGGCCTTCTGTAACTTCTATATAATTAATATCCTGTATAGAAGTTTTAACCTTGGCCTTGCTAACTGATCCGTCTTTGTTTAAAATAAAAACAAGCACATCCAGATCATCTATATTGGCGCTTGCATCATCTGCATTGTGTGATTTTACAACGGCCTTAGTGCTGTCATTTTTTTCTCTGGTTGTAACGGCATTAATGGGAACACTCAACACGTTGAAATTGGTTTTTGTTTGAATATCCGCACTGGCACTCATACCTGGCCTAAAGGGATAGCTGGTTTTACTCAGCAGGTCAGCATAGCTTTGAGGTAATAAACGGATATACACTTTATAATTGGTTACATCTGTACTGGTGTTAGCCAAGGCACTTTGCGTACTGGCGCCGTTATTACTGCTGGCAATTTGTGTTACAATTCCTTTAAACTTCCTGTCTGTATAGGCATCAACAGTTACAACAGCACTATCACCCAAATGTAATTTTGGTATATCACTTTCGCCAACATCTACCCTTATTTCAATTTTACTCATATCTGCAATACGGAGCATTTCTGTACCAGCCATCATATTGCTACCCACCACACGCTCACCTTTCTTTACACTTAATAAACTTACTACACCATCCATTGGGGCCAGTACTGCAGTTCTGCTTAAATCCTTATTGGCTTTAGCAAGGTTACTTTCAGCACTTTTTACAGCGGCCTGGCCGCCTTTAATGCCCTGCTGTGCTGCATTATAATTGGCAACGGCTGCTTTATAGGCTGCATCGGCTGTATTAAATTCGTTGGCGCTGATCACCTTATCATCATACAATTGCTTTTGCATGGTGTAGGTTTTTTGCGATTGCTCCATTTGTGCTTTTAGTGCGTCTAATGCTGCCTGTGAGTTGGCAACCTGGGCTTGGCTTTGTGCCACGCCGCTTGCGGCCTGGTTGGCCTGGATACTATAAATATCTGCATAAATACGGGCTACTGTCTGCCCTTTTTTTACGCTGTCACCTTCAATTACTGTCAGCTCAGTTATTTCGCCACTGATATCGGGACTTACTTTTACTTCAATTTCGGGGTACACTTTTCCACTGGCATTTACTATTTCGGTAATGGTACGTTTCTGTACTTTTTCA
>JANYGZ010000087.1 GCA_025362235.1 Ferruginibacter sp. | reverse complement strand
ATACAATCAGCCCTGCTGATTAATAAAAAAAAATCTCCTGTAATTACAGGAGATTTTTTGTTTGATATATTTTAGTTTATTCATTAATAAGTAATGGTGTCGAATGTGTATTATTTAGAACATTCAGGTCGCCTTTTCTGTGTTTAAATAACAGCAAAAATAGAATAGCTATTACAAGAGCATAGCCTGCAAATGCTATCCAAATGCCATACCAGTCTTTACTGTTATCTGCGTGAGTAAAATATTTTTGTATAACCAAGCCACTAACCAAACTTCCTATAACTGCCCCGAAACCATTGGTCATCATCATAAAAAGTCCCTGGGCACTGGCTCTTATAGCAGGGTCACTTTGCGTTTCTACAAATAGCGAACCGGAGATATTGAAAAAGTCAAATGCCATTCCGTAAACAATACAAGAAAGAGTAATCATCCAAAGCCCATCGCCAGGGTTGCCATATGCAAACAAGCCGAAACGCAATACCCAGGCTATCATGCTAAAAAACATCACGTATTTTATTCCGAATTTTCTTAAAAAGAAAGGTATCGCTAGAATAAAAAGCGTTTCAGAAATCTGGGAAACAGACATGACAATGGCAGGATATTTTACTGCCGTAAGATGTTCATATTTTTCAATTTTGCCAAAGTCGTGTAAAAAAGTATCTCCATATGCATTGGTTAATTGCAAAGCTGCACCCAGTAATAAACAAAAGATAAAAAATACAGCCATCTTGCGATCTTTAAACAATGAAAAAGAAGTAAGTCCAAATGCATCCATAAAAGATTTATTTTGCTTAAGGCGCAGCAATGGTGGGCATTTAGGCAATGTAAAAGCATACAGGCCCAAAAATAAAGAAGCAGTAGAAGCTACATAAAATTGTTTGGCTGAAGTTTCAAACCCTAACAAACTTACAGTCCATAATGCGGCAATAAAACCAATCGTTCCAAATACCCTTATTGGTGGATAATCGGTTACAACATTGACACCTTTGTTTTTTAATGCTGTGTACGCAACTGTAATAGATAAGGACAATGTTGGCATGTAGAATATCATGTTTAGCAGTAACACCCAAAACATAACTGTCGGATCTTTTACCATGGGTAATGTGAATAATACAGCTGCCCCTAAAATGTGACAAATTCCATACAGTTTTTCCGCATTGATCCATTTATCTGCAATAATGCCTAAAAGTGAGGGTGCAAAAAGAGAAGCTAAACCCATGGTTGAAAAAAGCGCAGCAAACGCTGAGTTAGTCCATACACTCGAATTGGTAACTGCATCTACAATAGGGTAAAGCTTTGGTAATGTTTGAAACCAGTAAGCACCAATGGTAAGTAACCAAGCCCCCCAGATAAAAAACTGAAAAAAATTCATCACAATAAGTCGGAGCTTTATACTCATACAATATTTTATTATTAAAATTAATAATTTTTGTTACCGGTATTTATAAATGGAAGTTATACATTATATGGGTAAGATGAATGTATACTGCTGATTTTATCGTGTATGGTTTTAATTTCATTTGGTATAAATAAAACTGGTTGCAACAATTGTCAACCTCTTTTGTTTTAAAGATACACCTCGTGTAACTTTACAAAAAATTACTAGATGACCCTCTCTATTGATACTTTAATAAATACAACCCATGATGCAGGCCTTAAAAGCATTGCCGAAAAAGTAAAACAAAAAATAAGAATTTCTGATGAAGATGGTATCTTATTATTTGAAAAAGCAAGCCTGCCTTTTGTCGGTGTATTGGCCAATTTTATCAGGGAAACGCTACATGGCGATACCACTTATTTTAACCGAAATTTTCATATAGAGCCTACGAATGTATGTGTGTTTAGTTGCAAGTTTTGTTCTTACTCACGTTTGTATGCAAAAAAAGAGGAAGGCTGGGAACTGAGTATTGAGCAAATGCTGGATATTGTAAAAACATATGATGGAAAGCCGATTACAGAAGTTCATATTGTTGGCGGAGTACATCCAAAAATGAATATGGCTTATTTTATTGAGTTGATGCAAAAGATAAAATTGCATCGACCCGGATTACATGTTAAAGCATTTACTGCAGTTGAGTTAGATTATATGTTTCGTAAAGCAAAACTAACTGTAGAAGAAGGAATGAAGCAATTGCATGATGCAGGTTTAGACTCTTTACCCGGTGGCGGAGCTGAAATTTTTGCTCCTGAAATAAGAGAACAAATTGCAGCAGATAAAGTGGATGGAGACGGTTGGTTACATATACATGAAACAGCACATAATCTTGGGATGCATACCAATGCTACTATGCTGTATGGCCATATTGAAAAGTATGAACACCGCATAAATCATATGCGCCGGTTAAGAGACCTGCAGGATAAAACCGGCGGCTTTAATACTTTTATTCCATTAAAATTTCGCAACCATGATAATGATATGAGTTATGTATCAGAATCAACTATTACAGAAGATATGCGGCTCTACGCAATTGCAAGAATTTACTTAGAT
>JANYGZ010000084.1 GCA_025362235.1 Ferruginibacter sp. | reverse complement strand
AGCCAATACCTGCATTGGTATTAAATGTTCCGGTTCCGGTATAAGGTGCAGTGCCTCCACTTGCTGTAACAGTAACCGGATAACTTGTTCCCGAACAATTTATTGATCCGGGGGATGCTATAACTACCGGTCGGTTTCCTGGCGGCGGAGGTAGGGTTACGATTGTACCTGTATCCTTGATTAATACTTTTGAAGTATATGGTTGTAAAGTTATTGTACCATTATATGTCGCCCCATCAATACCAATATAATTTGCACCTAAGTTTACTGTTTTTGCACTTGTTGTAGCATTATATTCAAACCGAAGTTGGTTATCAATATTAAGCTGGGTTATGCTAGCTTCATAAAATGAAAGGTTATCAAAATAGGTAGTACCAGAACTTTGCTCAATTTCAATTATTATATCAGCTTCCGGTACTGTTAAGGGCGCAGAAAATAGAACTTCGTGATTAATGATTGAAGTACCAAATGATTTAGTTATTTTTAGTGGTATAATCTTATCCCAAGGTGAAACAGATCTTCTAAGATATATTCTGAGCATTCCATTTACCGATGTACCCAATGTACTGAAACGAAGAATGTAGTTTTTTCCGCTATTGACAGCACCAACCGCTTTCGAAATAAATGTATAATTATTAGAACTTAAAATTGGAAAACTAACTTTCAGGGATCCTGTACCTGTAATTTTACTTCCATTATCCCAACTTGCTGTATGATTGCCATTAGGTGATACTAAAACAACTCCAGTAATATTTGTTGCAAAATCACCATTAGTTAACAAATTAGCTGTAGTAAGACTGTTTATTTGATAAGAAGGAATATTTCTTGGCGATTTTTTTGAATTTGCATCCTTAGAGAAATTATTTTTCCATCTATCTAAAGAGTATGTGGATGAATTTACGGAACTTGTACCAGCAATTACAATATCATCATTTATTGGGCGGGCATAATAATTATTATCAGTATTTCCAGTTAAGTTGATGTCATCTTTAATTGACCTTATAGTATAGCATAATTGACTATAAGTTTTAGCAACCATGATATTATTTTTAAAAACTACATTTCGTATTGGGTCTGTTGGTGTATTAGAATCATGAACAAATTTTATTTGATCGTCGTCGTTATTAAAAGAGGTATTACCAGTAAGATTAATTTCATGCGAATTATGTATATAAAGGCCTGAAATTGGCATGTTAGCTACTGAATTACCAGAAATATCGACACCAGCAACCCCATCGTCCATGTAAATGCCATTAACACCTTTTTGACCATCAGGTGTACCAAATGGAGCACCAATACCATTTAGGACAATATTATTTTTTACTTCACGTCCCGAAAATACAGGTCCACTTCCAACTGGCCCTGAAAAAGTATATATACCCCCACCATCGTCTTTAACAAAAGCAAAATTATTAATATAATTAAATCTTACTTTAGAATTATTGTAAAAAAAAGCAATAGGAACATATCCAGTACTATCAATATTATTATACTCAATAAGTGCATCCGAACTATATGCTGAAATTGCTTGATAGGAATGACCAAAATTTGCACCCATACCTGGCTGGTAACCGGAATTCTTAATGGCATTATTACTTATTGTAGCGAAGGTACTAATACCGCCTTCATTTTCAATTTCGATGGCATCGTTATAGCTATTTTTAATATTACAGTTTTGTATTAAAGTATGATCAGTATTTGTTCCATATACGGCATCTTTGCCTGAATAATTTATATCACAATTGCTGATGGAAATGTTTGAGGACCTATTTCCTAAACTGCCTAAATTAATTGAATAAACATTAGCTCCCTCAAAAGCAAGTTGGCTAATTGAAATAAAATTATATTTAGATGTATTTAATAAAATATCTATTGTACTAATCTTTGTAATAAAAGTTGTTGGATTATTAGCGCCAAAATACATTTGCAAATATTTTGTTGATGTATTATAATACCACTCTCCAAGTTGATCAAGGGTCCTTAAGTCCTTTTGAATAAAATATCCGAAACCTGCAATTGTCACTGGATAAGCTTGATTTCCAGGTTGATAACTAATGTAAGAGCCCGAGTGACTAATTATTGGCCAGCGTTCCATCTCATGCCTTGCTTTTCTAATGACTAATTCAGCTCCTGTCCAGTTAGGAGATGACGTAAGCTGATTATCTATAATACTATTAGTACCAGAAGATTCAAAATTTAAATACCCACCATTGGCTGCATCTGCATTAGGATATCTACCCAAATGCTGAGGCTGATTATTTAAAATTACCATATTTACAAAATCGCTGATACCATTAGCTGTTGCCTGATAAACACCATTGCCGATAGAAATCCAGGATGAAAGTGTTGTAAAACCTGATATAACTGGTTTGTTACCTAAACCATAAGCACTTAGGACTATTGGTTTTCCGGCGATACCGGAATTATTAAGAATAATTCCTCCGTAAAACACATCCCCACTTTTAAAAAGAACGCTATCTCCTGCAATTAAAGTGCTAAAGATTGCATTTAGTTTGCTTATCGTTTTCCAGGGAGTTGCTTGATTTTGTGCCTGGACAGAACTGTAAGAATCGTTACCAATTGAATTAGAAAAATAATATGTATTTGCTTTTGTTGAAATTTCAAAAGATAATAAAGCTAATAATATGAAAGAAAATCTTATTAGGCTCAATTTGCGAAGCATATTAAATGGAGTAGTATTTAACATAATGGTTTTTCGATTAGATTTTAGATCCTAATTTGTAATTAGGATATAGATTTTATTTTATTAACAATTGTATTATTAAATTTATAAATACTTAAATACCCAATAATTAATACGTTTTTTACTTAATTATTAAAGAGCAAAAGCAATTTTCATAGTAGGGGATAAATAAAATAATGGCATAATATTTTAATGAAAAGAATTCTCCAAATACCATGCCTAAAAAATATTAATAAAAAGTAATAGTGGATATGTGAATAAAAAATTAACCCCTATTATTGAAATTATTTTATTGATAAGTCGTCGGAAATTTTTCTATAACTACAGTTTAATAATTTGTCTTCAAATAGTTTGCAAAATGCCAATTACTTTTGTACGATGAGTTTCATTGAGTTTAAACAATAAAAACATTAATACTAATTGCAATATTAAAATGCAGATTGAAAATAAAGTATATATAGCTGGTCACAGTGGTATGGCTGGCGGGGCGATTTTTAGTAATTTATTAAAAAAGGGATTTAGTAATATTATAACAAGAAATTCAACAGACTTAAATCTTAAAAATCAACTTGTTGTAAACAATTTTTTTGAAAAAGAAAAGCCCGAATATGTGTTTTTGGCTGCTGCTAAAGTTGGTGGAATACTGGCCAATAATACTTACCGGGCCGAATTTTTGTACGATAATCTGTTAATTGAAGCCAATGTAATTCATGCTGCTTCACAGAATGGAGTTACAAAACTTATGTTTTTAGGAAGCTCCTGCATATATCCGAAGTTTGCCCCGCAACCAATTAAAGAAGAATATATTCTTACAGGTTTATTAGAACCTACAAATGAATCCTATGCAATCGCTAAGATAGCAGGTATAAAACTTTGCGAAGCCTATAGGGATCAGTATGGATGTAATTTTATTAGCGTAATGCCTACAAATTTATACGGTGTTGGCGATAATTACGATCTTGATACAGCACATGTATTACCGGCACTGATCCGCAAAATGCATGAAGCGAAAATAAATAATGATAAAGAAGTGGTTGTCTGGGGCTCCGGTACACCGAAAAGGGAATTTTTGTGTGCAGATGATCTTGCAGAGGCCTGTACTTTTTTAATGGAAAATTACAACAGTAAAGAATTTATTAATATAGGAACTGGTGAGGATGTAAGTATAAACGAACTTGCTTTGATTGTGAAAAAAATAGTTGGTTTTAAAGGCCGCATTGTAAATGATACATCCAAACCCGACGGAACACCCCGAAAGTTAATGGATGTATCAAGGCTACATAGTTTGGGGTGGCATCATACCACAGAACTTGAACAAGGCATCCAGTTAGCATATAATGATTTTTTATTAAGAGTAAATTAATTTTACATTATATTTCTTAATAGCTTTATTAATCCAAAAATTTCATTCTAAAAAAAAGTTTATTATTAATATGAATACTAAGTCGTATCCATTAGCTTTAAATAAAACAGCATTAATTACCGGAATTACTGGACAAGATGGATCCTATCTCGCTGATCTATTATTAGAGAAAGGATACAAGGTTCATGGAATTAAAAGAAGATCTTCTTTGATGAACACCCATCGTATTGATCATCTTTATCAAGACCCACATGAAAAAAGTGTTCGTTTTCAATTGCATTATGGAGATATGACAGATAGTACAAACCTTATCCGTATTATTCAGGAAACAAAACCAGATGAAATTTATAACCTTGCTGCTATGAGCCATGTTAAAGTAAGTTTTGAAGAGCCTGAATATACCGCTAATACAGATGGTATTGGCACGCTTCGTTTGTTGGAAGCAATAAGAATTTTAGGGTTAGAAAAAAAAACGCGTATTTACCAGGCAAGCACTTCCGAATTATATGGGTTGGTTAAAGAGGTACCACAAAATGAAAATACTCCTTTTTATCCTAGAAGCCCTTACGCTGTAGCTAAATTATATGCTTACTGGATCACCATCAATTATCGTGAAGCATATGGTATGTATGCCTGCAATGGTATTTTATTTAACCACGAAAGCCCTTTACGTGGAGAAACATTTGTTACTAGAAAGATAACCCGGGGTGTTGCAGCAATTGTAAAAGGCAACCAGGACAAAATTTATTTAGGTAATCTTAATGCCCGCCGTGATTGGGGGCATGCAAAAGATTATGTTGAAGCAATGTGGCGTATATTACAACAAGATACTCCTGAAGATTATGTTATTGCTACTGGCATTTCAACCACCGTAAGGGATTTTATTAAGTTAGCTTTTAGTGAAGTGGGTATCGAATTATCATTTTCTGGGGAAGGGGTAAATGAAATAGGTGCTGTTCTTTCCTGTAATTATTCTAAATATCAATTACCAGCAGGTAAAATAGTTATTGAGGTAGACCCAGAATATTTCAGGCCTTCAGAAGTTGAGCATTTAATTGGAGATGCTTCGAAAGCAAATAATAAATTGGGCTGGAAACCAAAATATAATCTCGCCATGTTAGTAAAAGAAATGATAGCAAGCGATGTTGCAAACTTACTATAATAAAAAAAATATAATTTATTTATGGCAAAAATAAACCTTGCTAAATATAGATAATTTAATTTTTATGATTATATTTTCTTAAGACTATCTTGCTATTTTTTAAGGAAGATGATATTATTGTAAAAACAAAACTATTTATGTAAATGACATTTATCCAGCTAAAAAAAAATTTAAAAAACGACTATACAAATTTTAAAAAAATAAAAATAGCCATTTTAGGAGATACTGCCACACAGTTCCTGACACAGGCATTAAGGGGAACAGGTTTCAATTATCAATTGGATCTTGAAATTTGGGAAGCTGATTTTAACCAAATTGAGCGACAGGTGTTTGATCCAACATCAGATCTTTACGAATTCCCCCCAGAAATAATAATTGTTTTTTATTCAACACATAAGCTTCTATCCAAATACAATAAGCTAAAGCCAGAGCAATATGCTGAATTTGCTAATACGCACCTGAAAATGGTAAGTAATATCACAACTACAATACATACACATTTAAAATCTAAAATCATTTATTTTAATCATACCGAGATAGACGATTCTGTCTTTGGTAATTATGCGAATAAGATAGAGTTTTCATTTTTATATCAACTTCGTAAAATTAATTATGAGTTAATGGTTTTTGCAGGCACGCAAACTAACTTTTACTTATGCGACATTAGTTCAATTCAAAATCAATTTGGTAAGAATATCTTTTTTCAACCATCTGTTTATATTAATACAGAAATGGTTTTAAGCATTGATATTCTACCCGAAATTGCTTCTAAAACAATCAATCTAATAAAGGCAATGACTGGTATTTTTAATAAATGTCTCATTATTGATCTTGACAATACAATGTGGGGAGGCATAATTGGCGATGATGGGTTAGAAAATATACAGTTAGGCAGCCTTGGCATTGGTAAAGCATTTACAGAATTTCAATACTGGGTAAAAAAATTAAAAAACAGGGGAATAATAATTGCTATCTGTAGTAAGAATACAGAATCTGTTGCGAAGGAGCCTTTCGAGAAACACCCTGATATGGTTTTGCATTTGGACGATATTGCCCTTTTCGTTGCCAATTGGAATTCTAAGGTCGATAACATCAGGCAAATACAAAGTATTTTAAATATTGGTTTTGATTCGATGGTATTTTTAGATGATAACCCATTTGAAAGAAATATTGTAAGAGAAAATATAAAAACAATAACTGTACCCGAATTACCTGAGGATCCAGCTGATTATTTAGAGTTCCTGTATCAGCAAAATCTTTTTGAAACAATTAGTTTTTCCAATGAAGATGCTGAAAGAACGGCACAATACCAGGTAGAAGCGAAGAGGAGCGTGGTGCAAAAAAGCTTTGCAAATGAAGATAGTTTTTTAAAGAGTTTAAATATGGTTTCGCTAGTTGAGCCTTTCAATAAATTTAATATCCCAAGGGTAGCACAACTTTCGCAGCGAAGTAATCAATTTAATTTAAGAACTGTTCGTTATACAGAAGCTGATATTGAAATACTTACAACTCAAAATAACTTCTATACATTTTCGTTTACTTTAACAGACAAATTTGGTGATAATGGATTAATCTGTATTATCATTCTCAAAAAGGAAGAAGAAAGTAAGTTATTTATAGATAGTTGGTTAATGAGCTGCCGTGTATTAAAGCGTGGAATGGAAAACTTTGTTTTGAATACTATTGTCAATTATGCTAATGAAAAAGGGTATAATTATTTAGTAGGTGAATACGTACCAACTGCTAAAAATGAAATGGTTAAAAATCATTATCTGCATCTTGGGTTCAAACAAAGTGCCAATCTTTGGATTTTAGACATTAGTAAATATATCCCGGTTAAAACAAATATTAAAGAAAAATAGTGAATCAGTATATTAACGATATAGTACAAAAAATTGAAGGTTTAGACCCTGTTCATGCAAAAAAAATAAAAAGAAATGTAGATTTTTTTGATGACACTTATTATAAATTGGCCGATACTTTTCTTATAAGATATGATGGTTATTTAAAGAAGCAAAACAAAACATTGGATTATGCTATAAATTGCTATTTGAATATGATATCTGATATGAATATTGAGACGGTCGATTTTTATAGAACAGGAAAATACTCAAGCAGTACATTTGAAGAGGTGAATAAACGAGTATATGCAAATCCAGAAACAATGGAATATTACATGCACGGCTTATTACTGTCACAATTTTTATGGAAACATCATTATCAGACATTTCATTTTTTTTTAACTTCACTTCCGGAATACATTGCAAATACCAGCAACTATCTTGAGATAGGGGCTGGTCACGGCCTATATCTTTCCAAAGCATTAGAGATTTTGGCGATTGACACTAGGTTTACAGTTGTAGATATAAGTGACACATCTATTGAGTTGGCAAAAAATTTCAACCAGGACAGCAGAGTAAGTTTTAACGTAGAGGATATCTTTGATTTTACCGAGAAATCAAGGTTTGATTTTATTTGTATGGGTGAAGTACTTGAGCATGTAGAAGATCCATATAAATTATTATTAAAATTGCATGAACTTGTTTCAGATAATGGAACGGTATTTATTACTACACCTACAAATGCACCGGCAATTGATCACATTTATCTCTTTAATACTGTTGAAGAGATTCAATATATGATAAAGGAAGCTGGGTTTGAGATAATATCAGATATGGCTTTTTCTTCAGAAGATGTTTCTAAAGAAAAAGCTGCAAAGTTTAAAATAGCCATCTTATATAGTGCTTTTTTAAAAAAGAAGGATAACAATTATACTAAAAATCATCTAAGAATGAACAATGAAATTTTAAAACAAGTTAATGATGTGTTTGTTGATGTACTGGATAACGAAAGTATCCGCTTAAGTGAAACAACTACTGCTAATGATATTGAAGAGTGGGACTCTTTAACACATATTCAATTGGTGGTAGCAATTGAAAAGGTTTTTAAAATAAGGTTTACTTCTAAAGAAATCCAGGGATGGAAAAACGTTGGTAGCCTTGTAAAAAGTATTGAGGATAAAATGATAAACTAGTTAAAATTAATTCTGTTTGTTATTCATTGATAACCCCAATCAATATGGTTTTTGACTCGTTAAGTTATTTTCTTTTCTTTTTTTTAGTAATCATACTAAATTACTGCACTCCCTTGCAGTACAGGTGGGTATTGCTTTTAATAGCGAGCATATTTTTTTATTCATATACTAACCCGGTTTATCTTATAGTACCCTTGTTTATTTCTCTCTTCACATATAGCGCTGCCTTACAAATTGAGAAAGCAAATACGCACACAAAAAAACAATGGGTTTTTATTATTGCAGTTGTAATAAATGCAGGGTTGTTAGTATTTTTTAAATACAGCAATTTTTTTTCAAATCTATTATTTGACGGGTTGAATTTTTTAAATGGCAGGTTTGCGCATTCAGGGGAATTATATAAAAATGATCTCTTAATAAAAATAATAGCTCCATTAGGTATATCCTATATAATATTTCAGGCAATAGGTTATTTAATTGATGTCAAAAATGGAAATCAACTTGCAGAAAAAAATATTGGCTATTTCACTACTTACATACTTTTTTTTCCAAAGTTAATAGCAGGCCCGGTTGAAAAAGAATCACTTTTTTTACCTCAAATAAGTAAGACCCCTGTATTTCGATATGACGATATTAGCGTTGGACTAAAACGTGTTATCTGGGGATTATTTAAAAAATTAGTTATTGCAGACAGGTTATCGATTTATGTAAATGCTGTTTATAATAATTTTGAACATCATTCTGGTGCTACCCTGGCGATTGCGGCATTTTTTTATACATTTCAATTATATGCAGACTTTTCCGGGTATACAGATATGGCATTGGGCTTCGCTAAAATGCTCGGCTTCGATTTGATGGAAAACTTCAACCGGCCATTTTTAGCCAAATCTGTAACTGAATTCTGGAGAAGGTTTCATATGTCATTATCTTCCTGGTTTAACGAATATTTTTACACCCCCCTATCGATTGCAAAAAGAGATTGGGGAAAGTGGGGGGCCGTATATTCTTTATTTATAACTTTTATTATACTGGGGTTTTGGCATGGGGCAAACTGGACTTTTATTATATTTGGGATATTGCAGGGCTGTATATTATCAATAGAATTTTTTACACGTTCTATGAGAAAAACTGTACGTAAAAAAATCCCCGCTTTTCTAAACACTATAGCCGGCATTGTTTTTACTATAAGTTATTATACATTTTCACTTATATTTTTTAGGTCTGGAAGTGTAATGGATGCACTGCATTATATCAAAAGGCTTTTTTCATCCAGGGGATCGGTTTTTATTGAGAACCCATCCATTATGTTATTTTCCTTAATGGGCATTTTTTTTCTTGCAATTGTTGAATGCAAGAAGGAATATTGGAATGAATTATTTACTTTATCCAACAATAGAAACTGGATAGTGCGTAATTGCTATTATTGTTTTCTGCTGTTGGTTATTTTAATAGCAGGTGTTTTTGATGGTGGGGAATTTATTTATTTTCAATTTTAATGAAGCACTGGTATGATTGAGCCGCTTAAAAAAATATTTAAAAGAAGGAGTTTCCCTTATCTTTTTTTTAAAATAGCAGTATTTTTTATATTGTTATTTTTAGTAGATTTTTTTGTTGGAAATATATTTAAGCACTTTTTCTTTAAACAGACATCAGGTTGGGAATACAGGACCAAGTATTCAATTGAAGATACAAAAGCAGACATCCTTATATTTGGAGCGTCAAGGGCACAGCAACAATATAACCCAGTTTATTTTGAAGAAAGGTTGAATGAAACCTGTTATAATGTTGGCAGAGATGGAGAACCTATTTTTTACAGTTATGCTGTTTTACAAGCAATATTGCAACGCTATAAGCCTAAAATAATAATATTCGATGTTGACAATGCCGTGTTTATGGAAAAGCAAAGCAGCTATGACAGGATAGCGGCCCTACTCCCTTTTTATGAAAAACATCCCGAGATGCGTTCTGTAATAGAACTTAGGGGGCCTTTTGAAAAGCTTAAGCTCCAATCGCATATTTATCCATATAATTCTTTGCTTTTTAAAATAGCAATGGGTAATACAGAATTTAATAAGAAACGAAATGTTGATATAAAAGGTTATGTACCACTAAGCAATTCACTAAATGAACCTATAAGAAAAGTTGACCTTTCATCTAAATATCCAATTGACAGCAATAAGGTTAATTGCTATAAATCTTTTATAAATGATTGCATAAAGGCCAATGTTAAATTATATTTGGTCAGCTCTCCTTACTTTTTTCAATCTACTGGCAGCGATACTTCAATAGCACTTGCAAAAAAAATTGCCAATGAAAAAAACATTGAGTTTATAGATTTTTCAAAAGACGGATTTTTCAAGAGTAATTCCAAATTATTTGATGATACAGTTCATGTAAATTTTGCAGGATCCACCATATTCTGTAACCGGTTAATCGATACCTTGATATCAAGGGATCATTATAAAACCGTGAAAATTTCAAATGATATAAAATGATTTTTAATTCATTTCACTTCTTGTTTTTTTTTATTGTTGTCACTTGTTTTTACTTCCTCCTTCCCCATAGTAAAAGATGGATATTGTTATTATTAAGCAGTTGCTATTTCTATATGGCTTTTGTGCCAATTTATATAGTCATCTTAGGGTTCACCATTATTGTAGATTATTTAGCAGGTATTTGTATAGAAAAATCAGAGGGGAGAAAACGAAAATATTTCCTAATTGCCAGCCTTGTTGCAAATATTGGTATACTCTGCATTTTTAAATATTATAATTTTATAAACCAAAATTTTTCTTTTTTACTGCATGGTTTTGGATTATCAAACCCTATACCGTATCTCTCCATCCTTTTACCAATAGGGCTTTCCTTTCACACTTTTCAGGCAATGAGTTATACCATTGAAGTATATCGGGGCAATCAAAAAGCAGAAAGGCATTTTGGGATTTATGCTTTATATGTTATGTTTTATCCCCAGCTCGTAGCAGGGCCCATAGAAAGGCCCCAAAACCTTTTGCACCAGTTTAGAGAAAAACATCATTTTAGTAGTGACCAGGTTTTTGAAGGGTTAAAAATAATGACCTGGGGATTATTTAAAAAACTGGTTATTGCTGACAGGCTTGGTATTTATATAAATGGCGCTTATAATCATCTACCACAACAAAATGGCATGACCCTTTTATTGGCAACTATATTTTTTTCGTTCCAGATATACTGCGATTTTTCTGGATATTCAGATATAGCAATTGGCGCTGCAAGAGTAATGGGGTTTAATTTAATGACAAATTTTAGGCGGCCTTTATTTGCAAAAAATACCGGAGAGTTTTGGAAACGCTGGCATATTTCTTTATCTACCTGGTTCAAAGATTACCTTTATTTTCCCATGGGAGGAAGCAAGGTACCGGTTCCAAGGTGGTACTTTAATTTAATGATTGTTTTTTTAATCAGTGGGCTTTGGCATGGGGCAAACTGGACATATATTATATGGGGTGGTATTAATGGCTTTTATTTAATTTTTGCAATAGCAACAAAAAAATACAGGGATAAATTCAACAAATTAATCGGGATTAATAAGTTCCCCCGGCTGAATCTTTTTCTTGAAATTTCAATAACATTTTTGCTCATAAGTTTTTCAAGGATTTTTTTTAGGTCTAAAACAGTGGAAGATGCAATCACTGTAATGAAAAAAATAATAACTTTTAAAGGTTCGATTTTTAATGATGGGACGGCTATAGTAATTTATTCATTTATGGCTATTGGGTTTTTATTGGCGGTTGAGTTAAAAAAGGAATTTTATACAGGTACATTTACACTTTCTAATCACAAAAATTTTTGGGTCCGCAATTCGTATTATTCATTTCTGATTATTATCATTATCCTGTTAGGGGTTTTTGATGGTGGCCAGTTTATATATTTTCAATTTTAATTAACCTTTGCCGTGGTAATCAATAAAATAAAATATAACCTCATAAAAAGTTTTTTATTTAAGCTGTCGGCCTGTTTATTGGTTGTTTTTATTGTAGATTTTATGATTGGTACCCTTTTAAAAAAATATTATTTTAAACAAAAATATGGCTACGATGCCATGACTACTTATTGTATTGAAAAAGCAAATGCAAAGATGCTGGTATTTGGTTCTTCAAGAGCGATGGATATTTTTGACCCGGATATATTTGAAAAAAAAATGGGGGTATCATGTTATAATGTTGGAAGGGTAGGTGAACCTGTTTTTTATCATTATGCAATTTTACAATGTGTATTAAAGCGTTATAAACCAAACATGGTAATATTAAGTTTTGATGCCGGCAATTTTAGTAAAAACCAGGATTCATATGACAGGATAACTGCTCTTTTACCTTATTATAGCGACCATCCCGAAATTCGTACTGTTGTTAATTTAAAAGGCCCTTATGAACGGCTAAAATTGCTTTCACATATATATCCCTATAATTCGCTTGTTTTACCAATCATTAGTGGTTATTCAGTGCAAAGCAAAATAAAATATATGCATAATAATGGTTTTATACCTTTAAACAAAACTTTTACCGGCCCTTTACCAACATTTGATTATTCAGCAGAAAAGGAAATGGATACTGTTAAAATAAATAGCTACAAGGCTTTTATAGAACAGTGTATCAAATCTGGCATTCAATTATACATTGCGTGCCCACCTTACATGATAAATTCAATTGGTACGGACCAATCAATTATTATTGCAAAAAAAATTGCAAAAGAATATGGCATAAATTTTTTTGATTATAGCCGTGACAGCTTTTTTATAAACAAACCCGGGCTGTTTGCAGATTTTCGTCACCTGAATAAAACAGGGGCAGGGCTATTTTGTAATATGATAATTGACAGAATTAATCAATAAGATCCGCAATTAATAATAAAATCAATTTGATCTATGAAATTTCACCATGTTGGCGTTGCCTGCAGCGATATAAAAAAAGAGATAGAAAGTATTAAAAAAATACATGAGGTTATAGAGGTTAGTAATATAGTTTTGGATACTACGCAAAAAGCAGAACTCTGCATGCTAAAAACATTGGATGGCATTGCAATAGAATTAATAGCCGGCGAACAGGTGGCCAATATTATTAGAAAGCGGATTACCTATTACCATCTTTGTTTTGAAACCGATGATATAAATGCAGAGATTTTACGGTTGCAGCATTTGGGCGCTTTTCTTGTTTCAGAGCCGCAGCCGGCAATCTTATTCGATAATAAAAAAGTCGCTTTTCTACAGGTATCTTACGGCCTTATTGAATTGGTTGAATCAAAATAATAAAGTGTTTTTACTTTTATTCCACAACATAGGCTAAGTTAATTTGGCAATTTGCCATAAATCACAATACGAACCAGGAAGTAATTTTTGTGTTACTTAGTCGTCCCTCAAAAAGTTGGTTTTATTATTAAATAATTTGAATGTTTTTAGTTAAATCATCTTATTGTCCGCTTAATAATGTTTTTGTTATAACCTGGTCGCTGGTAAATAATCTTGCATAATATACACCCGTATTTAAAGCGGTTATTTTTTTATCAATGTCGTTAAACCCTTTTTGAAGCATTATTGTATTTGTATACAATATCCTTCCGCTCACATCTGCCAAAACAACCTGCATCTGCTGTTGATAGTTACTATGGACCCCTATTTTTAAAGTATTATAAGTAGCAGAAAGTAACAGCTTATTCAATTTAAAAGAAGATATATTATTTGCAGACACAGAAATAATCTTACTGTATTTTGTGGTGCCATCTATATCTATCATTACCAGCCTGTAATAATTAATACCCTGTAAAGGAAAATTATCATCGAAATTATAATTAGCAGCAAATAAATTATTGGCACTTACCTGGCCGATATTTTCAAAACTGTGACTGTTTCCACTTCTTTCAATTGAATAATGACTTACATTGATTTCTGAAGCAACTTTCCATTGTAACGCTATCTTTTCATTATTGTTTTTAGCACTAAAGTCAATCAGTGTTACTGGTAAAATACCCAACATCACCACATTTACAGTAGCTAATGCAGAGTCACCTGCATTATTCATTACTTTTAGTTGAAACGTATACTTACCCATTGCCAAATTATTAATTGCTGTACTTGGGTTGTTTGGACTGGCAATTGTAAATTGAGCAGGGCCGGCAATTTTCGTCCAACTATAACTGGTAACAGTTCCCGAAGCAGTACCCTTTAATAAAGTGTTGTTTATTGGTAATATAAGTGAAACATCTGTTCCTGCATCTGCTGTAAGATTACTTGAAAGTACACCTGATTTTAATAATACCACAGATGTAAACGGTTTTAAAGTTATCGAACCATTATACACTGTACTATCTATCTCAATGTATTTTGAACCTAATGAAATCGTCTTTGCAGCATTTGTGGAATTGTATTCAAATCGTATATAGTTATCAGGGTTTGTAGAAGTAACAGTTGCTTCATAAAATTCTATATCATCAATAAATGTTACACCTGATGTTTCTTGTATTTCAATTACAAAATTAGCCAATGATTCTGTAGTTGGAGCTGAAAATAAAAACTCATGTACTTTTTTGGATACCCCAAAATCTGATGATTGCTTTTGAACTAATAAAGTATATGGTGCTGCATATTGCCTGAGATAAGCTTTTAATATTCCATTTGCCGTACCTAAAGTAGTTACCCGTAGTATATAATTTTTTGCAGCAGATACAGATCCAATACCCCCACTATTACTGTATATTACAGCAAAGTCTGGTTTTGATGTTTTTGGTGTTATTTTATACGATCCTGAACCAGTAATTTTACCTGTATTATCCCATGATGCCACAACATTGTTTGTTTGACTCCATGATATTATACCTTCCATATTACTTATAAATTTATTAAAAACGGCATTGGTAGAATCCAGGTTATTTATTTGATAAGCAGGTAGTGTCAAAGGAGAAATGTGCGAATTGATATCATAAGCCGGATAAGCTGCTTTCCAGGTAGCTAATGTGTAATCATTTACAATTGTAACTCCACTTACATTTTTTGTTACATTTATTGTCAAATTCTCATTTGCCGGCCTGCAATAATAATTGTTTTTGAAAGATCCAGGTGTCAAATTAAAACTGTCAATATCATTTCTAATAGTTTTGATTATAACTGCATAAGAATTGTTAGATTTTGCCACAAATTTATTATTTTGCAAAATAAGATTTCTTATAGGAGAATTTGGTGAAGCAGGGTCGTGTACAATTAAAAGCTGGGTTACATTACAATCATATACTAAGTTATTGGTTACAGTAATATTTTGAGAATTGTGTACATAAATTCCACTATATGAAGTATTAAATACAGTATTGCTGTCAACCAAAACTCCGGTTGTACCGTCATCCAAATAAATCCCCTGTGCAGCATTTGTCCCATCTAAAGTGCCAATACCTGCACCTATCCCATTTGATATAGTATTTCCAATTACTTTTCGCCCTGTATATTTTAGAGAGCCATCATATCCCGTATGGGTGTAAATGCCGGCCCCATCATCTTTTACAATACAATAATAATTTACTCTATTGTATAATACTTTTGAATTATCGTAATAATACAAAATGCCTACATAACCCGATGTGTCAACAGTATTGTATTGAATTAAAGAGTTATCTCCCATAACCGCTATACCACAATATGACATATTGTATCCTGTTAAAGCATTCAAATAACCCATACCAGGCTTTGTTCCTGAATTTTTTATTGTATTATTTGTTATAGTAACATTCAGGCTTTTGCCTCCCTCATTTTCTAAATTGATACCGTTATTGAAGCTATTATTAATTGTACATTTATCGATGGTACAATTATTATTATAGGTTCCATATATTCCATCCCTACCCGAAAAATTAATGTCGCAGTTTTTAATTATATTATTTGCAGCCTGTCCGCCTGCAGTGCCAATAAATATAGTTGCTACATTTGCTCCTTCAAAAGCAATTTCGTCAACAATAATATTATTATTTGCACCTATAAATAGCAACGTATCACTACCAGATACTTTTACATTTGTTGGAGCATTGACAGCATATACTGTAATTTTTTTTGTTGAGGAATTAAAATACCATTCATTAAGTGTGTCAAGGGTTGACAGGGAATTTTGAATAAAATAGCCATAGCCATTTATGCTGTTAAATCCTGAAACTCCAGCGTATGTAATATTATTACCAGTATGGTTAGTAATAATATCCCTCGAAATTATCCAGTGGTTTTTTCTTATCACTAATTCTGCACCTGTCCAATTTGGTGAATTTGTTAATTCATTATCAATAATGGTAGAATTGCCAACTGAATTTTCAAACGTCATGTATCCATAATTTGGATATCTACCCATTGGGGTAGGGGTATTATTAATGGTTACCATATTAGGTTTGTTGCTGCAGTTTAAGGCAGCTGATTGCCAAAGATTAGCTCCTGCATTTACCCAGCCTGTTGCATTTAAAAAACCACTTATAAGCGGTTTTTCACCTGAACCGTATGCTGCAAATATAATTGGCTGGCTTGAAGTACCGGATTTTTTTACAATTATTGTTCCCGAAAAAATATCGCCTTTTTTAAATAAAATTGAATCGCCGGCTAATATAGAAGCAAAAGAAGAATTTAGTTTTGCAATTGTTTGCCATGCAGTTGCCGGACTAAGGCCGTTATTAGTGTCGTTACCAGTTGCAGAAATATAATAATTTTTTGCATTAGCGGTAATTACTAAAAATAGGAATGATAGTATTAAAAAAGGCTTCATAGGTTTCAGGTTTTGAGGATCGGATTATTGTTTTGCGCAGGTTTATTGTACAGTATTTAATAAGCATATTTACCTATACTTATTTATACAATTAACATGCACGGTGCAAATAAATACCTGCACCAAAAACTGTATTAATGCTGATTATTATTTTTGATGCGCTTTTTTAAAAGAAAGCAGGCAACTACAGCATATAGCTGAGTTTTTGGTTTCTCGATAAAATAGGCCCTGTTGGGGTTGGGGAGCGTAAAGTTTTGTTGCATAGTTTTCATAGTTTCAGTTTGAGGTAAGTAATTTATACGCTACAGAGGTACTTGCAGGTATAAAATGTTGGTTTAGGGTATACCAGGATCAATTGGTATTTGATATTATTATAAGATACAACAAAAAATTATGTGGGTTAGTATGTAAAAGGGCAGCTATTTTTAATAATAGGGTAGAAGTATAACTAAATGGCGGAAATTACGTTGTGGTTTTTGGGTATTTATGCGTATTTTTATAAAGTACTTGGATAATAGGCAGGCGCCGTTTATTTATACTGTTTAAACCAATAGTATAATTTAAAATGCACCCAATAAAAATTGCTTTTACCAAAAAAAAGAGTATTTTTGCCCTGCTTAATACCCTCTTACCCACATACCTATAAAATACCCCTGTTTACTTTAACTTACCCTATCCCAGGAAATTCCTCTTACAGCATTGTTTATTTTTTGCAATGACCGAAGCATTTTTACTAATTATTTTTTATTTATAAAGGATACATTTATGAGGAAGATTTACTTTTTTATTGTGGCATTTTTAGCTTTTACAAATATTTCTTTTGGGCAATATACATGGAACGGTTCCGTATCTACAGACTACACGGTTGCAGCCAATTGGTTACCGGCCAGGGTTGCTCCAGGGGTAGGGGACAACTTGTTTTTTAATCCAGCAACGCCCATTGTTGTTGACCATGTGCCCAACCAAACAATAAACAGCATTACAATTAATTCGGGAACATCAACAGTTACTTTAAATGCTGATAATCCTGCCAATGTGCTTACTATTAGTGGTGCTACACCAGTTGCATTTACAACTGCCGGTAGTATTTTAGCAGGAGATTTTGTTACAATTAATTTAAGTAATGCAGCCGCATTTACTATTAGCCAGGGTACTTTTGGAATTGCGCCCGGGGGAAATGGTGGAAAAATAATAATAAATAGTGCCTTAACCCTGAGTGGTGGTGTACTTGATTTTGATGTTTTAGGTACAGGTGGTACTTTTATTACTGGTTCAATAACTTATTTAACCGGTACATTTAATTCAATAAATACAGGAGCAATAAACTGGGCTGGCACAGCTACTTATTTCCATGCATTTAACGGATCAGGTGCATCAGCAATTCCTGTTTCAATCTGGTCTACAGGCAGTACCTGTAGTATAACAGGGATGAATGCGGGTATAACGCCCCCTACTATCTCGGCTAATAATACCTTTTCAAATTTTACATGGGACTGTGCGGCTCAGCAAAATGATGTTGATTTGATTTTGCCTGCTACAAATCTATTTATAAATGGAACACTTTCTATTAAAAGAACTAATAATAAATATCTGCGTTTGGCAGGTGCGGCTGGTGGTTCAATTACTGCCGGAGCATATGATCAAAGCGGTGGTGGAAATTTAATGCTTCAATCATCAAGCGGTACTACAACTTTAATTGTAACTGGAGCTTTTACTCATTCTTCAGGTATTTTAGATGGGCTTGGTAATATTGGCTCTGGCACAGCTTACCTTAATTTAAAAGGGGATGTTACAAAATCCAGTACATGGAATTTATCCAGCACCAGTTCGGCCGCACAAATGAATATTGAGTTTTCGGGTACTGCAGCTCAAACTGTAAAGATCAGCGGAACATGGAATACAACTGGTTCTGGCAGATCTAATATTATTATCAGTAATACCCTTAGCGTTGCATTACAAAACGGCAGTACCTTAAAAGTTTATAATGGTGCTAGCCCAACACCGGCTACCTGTACCATGGCGGGCATACTGTCCCCTCAAAACGCAACAGCAGTTGTTGCTTATACCGGTATATGCACACTTATATATTCGGGTACTTCTACTCAAATACCAACCGCAGCGGAATTTCCAACTTTAGCCAATACCCCCACGAACTTAACTATTAATAATAGTGTAGGGATAAATTTCCCGAGTGTTTTTCCGCGTACAATTACTGGTACTTTAACCTTATTAAATGGTAATTTAGGAATTGGTAGCAATACACTCTCACTAACCAATATAACGCTTGCCAATCAACTTAGCTATACAAGTGGTTTTATTACTACGGGTACACTCAGCAGAACTTTTCCTAATTCAGGTTTACCTACATCTCCCAGCCAAAGCTCACTATTTCCCTTTGGAACTGGCGCCAATGACAGGTCTTTAAATATATATTTTCCCACTGGTAGTGTTAGCTCAGGGGGAACAATATCTGTTTCGCATACGCCAATAGTGAATGCTACACCTATTTCGCTAACCGATAATGGCGTAAACCTCGATAAAAGAAGCAATACATTTTGGACAATTAGTACAAGTTTGGTACTTACCGGACCTAATGTTTCAATAACTGCAGTTGGTGCAAATATTGGCGCAATTGATGATATAACTCGTTTACGGCTAACAGATGGTATAACAACAGATTTAGGTAACACGCCTACCTATACAGGAACTACATCAATACCAACGGTTGGTAAATCCAATTTGCCACAATCAGCACTTAATACAAATTTATTTATTGGAAGCGATGGCAATCTTATACCAAACAATCCATTAGCTGTTATCATTTTTAACTGGACTGGAGGAGGTGGAAATAGCAATTGGAAAAATGCTGCTAATTGGGATAAACCTCTTCAAGGTTATCCAAGTGCATCAACCGAAATAGCAATTATTACTAACATTTCAGCCCTATATCAACCAACAATTAATATCGGGGATAATATAAGTGTTTACCAGCTTACCGTTGGTGGCGGTATGACTTTAACCATGCAGCTATCTTCTGTTATCAATGTTTTTGATGCATTAACTTTTTCGGGTACGGCAGTATTTGACCCTGCAAGTACTTTTACATATGCAGGTTCTTCTAGTGTTCAGAATATACTTGATATTCCTTATGGCAGCCTTGCACTAACCGGATTGGGTAGTAAAATATTTCCTTCATTAACTACTGTAAAGGGTAGTTATTCAATAAGTGGTGCAACACCTGATGTAACTACCAATTCAAATACATTTACATACGCAGCCGGGTTAGCTTCACAAAATATTACTGCAGTTAAATATTATAACCTTTCTATTACAGGTAACCGTGGTGGTGGGAAAATTACTCTTGGTCCATCTTCTTCCGCTACCGTTACAATAGATATTGCCAATAACTTTGATGTTAGCGGTTTAGCTAATTATACTAGCCCAGGGCTTTCGCCACTTAGTTTTACTACCGTAAATTTTAGTTCTGCCTCTCCTATAACAATTCCTGGATTTCCCTATCCGTATGCAATAACCAATACTGGCAATGGCAACAGAACTTTGGATGCATTGGGTTCAGCCAATCCTACCCATGTAATTTATTGCCGGGCATTTACAAGGGGATCGGGCGCATATTTTGTAACAGGCTCAAAAGTTAATTTTTTTGTTTCGGGTACAGCAAATCTGCTTCAATATTTTTTTAATTATACCCAGCCTTTTTACGATCTTGAATTCAGTGGCAATCAGCAGGGAAAAAAAATTGAATTTATGCCCGGAGAAATTTATGTAGCCGGTAAATTTACTTTTTCAATGACTAATTATATACAGGTCTTAAATAAAGATGCATACTTTGTTTTCAATGGTATTGTAGATCAAACAATACCTGCGTTTAAAACTGTATCTCAAACTCCGGCATTTCAATTTCCCAATATTGCAGTAATTGGTGGCAGCCGAAATGTATATTTGGCTGGCTCGGGTACAGATACAATCGGCGTATTCGGAAGTTTTCAAGTACCCCGTATCGCAGCCTATAATGCTTCGCTTTTCAATGCCTTAGCAACACCTTCCATAACTACTTTTTCTGCCGGCAATGGCTTTATAGTTGCCGGAAGTTCAGTAAATTTCAGTATAGGATCAGGGCTAATACCAACACTTTTTCCATCATCCCTCGGTACAAATAATTATAATAATATTTCAGTTACCAGTGGTACCCGTATTTTAGAAAGCGATATGACCATCAGTGGTAATTTAGCTGTTGGTATAGATTCTACAACAATAACAACAACAATTCCTCAGGTTTCAGTTCCGGCAACAATAAAAATTGGAGATGGTGGCTCGGCACGTGTATTTAATGTATTAGGAAATGTAACTGCATCGGCAGCAAGTATCACGCTTCCAAATACAGCTCAAATAGATTTGAACCCTGGTACACTCGGAAGTACCACAATGAATGTTTCAAAAAGTTTATTGATAACAGCTCTGGGGCAAATAACAGGTACAGGGTCATCTAATGGTACCATTGTGTTTAAAGGTATTTTGCCACACACTTATAGCAGCAGTTCTACTTTTAAAAATGGCTTTGTAAATTTTAAAGTGGGCGATGGGGTTATAAATAATTATAGTAAGCTAACTTTATTAACTCCAATAGATTTAGTGAGGTCGGGTTTTGGTGGTGTTGATATACCCAAAATAGGAACGCTTACCGTTTTAGCCAACGATACTTTAGATTGTGGAATTTTTAATGTTATAAGTAATACAGCATATGGAGCACCAGGTACCAGCAGCTTTAATCTAAATGCAAGTGCCACCTTAGTAACAGCTAATACAGGCGGTATAGAAGGAGCAGCTAGCGGCCCTACTACAGGTTCAATTGTAAATGATGGAACAATTACAAATACATACGACCCTTTAGCGAATTATATGTTTACTGCATCTTCAGCAACCAACACATCTTTTCCGGCGTCGCCTGCTACCTTCCCAATGGCCAATTTGACGATTGGCGATAGTGTCACTGCTGCCAGTTTTAATCTAAATAAAAACATTGCCATCAGCAATATTTTAACCTTAAGAAGGTTTGGCATTTTTGCTTTGGGCAATAGTGACGTTACCCTAATTTCAACAACATTAAATACAGCAAGGGTGGCACCAGTGCAGCCGGGAGCCGACGTAATCTATACCTTAGCTGGTGGACGCTTTAATGTGGAAAGAAATTATCGCGGTTTACGCAGGGCATGGTACCTTGTTACAGCGCCTTTAACTGGAACAGGTAGTATTTTTTCAACATGGCAAAATGGTGGTTTATATACACCGAATAGAGGAACTTATGTAACTGGTCCAACTGCTCCTGCATTTGGTTTAGATGCGAGCCCGCAGCAAAATGTTTCTATGAAAATGGGTTCAACGCTGGCGCC
>JANYGZ010000067.1 GCA_025362235.1 Ferruginibacter sp. | reverse complement strand
ATGTAGTTTTTTGTTAGCAATTGTTTCGCAACAACTAAATAACTTAACTATATCCTTTATTTTAACCCGTGTGGGTAACATTCAACCTTTTTCGAAATAATAAAACTTATCCACACTCACATTCATGCAACAAAGCCATTTTAAACACAAATTATGATAGTAGCTTTAATAATAGTATTTCTTTTTAGCATTTTTTTAGCCAGCTATTTACTGGCCCGCAGAGATGACAAAATTTTAGACCTGCAGCAAAGGGTAGAATTCTTAGAACATAAGACAAATAAAAAAATAGTTAGCAGGCTGTTATTTGTAGAATTAAAATCTGTAAACAGTGTGCTGGATACTTTGAATAATTGTTTTTATCTTATAGACAAAGAAGGTGATTATGATATTGATACGGAGTACAGGCTTGCCGATGTAATGGATGAATGGTGGGAAAGTTTATCAAAAGAGGACCTTGAAATAGTTAACAAAATTAAGATGGGATAAAATAAAAATTACTCATTTTAGAGCCATTTAAGAGTGTTTGCACTCAAAATAAAGAATATTTTTTATTTTTTTTCAACATTAGTGCATTAAAAGAGTAACCAAATAACCTGTTTATTTTTACTTGCTTTTATATAATTATTATTCCCTCCCTAAAATAAATCATATTTTTTTTACTGATTATCTTCCAGGCTTTACTAATACAATTATTAAGCAATATGCTTCTTTATTTATATATATCTTAAAGATCTTACTTTGGCTGTAATGCACTATGAGTAGTTGTTTTATTGAATTTTTGATACCAACTTTGCATTATAAATGTAAACTTGTATGGCACAAATCAATATTTTTTTAATAGATTTCAGTCTCTATAATTACAGCCCGGTAATAGTTGAAGTATCAAAAGTATTACTTGTATCGCTGGGATGGGTTGGTGGACTCACCGCCTTTGTATATTTGAAAGATAAGCACAACCTAAAAATTGCAACATCAAGATAGACTCATTCGCCATATGTATTTTAAGCGCAACAATTGTTGCGTTTTTTTGTGTCTTCATTTTTTAAAATACGTTTCTTAACCGCAGATAAAAATAGAGGCCCCTCATAAAAATGAGGGGCCTTAACGATTGCTTGCCATTATGAAGAGTTAAACTAACCTGATTGAGTTTTCCAATTGTAAATCCAATCGGTTTTTTAAAATTGAGTTTTTCTTTTTTACAACAGATTTATCTATTGCTTTAAAATAAATTACACTGGCTATAACCGATAATGCCACACTTGTAAGAATCGATATCTTAGCAATGTCTCTCACTGCATCATCACCAAAAGCCAGCATTGTTGTAAAGATGGACATCGTAAAACCTATACCGGCAAGTGTACCCATGCCAAGTATCTGTTTCCAATGTATATTGTGCGGTAGTTTTGCAATATTTAATGATACCAATAAACGACTGATTAAAAATATGCCCAGTGGCTTACCTATTACCAATCCTACAATTATCCCAACACCAACCGTACTGCCTAATGCCTCTGCAAAATGTGCCGGTATAAAAAGAGCGGTATTGGCAAGGGCAAATAAGGGAAGAATAAAAAAGTTTACAAAATTATGAATGTATTTTTCAACAGCTACCAGTTTGGAAGTTGGTATTGTAAAGGCGAACAATACCCCGGCAATACTTGCTTCAATACCAGATTGCAATATGGCATACCAAAGGCATAATGCCAGTATAATTTGTAATATCCCAAATTTTAATTTTAAATAATTACATACAAGAAGTGCGATAAATATAATAGCTGCGATTCCTAAAAAAAACCAATGCAGTTTTCCGCCATAAAACAAAGCTATAACTATGATAGCACCCAGATCATCGATGATTGCAAGAGCCATCAATAATATTTTTAAACTTAAAGGTACCCGCTTACCCAGTAAGGAGGCTATGCCTAAAGAAAAAGCAATATCTGTAGCTGTTGGAATTCCCCAACCGCTGATATAACTGGAGTGAACATTAAATGCAATAAAAATCAAAGCCGGCACCATCATACCGCCCAATGCAGCTCCAAAAGGAAGAATTGCTTTTTTAAAAGTTGACAATTCGCCTTCCATTAACTCTCTTTTTATTTCGGTACCCGCCATTAAAAAGAAAATACCCATCAGGAAATTATTTATCCATTCCAAATAACTTCCTGGCAAATGCAATGCTATTGTTGTATGCATTTCACTATTCCAAAAATTTCTATACGAAACGCCCGGATAGGAATTTGCCAGAGAAATGGAAACTAAGGTGCAGATAATTAAAATAACACCCGTAGTACGGCTATCATTAATAAAGTACTGTAAAGGAGAAAATATTTTATTGACAAATCTTTTCATTTTTTTTGCAACTTAAATCCAGGCTAATTAAAAAGAAGTAATGCCACTAAAAATTTAGTGGCATTACATTTAAATTTACTTAATCTACATAACCATGAACCCCCATTTCAGGTATATCAAGACCCGCAATTTCATCTGCCTCTTTTACCCTTAATGGTACTATTTTATTACTTAGTTTAAAGAAAGCATACATAATGATGAATACAAAGATGGCGCAGGTAGCTGTACCAATCAATTGAGCCACCAGTTGTTTTCCATCTCCATAAAACAATCCTTTAACACCACCTGCAACACCGTTCCATCCATCTCCGTAAGAACCGTCTGCAAATAATCCAAGAGATATAACACCCCATGCACCGTTGGCACCATGCACTGCAAATGCACCAACCGGATCATCAATTTTTAATTTGGAATCAACAAAGTTGTACACGATTATTACCAATATACCTGCTATAGCACCAATGATAACAGCAGATAAGGAAGTTACAAATGCGCATGGTGCAGTTATTGCAACAAGCCCTGCCAGCAAGCCATTCGCCAACATACCGGGGTCAGGCTTTTTACCCTGCGCATACATGTAAAACATAGCAGCCAAAGCACCTGCAGCACTTGCAAGCATTGTATTTACCGCTACTACTGCTATACGGTAATCTGTACCAGCTAAGGTAGAGCCTGGGTTAAAACCAAACCAGCCAAAAGCAAGAATGAATGTACCCAGTATGGCCATAGGAATATTGTGTCCAGGAATAGTGTTGACAGTTCCATCTTTACCGTATTTGCCAATACGTGGGCCAATACACATTGCCCCTGCCAATGCAGCCACACCACCTACCATGTGTACCACAGAAGAACCTGCAAAATCAACATGACCATGACCAAGACCGAAGTTGGTTCCTAAAGTAGCTAACCATCCACCGCCCCAAACCCAGTTGCCAAAAATTGGATAAACTATCATGGAAATAAAAAAACCATAAAAAAGAAAACTTTTGAATGACCATCTTTCTGCCATAGATCCTGTTGGAATAGTAGCAGTGGTATCCATAAACACCATTTGGAAAAGGAATAAAGTAAATACGCCTACATCATATACTTTACTATTTAGGAAATAAGCAGCGCTGCCAATGATTCCAAAATCATGTCCAAACAAATGCACTGTTACTTCATGGCTTACAACACCAGGTGCACCTCCAAGTGCCCCAACACCTAAAGCGCCTCCAAACATAAAGGCGAAACCGCAAATCCAGAAACCTATCATACCAACTGCATACACCATAAAGTTCATACCCATGGTATGTGCCACATTTTTCTTTTGGGTAAACCCGGTTTCTACCAAGGCAAAACCAGCCTGCATAAACATTACAAGAAATCCGGCAATCAAAGTCCACATAATATTGGACGCAATTTTGTTGTGACCATCAGCATTGCCAATGGTATTTACAGTTGCAATTATTTTATTCAAAGCAGTGTCTTTTGTTGCAGCCAGTGTATCAAGCCCTATATCTTTCATAACACCAGTTGCAGCACCTGTAGGATCCTGCGCCATTGTAAGAATAGGCGATAACATAAGCACCATAACGATGACGGCCATTGCATAGGTTACAAACCGGTGGCGAGTGCATTTACCGAAGGTTTTTACATTCATAATTTGAATTTTTTTGATTAAAGATTAAGGTTGATATAAGGTGAAAAATTTAATTAAAACCTATAAATAGTTGCAAACAAAAGAGTTGATGTAGAGGATTGTCCTGTACCATCATGTTTTGTATAGAAGCCACCGTCAGCAAATTCAAATCTATATTCCGGTATAAAGGTAAAAGGTCCTACCTGGTAGTTAAGTGATATGGTATTGGCGAAAATACTCGTTGAGCCGTAGTAAACTTTTTTACTATCATTAATATATTCGCTTCTTAAGTTAAAGTTAACTTTTGACGAAGTAGCAGCAGTTAAATACACTGCAGCTGCCCACCAGGCTCCGTTTGGTGTAGCAGAACCAGCTGTTTGAACACGATCTTGCATAGTGGCATTAAAACCAAGACTGAATTTATCACTTACTGCATCGGTTAATACAAAATCAAGTTGTGTAAAGCTTTTCAATTTACTTGGATTCATTCCTTCAGAAGAACCATAAAAGCCTGCATAATTTAAATAAGCTTTTAGTTTACCATCTTTTGATCCCCCGCTAATTTGGCTAATTATAGTCTTTACATCTGTTGTAGAATTGGTTTGGTCAATATAATTGGCAATTCCAAACATTAAACCAATTGGGCCCGCAGTAATATCAGCTTTTATACCTGTATGAGAAAATGGACCATTTGTAAACATGTATGACATGCTGTAATTTTTATTGGCGAAAGGATCCAGCACCTCATAACCCACATGGGTAGCAAACTTACCCGCAGTAAGCTTTACTTTACTTGATAGTGCATAGGTAACAAACATTTGTTTTACGATAGCAAGTGTTGTGCTGTTTGGAGTTTCCGCGTAAGAAAATTCCTGTGCCCTTGGGCCAAATCCTAAATCTGCAGTAGCAGTTACTTTACCAGATAGCGCTGTAGCATCAGCCCTTATAGAAGCCATCCCTAAAGCAAAAGACGACTGGGAATTGGTAAAGCTGGTATAGTTGTTACTATGATAGCTATCAGGAGCATTCGCAAAATTGTAACGGTAATATGCATCTACAGAACCTGAAAAAGCCAGCGCTTTGGTTGAATCCTGTGCAAACAGAGATGAGATTGTGGCAAAAACGATAATTGCTGTTCCAAAAAATTTTTTCATCATTTTTTTAGTTTTAGAAGTTAGAAAAAAGTTTAATCTTTTTGGCTTGGCAATCGTTATCCTGTTTAATTTATTGAAATCAGCAAAAAACAAGATTAAATTTTATATTATTCCACAATGATACAAACAAAAAGAATCAATTGAATCATTTTTTATATATTTTTATAAATTACATGTGTATAAATACGTATTTTATAGCTATTTTTTAAAAATTATCAATAAAAATTATTTATTTTTTTAACATAAAAAGTAAGTTTTTCATTAATTGTGTAAATATTTTAAATATTACATTATTTTATATGTTTAAAAAAGGCCAAAAAAAGCCACGATTCAAAATCGTGGCTTTTAATATCTTTTCTATTTTTAGATAGCCTTTTCTTCAATAACACCATCAGTTTTTACCAACAGTGTGCCTTGAACATAGTTTTCCCCATGTTGCGATTCATCCAAACCTGCAGTTTCTTCATCTTCAGAAACCCTAAGTGGATTTATAAAGTTGATAAACTTGAAAATTAACCACCCAACTATAAAACTATAAGAGGCTACTATCACCATTCCTTTAAGCTGAGTAAAAAATAAATCCCCTCCAAAAAATAAGCCCTGATGGTTGCCGGCAGCATCTAAACCAACAGCGCTATTAACTGCGTGAGATGCAAAAACACCGGTTAATAACATGCCTACCATCCCTCCAACGCCATGACAAGGAAATACATCTAATGTATCATCAACCTTAGATCTTGATCTGAGTGATACTGCAATGTTAGAAATGATTGCAGCAACAAAGCCAATAAAAGCGCTATGAGCTATGCCAACAAAACCAGCCCCCGGGGTAATGGCTACAAGGCCTACAACGGCACCGATACAAAACCCGAGTACTGAAGGTTTTTTTCCTCGTATTACATCAAAAAACATCCATGATAAACCCGCGGTTGCAGCTGCGGTATTGGTAGTGGCAAATGCAGATACAGCAAGGGTATTAGCTGCCAATGCAGAACCTGCGTTAAAACCAAACCACCCAAACCAAAGTAAGCCGGTTCCAATTAATACATAAGGAACATTGGCAGGATGGTTTTCGATATTTTGAATATGAGACCTTCTTCTTTTCAATACTATTGCGCCAGCCAAAGCTGCACAACCAGCAGTAATATGAACAACGGTACCGCCAGCAAAATCAAGCACACCCATTTTAAACAAGAATCCATCAGGATGCCAAGCCCAATGGCATACAGGAAAATATATAAATAAAGCAAAAAGCACAATAAATAAGGCATAAGAAGTAAATTTTACCCTTTCAGCCACAGCACCTACTACAAGTGCCGGTGTTATTATTGCAAACATTAATTGAAATAATGAAAATAATGTCAGGGGAATAGTGGGACCTCCAACCCAAGGTGCACCCGAAACTACATTTCGATAAAATAAGTGCGACATAGGATTACCTATTATACCGTTCACTGAAGTGCCGAAAGACATACCATATCCAACAGTAAGCCACATTACAGTAACAATACCGGCAGCTACAAAGCTTTTTATCATTGTACTCAATACATTCTTACGGTTAACCATGCCGCCATAAAAAAATGCCAGGCCTGGCGTCATTAAGAACACAAGTGCAGTAGCCACCAAAACCCAGGTAATATCGCCTGTAACATATTTAGAAGTATCGGCAAAAACTTCTGCTGTTGGAAAGAACAGGCTGCCAATTGCTACAACACTAAGACCAAGAAAGGGAAGTACTTCTTTGATTCCAATTTTTTTCATAACATTTTGTAGTTTAAAGTATTATAAATAAATATATGTTTACTATTAATACAATATTATGCAATATTTTTCATTAAACTGTAAAATAAGTGAAATTTTTTTAAATATTATGGCTAATATTTAAAAAATGTGAAATAAATAATTAAAGTACCTTTTAATAAAATAATTTTTTAAATTGTGAGCCACATAGCCTCTATATAATAGGCTAATTATGTTTATTTCTACAAAAAAGCCCCCTGAAATAATCCAGAAGGGCCTTACAATAAGTAAAAATAAATATGTTATTTATACCAGGTACCGTGCAATTACATTTTCATCTGTAGTTTCCAGTAAAGAATTACCCATTAAAAACTCATCTACCTTTTCAGCGCAATCCCTTCCTTCCTTTATCGCCCATACAACCAATGATTGTCCGCGGTGCATATCCCCGGCTGTAAATATTTTACTAATATTTGATTGATAATTTTTTTCAGATGCCCTTACATTTCCGCGTTCGTCTAATTCCAGTTCCAGTTCTTTTATTAATCCTTCATGCTGGGGATACACAAATCCCATTGCCAGCAATGCCAATTCGCAGGGAACTTTTCTTTCACTTCCCTTTATTTCCACAAACTGGGCAGGCCGCTGATCCACTATCTTCCATTCCAGGTCCACCATTATGATTGCTTTTAAATTTCCCTTTTCATCTCCTATAAATTCTTTGGTGGCAATAGCCCACTTTCTATTACAACCTTCTTCATGCGAAGAAGTGGTTTTTAACAACATCGGGTAAGTAGGCCATGGCATTACCGCATTTCTTTGTTCAGGGGGTTTGGGCAATAATTCAAACTGTGTTACAGACGCCGCTGTATGACGATTACTGGTACCTACGCAATCGCTACCCGTATCACCTCCACCAATAACCACCACATTTTTGCCAGTTGCAAGAATTCCTTTTTCAGTAAAAGGTATTCCGGCAACTCTTTTATTTTGTTGCTTTAAAAACTCCATTGCATAATGAACCCCTTTTAATTCCCGGCCAGGAATAGGCAAATTTCTTGGTATCGTTGATCCCCCGGCTAAAACAATCGCCTGGTATTCCCTTAGCAGGTCACTGATGCTTATGTCTATTCCTACATTGGCATTACAAATAAAAATCACCCCTTCTTCTTCCATTAATTTTATCCTTCTGTCAATCACCCATTTTTCGAGTTTAAAATCAGGTATCCCGTATCGTAATAATCCGCCCGGGGCATCATCCCTTTCAAATACTGTAACGGTGTGGCCTGCATAATTTAACTGGGCTGCTGCTGCAAGACCCGCCGGCCCACTTCCTACAACGGCTACTTTTTTACCCGTATGTGTTATTTGTTTGTGCGCTTTTACAAAACCTTTGTCAAAAGCAATTTCAATGATATGTTTTTCTATTTCTTCGATTGTAATGGCGGGTTGGTTTATCCCCAACACACAGGAAGTTTCGCAGGGCGCTGGGCAAATCCGGCCGGTAAATTCCGGAAAATTGTTTGTAGAGGAAAGTATGTCGTAGGCTTCTCTCCATCTTTTTCTATAAACTGCATCATTAAACTCTGGTATAACATTGCCTAAAGGGCATCCGTTGTGACAAAAAGGAACTCCACAATTCATACACCTGCCCGATTGCTGGTTTAGCTTTTCATCTGAATACCTTTCTATAAATTCGTTATAGTCGTGTACACGTTCCTGTGATGAACGCTTTGCAGGAAGTTCCCGTGTAAACTCTAAAAAGCCGGTTGGTTTGCCCATTATATTATTCTTTTTATACGTTATTTATTTCTATTACTTTTAATGGTCTTGATAAATCATTTTACTTAAGCTTTCCTTCTTTGGCAGATAAAGATATTTTTGCCAATACCTTTTTATAATCCTTCGGAAATACTTTTACAAAATTTTTCAATTGGTTTTCAAAATCATCCAGTACAAATTTGGCAACTGTACTTTTTGTACACTTAAAATGATTGTTTATAAGGTTGTATAACTCATCTCTATCTTCTTCAGTTACTGGATCAAGATCTACCATTTCCTTATTACAATTTAATTCAAAACTGCCTTTTACATCATATACATAAGCAATACCACCGCTCATACCTGCTGCAAAATTACGGCCGGTATTACCCAAAATTACTACCCTTCCACCAGTCATGTATTCACAACCATGATCACCTACTCCTTCTACAACTGCCGTGGCGCCTGAGTTACGTACCGCAAAACGTTCTCCTGCTTTACCCCTGATATATGCTTCGCCGGAAGTAGCACCATAAAAAGCCACATTACCAATGATGATATTATCTTCAGGAACAAAGGTTGATTTGGAAGATGGATAAACGGTTAATTTGGCACCACTTAATCCTTTACCAAAATAATCATTGGCATCGCCTTCCAGTTCCATGGTAACACCCCTGGTATTGAATGCACCAAAACTTTGCCCAGCAGTACCTGTAAATTTAAAGTGAATAGTATCATCGGGTAAGCCTGCAGATTTGTATTTTTTAGAAATCTCATTCGACAAAATAGTGCCGGTTGTTCTGTCAATATTTTTTATTTTAAAAGAAGCTGATACTTTTTGCAAGCTGTCCAAAGCTGGTTTTGCTGCTTCCAGTAATTTCCAATCCAGCACATTTTCCATTTCATGATCCTGATCTTCTTTATGATACAGACCAGTATAAATGGAGGCCGGTTCTTTATATAAAATGGGCGACAAATCCAGTTTACTATATTTCCAATGAGTCATTCCTGTTCTTGTTTCCAAACAATCAACCTGGCCCACCATTTCATTGATGGTTCTAAAACCAAGTTGGGCCATTATTTCTCTTAATTCTTCTGTTAAAAATTTAAACAGGTTTACCACATGGTCCGCATCGCCTGTAAAACGTTTTCTCAATTCTGGGTTTTGCGTAGCTACACCAACAGGGCATGTATTTAAATGACATTTACGCATCATTATACAACCTTCAGTTACTAATGCCGCTGTTGCAACACCCCATTCTTCGGCACCCAATAAAGTGGCAATCGCAATATCTTTTCCTGTTTTTAATTGTCCGTCTGTTTGCAACACTACCCTGCTGCGTAATTTATTTTTTACAAGAGTCTGATGTGCTTCCGCAAGGCCAAGCTCCCAGGGAAGTCCCGCATGCTTAATAGAACTGATGGGTGAAGCACCTGTGCCGCCATCGTTACCCGCAATTAATACCACATCTGCTTTTGCTTTTGCAACGCCAGCCGCGATTGTTCCAACGCCAGCTTTAGAAACCAGTTTTACATTAATACGGGCAGTCCTGTTGGCATTTTTTAAATCAAAAATCAATTGTGCAAGATCTTCAATAGAATAAATATCATGATGCGGTGGCGGAGAAATTAATCCTACGCCTGGTGTTGCATGCCTTACCCTTCCGATCCAGTCATCAACTTTATCACCGGGCAATTGCCCACCTTCTCCGGGTTTGGCCCCCTGGGCCATTTTTATTTGTAATTCATCGGCCTGCGTTAAATAATTACTGGTAACACCAAATCTTGCAGATGCTACTTGTTTAATAGCACTGCGCATAAAATCTCCATTTGGCAAAGGATCAAAACGCATTTCATCTTCACCTCCTTCGCCTGTATTACTTTTACCGCCTAACCTGTTCATAGCAATGGCCAAAGTACTATGTGCTTCATGAGAGATAGAACCAAAGCTCATGGCACCTGTTGCAAAACGTTTCCAGATTCCTTCTGCCGGTTCTACTTCATCAATAGAAATAGGGGTGCGGTGAAAATTGAATTGAAATAAACTTCTTAATGTGCAGGCTTTTTCACCTTGTTCATTTACTAATTTTGAATATTTTTTGAATGTAGGATAATCATTCTGCCTTGTTGAATATTGTAAAAGGTGTATGGTTTGCGGATTAAATAAATGAAATTCACCTTTACGTTTCCATTGGTACAAACCACCTACAGATAAACGGTCAACGGGTACTTCCTTTTTACTAAATGCATAGGCGTGTTTGGCTAAATTTTCTTTAGCTATTTCATCCAGCCCCATACCTTCTATACGGGATATGGCACCGGTAAAATATTTATCGACTACCGATCTGTTTAAACCGATTATTTCAAATATTTGTGCACCCTGGTAAGATTGCAGGGTTGAAATACCCATTTTAGAAAACACTTTCAGTAACCCGTCATTAACTGCCTTGGTATAATTTTTCTTTAGATATTCTACATCCAGATCAGTAACTAACTTACCACTCAATTTCATATCCCTTATGCTGGATAAGGCCAGGTATGGATTGATGGCAGTTGCACCAAACCCAAGCAAACAGGCAAAGTGATGAACTTCCCAAACATCGCCGGCTTCTACTACTATGCCAACGCTGCCCCTTAATCCTTTGCGGATTAAATGATGATGTACAGCAGCAGTTGCCAGTAAGGAAGGTATCGGTGCATGATCAGAATCTATTGAACGATCCGTTAATATTAAAACTTCAAAACCATCCTCTGCTGCATCTACAGCATAACGGCAAATCCTGGCCAGTGCCTTTTGAAGTGAGTCGGGTTTACCATCTGCACGATAATACATCTGCAAAGTTTTTGCCTGAAAAACCCCCGTATCAATACTCCTTATTTTTTCCAATTCGAAATTTGACAATACCGGATGTTTTAATGCCACGGTATGGCATGCCATCGGAACTTCATTCAAAAGGTTTCCGTTGTTGCCAACAAATGTTGCCAAAGACATAACTAGTCTTTCCCTAATTGGGTCAATAGGAGGATTGGTTACCTGTGCAAATAGTTGTTTAAAATAAGAACTTAAATGTTGTGGCTGATCACTCAACACTGCCAATGGCACATCTGTTCCCATGGAACCAATTGGCTCTTTTCCATCCAAAGCCATTGGTGCAATAATGGTATCAAGGTCTTCGATAGTATAACCAAATACTTTTTGATATTTAAATACCTGATCACTTTCCAAATGGGTAAACATTACCCTTGGCTCTGGTAATTCTTCTAAACGGATCTTGTATTTATTTAACCAGTCAGCGTAAGGTTTTTGAGCGCATATACCTCTCTTTAATTCTTCATCACTTATAATCCTGCCTTGCTCCATATCCACCACAAACATTTTGCCAGGCTGTAACCTGCCGTTCTCTTTTATCAATGCAGGGTCAATAGGTAATGCACCTGATTCTGATGCCATTATTACCCTGTCATCTGTAGTAACACAGTAGCGGGAAGGGCGTAACCCGTTTCTATCAAGGGTAGCACCAATAATTTTTCCATCAGTAAAAGAAATAGAAGCCGGGCCATCCCATGGTTCCATCATAGATGCATGATATTCATAAAAGGCTTTCCGCACCGGATCCATCCTATCATCACCATCCCATGCTTCAGGAATCAACATCATCATCACCTGTGGAAGCGACCTGCCTGTTAAGGTCAGTAATTCAATCATATTATCAAGACAGGCAGAATCTGATTGCATGCTGGTAACAACCGGCAACAACATTTCCATTTCTTCTTTACTGAAATAAGGAGATACAAAACCTGTTTCACTGGCTTTTAACCAGTTTAGGTTTCCCTGTAAAGTATTTATTTCTCCATTATGTGCCATGTACCTAAACGGCTGCGCCAGTTTCCATGAAGGAAAAGTATTGGTTGCAAAACGTGAATGGACGAGGCCAAAAGCAGATACTACCCTTTTATTACCAAGGTCGGGGAAATAATTGCGTACCTGCGTGCTGGTTAGCTGCCCTTTATAAACAATTGTTTTGTAAGAAAGCGAAGCAATATAAAAACCAATGGCATCCTGCCTTACTGTATTTTTTATTGTATGGATGGTATAATTGCGCAATACAAATAACTTTCTCTCAAAATCCAATGGATTGGTTATATGATCGGGGCATGCGATGAATACCTGTTCCATTACCGGTTCAACAGATAATGCTGTCGGGCCAATATCGGTTGTATTTACAGGAACACTTCTATACGTAAGTATTTCAAGCCCTATTTTTTCTGCGGCACGGTTAAAGATATCCCTGCACTCTTCCCTTAATTTTATTTCTTTAGGAAAAAATATTACGCCCACACCATACTTGCCAAAAGCCGGTAAATGCACACCCAGTTTTACACATTCATCAAAGAAAAATTCATGCGGTATCTGGATGAGTATACCTGCACCGTCGCCTGTATTTGTTTCGCAGCCACAGGCCCCCCGATGCTCCATATTTTCTAAAATGGTCAGTGCATCAGAAATATGCTGGTGATTTTTGTTGCCTTTGATATTGGCGACAAAGCCAATACCACATGAATCATGTTCAAATTGAGGATCGTATAAACCGCACCCTTTTTCTCCCGATATAAAATCAGGACCTTGTTCTGCGGAGTTATCAGACGGGCACAGTTTTTCATTCAGCTTTGTATTATTTGCAGTTGTATTCATCTATCGAAATTTATTTTTAAAAAAATAACAATCCTTGTTCTGTATTTCGTTTTGGCAAAAACAATCGTACCGGTTATTACACCAGGCAACTATATAAATTATCATCTTTTTTAACGCTGTAAAGCTTCTATTTCATCAAGTAATCCATACTGCAAATGAAAGCTACGCTACCGTATTGATTGTTTTCATCTCAGTCATTGCCTGCCGCAATTCTGCACCAATTACTTCTACCTGGTGATAACGGATAATTTCATTTACTGCAATGATCACTTTGTTATCAACTCCTGCATCAATGCCTTCATTAAAATTTTTACCGATAAGATTTGTATCAACTGTTTTCATAAAATCGGCAAGCAATGGTTTACATGCATGGTCAAATAAATAACAACCGTATTCTGCCGTATCAGAAATTACCCTGTTCATTTCAAACAGTTTTTTGCGGGCAATTGTATTGGCAATTAACGGTGTTTCGTGTAAAGATTCGTAGTAAGCAGACTCTTCTTTAATGCCAGATTCTACCATTGTTTCAAAAGCCAATTCTACGCCTGCCCTTACAAATGCTACCATTAATAATCCATTATCAAAATATTCCTGTTCTGCAATTTTATAAACAGACGGTGCTGTTTTTTCAAAAGCGGTTTCGCCTGTCGCTGCTCTCCAGGTCAATAAATTTTTATCGTTATTGGCCCAGTCTTCCATCATTGTTTTTGAAAATTCGCCACTCATTATATCATCCTGGTGTTTTTGAAACAAAGGACGCATGATGTCTTTCAACTGTTCAGAAATTTCAAATGCTTTAATTTTTGCAGGGTTAGATAACCTGTCCATCATGGCAGTTATGCCCCCCTGTTTTAACGCCTCGGTAACTACTTCCCAACCATATTGAATCAATTTTGAAGCATAGGCTTTATCAATGTCTTTTTCTACCATTTTATCAAAACAAAGAATAGAACCAGTTTGCAGAAGCCCGCATAAAATAGTTTGTTCGCCCATTAAATCCGACTTTACTTCTGCTACAAAAGAAGATTTTAAAACGCCTGCTTTGTGGCCACCTGTAGCAACCGTATATGCTTTTGCATAATCCCATCCTTTTCCTTCCGGGTCATTTTCGGGATGTACCGCAATCAGCGTGGGTACACCAAAACCTCTTTTATATTCTTCCCTCACTTCTGTTCCGGGGCATTTTGGAGCTACCATTATTACAGTAATATCCTTGCGTATCTGCATCCCTTCTTCAACAATATTAAATCCATGAGAATAAGATAAAGTAGCACCTTCCTTCATCAAAGGCATTATAGCACCTACAACAGCAGTATGTTGTTTATCCGGTGTAAGATTAATTACCAAATCTGCAGTTGGAATCAACGCTTCGTAATTACCCACTTTAAAACCATTTTCAGTAGCACTTTTCCAGGATTGCCTTTTAGCGTCAATCGCTTCCTGTCTTAAAGTGTATGTAATATCAAGACCGCTGTCTCTCATATTCAACCCCTGGTTTAAACCTTGGGCGCCACAGCCTACTATCACTATTTTTTTACCTTTCAGTTCATTCACTCCGTCTGCGAATTCACTTTTGTCCATAAACTCACATACCCCTAATTGATTTAGTTTTTCTCTTAGCGATAATGTGTTAAAATAATTAGCCATTGATAATTTTGTTTTTTCTCATTGCCAGTAAGCAATGGGGTTTGTTATGAATTGATGTTTTTTTTTTACTTTATTAAATGCTATCCTGTTACTAAAAAACTTCAAATTAAGTGTTTTAGGAATCCTCCTCGGGAGGGCAGGGAGGCTACATACTGAATACTCCTTCCTGTTGATTTAAAAATTCATTTTCAACTACTTCTTCTCCCGGTTCCTTTTTCTCAAATTCTTTTAGCTTTTCATGAAAGCCAAGACTTTTTTTTATGATGGCTATTCTTGCACTCCGAACAAATTCTATCAATCCGAATGGCTCCAATGTTTTGACTAGTTTGTCAGTTTCTTCCCGATGCCCTGTTGTTTCAAAAACTGTAAAGTCTTTAGTGATAGCAACTACCCTGGCGCCACATTCTCTTAATAATCTTTCTACTTTTACCTTTTCAGTAACTTCATCTGTTGGCACTTTGTACAATGCCATTTCCTGCCATACCACTTCCTCATTGGTATTGTAATAAGCTTTTAACACTTCTACCTGCTTTTCAATTTGCCTGCAAACTTTTCTAACAACTTCTTCTGTTTCGTCAATTAAAATAGTAAAGCGGTGGATACCTTCTATTTCTGATGGTGAAGTATTCATGCTATCAATGTTTATTTTTCTTCTCGAAAAAATAATAGCAATACGGTTTAATAAACCAATCTGGTTTTCTGTGTAAACGGTTATTGTAAATTCCTGTTTCATGTGTTTATCCTGTTTCGGTGTTACCCAAATGATGAATAATTTATTTTATAGCAATTACTCTTAGCCTTTTATAATCAGCATACCA
>JANYGZ010000048.1 GCA_025362235.1 Ferruginibacter sp. | reverse complement strand
ATCATTTATTTTTGACGCTGCACTATCATCCACCGAAAAACCAGAAGCAAGGGCAATTGAGGATGAATTATTATTAATGATACGGTTATTGTAAATTTCAATATTGGAGGCGGCTAAAATAATTACGCCGCTTCCGGGTGCTGCATTGCCTACACCCCACACAGTACCAAAGCTGCCTGCCTTAGCAAAGTTGCGGTTATTATTGTCGTGTATAAAATTATTAAAGGCCTTAACATGGCCGCCGCGTTTTGAAAGACCCGCAAGGTCAAAAATTAAAAACCCGGCGGTGTTGTTATAAAATTCGTTATCGTATACCTGAGCGTTAGTAGTATTTTCAATTTCGCAACCTGCAACATTTTTTGCTGCCTTACAATTTTTTACTACCACACTGTCCGACTGGCCAACATATATCCCTGCGTCTGAAGAGCCTTCTGCATAACAGCCTTCAACCAAAACATTTTTACACATCACCGGGTAAATAGCATATCCGCCACTGGTAGAGTCCGCTGTTTTCCAGGTGGCATGCAGGTTAGTGATTACCACATCACGGCTCTTGCTTATTTTTATCAAATCACCTTTCGAATCACGAATGGTCATGTCTGCAATGGTAAATCCTTTTAAATCTGTTACCCTTATACCCTCGCCTCCCTGCGATTGTGAAGAAAAATCAAGTATGGTTTTATCATAACCTTCGCCTTTTAATAAAATATGTTTTAACTGTACAATGCTAAGGTTATCAAATTTATAAATACCTGCTTTTAACAAAATGCTGCTACTGTCTTTTAACGATAATAAAGCTTCAACAATTTTACTTTCATCACCCGGGTTAAAGGTGATGGAACTGGTATAGTCATCTTTAGTCTCTGTTTTGGGATTGCAGGAGAAAAATAAAATGGAGCTGCCCATTATACAAAAAACTACAAGGGATAATATGTGTTTCATTTAAATTGATTTTATACTAAGATAAATATTAAAAAATTTATTAAAAAATGTTATACGCATACGTTACATAATACACAGCACCGATTTTAGGATTGGCAGTACCGGTAGAATAATATGTATTGGTAAGGTTTGTTGCACCTAATCTTAAACCCGAATTAGCTTTTATAAATTTATAACTTACCTGCGCATCTATTACAGCAGAAGCAGGTACATTACCGGCACCTAAACCACCCGAAACCACATAATAATAACCGGGCTTATACCGGAAAGCGGTATTGAAAGACCATACCTGTTTTTTACCAAAACCACTATTACCAAATTCGAGGTTGATATGATAACTGGGTGTGTTAAAATTATTAACCTGGCTGTTGTTGGTATTCTTTAAATAATCAGAATAATAATTAATTTTTCCTAAAAAATTATGCGACAGGTCGATACTTGCGCTGGCCGCAAAACCATAGGTGTTAACTGTTTGAGCGCCATTAAAAGCAATATTATATTGTATATAAGTGCTGTGATCTAAAAATGCTTTGGGATCCTGCGTGCCGGGTGTATTGGCTACATCGCCGTACCCAATAAAATTTTGCCATGTAGAAAAATATCCCAACACATCAATCAACAGCTTTTTTGTTATCAATGTTGAATAGCCCAGTTCAAATGCATTTACCGATTGTGGTTTAATATCGTTGTAAAGAAATTTCTGCAACATTGAAGAGTCGTGTGTTTGCTGGTAATCCTTTACGCTCTGTAAGGAATATGGAACATATTGATTAAAGTGATAATGATCATTTAACAACTGTAAAGAACCACCGGAAGCATAACTGTTATAACCGTTTAGTGTACTTTGTAAAGATTGAATATTTGTTGGGAAACTATAAGCGTTCTGGTAAGAAAACCTTAGAAAGCCTTCATTGGTTAATTGGTATACCAATGATGCTCTTGAAGTAACTTTAGGTGAACTGAATAAACTATTTTTGTCGTACCTGAATGAAGCAGACACATTTAGTTTGTTATCGATCAGCTTTTTCGATAACTGAACATAAGCACTATACTCGTTAACATTAATAGGTTTGCCTTCGTCTGGAAAAAGTGTGTTCTTACTATTTAAACTGTACAACCTCCAGTTTAAACCTGCAATTACATCTACCCAGGGAATGATACCTGTAAAGTCATATTGTGCTTGGGTATTAACTAATTTACTTCTGTCTAAAAACAAAGTACCTCCTTGCGGAATAGGTGTTGAACTAATGCTGTCCTGCAAATGAGTAAACTGTGCACTTCCAATTTCCGGGCGTCCCTGGTCTGCAAAACCACGGGCTGTGTTATATGCATCGGTTAAGCTTTGTCCACCTGCAAGTGCTGTTATAAGCCCCCCTGTATATTGCGGATACCAGCCATCACCAGTGTTGGGGTAGTAGCTTGGTTTCCAGGCTTCGTTAATATATTGAGCTGTAGGCCCTGCAACAATGGTGTTGCCAGAGTTTTCTGTAGTAAGATAGCTCCTTACAAACCATTTATCACTAAATACCCCTAAACGGTATTGCCCCACCTTAAAATTTTTAAGATTGTACCTTGTATCATTGGTATATACAGCATTGCCTGCTCCGAATGTGCCTGACCCAATTAGTTCTGTATTGGGATTTATCTTGTACCTTATTTCTGCATTTGCTTTAAATAGCTGTGCATTATTATCGAGGTAGTTGTATTCTTTGTAACCTGTACGTGCTACATAATTCGGTTTCCCGAGCAAAGGCTCAATGATGGGTGCCAATGATGGATCGTTGGCTAATGCCCCTTGTAAAAAAGGGTTAATATCTACCGAAGTGGCGCCACCATAAAGATTAACACCATTATAATTAGGATCTGTATGCTGGGTACCAGAACCATTCTTATTTGCCGTATCAGTTGCTACCCAATCCTGTGCTTTTGTGTATTGTACATTTATTTTAAAAGCTACTTTATCATTTATGTTTTTAGCATATCTAAGTGTCCAATCGTAATAAGGTGTCACACTTGCCGGGTCATTATTGCCTTTGCTTTTTACATGGTTCATACCCTGTGTTATCAAAGCGCTAAAACCCTGGTATTTAAAAGGATCTTTTCCTGTCAATACCATCGTTCCATTTAATCCTCTTGACCCATACAAAGCAGAAGATGCACCTGACAGTACTTCAATATTTTCCACATCCAGCTGAGTTAAACTAATGGCTGAACCTAATGGAAAATTTAAACCCGGAGCCTGGTTATCCATCCCATCTACAATTTGTGTAAAATTGGTATTGCCACTGGTATTAAAGCCCCTTGTAGTAATACTTGTTAAGCCAATACTGGAAACAGTAACATCCACACCTTTTAATCCCTGCATCATATCCATGTAATTTAACTGGGCAGAGTTGTGAACATCTTTAAGGCTTACCTGCTCAATAGTAACCGGTGAAGTAAGTTTACGTTGCACCGTACGACTGGCAGAAACCACTACTTCAGTACCCAAAGACGATGTTGGAGTAAGAACAGCAACAACGGGTTTTGAGAGATCCTGCACTTCTATTTCTTTTGTTTCAAAACCGATGGAAGAAATTAATAATGTTACAGGAAGACTCATTTTTGTAGTAAGCTTAAACCTTCCTTTATCATCTGAGTAGGTTCCGTCAGAAGAATTTTTAATCTTAATAGATGCGGCAGATGCAGCTGTTTGGGTATCACTGTTTATTATTGTTCCTTTTATTACATTCTGAGCATTTACTATGCTGATGCTAAAAAAGATAAACGGTATTAAAAACAACATGTTTTTTTTCATATTCAATCGCTTTGGGTTTTTAAAAGAATTATTGGAACTAAAAAAAAATTTTTACACTTAATACTGTACATTAATAAAATTGGCCAAACCAATTACTAGTTATACTATTTCTTAAGGCCGTTAAAAAAAAGTTTCATCAAAAACTTCATATCATCCAGGCTATTTGTATAATCGATCCTGCTTTCCATTCTCAACATTGCCTGTTGCTCTACACTATGCTTAAGCGCATCACTGATATTGATCAATACCGACGCTGTTTTTTCCGCATTTATTTTGATGATCTCCCCATTGGTGACTGCCTTTTTTAAAAGCTGCGATAAGAACTTTTTTTCCTGCTTCATCATTTCATCATACAGTTCAAAAAATCTAGGCAGTATTTTATTCAATGTATCCAGGGATACCCTGTTCATATTCAGAACATTCTTATAATAATTAAACCTTGTAGTCATATAAAATGCTACCTGGTTTTCAACTCCTTTTTTCTGAACCACTTTTTCCTGAAGAGCAGCAATAAAATCATGGCCTTCTTTTAGAGCCACTTCTATAAAAATATCTTCCTTGCTTTTATAATAATAATAAAGTGATGCCTTATTAAGGCCTACAGTATGGGCTATGTCGTCCAATGTTGTTTTATCAAGTCCGTACTTGCCAAAACATTGCATTGCCCCTCTGCCAATTTTTTCTTTTACCTGATGTTTCTTGTTCATGTAAAACTTCTTAGAATGGCGACAAATATAGTCACTTTATTTAATTTTCAAACATTTTAACATTTTGTTTGAAAAATAATTATCTCCAGTTGAAATAAGATTAATGAAATTTATCATTCGATCGCAATGGTTGTTATTAGCCTCTAATTGAAGCAGTTTGAGTAAATTTTTGTATTGCCGATTTTGAGAATTCTTTATCGATTTAGAAAAATTACTAAAAACATAGTACCATATTTTTACAGTAAAAGGTAGCAGATATTGAAAGATGGGATAATTAAAATTTATAAATAAATTAAAATTATATCAGACCGGTGGTGCAAAAAATGAGTACAAAAGGGCTGTTGCATTTAATTCTTTTGGAATAGTATACTGATGCGAAGAGTAACGTTGGGCTACAGGTCTGGAGACCTGCGCCCAATATGGGTCATCTTACTGTTGAGTAATTCTAAGTCCTCTGCATAATACCGACGTTGGTTTTCGCTCATCTTTTGTAAGTGTCCAAATGTTTATGCAAGTAAACTTTCTGAAATTTATATTGTTTCCTTTTTCAGTCCCTGCTTTTAATAATTCAATTTCCTTTATTGATGTTGTCGATATTTTTAAATTACTGTCAGTTATAAAATCTCCATTCAATGCGTATATTATGTCGCCAGTGATTTTCTTAAATTTACTTTCTTTAATTGAATTTGGCGTAACAGTATCAATCTCTTGTTTTGTCGTGATTAAGATAGTTCCATTATAGCCTATGTAACCAAATTCATTAAAAGAATCAGGGCATTTTAAAACTGAAATACTTTTTATTAAACTTGTGTCTATGTTTAAAATATCCCCACGAATTACAATTCCATTTGCAACGTATAGAGGTTGAGGATGTCTTGATTTTGTAACCAAATTTAAGTAAGCCCCTTTGTCAATTTTATTACAGGTGTCACTAAAATTTAATGGTATTCCATTGGTTGTGTCACGCCAATTGGTCTGTCCAAATGTAAAATTTGAAACACAAAATAATATGAAGATTAAAATAAGTTTCATAAAGTTTGTCAACAAGATGCTATGTCTAATGATTTTGCATAAGAAGTCTGAAATAGCAGTCAACACTGTAAATATATGTTATAAGATACTATACACCGAAAATTTAGAGTTCTGATTTTTACTTTTTTAGTATTATCAATTTCTATTGTTGATATTGAAATACAGTTTTTACAAATTTATCTCTCTTTACTCCTTAGTCGTTATAGCCTCCACCTTACCACCAACTACAATTTTTATGTAATCAATCATTGCCGGGTTTATAATACTGCTCATATTATCATTGTAATCTTCCATCGATAGTACACTATTATATGACCCTTTTTGAAAATAAAATTGCAGCGCATTGGTAAATTGACTGCTGGCCAAATGCGGTTTGCATCATAATCAATCCGATTGTAAAAGAAATAAATATTTCATAAAAAGGGTAAAAAAATATTAATATCATCAAACTATTTGGTAATTTAAATAAGATTTATCAAAATGATATTTATTAAAAAAGGGGAAATTAGACCCCATAAATACTCAAAATATTTTGAGAAAATAAGCACAAGCCTCTATAAAATGATGTGTAAGTTTATAGTGGATAAATATTAAATACAATATACAATATCCGTTTATATTGCTCGTTAAGATGAAACAATAAACTTTTTAACCGGTTACAAAGCTGAACTTGAGTTATTGGTATATTTATTGATTTTCATTATCCCAATATTATAAATTATGAAAAAGCCAATCGGTGTCCTGGGCATCCTTATTATCCCAATAGCATTTTTAGTATATGCTACTGCCTTTAAAGAAGTTACCAAACCTGTAGTATCAAACGAAAAAAAAACAGCCGTTGCTGCAACCCCTCCTACTGCATCCTTACCAACAGCAACTACCAACTTATTTGATACAGCCGATTACAATAAAAAAATGCTGGCATTATGTAATCATGATACCACGGGCAAATGGCCCGTTAAAACTGCTTATCCATTAGCCGGAGCCCTGCTGCCTTATAACAGGATTATTGCCTATTATGGAAATTTATATTCAAAACGAATGGGGATTTTAGGCGAACTACCAAGAGAGGAAATGATAAAAAAATTACAGGATGAAGTAACCAAATGGCAGGAAGTTGATCCAACGGTTAAAGCAATACCTGCTCTACATTATATAGCTGTTACTGCGCAAGGCGCACCTGGCAAAGATAACAAACATAGGCTGCGCATGCCTTTTAAACAGATTGACACTATCCTTGCATGGGCCAAGCCAATTGAGGCATTGGTATTTTTAGACATCCAGGTAGGGCACAGTTCAATAAAAGAAGAAGTGCCTCCGTTGGAACAATACCTTAAATTACCCAATGTGCATTTAGGGATTGATCCTGAATTTTCAATGAAAAATGGTGAAGTGCCTGGGTCAAAAATTGGTACATTTAACTCCGATGATATTAATAATGCGATTGATTTTTTAGCAGACCTTGTGCGTAAAAACAACCTCCCTCCTAAAATATTGGTAGTACACCGTTTTACACAAGGCATGGTAACAGGCTATAATAAAATAAAAACGGTTCCGGAAGTACAAGTGGTAATGGCCATGGATGGATTTGGTGATAAAATTTTAAAAAAATCTTCTTACCTCAGATATATTTATAGAGAGCCGGTTGAATTTACAGGTTTTAAATTATTTTATAAAAACGATAACAAGCCAAATACGAGTGGTATGTATACACCGCAAGAGCTAATGAAATTTACCCCAAAGCCTATTTATATTCAATATCAGTAATACCGGTTCGTTTTTTAATTTATGAAAAATAGTTCACGCCGATTTATTTTCAGCTTGCTTATTTTAGCAGGCTGTTCGTCTCAACCAATAAAAGTAGCAACCCCTGCAGCTGATACACAAAAAACAGTGGTTGAAAAACCTGTTGTGGCAAAATTGATAAATGATGCTGCAACCATTTTGTCAAAAAAGGAAGTACCCATTTTATGTTATCACCACATTAAAAGTTTTACCGGCGGCGAAAGTGAATACATTAAAGCGTATACAGTAACACCTGCTGCTTTTGCAGACCAGATGAAAACATTGGCCGACAGTGGTTTTCAAACTATTACGCCAGATCAGTTATATGAGTACTTATTGAATAACGGTTCCCTGCCTGCAAAACCTGTAATGCTCACCTTTGATGATACTGATGAAGAACAGTATAGTGTAGGCGCTGCAGAAATGAATAAATATGGATTTAAGGGGGTATTTTTTATTATGACGGTTGCGATTAACCGCCCCCGTTATATGAGTAAGGTTGGCATTAAAAATTTATCAGACAGCGGGCATATCATTGCAGCACATACCTGGGATCATCACATGGTTACCAAATACTCAGGCGATGACTGGAATATACAAATTGTAAAACCGCAAAAACAATTAGAGGCCATTACGGGCAAACCCATTAAATACTTTGCTTACCCATTTGGTTTATGGAACCAGGCTGCAATACCCGAAATAAAAAGCCATGGTTATCAACTTGCATTTGCCTTATCTACCAAAAGAGATACTGTTGAACCTCTGTATACCATCAGGCGGATGCTGGTACCAGGCACATGGAGCAGTAATGGAATGCTAAAAGCCATGCGAAGCACCTTTAATAAATAAACATAAGTTTTGATTGACTAAAATATGCCAGCTATGGTGTAAAATCTGAATTGGCTATGTTCATTTAATTTCATTGCGCCCCGGCAATGGTCAATATAAACCCGGTATTAACCCTTAATGAGGTTTTGGGTAATTGTTGTATGCTTTTACATATTGCCATACTTTTTACAACAGGGTAATTTTTTAACCCACCTGTTATAATTACTTCTGTATTGGCATCGGGTATGGTGCCACAGCTCCAGTTACCCGTATTTTCCCAGGCAGTATTAATTGCCCCTATCCATTTATTAACTGTAACTGAACAGCCCGACTGTTTTACACTTTTGCGGATAGCCGCACCGGGCAACGGCCCAAATCCATTGGCAAGATTAATACCTACTGCACTTACCAAATGACAATAACTCATTACCGTACCTGTAAAGGGAGTTAAAATATTATTGATATCATTCTTCACTGCACAAGTGGAACAGGTGTCGCCCGGTTCCAAGGTATAGCAATTATCTATTGCGCCGCAAACCCCATTAGGGCCTGTGTTCCATCCGCACCAGTGTGTATGGTGGGCGCCGAGCAAATGACCTATTTCGTGTGTTATTACATGCACATCCCAACTGTAAACAGGCACTGTACTATAAGCACCAAATACATCGCTATATCCAAAAGCAAAATTTCTGTCACAAAGGCTATTTTGCTGCAGGTAAGCCACGCCACCATTATTTGTAGGAGCTCCGTCAATAAGCATCGCCAAGTCTCCTTTAAATGTATTATTAAGTCTATTCCAGCGTGTTCTAAATGCATCCAATGCAGAGTTGGCCGTGATGGTATTGTATGGATCAGCACCTGTCCATATATTGCAATTCCTCAATTCAATTAATATACCTTCATTTTGATACATGGTAGCTACCTGGTTAAAAATACCCGTAATATAGTTTTGCGTAGCAGCCATATTACCACTAAAATTATTATGGTATAATTTATAATCTGCTTCCCAATACATGCTGATTTTTTTACAGGAAATGGGCGCAAGAATATCAGTTGTAGTTAAGATTGTTGACTCTCTATTTTGCTTAAATGATACCGGCGAAGTTTCAGCAGTACTGCAGTTAAAATAAATGGGTGCATTTAAATCTTTGTTATTGTATACTACATAATCTGCTCCGTCACCATTTAATTTGCCTATAGTAAAGTTGCCTTTTTTATTGCAAAAAATACCCATCACCTCGCCATTGGCAAAAAGGCTGAAAGATGCAAAGGAAGAAGAATCACCTTTAATATAGCCTCTGTAATGAACGCCCTGGTTGCCGGAGATTTTATGCTGCATACCGCTGGCATCAATGGTGCCGAAAGAAAAGTTGTCGCTGGTATTAATATCCTGTTGCACCAGTTCCAATATCCGGTTTACCCCTTTGCCTGCAGGTACAGAAAGAGAAATTGCTGAGGGTCTGTCTGTAAAGGTTTGCAAGGCTGCCTGCCTGTTCAATGACAATACTATTTTATTTGAAAGCAAGCCTCTCAACCTGGATGATGGAGTTGATGATATTTCTTTAAACAGAGGGGTTGTGGGAAATGTTTTTACTGCCTGGTATTTTTGAGTTACCAAATCATACAGTAGAGATTTTTTAGTTTGCTGTGCCAGGGTTGTTATTGCCAGTAAACAAAACCCGAAAATTAAACGGGTGTGTTTTTTCATGCTCACAATTATAGCCCAATCTAATCTTTTTTTTGCAACATAAAAAAATTAATAAAGGCTTCAATAAGCAAAATAAATTTCTGTTGCACCATAACCATAAGATGGGTGATATTGGTTTACAAAAGATTTCACTTCCTTCTTTAATTTTAAGATATCATGTATTTCATCCCGCAGTTTTCCGGTACCTACTCCATGAATAATGGTTAAGGATGCCTGGTGATGCGCTACCGACAGATCGTAAAATTTTTCGAACGCTTTTAATTGGATTGTCAGTATTTCAAAATTGCTGAGATGCTTCCAGTTATCGGTCAGTTTTTCTATATGCAGGTCAACTACTGTACGGGCCGGCGCCAGGTTTTCTTTTACAAGGGATGCATCATATAGCCTGAACCCTGCGTTGCCTAATTTACTCAAGCCAACTTTTTCTTCATCCACCTTATCGGGGTAAACATCAAAAAGCGGATACATAAAACTGGCTTCATTTTTTAACTGCAGCTCCTCTATTTTTTTAAATAATTGTTTTGCTTTCAATTTTAAAGAAGTTTCGTAATAAGTTGCTTTCTTTTTATCAGGATTAACCAAAGAAAATTCCACATCAAAACGTGGATTGTCGCTCAGGTTCTCAAAATTTACATCATGCACATAAAAGTCGTGTCCGGGTTCAACAGTATTTGTCAATTGAAAACTACTGCTGCCATTAAAAACTAAATTGTAGTTAAAAGTAAATGCTGTCAGGGTTTGGTTGATGAGGTATATTTTTAATTTTTCTACCACATCATCATCAAAAATATCTTTATCAAAAACCGGTACAAAACAAATAAACATCCCATTATCTTTTTTGGGTTGCATACCTCCTTTTTCTTTTGGCAGGTTATCTATATACACCTTCTTTTTTTCAACCGGTTTTTTTTGCGAAAACATATTGAAGTAAGGAAAATCAATCTGGTCCATATAAGCAGGAAAACGTACACCTTTCACTTCTATCATCACCATTTTTTCATTCATAATTTCTACTACTTTTCCTTCTTCATTGGTAAGCAAAACTATGATATTGTCCCCTGGTTCATATTTCATAATAGTTTGTTGAAAATTTATTACACGAATTGTTGCTAATTACACGAATTGATAAAACATTCTAATTTTATCATAATTCTGTTACAAAGTTAGTATAGTTTGAGGTGCAAGAAGAAGCTGTATTGATGATTGCTTTATAGTATTGAGAAGTCGCCGTTTAGGCCTTCGCTGCTGTGACGGCAATTCCCTAAATAAATCGCATTTTTTTAAGAAGCCAGCTTACTTTTTTTGTACCCATATAAAAAATAAATTACCAGCCCTATTAATAACCAGCCGAGAAACCATGCCCAGTTATTTTTTGTCATGCCGGTTAGCAGGTACATACAGGTTATAAGGCCCATCAGGGGTATCAAAGAATATTTTTTTACAAAAGTAATAGCTGCCAGTAATAAAGCGCTGCACCAAAAAATGATGAGGGTGATATTGGGTGTAGCCACATCCATAAAACTAAGTTTACCACTGGTATAATCTGCATTGCTGCTAAAATTAAAGTTGAACATATCCTTAAAATAACTGGCAGATAAATTATGTGCAAGTAGTAAAGCCCCTATTACTATCAGCGGAAAAATGTATTGCCCGTTTATGAAAGGAATATGAAATTTACCCGCTTGTTTTTCTTTTCTTGGTATCAACAGCACACCGCCGCAAACCAACACAAATGCAAATAAAGTAGCGATACTTGTAAAGTCTAATACAAAAGTTTTATCAGTAAATAAAATTGGCACGCCAACAACAAAACCGGTTACAATAGTAGCAAAAGAAGGTGTTTTATATTTTGGATGTATCTTTTGAAATACAGGTGGCATCAAACCATCCCGGCTCATACTCATCCATATACGCGGCTGTCCCATTTGAAAAACCAGCAACACACTCGTCATGGCAATAACTGCTGCGATGGCTACAAAAAACTGCATCCAGCCAACATTAAGGTTTTGCTTTTCAAAAATAAAAGCCAGCGGGTCGCCAACACCCTGAAAATTTCTGTAATTAACGGCACCTGTTAAAACCAGTGTCAATAAAATATAAACGATGGTACATATCACCAGTGAAAGAATCATTCCCCTCGGCAAATCCCGTTGCGGATTTTTACTTTCCTCAGCCAAAACACTTACCGCATCAAAACCAATATAGGCAAAAAAAACGCCGCTTACCGCAGCCATTACCCCGCTAAAACCATTGGGCATAAACGCTTTTACGCCTTCGTCGTTGGGCGGCGTCCAGTTAAATGTAAGGCCATTGGAGAATACCAGGTAACCTCCCACAATAATTACCAGGGCTACTACAATCATTTTAAGCATCACCATTAAATTGCTGAAATTGCGGCTTTCTTTTATACCGCGGAATACCAGCATGGTTATTAAAATATTGATGATGAAAGCAGGCAAATCAAAAATAATTTTTAAGCTGCCGATCATGGGTGCTGTAGTAAATGCAGCCAGTACATTAGGGTTGGTACTACCATTGGCCATCTCATTTTTTACTTCCATATAACTGGTGCATAAATACTGGGGGATATGTACACCAATTTTATCCAAAAAAGAAGTAAAATAATCGCTCCAGCTATAGGCCACATAAATGTTGCCGATTGAATATTCCATTATCAATGCCCAGCCAATTATCCATGCAAACAATTCGCCAAAGGACGCATACGCATAAGTATACGCACTACCGGCTACGGGTATCCGACTTGCAAACTCCGAATAACAAAAAGCAGTAAAAGCACAGGCAATAGCTGTAATAACAAATAAAATAACCACCCCAGGCCCACCATGAAAAACCGCACCACCCAGGCTGCTAAAACTACCTGCACCTAAAATGGCCGCTATACCAAAAAAAGTAAGATCCTTCATAGAAAGCACCCGCCTTAATCCGCCACCACCATGACTATCATCACTGCCTTCGGCTAAAATATTTTCAATCTTTTTTGTTCTGAATAAAGATGTAGACATGCTTATTTTTTAGATTAACCGTATTAATCTCCAAAATAATTAATAAAATTGATTTGCGGATAAATATTTAGGGTGGCAGTATGGAAGATGTGCATTTCAAATTGCCGCTCTTTGTTTCGAAAGAACAAAATCAGTAAATGGCCGTTGAGTTGTTAAGACGTTTAACTGAAAAATAGATAAAAACGCCTTAACAACTAAACGGCAATAATAATTAACCGCTTAAAGGCTTTTATCAATATTCCCGCTGTATTAAATAAGCCGCCAATTCAATTAACGGCTGTTTGCGGGCCGAGGTTACAGCAGTGTCTTCCAAATGTTGTAAGGCAGTTTGAAGGTATTTATTTTTAAGTTCCTGTGCCCAGTTATCCGCTTTGCAATTTTTAAATATTGCCGTTACTTTTTGTACCTTATCTGTGGGGTTCCCTTGCAGCAATTGTTTCAATGCCAGTTGGTCTTCGGCAGAAGCCGTCTCCATAGCGTGTATCAGTAAAAATGTTTTTTTATTGGAAAGGATATCACCACCTACCTGTTTGCCAAATTTTTCCGGGTCACCAAAAACATCCAGATAATCATCCTGCACCTGGAAAGCAATACCGAGGTTTTTTCCAAACCCGTATAAATGACGCTGGTTCCCTTCGCTGGCTCCCCCCAATATGGCGCCCAATTGCAGGCTGGCAGCTAATAACACTGAAGTTTTAAGCGTAATCATATTTACATATTCATCAAAGCCGACGTTGTCTCGGTTTTCAAAATCCATATCCAGTTGCTGCCCTTCGCATACGGCATTGGCTGTTTCATTAAACAGGTGCAATACTTTTTGCAGGTTATTTATATGTATTTTATTCAGGTACTCGTAAGCCCGTACAAACATTACATCACCGGCAAGCAGGGCAGTTGATTCACCATACTTTTGATGTACGGTTTCCATACCCCTGCGCATAGGCGCTTTATCCATTATGTCATCATGTATCAAACTAAAATTATGAAACAATTCAATGGCAGTAGCGGCATGATATGCATCTTCAATAACGTCGCCAAACAATTCGTTACCCATCAATACACAAACAGGCCTTACTCTTTTACCACCTAATTGTAAAATGTATTGTGCAGGATCATATAAGGTTTGAGTATGCAAAGGGAAATGACGTTTGTCAAATTTTTGCTGAAACATCGTAGAAAATTCTATAAAAGAATGCATAAAGGAAACTGCTAAAATACAAAATTGCTTTGCGTAAAAACTACACCAGCCATTTGACGTTTATAAATTATTTTTTCTTTTTGGTAGCCTGTTTTGCTTTGCCAATATTTAATACTGTTTTGCCATCCTCCTGCACCCAATGATAATCCAACTGGCGTTTTTCTAAATTGGCCGCTACCACTTTTATTTTTACCGCATCGCCCATCCTGAATTTTTTACCGGTATGCAAACCTACCAATGCATAATCTGCTTCATCCAGTTTAAATTCATCAAATTCACACAGGTCCCTTACAGTAACCATCCCTTCGCATTTATGTAAAACGGTTTCAACAAAAAAACCAAAACTTGCTACACCACTAATAATGCCGTCAAATTCTTCTCCCAGGTAATCCTGCATAAACTCTACCTGTTTGTATTTATTGCTGGCCCTTTCTGCTTCCATTGCCTTGCGTTCTTTATCGCTGCAATGTTTGCATTTTTCATCCATCTTTTTATCGGGCTTTACATTTTTATCCAGGCATTCCTGCAAAATACGGTGAACCATCACATCGGGGTAACGGCGTATGGGTGAAGTAAAATGACAATAATGCTCAAACCCCAAACCGTAATGACCCACATTTTTTGATGTATATACTGCTTTAGCCATGGTGCGTATACCCAATTGTTCCAACACATGCTGTTCGGGTTTGCCATTTACATCTTTTAATAAATTATTAAAAGATTTTGCCACCGCAGCGTCATCATGTATATCGAATGTATAGCCGAATTTTTTTGCAAATGCGGCAAATGGTTTTAATTTTTCATCATCCGGAGTATCATGTATACGGTACGGAAAAGGCACCGGCTCCTGGTTGATTTTTATTCTGGATACATATTCGGCAATAGTCCTGTTGGCCAATAACATAAACTCTTCTACAAGTTTGTGCGAATCTTTGCTTTCCTTGATGACAATACCAATGGGCTTGCCTTTTTCATCCAGTTGAAAACGTACTTCCTGCGAAGAAAAATTAATGGCGCCCTGGTCAAATCTTTCTTTACGAAAAATCTGCGCCAGGTTGTTGAGCAGCAAAACAGCTTTATAATGTGTGCCTTCTTTTGTTTCAATAATTGTCTGTACGTCTTCATAGGTAAACCTATGGTCGCTGTGTATGATGGTTCTGCCAATCCATTTGTGTTTTATTTCACCGCGGTTGGTTATCTGAAAAATTACGGAGAAAGTGTATTTGTCTTCATTAGGGCGCAGCGAACACAATTCATTGCTTATTTTTTCTGGCAGCATCGGGTTTACCCTATCCGGCAAATACACGCTGGTGGCTCTTTCATAAGCACTTTTATCCAAAATGCTATCCTGCTTTACAAAATGGCTAACATCTGCAATGTGTACCCCAATTTCATAATTACCATTGTCTAAATTCCTGATAGAAATAGCATCATCAAAATCTTTGGCATCTGCAGGGTCAATGGTAAAAGTTAAAATATCCCGGTAGTCTTTCCGTTTTTTTAATTCTTCCCGGGTAATGGTTTCCGATAATTTCATGGCCTCCTCCAGCACTTGTTTTTCAAATGTTAATGGAAAGCCGGCTTCAATTAAAATTTCTTTCATCGCCATATCATTCACATCTTCGGCTTTTAATATGGTCACTACTTCACCCTCTGGTTTTTTATCGGCCTTATCCCATTTAACCAGCTTAGCCACTACCCTTTCGCCATCTGTGGCTCCATTTAATTTTTCAACCGGAATATAAAAATCGGGCATGGGCTTTTCAGTAGCAGCTTTAAAAAAAGCTATATTTTTATTAAGCGAAATATTACCAATATAAGTAGCTTGATTGCGTACTGCCACATCTGTTATTTTACCTTCTGTACGCCTGCCACGGCCACTGTCGTTATTTATTTGAACCCTAACAGTATCGCCATGAAATGCCCTGCCAAAATCATTTGGTCTTACCACGATGTCTTTTTCCATTCCTTCTACAATTACATAGCCCATTCCACTCCTGGAAATATCCAACCTTCCCTTAACTATTTGTGTTTGTGAAGATTTTTTTGTTGCTGATTTTTCTTTACTCATATTTATTTTGCTATTTCCTTAAACCTGCAAGCGTAAGGAAAAGATATTTTTTATTGGTATCCTGTTTTATTTGATTGATTATTTTAGCAAACGATACGTTACGGCCGATTATTGGCAAACTACTAAAAACAGCGTAAAGGTAGGCAAACTATTGCTATGGCTAAACAGCATTGGCATTGTGTTAGTGAAATGTTGAAATGTATACCACCAATATTTCTGTAACTTTATTTAAACTTAACAATTATGGATAATTACGACACTGTAACCGGGGCTTTAGCGGCATTAAAGGCTAAAGGTTACACGATGGATTTTAATATTGCTTTTGACAAGATTATTTGTCATGAAAATAATTATTGTTTAAACCCTCACGAGTTTGAAATAACAGAAGTGTATCGTTTTGAAGGCGATACCAACCCTAGTGATGAAGATGTTGTATATGCTGTAGAATCTAAGGATGGTACAATGAAGGGTGTACTCACCAGTGCTTACGGCATGTATGCTGACAGCCTTAGTACAGACATGATAAAAAAACTGGACATACACAGATGATTTTTACAAGAATGGGATTGAGAAAAAATGAATTTACGGGAAGAAATACTTAAAGAACATTCCAAAGAACAATGCCAAAAAATTGTACTATGGGTTGGCCCTTCATAGGAAAGATTTGAGGAATTGTTCCAGCTTTTTTTAACAGGCGAATACCGGGTACTCAAAGGGCAGCGTGGCCGTTGAGTTATTGTGTAGAAGCACATCCTGCATTTATTAAAAAGAATTTTACAAAGCTCATCAGCAATTTGCAACAACCCAATCTGCACGATTCTATCAAACGCAATACTGTAAGGCTTTTTCATTAACCGTGTTGGGCAACTTAGGCAAACTATATCCCGAGATTTTACCTGAAATAAAATTACTGATTGAAGAGCAGTTACCGACCCAGACAGCTGCCTTTAAAAGCAGGGCAAAGCAGTTAGCATGAATATGCACACTTTCGTTTTAAAACTGGCTTTGCATTTTTAAATAATAACAACACTTTTTTTAAAGGCTGTTTCATAATTAAGTTGTTTAGGCTCGAAATGCTTTATTGAAAGCTCGCTTCATTGCACTACCTTTAATCTAAGTGGATAATAAATACTTTTCAATCAGCATGGTTATTTGGCCAATACCGTTTTACCGCATTTTTCAACACCCTCTTTGCAAGAACATAATATGGCTAGAAGTAAAAAATCTGATGAGTTAATTATTGATTCCAAAGAACTTTCTTTTCAGTACGAAGAGAAAGAAAAATTGGCAGCAGAGTTAATCATTGCTAATAAGGAGCTTGCTTTTCAGGATGAAGAGAAAAAAAAACGGGCAGCTGAATTAGTTATTGCCAACAAAGAACTTGTATTTCAAAACGAGGAGAAAGAAAATAGGGCTGCAGAGTTAGTTGTTGCTAACAAAGAACTTGCTTTCCAAAATGAAGAAAAAGAAAAAAGGGAAATTGAGAATAAAGAGCTTGAAGCATTTAGTAATTCCTTAAAACAAGCTTCACAGTATGCCCGAAGTTTAATTGAAGCATCACTTGACCCACTTGTAACTATTTCTCCTGAAGGAAAAATAACTGATGTAAATGAGGCATCAGTTAAAGTAACCGGCATTTCCAGGGAGAAGCTAATTGGAACTGATTTTTCTGATTATTTTACTGAACCTGAAAAGGCCCGTGAAGGATACAAAAAAGTTTTCGAAAATGGATTTGTGTCAGATTACCCGCTTACGATACATCATAAAAATGGGAAATTAACTGAGGTATTATACAATGCATCTGTGTATAAAGATGATACAGGTAATGTGCTGGGAGTATTTGCTGCTGCAAGAGATGTTACAGCGCAAAAAGCAGAAGAATTAAGCATCGCAAACAAAGAACTTGTATTTCAAAATAACGAGAAAGAAAAAAGATCTGCTGAATTAATTATTGCTAATAAAGAACTCGCCTTTCAAAATGAAGAGAAGGAAAAACGGGCCGCTGAATTATTTATTGCTAATAAAGAACTTGTATTTCAAAATGAAGAGAAAGAAAAAAGGGCTGCTGAATTAATTATTGCCAATAAAGAACTTGTATTTCAAAATGAAGAGAAAGAAAAAAGGGCTGCTGAATTAATTATTGCCAATAAAGAACTTGCCTTTCAAAATGAAGAGAAAGAAAAAAGGGCTGAAGAGTTAATCATTGCTAACAGGGAACTTAAACATGCGGAAGATGATATCCGTAAACTCAATGATGAATTAGAGCAAAAAGTAATAGAACGTACTGCACAATTGGAATCTGTTAACAAAGAATTGGGGTCATTTTCCTATTCTGTATCACACGATTTACGGGCTCCAATCAGAGCCATTAATGGGTATTCAAGAATCCTTGTGGAAGATTATGGAGAAAAATTTGATGCGGATGGAACAAAAGTGCTGAATTCCATCATGCATAACTCAAAGAAAATGGGTGATCTAATTGATGATTTGCTGGCATTTTCTAAATTGGGAAGGAAGCAGGTTACGGTTTCGGAAATTAATATGACTGCGCTTGTAAATTTGGTAAGAGAAGAATTATTATTTGAAGAGGGCGAAAACATTCCCGAATTTAATGTGACTGCACTTCCGCCTGCCAAAGGAGATCAGTCGCTCATTAAACAAGTATGGATTAACCTGATTTCCAATGCTATTAAATATTCGAAGTATAAACCAAAAACCAATATAGAAATCGGCGCTTATCAAAAAGACAACCTGGTGGTTTATTATATAAAGGATAAAGGGGCTGGATTTGATATGCAATACTATGATAAGCTTTTTGGGGTTTTTCAGCGTTTACACTCGCAGGAAGAATTTGAGGGAACAGGCATTGGCCTGGCAATTATACAAAAAATAGTGCACCGGCACAATGGAACAGTTTGGGCAGAATCAAAACTAAATGAAGGGACATGCTTTTATTTTAGCTTACCAACTATTAACTCTTAAATAAAAAAAATGAATTACGAGGGCGTTGAAATTTTATTTGTTGAGGATAGCATTGACGATGCTACGCTCACCATTCGTGCACTTACAAAAAGCGGTTTTACAAATAGGCTTCATCATGCTAAAGATGGAGCAGAAGCGTTGGATTTTATTTATTGTAAAGGACATTATGCTTCGCGGAATAGCAAGGAATATCCTAAACTAATATTACTTGACCTAAAGATGCCAAAAGTATCAGGAATTCAGGTACTTGAAAAAATAAAATCTGATCCTGACCTTAAATCCATCCCCGTGGTAATACTTACTTCTTCTAAAGAAGACCCTGACATAAAAAAATGTTATGCCCTGGGTGCCAATAGCTATATAGTAAAACCGGTAGACAGTGATAATTTTTTTCTTACCATTAAAGAAATCGGATTGTATTGGATGATATTAAGTGAACCACAACAGTAATGAAAAATGATTAAAAGTAACAAGTAAAAGCATTCAAATAGTTTAAAATAATGACATCCAATCTTAAAATACTAATTCTTGAAGACAATCAGGAGGATGCTGATTTACTTAATCGTGAATTGAAAAAATCCGGGTTGAGTTTTACCGCTGAACTTGTTCAAACCCGTGAAGCATTTGAGCATGCACTACAAAATTTTAACCCCGATTTAATATTATCTGATTATTCACTTCCTTCCTTTGATGCAGTTACCGCATTCAGTATTAAGCAAGACAAATTTCCACACATTCCTTTTATTATTGTTTCGGGTATAATTGGCGAAGAAAAAGCTGTTGAGCTTATTAAGAATGGCGTTACCGATTATACTCCCAAGGATAAATTATTTACATTATCTCCAAAAATTAACCGGGCACTAAAGGATACCCAAGAAAGGAAAGAAAAAGAAATAACATCAGAAAAATTAAAGCTACAAGCAGCAGCGCTTATCATTGCCAATAAAGAATTGCTTTTTCAAAACGAAGAGAAAGAAAAACGGGCATCAGATTTAATTATTTTATCTGAAACTTTAAAAAATCAGAAAAAGGAATTAAGGATAGCAAATAAGGAGCTTTATGAAAAAGCTCAGCTTTTACAAGGCCAGGAAGAAAAACTAATCAGGATAAATGATGATCTGCTGCGCTTAAATCAACATCTTGAAAAACGGGTTTTGGATAGAACCTTCGAACTGGAAAAACTGAATCATGAATTGAATGATCTTAATTTATCAAAAGATAAATTTCTATCCGTTATTTCTCATGATCTGCGCAACCCCCTAACGGCTTTGCTATTGGCATCAGATGAATTAAGCGGCAATGTAGAAAATCATATTTTTGACGAGATTCAGCCTTTTGCAAAAATAATTCACCGTAGTTCTCTAAATATTCTGCAACAACTGAATGAGCTGGTAGACTGGGCAAAAAAGCAACAGGAGAAAACATCGTTAAATTCTGAACGAATTCACCTGATTGACGCAGTAAGCCAGAGTTTTGAATTGTTGGAAGCCAATGCTTCACAAAAAAATATTATTCTTGAAAATAAAGTTACCTATGATATTTATGTAAAGGCCGATACATTAATGTTACGTTCTATTCTTCAAAACTTATTAACAAATGCAATTAAATTTAGTTTCCATGGAGGATTGGTAACGGTAGTTGCCCAGCGAATAGATAAGCTGATAGAGGTTTGTATAGTTGATTCGGGTATAGGGATGGAGGGAGCTATCAAAGAAAATATCTTCGTGAAAAATAATACAACTTCTATAGCTGGCACAGATAATGAAAAAGGCTCGGGACTTGGTTTAATACTTGTAAAAGATTTTGTTACGCAAAATGGCGGAACCCTTCGTGTTGAAAGCATGCATGGAAAAGGTACCTGTATTTTTTTTACCGTTCCCGAATCTTAATATTTTAACCTTACCTGAAAATACCCACCCAGCTATTGATAACCAATAATACAACAAATACAAGACCGATAGCAGTGGCAACATCTACATTAATGAAGGCGAAAAAAGCTGTCAGCAATCCCAAAGAAACCAATATTATGGCGACTTTATTTCTGCCGGTTGATCCCTTAAAAGAAAGCGGGTATTGAATACTTCCAAGCGGTAAGGCCATTGCCCAAAAAGCAATTGTGGCTACCAAAAAATTATCGAAAAATTTACCTGATTTATTTAATAAGCCGATGCCAAATAGCAGGCAGCCCGCAGCAAGGCTGCTTACAACTGTTATTGCTGTCCATCTTTCGGTAGTATCTACTGCATACTTTCCATCTTTATGAAATAAAAGAAAAAAATTGGCCAGCGGGTATATTAACCAGGTAGTTAAAACAAATAATAAATAAAGCCCTATAAGTATTGCCCCAATTGACTGTGTGGCAGTATTGGATTGTAAAACAGCAGAAAAAATACGTATCCCAAAATAGACAGCTAACGGAATTGCCCATCTTGCTTTTTTACCTTTATTATTTATCCAGAAATTATATTGCAATAACCAGCGGTATGGCGGTATAGCAGATTTGAGGGATTCTTTTAATCCCTGCCGGGCATTATTATTATTGGGATTGATCCTGAGGGATTCTTTAAAATGTGTGGCTGCTATTTTATTCTTTCCTTTTTCCAGGTAATTCCATCCGGCAGTAGCGTGTGTAAATTCATTGTCCGGGTCCTGGGCCAACGCAAACTGCATTGTTTCAATGGCGTCATCAGTACGTTTTAGTTTATTAAGTGCAACAGACCTTGCATTTAAACAGGTAATATTTTCAGGGTCAAAGGCCAATCCTTCATTTGCTTTTTGCAGGGCTTTTTCAAATTCTTTTTCTTCACAAAGTGTAAGAGAAAACAAGCCGTAGGCTTCAGAAAAAAATGGATTTAACTGTATAGATTTTTGCAGTTGATCAATGGCTTTGGTATTATCATGTTTTCTGTAATATGCAAAAGCCAATAAGTAAAAATAATAGTGGTTATCCGGGTCGATTGCAATAGCATTCATCAAAATTTTTATGCCCCCGTCAAATTGTTTTTTATCAAAAAAACAACGGGCATACATCGCCAACGCTTCATGGTCATCAGGATTTTGTTCGAGCGCATTTTTAACCTGTGTGATGGCATCATTTATACGCCCTTGCCGTAAAAGTAAATTGGCTCTTTCAATATATGGATTCATTCAGAGAAGTTATGAGTTATAAGATATGAGTTATAAGTGTGTTGCATAACTTATCACTCATAACTTATAACTAGATTCCGCTTATTTTTTTATCTTTAAATACTTTAGTATATCATCATACAAACCCGATTCGTTGGAATATAATGCATAGTTACGGGCAGATGAAAACCATTCCGTTGTAGTAGGTTTATGTTGTTTTACCGCGGCTAATAAATCTTTGGTAGTTAACACCTGTATACTTCCCTTGCGCATAGATTCCCTTAACTTTTCTTCTACTGCAATATCAATAATGGCGTTTAAATCCGCTCCAGAATAATCTGCTGTTGCGGCTGCAATTTTTTTAACATCTACTTCACCAACAGGTTTTGTTTGCAACAATGCTTGTAGCATATTTACCCTTGCAGCTTCATCGGGCGGTGCAACAAATATTATCCTGTCAAATCTTCCCGGTCTCCTGAAAGCCGCATCTACGCTCCACGGGGCATTGGTAGCTGCCAAAATTAATACGCCTTCATTATCAGATTCCACACCATCCAGCTCTGCTAAAAACTGGTTGATAACATGGCGCATAGCCGATTGTTTTAAATCGCTGCGGCTTGCACCCATCGCATCTACTTCATCAAAAAATAACACGCAGGGTTTATTGCGGCGGGCCAGTTCAAAAATTTCATGCAGATTTTTTTCGCTGTTGCCGATCCACATATCTAAAATATCATGCAAGCCAATATTGATAAACTTTGCATCAATTTCGCCGGCAGTAGCTTTGGCAATAAAAGTTTTGCCGCAACCAGGAGGACCATATAATAAAATACCTCCGCCACTTTTTTTCCCAAATGCTTTAAACAAATCAGGGTTTTTAAGCGGCTGGATTATTTTGATGGAAATTTCTTCTTTTACTTTTTCCATCCCACCCACATCACTAAAACGCAGCGAAGGTTTTTCCATCAAATAAGCTTCATCATCATCGCCAAAATCAAAATCATCCATTGCTGTATCTGTAGCAGAAGGCATCCTTAAATGTGCATCAATTTCTTCGTCTGTAAAACCGGGGTTTAATGCCAGCACCTGCTGATAATTGGAAAGCGCCTGCTCCATCGACTGTTCCTTTATAAGGCACTTGATAAACAAAACCTGATCGGCTACAGTAATATTATTTTGCATTTGCTCGTACACCACAATAGCAGCAGAATATTTTTGCTGGTAATAATAACCAGCCGCAAGGCCAGACTGGGCCCTGCTATTGCCATAACTTCTTTGCAGTACATCCTGGTATTGTACTGTGGCGTCTTCATACTTTTTTTCATCCATCAGCATACCGGCTACCTGTAAACGCAGTGGCACATTTTCCGGTGAAACTTCCAGGGCTTCCAGTAAATTTTTAATAATTTCATTTGTCATACACGGGTATTAATACAACATCCTCACTTTTATTGTTTCCTTTACATTTCTTAATAATGCCAGTGCATTATTGCTTAAACTTTTATCTACATCCAACACAACATAACCAATAGCATCATTTGTTTTTAAATATTGCCCCAGTATATTTATTTTATGTTTGGACAGCTGTGTATTCATTTCTGAAAGTACCCCAGGCACATTTCTGTGTATGTGCAATATGCGGTGGGTACCTTCCTGTGGCGGAAGACTCAAAGCAGGTATTGTATGCGAACCAAAGCTGATGCCTTTTTCGAGGTAGTTAAATAATTTGCCGCTTACATCATCTCCAATATTTTGCTGCGCCTCCTGTGTGCTTCCGCCAATATGTGGTGTTAATAGCACATTTTTCAAACCCTGTAATGGGCTGGTAAATTTATCTCCATTTTTTTCCGGTTCCCATGGAAAAACATCAATTGCTGCACCTCCTAAATGTCCATCCGATAAAGATTTTGCAAGGGCATCTATATCCACCACTTCGCCTCGGGCATAGTTTATTAAAAAGCTTCCTTGTTTAAAATTTTTGAGCAGGTTTTTATTAATCAAATTTTTGGTAGTGGGTAATTCGGGTACATGTAGTGAAATGATATCTGATTTGCCTACCAGATCTTTAAGGCTTTTGCTGTCGACTGCATTACCCAATGGAAGTTTTGTTTCTGTATCATAATAAATCACTTTCATCCCCAGCCCCTCGGCCAAAACACTTAACTGGCTGCCGATATTGCCATAGCCAATGATACCCAGTGTTTTACCACGTAACTCATAACTACCTGTTGCTTCTTTCAGCCAAAGGCCTTCATGGGCAGCTTTATTCTTATCTATTATTTTTCTTATTAATATAATAGAGGCGCCTATCACCAATTCGGCTACACTTCTTGTATTACTGTAAGGTGCGTTAAATACCGCTACGCCTTGTTTGGTGGCAGCTTTAAGGTCAACCTGGTTTACACCTATACAAAAGCAACCAATGGCCTGCAACTTTTCCGCAGCCGCAATTACTTTTGCAGTTAGCCGTGTTTTACTGCGGATGCCCACCATGTGTACGCCTTTAATTTCTTTTATTAATTGCTCTTCGCTTAATGCCCCATTTAGTTTGCGCACATTGGCATAGCCCTTATTATTAAAATACTTTACAGCCACATCGCTTATATTCTCTAAAAAAAGAATATTAATTTTCTCTTTGGGATAACTTGTTAATTTTTTGTCTGCCATGAATATTACTTCTTATTTTGCACAAATATATTCTTTCTATCGTTTAATATTTTATGATGCCTTCAAAAAGATCCGTTTTTAACCTTGTTGTTACTGGTATGCATATAACATACCTATATGGAATCATCCCAATAATCTTATTAATGGGATCATGTAATTCTGCCGACAATAAAAAAGTACTTACCGTAAAAGATAGTTTGCAATCGATGGCTTTATCAAGTCCTATACCGCTTTCAAAAGAAGAATCACAGCAATTATCCCTGGATTGTTTAACATGGTATAACACTTCTTTAAGATCGAGTGGATTTAATGGAGGGATACTGGTAGCAAAAAACGGCAATATAGTTTTTGAAGCGTACAATGGTAACGGTCACTTAAACCATCATGATGTTATTGATTCACTCACTCCTTTTCATATAGCTTCTGTTTCAAAAACTTTTACTGCCATGGCAGTTTTAAAATTGTGGCAGGATGGTAAATTAAATATTGATGATGAGTACAGTAAATATTTTCCGCAGTTTAATTACCCGGGTGTAACCATCAGAAGTTTATTGAGCCACAGAAGCGGATTGCCCAATTATCTTTATTTTATGGAAACACTTGGGTGGAATAAAGATTCACTGATAAAAAATGAAGATGTATTAAATTACTTAATTACCCGAAAGGCAGAACTTACCAATATTGCTACACCCAATACTCACTTTACCTATTGCAATACCAATTATGCGTTGCTTGCATTGCTTGTAGAAAAACAAAGCGGCAAAAAGTTTCCGGATTTTTTACAACAAACTTTTTTTACACCGCTGCAAATGAAACACACCTTTCTTTTTAACAGTCTTGATACATCAAAAGTAAACCCCAGCTACGATTGGCGTGGCAGGATAATACCATTGAATTTTTTAGATGGTGTATATGGCGATAAAAATATTTACACCACCCCAAGGGATTTGTTAATATGGGACAGGGCTTTAAGCTGCGGCAAGATATTTACGCCACAAACTTTAGAACAGGCTTACGCTCCTTACAGCAATGAAAAATCGGGTATAAGAAATTATGGTCTCGGCTGGAGAATGAATATTTATCCCAATGGTAAAAAAACAATTTATCACAATGGCTGGTGGCATGGTAATAATGCTTCTTTTGTTCGGCTGTTACCAGACTCGGCTGTTATCATTGTGGTGGGCAATAAATATAACCGTAACATTTATCATGCAAAAGAACTGGCCGATTTATTTGGCGATTATAATGGAATAGGATCTGAAGAAGATGAGAATGAAAATTCTAAAATAAATACTATACTGATGCCTGCAAAGGCTGATGGTAATGCAACAAATACAAAGAGTGCATCCAAAAAAACAAAAAAACTCCAAGTTAGTAAGAAGCATAAAAAGCATCGGTAAAATAGTGTTGATTGGCATTTTTAAAGACTATGCAGACAATCACCTTAGAGAACAAACTTAAATAACAGACAAGTGAAAATATTTTTGACATTCCTTACATTGATAATATCAATAGGACTTGCTTCTTGCCAGACAAAGCCTGTAAAAATAATTTTTGTTTCCACCCAAAACGATTCGGCAACAGGATTAAAAGAAGCGAAGATTTACAGACTTAAAGAACAAACAATAAATTCTGACTTTGATTATTTAAAACTTAACAATATTGATGACAACATTAAAGATACCCTCCTAAGGAATCTAATGTCAATTTTTGCACCCGTTAGCGGACAATATAAATACTATCAATTTCTTTCAACTTTTAAAGGAATAGGGTGTTGCGATGAAAACAGATTTAAAGTCTTTCACGACATCTTAATTATAAAGACAGACGATAAAAATAAAATTCTCGACGCTTACCAATATACTTTGGAATGGGCAGAGCCACCTTTGCAATATGATTTATTTAAAAGTTCTGCAAAGGATTTAACACTTTCAGATAATATGGACATCACAATGTTGAGATTTTTAAGAACAGACTATTGGGATGAATACAACAAAGTTCTTAAAGAAGGAGGTATATTAAAACTGAAATGAAAAAGAAAAGCCAACATCAGTAATAGTGGTAATGATACTTCAAATAAAACAAGCTTTCATTAAATACTGTTTCCAAAAAACAAATAACATAAAATGATGGCAGTAATAATACCCACTAAATCAGCAAGGAGCATAGCACCCACTGAATAACGTGTATTCTTTATAGATACCGCCCCAAAATATACAGCCACCACATAAAATGTTGTATCCGATGCCCCCTGAAAAATTCCTGATAACCTGCTGGCAAAAGAATCGGGGCCAAAAGTAGTCATGGTACTCACCATCATACCTCTTGCTGCACCGCCGCTCAATGGCCTTATTAATGCAGTTGGTAAGCCGTCAACAAAACGTGTATCTGCACCAAGCATGACGAAAAAATGTTTCATTGCCGAAATCACTGCATCAAATGTGCCGCTTGTACGCAACATGCTTACTGCAACCAATATTCCAAGTATATAAGGTATAATACGGATCGCTGTATCAAAACCATTTTTAGCACCATCCACAAAAGCAGCAAACAAGTCTATCTTTTTATAAAGGCCTCCCAAAACAATCAGCAGAAAAACCAATAAAATCAATCCATTACTTACTTTACCTGAAAATAGTTGTATACCCGCAGCATCTAACTTGGTTACATAAAAAACCAACAATACAATGATAGCAGAAATGGCTAATATCCAGGCCAATATTACTGGCTGTAATAAATTGATCTTCTGCTTAAAAGAAACAATCATCATGGCGGTGATGGTACCCACAAAAGTTACAATCATGCAGGGAAGAAAAACATCTGTAGGGTCTGAAGCATGTTGTGCGGCCCTTACAGCAATCACACTTACCGGTATTAAATTTAAACCTGCTGCATGCAAACAGAGAAACATTATCTGCGAATTGGAAGCCACTTCTTTATTCACATTAATTTCCTGCAAACTTTCCATTGCTTTTAATCCAAATGGTGTAGCCGCATTATCCAGCCCCAAAAGATTTGCAGAAAAATTCATGATCATATGCCCCATCGATGGATGCCCTTTTGGAATTTCAGGAAAAAGCTTTGAAAAAAACGGGCCAACAATGCGTGACAAAAGCCTTATCCCGCCAGCCTTTTCGGCAATATTCATAAAACCAATGAACAATGCTAAAATACCTATCAGCTTTAAACAAATTTCAACAGCTACCCAACAGGTTTCGATAATGCCATCCAATTTTAGCGGATTGGAAGGGTCGCTTGCTTTACCACTTACCATCCAGGCAAAAATCTGCGAGTCGCCAAAGAAAAAACATTTAATACCTGCCACAGTTATGGCAATAATTATAAAAGCCGACCAAATTCTACTTAATGCCATAGTAATAATGGATAATTAATAATTGATAATTTGCTTTACTATTGAAAGTTATTGCTCAAATTTTTATGTTCACCACCATAATTCTCATGTGCCCACAAATTAGTGTTTTATACTGAAAACTGATATTTCAAAGCAAACCTTACCTTTGCACCTCTAAAAAAGCTTTAGCCTGTGGTTGTAAAGCTTAAGCTTAAACACAACAATTAAAATAAATTTACAATATAATGGCTTTAAAGGCAGGTATCGTGGGATTACCCAATGTAGGAAAATCAACTTTATTTAATGCAGTAAGCAATAGTGCAAAGGCACAGGCAAGCAACTACCGGTTTTGTACTATTGAGCCCAATACAGGTTTGGTAAATGTACCCGACCCAAGAATAGATAAATTGGCTGAGCTGGTACAACCTAACCGTACCGTACCTACGCAAATTGAAATAGTGGATATTGCCGGCCTTGTACGTGGCGCCAGCAAAGGGGAAGGATTAGGCAATAAATTTTTGGCGAATATACGTGAGGTGGATGCCATCATTCATGTGGTACGTTGTTTTGAAGATGAGAATATTTTAAGGGATGAGGGCGCTATTGATCCGCTCAGCGATAAAGAAATTATCGAAACAGAACTGCAGTTAAAAGACCTCGACAGCGTAGAAAGAAAAATTGCCCGTACCGAAAAAATGCTGAAAACCGGCGATGCAAAATTGAAACTGGAATATGATGTTTTACTCAGGTGCAAAGACCATTTGAATAAAGGCAAAAGTATTTTGTCGATGGGTTTATCAAAAGAAGAAAAAGCGGCGATCGCTGAAAATTTTTTATTAAGTGATAAACCTGTTTTATATGTTGCCAATGTTGATGAAGCAAGTATGCATACCGGTAATAAATATTCTGATGCATTGATGGAGGCTGTAAAAAAAGAAAATGCAGAAGCCATTATTATGACCAATGCCATTGAAGCACAAATTGCAGAAATGGACAATCCTGAAGACAAGGCCATGTTTATGGAAGAATATAAAATGGCAGAACCCGCATTGGACAGATTAATACATTCTACTTATAAATTATTAAATTTATCTACCTACTTTACTGCAGGCGTGCAGGAAGTAAGGGCATGGACCATTCACCAAGGCTGGAAAGCGCCTCAGGCTGCAAGTGTTATCCATACTGATTTTGAGAAAGGTTTTATAAAGGCAGAAGTAATTGCTTATGAAGATTTCATTACTTATAAATCAGAGGCTGCCTGTAGGGAAAATGGCCGGTTAAGAATTGAGGGAAAAGAATACATTGTTCATGATGGAGATGTAATGCACTTTAGGTTTAATGTGTAAGTATAGCATCAAAATTTTCAAAATAAAAAAGTCCCGAAAATTTCGGGGCTTTTTTATTTGTATCAAATCATTTATTGAGGTAGAAGTACCTGGTCTATTTTTTGCAAAACACCATTTAAATATTGCTGGTCGCTTGTACCTGAAGGATCGGGTATAAGCGGCGATGCGTTGATAATAATATTTGATGCTGTTGCGTTGGCTACCCCTTTTACCGTTGCAGCAGTAACAAATGGACTACCAAAAACAGCCGTTAACCCTACGCCCGGGTGAGTTGGCACTCCTCCATTTAAAAGTGTAGGATAGTAGGTTGTAGTTGTAGGAAAATTATTTGTATAAGCCCTGCTGCCTAAAATATGATACACAATAATACCTTTTACGGTTTGAGCAGTTAACACTCCATATAATGCAGGATTGCTGAATACTGCCGGTGTTGAAGCCAATATTTTAGCCTGGCGGAACGCAATAGAAGGTGGAACACCCATTGCTAATAATCCCTTGTAAATAGCACCAGTAAGTGTTACCTGAAAAGCTGCATCTGTAGGTGCAAATACTGTAAGGTTTGCACCGATGTTTAATAGGGCCCCCTGCAATGTACCCGGTGCAGCCGTGCCGCTATCAGCACGGTTAATAGCCGCTTTTAAATACGTTAATTTGGGGTCGGTACTTATCCTGTCCCATAAATAACGCTGTGGAGGTGTAGGAACAAAAGCAGTGTTATATATTACCCCGTTGGCCGCAAAAATATTGGGCGATATTAAGGGAATATTATTTACCCATGCCCCGTTACGTGTAGTGGGGAAAGTTGTTAACCTTAACAGGGCACTTACTGTAGGTGCAGGATTTAGGATACTGGGGTATTGAAAATTTGGAAAAGTAGACGGGATATTTGCTGATGCCAATGCCTGGCCACAGGTATTATAACTAACAATTGCACCGGCCGTTGAAGCTGGAATATTTGCAGTTATAAATGCAGAGAAAACAGCATCCGGTGCAGTTAATGGTACAGCACCGCCTGAGATGGCGTTAATAAAAAATTTCATAGCATTATTGTCCGGTACAAACATGGTATAGGTGGCATCCGTATTACTTATAAGCGCCACCATGCCTGCTTTTATTATAAGCCTGTTATAAAGGCTGTCAGTTGGTGTAGCGGCAATAGCAGCACCTAACGATAACCCTGTTGGGGGTGGGACTGTTTCCTCTGGAAACTCTGCTGGTGGTTTGTTACAAGACGATAAAACCAGTATTACAAAACCAATCAACAACAAATGAATTTTAATTTTTTGAATTATATATTTCATAAACAAAGTTTTAATTTTAAATAGAGCGGTAGGTTTTGATTAAATTATATTAATAAACATTATACCCAAAACTAATATAGTACAGGCCCCCTACGTAAGAGTTACCGACTCCATTGTAGTAATATTGGTTCAGCAAATTAGTCGCCCCCAGTTTAATAATAGATTTTGCTTTTGAAATTTTATAACTGAATTGTGCATCCAGCGTTTGTACCGATGGTAAATCACCTGTTGCCAAATCACCCTGGAAATAAAAAGCATCCTGCCACCTGTATGCCACAGTAAATCCCATCAGTTTGTTTTTGCCAAAACCGGAATTTGAAACACTTGCATTTAATTTATATTTTGGTGAATTAAATGAAGCAATAAAATTTGCAGGAACGTTTGTTAAATTATCTGAAGCAAAATTGAAGTTTATAGAATAGTTACGCGGTAAACTATAACTCAATCCTATACCATAACCATTAGTCTGTACTTTTGATGGAGAGTTAACAGGCACAGAATAAACTTGACCATCCTTAGGCGCTCCTCCATTTTTTGCCTGAATTACCCTGGTCCGTGCCAGAAAATTTGTGTACTGCCCATAATATCCAAATACATCTATCAGCAATTTTGAATCCATTACCAAACCTTTATACCCTAATTCAAAAGAACTAAGCGATTCTGGTTTTAATTCAGTAAAATTAAATTTAACCAGTTTACCATTTGCCAATGAATCAACATAATAAGCAGGGTTGGTATCAAAACTGTATATATCAATAAATGCCTTGTTGCCACCAATCAGTATATACGAAGGTAAAACGAGGTTTATCCATTGCATTTGATTAGAAGGAAAACGATACGCTGTTTGATATGAAAACCTGATATTATTATTTTCTGCAACCTTATATAAAGCAGTTACCCTTGGAGTAAAACGGCCATTAAAGTTTTGATTTTTATCGTACCTGCCGGAAAACGATATATTAAGCTTGTTTGTAATTGCCCTTGATGCCTGTATAAAAGCCCCGGCCTCAGTTATGCCGATAGAGCCGGCTGTATCTGCAAACAAAGTTCCCTGCGAATTCAAACTATACTCTTTAAAATTAGCCCCAATAAGAATATCCGCAAATGATTTGGTGATGGGTGTTAAATTATAATTAGCTTCCGCAGCATACAAATCTGACCTGTCTAATAACAACCCTCCGTTTGGAACAGGTACCTGGCGAACCTTGTTATAAATAGTATTAAATTCGTCTGACCCTGCTACAGGCCTTCCAACATCTGCAACGGCTCTTGCCGCGTTATGGGCATTTTGTGCAGATGAACCGCCAAGCATGGCATTTAAATACGCCTGGCCATATTGGGCATACCATCCTGTTGATCCTCCGCTGGGTTTCCATACCTCGTTAAATACCTGTGTGGTAGCACCAAGATTATAAGTATCGCCGGCATTTTCCTGTGTTGTATAAGCACGGAACATCCAGTTTTTATTAGTTAATTGAAACAGGTACTGCCCCATTTTAAAATTTTTAATCGAGTACCTTGAAGCAGCAGTATAAACAGTGTTTCCCGTACCCCAATAAGCGGCTAAAGTTGCTTCTGTACCCGGTGTAATTTTATAATTTAAAGATCCTCCTATTTTATAATTTACTGTATTGGGATCAAGTACTTCCTTTTCAGTATAACCAGTACGGGATACATTAATTGGTTGCGTTGTTAATGTGCTGATAAAGGGAGCCAGAAAAGGTGCCTGGGCTGCTATTCCGTTTAATACTTGCCGGATATCTGCTGATGTTTCATCACCATAAACGTTTATACCATTATAGTTCGGATCGGTAATTCTGGTACCTGATTTAACAGTAGTATTCAATAGGTCGTAATTCCTGTTATCTATCCCTATCCAGTCTTTACCCTGTATATATTCTGTGGTTATTTTATAAGCAAATTTTTCAGATACTTTTTGTGCCCATCGTAAAGACCAGTTTGTATATAATGAAGTAGGATATTCCGCAGTACTTCCTGCATGCATCATCCCTTCTTTTACTTCAAAAGATAAACCCTGGTATTTGAAAGGGTTTTTACTGGTCATCAGCATGGTGCCATTCATGCCGCCAGAACCATATAAGGCAGAAGATGCACCAGGCAATAATTCTATATTATCAACATCCAATGCATTTAAACCAACAATGGCACCAACAGAAAAGTTCAGCCCAGGGGCCTGGTTATCCATTCCATCAACCAACTGGTTAAACCTCACATTGCCGCTGCCGCCAAATCCACGGGTGGTTGGTGTTCTAAAAGTTAAAGAGGAGGTAGTGACATCTACCCCTTTTAAAGTGGAAACAATATCGTAAAAATTAGCTGCCGGTGCGGTACGTATATCCACCGAACTAATTCTTTCAATAGAAACCGGCGACTCCATTATTTTTTGAGATACACGGGAAGCTGAAACCACTACTTCCTGCCCCAATGCATTGTTTGGCTCAAGGTTAATAGTTAGGGGCGCAGTACTGTTAACTGTCAGTTCCTGTAATGTATACCCAACAGAGGATATTATCAGGGTAACAGGTAGTTTACTAACCGTCAGGTTAAAGTTTCCTTTATCACTGGTAAAGGTACCGGCATCCTCACCCTTTACAGTAATTGATACGGCAGAAACAGTTTCTTTGTTTGACTGGTTAAAAATGGTACCAGTAATGGTGGTGGTTTGTGCAAAAGCTGCAATAGTTATACAATTAGCGAAAACTAAAGCGCATAAATAACTTACACTTTTTTTCATATAGCATTGTTTAGTTAGTAAATATCGAGTAAAGTAAGGAATGTTATGTTGGTTTAAAAATTTTATTTTACAAAAAATGTTGAAATAAAATAGTACGGTAAATTGGGTGATTAAATCAGTAGCCTGTAATTTAGCTTTATGGCAGCATTTCAATTCCCCGGGCAAACAAATTTTTATAGCGGAAAAGTAAGGGACGTTTACACCATCGGCGATGATAAACTGGTAATGATTGCAAGCAACCGTATTAGTGCATTTGATGTAATACTTCCAAAACCAATCCCATATAAAGGACAGGTTTTAAATCAAATAGCTGCTTATATGCTACAGGCAACATCTGATATTTGCCCAAACTGGCTGCTTACTACACCTACGCCCAACAGCGCAATTGGCAAAAAATGTATCCCTTTTAAAGTTGAAATGGTAATCCGAGGTAATCTTACAGGACATGCCTGGCGAACCTATCAAAGCGGTAATAAAATATTATGCGGCGTAACCATGCCTGATGGAATGAAAGAAAATGATTTTTTTCCTTTACCCATTATAACTCCGTCTACAAAAGCATCTGTTGGCCACGATGAAGATATTAGTAAAGAAGATATTCTTAAAACCGGCATAGCTACAGCAGCAGAATATGCCGTACTGGAAAAATATACACAACAACTTTTTGAAAGGGGTAAACAACTGGCCGCAAAGCAAGGTTTAATACTGGTTGATACAAAATATGAATTTGGCAAAATTGGTGATGAAATATTTTTAATGGATGAAATACATACGCCTGACAGCAGCCGTTATTTTTATGCAGAAGGCTATGAAGAAAGACAGGCAAAAGGCGAACGCCAGAAACAATTAAGCAAAGAGTTTGTACGGGAATGGCTGATTGAAAATAATTTTATGGGTAAAGAAGGGCAGGTGGTTCCTGAAATGACTGAGGATTGGATAAACACCATTAGTAAACGGTACATAGAGTTATATGAAAAAGTAATTGGGCAAAAATTTATACCCCAAGAATTAAGTACCGAAGAAACTTTTCAGCGCATCAGCAAAGCATTGTAACTGATAATAATACAACCTTAATTAGAGGATATAAATTTCAATTTATTTTAAAACTTAATAAAAATAATATGTATTTAAAATTATTATTGGCAGCCCTGCTTGCTTTTAACTTTGCTTCTGCGCAAAAAAAACCTTACTTAATAATTGGAACTTATACTTCGGGCAAAAGCGAGGGTATTTATGTATATGACTTTAATACGATTACTGCTGAAAATAATTTAATCAGCGTAGCAAAAACAAGCAACCCGTCTTACCTCGCTATTTCGCCCAATAAAAAAACAGTGTATGCTGTAAATGAAAATGCCGATACTATTGGCTCGGTGGCAGGTGGCAGTGTTACTGCTTTTTCTTTTAATGCTCTTGATGGTAAACTTACCCCAATGGATACGCATCTATCTGGTGGTACAAACCCCTGTTATGTTTCGGTTGATAAAACAGGCAAATGGGTATTTGCTGGCAATTATTCAAGCGGAACTTTATCTGTATTTCCTGTAACAACCAATGGCAATATTGCTGCTGCCAGCCAGGTAATTGCACAAAGCGGAACTGGCCCTAATAAGCAAAGACAGGAAGGGCCGCATGTACATGCAACTGTTGTATCGCCGGATAATAATTATTTGTTTGTGCCAAATTTAGGTAATGATAAAGTGATGATTTATGCGATCAATAAAACCTCGGGCAAGCTTACACCTGCACCTGAAAAATTTGTAGCCGCAGTGCCAGGCTCGGGGCCAAGGCATTTTGATTTTGCGCCCAATAAAAAATATGCCTACCTGATGGAAGAACTTTCAGGAAATGTTATTGGATACAGTTACAATAATGGCAAATTAAAACAAATACAAAGCATCAGTAGTTTACAAAAAGATTTTACAGGTATGGTTGGTTGCGCAGATATCCATGTATCGAAGGATGGAAAATTTTTGTATTGCAGCAACCGTGGCGATGCTAACCTTATTACCATATTCAGCATCAGTCAAAAAGACGGAAAGCTAACAGTAGCAGGCTACCAGTCTACCTTAGGTAAAACACCCCGCAATTTTAATTTTGATCCTTCAGGCAATTATTTACTGGCAGCCAATCAAAATAGTGACGATATTGTTATTTTTAAAATCGACAGAAAAACAGGCTTGTTAACGGACACGGGTAAACGCATTTGGGTGCCTAACCCGGTGTGTATTAAGTGGATTGATTGAATTGATAATTCGATAATTGATAATTAATAATTCAATTTTGAAACGTGCAGTATCCAATTTGTTAGTTGCAAGCTTTGGGTACATCTCCGTTTCACAATCAACATAATGAAAATTACATTTATTATACTTTCACTTTTTGTTTTTACCAGCTTATATGGTCAAGACTCACAATGCAGTCGAGCAAGAAAAGAACTTGACAGCGATATCTTTAACTGGACGTTATTTAATAAATTATTTGAACCGATAAAAGATTCAGGTCAGTGCATTTTCAAAACTAACAAAAACTTAATGCTTCATCTGGAAAATGTTGCAACTTTTAATAGTTGTGTTGGAAGTATTCTACAGAATGAGATAATTAAAGTTCATTTTCAATTTTCACAATCAAATAGAGTAAAAGATGCATCCTTCTATTAGCAAGGGCGTATAATTGCCTTAAACTTTGATTCACGAAAAGATGGATTTATTCTCAGCCAGTTTAGCACAATGGAAGGAATGAACAGAGAAATTGATTTTACGGAAAGAAAAAACGGCGAGAAAGACGGAGTAGAAATAAATTATTATTTCTCTCCTATATATGACTCGTTTTTTCTTGAAAAAAAATTCTATAGAAACGGCTTGCCAACAGGAAAGTACTTAAACTACTATATGAATGGTCAAATAAAAGTTGAAGGTGATAGTATCATTCCGGTAAATATTCGCAAAGTAAAAATGGCGCATTACAATAATAAGGGAGAAATCGATAAATACATATTCATAAAAGATTCTGACATTGAAAAAAAAGGAATATGGAGACATTACGACTTTGAAGGAAAACAAATTAATGAGGAAAAGTATTAAGCCAGTCACTCACAAAAGTCTTGTGCCGCCGCCCGGTCTCCTGACCAGCGGCTTCAACCATAACGTAGTTTCGCTTATTTTCATAAATAGAAACACTAATAAAATTTATTCGCCCCATTGCCACTTTTAATAGGCGACGACGCATAGTAAAATACGTTGCTAATTTTCCCCCCTTTAGCCTTCAGCCCCATCCAGCCTTGGCCTTAATCTTTGTTTACTTTTATTAAAAATCATAGCGTCTTTTTCTATTCCCTTACGCAATTCTTTTTGTACTTCTATTGGCAGGTTAAAAACTGTTTTACATTCATCGCTGCAACAGCCATCATATTTTTCGGAACATGCTTCACATTGAATGAACAATAAATGACAGGCTTCATTTTTACAATTGGTATGTGTATCAGCAGGCTCGCCGCACTGGTGGCATTGCGCAATAATATCCGGAGTTATCCGCTCCCCCAGCCTGTCATCAAACACAAAATTTTTACCGATAAATTTACTGTCAATATTATTTTCTTTTGCCTGTTTTGCATAATTAATAATGCCGCCTTCCAAATGAAATACATTGGTAAAACCATTGTGTAGCATGTAAGCACTTGCTTTTTCGCATCGGATACCGCCCGTGCAGTACATAATAATATTCTTTTCCTTTTTATCCTGCATCATATTCACCGCCATAGGCAACTGCTCCCTGAAAGTATCACTGGGTATTTCAATGGCCTTTTCAAAATGCCCCACTTCATATTCGTAATGATTGCGCATGTCAATCACTACTGTGCCTTCATCCTTCATCAGTTCATTCATTTGCTGTGCATTTACATAGCGGCCTTTTTTTGCCATACTAAATGCGCTATCAGTAATGCCATCCGCAACAATCTTTTCTCTTACTTTTATTTTTAATACCCAAAAAGATTTACCATCATCGTCTACCGCTATATTTAAACGGATACCATTTAGTGGACCGATTGAATACAAGTGATCTTTAAAAGCTCCTGCATTGTTTTCGGGTACACTTACCTGCGCATTGATACCTTCGTGAGCAACGTAAATTCTGCCAAATACTTTTAACTGGTTCAGCGCCGAATAAAGGTCATCCCTGAATTGCTTTGAATTATCTATTTGGAAATAATGGTAAAAAGAAATGGTGGTTCGGGGAGTAGTTTCCTGGTACAATAATTTTTTTAGCTCCACCTGGGAAACCCTGTTGTGTAATACTGCCATAAAATAAATTTGATTCCGCTTAAAACGGAAAACCTTTTAAGATTGGATGCTTGCAGGCAAACCAAATTGTTTTGCAAATGTAATTATTAGTTGCAAGAGATGAAGATTTACGGCAAAATACATCTATGGCTACTTTACAAAACATGCATTTCGTTATATCTGTTTCGAAAAAATGATTTTACTGATTAATCATCTACTAAATTACTTTTTGATGTATTGGCGAAGCAATTAAAAAACATTCGCTATATTAGCGTATGCAGAGATAATTGGAGCCCACACTTTTTCAATAAAAATTGAAATTTGCCGGGATAATTTTTATCAGTTTTAACCTTAAACCATAAGTAACATGAAAAAATTCTTTTAACCATTTTCTTTCTCTATTCGTTTTTATCGTATTCGCAAAATACCAAAAGTTTTGGGGGTTATGTTACTGCTGAATTGGCTGCCGTAGAAGACGGATTTGACCAGCCGGTTGCCGGTCTGGGTTTAACTTTTGAACTAAAAGGAAAAAACCATAGTGGATTTGAGACTGGATTATTATATCGTTCTATAAACATTTCTGGTTCTGGTTTTTTAAATGGCCAGAATATAGATTATGTTGTAGTAAATTCATTTCTTTCAATTCCTTTAATGTATAAGTTCTATAGCAATATTGTCAATGTTTCTCTCGGATGTACAATGGACTTTTATGTAGGTAGTAGGATCAAGGGGCCGTCAAAAGATCTTATCAATTTAGTTGCTCCCTCTACTACCGCCAGTCCAGGATTTATAATAAAATTAAGTAAGAGCATTAGCTTGTCAGATAAAATTATTTTAGAACCTGATATACATTTTGCTCCAAACCTTGGTTATCAGATGGCATATATTGGAGTCGGGTTAGCGATAAAATCGAATTTTTAAAATTACTGCTTTGCCGTTCCTGGTGTTAAAATCATAAATAAAAAAGGGTAAAGCTATTCTGGTTTCGGCTCTTCTGTATTGTGACCAACAGCCGAAGCCAACATTAAAAAGCTGGAACTGTAAAAAACACTTTAGTCTATTCTTTGGATTATTTTATTGAACAAAGAATTCATTTAATGAAGCTCCGGTCGTTGTCATAGAAATCGACGGCTAACCTGAAAGTTAAATTATATTGAACCAAAGAGTGGAACACCAACCAACTGCAAGAGACACCAGTCTGGCGTAGGAATGAGGGGGAAGCAATGAGCATTTGAATTTTTGATGCTTATACCTCGTAAGGTCTAAGAGAAAAACACCTTAGCCTTTCTTCCCAATGCCAGCAAGGCCACCAGTGCCTTCGTTCCTGCGGCCAATGCGGAGAGGGTACATTGAAATTCTTGTTAATCTCTCATCTTTTGAAGAACGGTAATGGGCAGATTACCTGTTTCCCTAACTTTACAAGATGCATATAAAATACTACCAACCATTTTTTATTACCACTGTATTGTTGTTTACCTTTTTTAATAATAGCTATGGGCAAACACCTATGGGTTTTGAGGAGTACGAGCCCATATCTACATTAAAGGTGAAGGAGCATAAATTGGTAAAAGCAAAATTTCCGTTTATTGATGTGCACAACCATCAATGGCAGATGCCGCAACAAAATTTAACTGAATTGCTGCAGCAAATGGATTCGCTCAACTTACAGGTAATGGTAAATTTAAGTGGTCGTAGTTATAAAGAATCAACAGGGCGAAATGGTTTTTTTGATATACAGGGGCCTGAGTATTTGAAAGCGAGTATTGCCAATATTAACACCGCCAATCCCAACCGGCTGGTACTGTTTACCAATATATCTTTTGTTGGTTTTGGCGAAAAAGATTGGGTTACCAATACAGTTCAACAATTGGCAGCAGATGTAAAAGCAGGTGCAAAAGGATTAAAAATTTATAAAGATTTGGGGCTTGAATTTAAAGATGAGAAAAATAATATCATCCATATAGACGATGCGAGACTGGATGCCATCTGGGATAAATGTGCCGAATTGAACATACCGGTATTGATACATACTGCCGACCCTAAAAGTTTTTGGCTGCCCCTGGATAAATACAATGAACGCTGGCTGGAACTTACAACACATCCCGACAGAAAGCGCACTACTAAAGATATTTCTTGGGATGATTTAATAGCGCAGCAACACAAGATATTTTTAAAACACCCCAATACAAAATTTATTGCAGCACATTTTGGCTGGATGGCCAACAACCTGGAGGGCCTTGGAAAATTTTTAGATTCTGCTAAAAATGTGTACGTAGAATTTGGCGCCATAATTTCAGATTTGGGAAGGCAGCCAAGAGCTGCAAAAGCTTTTTTTGAAAAATACCAAGACAGGATTTTATTTGGCAAAGACAACTGGAAGCCCGACGAATATGCTACTTATTTCAGGGTGCTGGAAACCGAAGACGAATATTTTCCTTATCACAAAAAATATCATGCTTTCTGGAGAATGTATGGTATGGGACTGTCTGATGCAATGCTTAAAAAAATCTATTATAAAAATGCATTGAAAATAATACCCGGGCTTGACAGCAAACAATTTCCTGAATAATTATTTTTTGGGATAAGTATAAAACACCTTAAAAACTAACGAAGCTATAGTAGATATTAGTGATAACTCCTTTTGTTTATTTTTATTAAGGATTGATAATAGTTGAAAACAATTTGACAGGCTATTTTAACCAGTGAAGTGCATTTACATTTTGGCCTACTATTTCGCCTTCTTTTAATCCTGCATCATTATCCTGTTGTGTGTGAATACCACCTAGAAAACGACTGTATGCTGACTCTCTTGCAGCTTCCCAGAAATTTTGAAAAGACCTGGCCGGATACCCCAAATCATAAAAACGGTTATCACGACGACCCTCATGACAATTATCCTTAAACGGGAACGCTCCCCCAAACATATCTGTGAGTACAGTTGCAGTTGCTGCACCCTGTGTAGCATGACCTGAAGGGAAGGCCGGGAAAGGAGGCTCGGGCCAGTACTGGATCCAATCTTTATTAATAAAGGTTTTTACATAACTGGATGGCCGCTCATTAAAGTAAGTTGTTTTGGCTTTCCAGCAATTGACAAATGCATCTGCAACTGCTAAACCCGTTCTTGCATAAGCTTCTGCTGCTTTTACAATACCTGCCTTACTATTTTTTATAGCAAGTGTGGCAATATAATAAGAATGCCCTGGTGGCGAAAATGTCTCAGTTGGGTCATCGCCCCACCAGGCTGCTATTTCTTTTTCTTCATGCGTAAGCATAATGTTCTTATCATAAACAGCCTTGTACATTTTGTAATACCCAGATGTTGTGTCTGAAGAAAAAGGCATAATTGCAGGAACTGGTATCATACCATTGCTTACAACAAAAGTTCTGTTACTGCCCCACGTGGGATGTAAGGGATAATCACTTACTGTTTGCCCATTTATAGGTGGCACCCAATGTGATAACCCTGTTGGGAACACATAATTTGGATCAAAATTTCTAGTATAACCTGCATCACCGCCATCCGTAACTGACCAGTGATAGATTGCCAAAGCAATAGCATTGCCAAATTCTACAGATCTGTTTATTGTTTCCTGGGTAATACCTATTTTTTGTTCTGCATAAATTTTATCTGCAACTGAATCTATGAGGTGATGTACATACATATGAGAATTGGCAGGCACAGGATACAATAATTTTAGCAAGGTTAATTCTGCGGCATTTAAACACAATAACCATTGGTAGGGCTTCCCCGCTTCAGGTAAAGGAAGCGTAAGCCCGTTCAATTGTCCATTCATCGATCTGTGTGCAGAGTCGCCCTGCACAACTGATTCATACATGGCCAATCCCAGGTACCCAAGGCTTCTGGATGCATATGTAGGTGTATTATAAGAAGAAAACCGAATGGTATATAAGCTTATATCGGCCCATTGCAAAGCCACATCTGCTGAAACGGTGTTCAGTTTGGGAACTTCTTTGTATACTAAATCTTCGTTCTTGCGGCAGCCATTT
>JANYGZ010000034.1 GCA_025362235.1 Ferruginibacter sp. | reverse complement strand
CCAAATAAGCCAGGCAAGCCGTTGCATCTGGAAACTGTTCATTGAATTCGAATACGTTAAGAGTAGAAAACATAACTAATTATTTTAGCTATAAATATACTAAATATTTTAGACATTTCAAAGAACTGGTTTATCTATGCGATTAATCTTTGTTAACCTATAAACTTTTATAACAAATAAAAATTGGTATTTTGCTTAACCTTATTTAATAAAAATTGTTTTCTAAACAGTTTACTTTTGCGTTAGTATCTCAACAAATTAAAAAGCAATTCAGTAAAATAATAATATGAATGAAACAAAAGGAAATCTTGAAATAGCCACACTTGGTACTGGTTGCTTTTGGTGTACAGAAGCTGTTTTTCAACAGTTACAAGGTGTAGAAAAAGTAACAAGTGGTTACAGCGGCGGCCATGTTGAAAAGCCAACTTATAAAGAAGTTTGTAACGGAACAACCGGCCATGCAGAGTGCCTGAATATTGAGTATGATGCATCAAAAATTGCGTTTGAAGAATTGCTGGAAGTGTTTTGGAAAACACATGACCCAACAACATTAAACAGGCAGGGCAATGATATTGGTACACAATACAGAAGCGTGGTGTTTTATCATAATGAGGCACAAAAGACAATTACAGAAAATCAAATAGCAGCATTGGATAAAAGTGGCGCATGGAACAGCCCTATTATTACCACGCTGGAACCATTTGTAAAGTTTTATCCTGCTGAAGATTATCACCAGGATTATTTTAATAACAATGGCGGCAACCCCTATTGCCAGATGGTTGTAAGGCCCAAAGTAGAAAAATTTGAAAAAGTGTTTAAAGATAAGCTGAAGCACAAAAATTAAAACCGCTCATCAAAATTAAAATCCTCAACACCAATTAATTTTATCAATTTAAAATCGCGGTGTTGGGGATTTATTAAGTAATTATATTCTTTTTTAATGATAACAGATGGGACCCTTAAAATTACTGCTGTTGCCTCTGTAAGCCATTTATTGGCCATTGATTGACAATAAGAAAAATTATTAAACTGTTGCCAGTTATTCTTAAGGCTGGTTTCTTCAATTGCACCTATCTTTATTTTATCCGGAAATTCGATCAGCATTACGTTATACATTTTACCCTGCCATTCGCCGCTTCTGTGTACAAGGTTTTCAAGACAGGCCAGCGACCTGCTACCCGCTGTATAAATTACAAATTGCCCCTTTGCATTCCATCTTGCAGGGTTACCACTTGCCTGTAAAGATTTGCTCCATTGCTCTGTTGTTATCCTGTAAACTATCATGCCAGATCGCCGTGTTCGATGCGGTTTAATTCATCAATTACAAAATTTATACCTGTAACGGTAATAATAACGGCCCTTGGAACAAGGTTACCCAAACCATATGCAGGTTTATCCAGCCAGCGGTTAAAGCTTTCAGTATTGCCAAAAACCTTTTCTCCTTTGTGAAAAAGTACAATGGTTTTTAAAATATATTCACTTTGTAAGGCGCTGAATTTTTTTTCTTCCTTTTGATAACGGGTTACTGTTTTGTACGAAACATCCAACAAGCCGGCAGCATAATCTTTATCGTAATTGGCAACGGTTACCATATCATTAAAAGCAGTTGCATACATAGTATCTGGCTCTGACAAAATATTTTGTTCTTCGCTTTGTAAGTAGCTGTTATATTGTTTATAGATTTTTTTTGCCGCTATATTTTTGGTAGATGGATTGACCATAATAAATATTGTTTACACAAATTTAGACATATTTCCATAAAAATAAGAATTTTGTCCCTATTATTTTTTAATATCAGCCCATCTTAATTCCAGTAAGTTTAAGCTGGTTGGTGTAAAATTGATGATATTCGTATGCACTAAATGTATCACCATATCATACCAAAGCGGCACAACCGGCGCATCATTTATTACCAGTTGATCCATTTGCTGATACATTGTATATCGAAGAGAATCATTTTTTTCTGCAATAGCTTTCTCATACAAAGCATCAAACAAAGGATTTTTATATCTTGTATAATTTGGTGGAGCCGGGTTTTTACTGTAAAAAACACTTAAATAATTTTCTGCATCAGGGTAATCAGCTATCCAGCTTCCCCTAAAAAAAAGCGCCTGCGATTTTGAAGTCTGCTCCAGCAGTAAACTTTTTTGGATGGCTTCTACCTGGATCTTTATTCCTATTTGCTGTAGTTCATTGGCAATATATCCGGCAAGGTCTGCATATATAGGGATGGTTAATAGCTTTATCACCGGTAAGCCGTTACCATCAGCAAAGCCAGCCCCTGTTAATAATTGTTTTGCTTTAGCAATATCATAATGGTAACCTTTTACCTTTACAGTATCGTAACTTGGAAGTCCCTCAGGTACAAAACCACTCTCGGCCGCGGTGCCAATAGAATTTCTTAAATACAGCATCATCTTCTGCCTGTTGAAACCAAGGTTGATAGCATGCCGTATTTTTTGTAAACGCAAAGGCGAATTTATTACCAATTTATTTTTTTCATCTACCAAAATGCCCAGGTATTCTATATTGAGGTATGGATGTTTTTGTAATATTAATTTTCCTTCCCATTCTTTTTTTAAATTGCCGGTTTTAGTTAAAATTTCATCTTTAAAAGAAGCGTCAATATCATTGATAAAATCAAGCCGGTTTTGTTGAAACTCCAGGAACTCTGTTGCCTTGCTATCAAAGAAAGAAATTTTTACTCCATCCAGATACGGCAACGCATACCCGCTTTTATCTTTTTCAAAATAACGAGTATTTTTTTTTAATACAAGGGCCTGTCCTTCCTCCCAGGCAACCATGGCAAAGGGCCCCGTACCCACAGGATGCCGCCGAAAGCTGCTGCCATATTTGTCTACAGCTTCTTTTGCTACAATGGAACAATATTGCATACTTAATATGCCCAGTATAGGTTGAAAAGGTCTTAGCAGCTTTAATTGCACAGTTGAATCATTCACCGCAATAAATCCATTTACAGAATCTACCCTGTTATTAAATATCCATGCTCCCGGGCTGGCAACATTTTTATCAACGATTCTTTTTAAACTGTATACCACATCATCGGCTGTCAATAGCCTGCCTGTGCCATTTGCAAACACTGCATCATCATGAAAATATACATCCAGCCGCAGATGAAATGTAAAGGTTATATTGTCTGGCGCTATATCCCAGCTCTTTGCCACAGATGGTTTTAGCTGCATATTTTCATCTACCTCTATAAGGGTATTATACAATTGATGAATGGCCCACATTATTGATTGATTTTTTGCAAATGCCGGATCTAATGAGGCAATACCTGAGAGCTCGTTGTAATGAAATATTTTTTTATCGGGGTACTGATGCGACTTGCAGGAAGCTATGATAATTGATAATAATATAATGGATGATGAAATTTTTTTTAAAGCCATGGGTTTATAAAATTCTGCATAAATTTATGGAATGAAACTGAGAAACAACCTGCTATTATTTGCAATTATCGCCTGCTTTGGAATAAGCAAAACTGAGGCACAATACTTAAATAAAAAAACAACTTTTACACATGCAGATACTTTGCGTGGAAGCAATGGCCCCGGAAGAGATTGGTGGGATGTATTAAAATACGACCTGCATGTTAAATTTAATATTACAGATAGTACTATTAGTGGCTCAAATATTATTTATTTTAAAGCAATTAAAGAAGGCAATCTCTTTCAGATAGATTTACAAGAACCATTGACAATTGACAGCTTTAGATTTTCCGCATTGCCCCATTACACAAAGGGAAGAAACTGGGTTCATACAGAAAAAGATATGCCCGAAAAAGTTGGAAATGCATATTTTTTTAATTTGCCAACTCAGGATAATTATAGGGATATCGATTATGAAATTGAAATCTTTTACCACGGCAAACCAATAATAGCCAAACGCCCGCCATGGGATGGTGGCCTTATCTGGAAAAAAGATAAAAGTAATAGCCCATGGGTAAGTATTGCCTGCCAGGGACTGGGTGCAAGTGTTTGGTATCCCTGCAAAGACATACAAAGCGATGAACCTGAAAGTGCAGAAATGCATATCACTTGCCCGGATACATTGGTATGTGTTAGCAATGGCCGCCTGCATGGAAAAACTATAAATAGTGATGGAACCGCCACTTATGACTGGGTCGTGGTAAACCCGATCAATAATTACTGCCTCATTCCCTACATTGGCAAATATGTACATTTTGGTGAAATATTTAAAGGCGAAAAAGGCGATCTGACGATGGATTACTGGGTACTGGATTCAAACCTTGAAAAAGCAAAAATACAATTTAAAGATGCCACCCGTATGATGAAGGCTTTTGAATATTGGTTTGGTCCCTACCCTTTTTATGAAGATGGTTATAAACTGGTTGATGCACCACATTTGGGTATGGAACACCAAAGTGCCACGGCTTACGGCAATGGCTACCTGAATGGTTATCACGGAAAAGATTTGAGTGGCAGCGGCTGGGGAATGAAGTGGGATTTTATAATTGTACATGAAAGTGGCCACGAATGGTTTGCCAATAATATTACCACTAAAGATATTGCTGATATGTGGGTGCATGAAGGTTTTACCAATTACAGCGAAACCCTTTTTACAGAATATTATTATGGCAAAGAAGCTGCAACTGCTTATATAGTTGGTGTAAGAAAGAATATTGCCAATGATATCCCTATTATTGGCATCTATGGTGTAAACAAAGAAGGTAGCGGTGATATGTATTACAAAGCCGGCAATATGCTGCATACCATTCGCCAGGTTATTAATAATGATGTGTTATTTAGAAAAATTTTATGGGGGCTCAATAAAACGTTTTATCATCAGACAGTAACAACAAAACAAATAGAAGATTATATCAGTAAACAATCAAAGATAAATTTCAGTAAAGTATTTGACCAGTATTTAAGAACTATACGGATACCTTCCCTTGAATATAAACTGGATGGATATAAACTGCAATACAGGTATACCAGCTGCATTAAGGGTTTCAGGTTGCCGCTTAAAATTAATTTTAAAGGCGAAAGATGGATAAAGCCTACCGAAAACTGGCAAACATTAAATATGTATCCTGAAGGCAGTACCGAGTTTTCCGTTGACCCAAATTTTTATATCAATACAAAAAAGGTAGATTAATTTAGCGCCAAATAAATTTATGAGTCAGATAAGGAGGCAAAGTATTATTTCGTCGCTGATGGTTTACTTTGGCTTTTCGCTTGGCTTTTTAAATACCTATCTGTTTACAAGAGATGGCGGTTTTACCAAAGAGCAATATGGCCTGACAGGGATTTTTATTGCTATAGCCTCTCTAATGTATTCTTTTGCCAACCTTGGTATGCCATCTTATATCTACAAATTTTATCCTTATTATAACGACAACCTTGATAAAAAAAGAAATGATATCCTTTCCTGGGCGCTATTATTTTCTTTAGTCGGCTTTTGTTTTGTTGCTATCAGCGGTATTTATTTTAAAGATGTTATCATCAGGAAATTTGGGAAAAATTCTCCTGAATTAGTACAATATTATTACTGGATATTTCCCTTTGGCCTTGGCCTTACCCTCTTTTCTATTTTAGAAAGTTATGCGTGGCAGTTGAAGAAGTCTGTACTCACCAATTTCTTACGGGAGGTGCAGTTTCGCCTATTCACTACCATATTAATTGTGCTCACTTTTGCGGGGTTGCTTACAAAGTTCGATATGTTCATCAAGGTGTACTCTTTCACCTACTTGGCTATTGCGTTGATATTGCTAATCTATCTTTTAGCAAAAGGATACATCCACTTTACATTTACTGTAAGCATTGTTTCAAAAAAATTCTATAAAAAAATACTTGCACTCATCTCTTTTGTTTATGGCGGTACACTGGTATATGCAATCGCCCTGGTGTTTGATTCAATTGTAATTGCATCTGTATTACCAAACGGGCTTGCAGAAGTGGCTGTTTATACATTGGCACAAAATATTGCCAGCCTGATACAGGCGCCGCAGCGTGGCATAATTTCTTCATCGCTTGCTGCTTTATCGCAGGCATGGAAAGATAAAGACATGGCAAGAATTGCCAGGATTTATAAACAATCATCTATTAACCAACTGATTTTTGCAGTAGCTATTTTCTCTCTTATATGGCTAAATTTTTCTGATGGGGTTTTCACTTTTCACATGCAAAAAGGATACATTGATGCAAGGTGGGTTTTCTTCTTTATAGGGTTAATGAGAATTATAGATATGGGAACAGGTGTTAACAGCCAGATTATTGGTACATCGACTAAATGGAAATTTGAATTTTTTACCGGCATTATTTTACTGTTGCTAACATTGCCGCTAAACTATATTTTAACCAAATATTATTATGGTGTTGTGGGGCCAGCCATTGCAAACCTTTTTGCTTTTACAGTCTATAATGTAATACGGTACTGGTTCTTGAAAAAACGCTTTAAACTGCAGCCTTTTACCAAACAAACACTTTACACCATCTTGCTTGGCGTATTTTGCTATTTTACCTGCTATTTTTTATTCAGCAACCTTCATGGTTTTGTGGGTATGTTTACCAGAAGTATTTGTTTTATTATTTTATTTGCAGCAGGTACGCTGGCATTAAATTTATCGGCAGATGTACTGCCCGTTTGGGATACCTTCTTAAAAAAGGCAGGCATAAAAAAAGGAGAATAATAATTCTCCCTGTATAAATTAATTATTTTTTTTTCGGTCTAAGGTTTACAAATTCTTCCGCCACCAATCAATTTCCGGCTATAATAATCGTCTTTTAAACTACTGATTGTTACGCCATATTTTACGCTGCTGTGTACAAAATAGTTATCACCTAAATAAACACCCACATGGCTTACGCCACCTCTTGTATTAAAAAAAACAAGGTCGCCTTCAACTAAATTTTCAACAGGTATTTTTTCAGCCATATTATATTGTTCCGTTGCAGTGCGAGGAACTGCTATGCCGTAAACAGATTCCAATACTTTTCCGGTAAAAGAGCTGCAATCAATACCTTTTTTAGTTGAACCACCATAGCGGTAATTGGTAGCCCACCATTCGTCAATAAAATTATATAAAGAAGTATTAATAATGGTTTCAACTTCCCTGTCCATTATCAAAGCATATTTAAATTGAATGGGGGAGCATTTTTCAATATCCGGTGCGTTGTTGATTTTTGGAGATTTATTAACAGCAGCAACTGCATTATTTACTACAGAATGGTCAGCAGAAAAATTACCGCCGGTATTACCAGGAGTAATTTCAATATCCTCAATAAATTTTAAAGAATTTTTGGATGTACTGCTGTTAGCAACATTTTCCAGGTTAACACTGGTTTGTGCATTAGCTGTAGATGGGTTCACTAAAAAAATGCCAATGGCAACTGCAACAAAAAATAAGTTTTTCATACGTAAACTTTAAATGTTTTACACGTATGCACGACTTAATACTTATGTTATTTAATCTTCTTTTGTTTCTTTTAAAGCCCTGCTTATCTTTTCCATACTATCAATCCTGTCCTACACACAATTAATAAAATAAATTTTCTTAATGTGGGTGCAAATATAGAGCCTAAACCCTCAAAATGCAACCTTTACAACCAATGCCCTCATTATCAAAACATTGACTTGTGGAAAAACGCATTAGTAAGACGTTTTATTGTTTACGATATTTGTAACTTTAAAACCTGGTATGTTTAAGTACTTTTCAGTTTTGAATGGCTATTTAATTTCATTACAATCTTTAATCAAAAAAAATCTCCTGGAAATTTATATATGCAGTTTTCTCATCTTCACGTACACACGCAGTTTTCTTTATTGGATGGAGCCGCATCTATTAAAAATTTATATAAAAAAGCTATTGCCAATAAAATGCCTGCATTAGCCATCAGCGACCATGGTAATATGTTTGGTGCATTTGAATTTGTAAAGGAAGCTTATAATCATAAAAACGAGGATGGTTCTTTAAAAGTAAAACCAATTGTTGGGTGCGAATTTTATATTACCACCGATCGTACCAGGAAAACATTTAGTAAAGAAGAAAAAGATCCCCGGCATCACCAGATTCTGTTGGCAAAAAATGATACCGGCTATAAAAATTTAGTAAAGCTTACATCGCTTGGGTATATAGAAGGAATGTATTCTAAATATCCACGGATAGATAAACAACTTATTCATAAGCACCACGAAGGATTAATTGCTACTACCTGTTGCCTTGGCGCTTTGGTGCCGCAAACCATTTTGCGAAAAGGTGAAGCTGAAGGCGAAAACGAATTTAAATGGTGGCTGAATATTTTTCAAGACGATTATTATGTTGAGCTGCAACGGCATGGCATACCTGACCAGGATAAGGTAAACCTTGTGTTGTTAAAATTTGCAAAAAAATATAACGTAAAAGTTATAGCCAGCAACGATTCGCATTATGTAGATCAAAATGATTTTAATGCACATGATATTTTGCTTTGTATCAATACCGGTGAAAAGCAGTCCACCCCTGCCCTGCGTGAATTTAGTGATGACGATGTTATGACAAAGAACAAACGCTTTGCATTTCCGAACGACCAGTTTTATTTAAAGACTGGTGAAGAAATGTCAAAAGTGTTTGACGATATTCCGGAAGCAATTGATAATACCAATGAGATAGTCAGTAAGGTTAATTTATTGGATTTAAAAAGGGAAATATTATTACCTTTTTTTGAAGTACCTGCTAATTTTAAAACACAGGATGAATACCTGGAGCACTTAACATGGAGCGGCGCCAAAGACCGTTATAAAATAATTACACCCGAAACTGAAGAAAGATTACAGTTTGAATTGAGCATTATAAAAAAAATGGGCTTTGCCGGTTACTTTTTAATTGTAGGTGATTTTATAAAGGCAGGCAGGGATATGGGAGTTTTTATTGGCCCGGGACGTGGATCTGCTGCAGGCAGTGCTGTAGCTTATTGCATTGGTATCACCAACATCGACCCCATCAAGTACAACCTGCTTTTTGAAAGATTCTTGAATCCGGAACGTAAATCAATGCCGGATATTGATACAGATTTTGATGACGAAGGAAGACAGAAAGTATTAAATTATGTAGTAGAAAAATACGGCAAAAACCAGGTTGCACAAATTATCACCTATGGTACAATGGCTGCTAAATCAAGTATTGCCGATGTGGCCAGGGTAATGGATTTACCAATAGCAGAAAGCAGGGCTATTTCTAAATTGGTGCCGGAACGCCCCGGTATAAATTTAAAGCGTTTGTTACATGCTCCTTTTACTGCGAAGGAAGCAAAAAATGGTGAAAAATCTTTAGAAGAAAAAGAGCAGTTGCAGGGAGATGATATTGAGAATGTAAAAAAGTTACGAGACTTATACGCAGGCGATACATTGCAAAGTAAGATATTGCATGAAGCTGAAATTTTGGAAGGCTCTGTAAGAAATACCGGTATCCACGCATCGGCCATCATCATTGCCCCAAAAGATTTGACCGATTTATTACCTGTAGCCACTTCAAAAGAATCAGAACTTTGGCTAACGCAAATTGAAGGTGGTTCTATTGAAGAAGCGGGTGTTATAAAAATGGATTTCCTGGGATTAAAAACGCTTAGTATTTTAAAAACTGCCCTTTCCCTGATAAAACAAAACCATAATATTTCTATTGAAATAGATGCCATACCATTGGATGATGAAAAAGCTTACAAGCTTTACCAGCAGGGCGATACCAACGGAACTTTTCAATTTGAAAGTCCGGGTATGCAAAAACATTTACGCGAATTAAAGCCCGATAAATTTGATGACCTTATTGCCATGAATGCCCTGTACCGCCCCGGCCCAATGGCTTATATACCCGAATATATAGATCGTAAACATGGCAAAAAGCAGGTTGAATACGATTTGCCCGATATGGAAGAACACCTTAAGGAAACTTATGGCATTACAGTTTACCAGGAACAGGTAATGTTGCTGTCGCAAAAGCTGGCAGGGTTTAGTAAAGGAGATGCGGATGTATTGCGTAAGGCAATGGGTAAAAAACAAAT
>JANYGZ010000033.1 GCA_025362235.1 Ferruginibacter sp. | reverse complement strand
CCAAATAAGCCAGGCAAGCCGTTGCATCTGGAAACTGTTCATTGAATTCGAATACGTTAAGAGTAGAAAACATAACTAATTATTTTAGCTATAAATATACTAAATATTTTAGACATTTCAAAGAACTGGTTTATCTATGCGGTTAATCTTTGTTAACCTATCAGTTTAATCAAAATTTATAACCCATAAAAATTAAATGCATGAACAAGCAATCAAGCCCATTATTTTTTTCTTTGAGTTTAGATGAGAGGGCAAATGGTACAATTCAAACAGGCGAAACATTCTCAGCCGGATTTAACCTGCCACATCAAAAAGTATTTACCATGGTAGATATGTGGAATATTCAACGCTGGCGCAGGGTGATAGTACAACGCAGATTTGTAATGTAAACCAGCGACAGTAATTGTGAAAATTTAGTAACTAATATGCTTATTCAATCGTATATATTCCAATTGGTAAAACTGTATCAAAACCGAACACTTGTTGTATCGATAGCGTACAGTAGCATCCATATAATGCATATAAATAACTAAAAATCAATTACTTATGTTTTGGCATGGCTTTGTATTATATGTACAGGCAAGTAATTGAATCAGTAAAATAAATTTCAACAAAATAAAAATATGGACAGGGTAATAGAAAAAAAGTTTTGGAACAGTAAGCGGTTAATGATCATTGGCGGTTCAATTGCATTGGCAGCTTTAATAGGTGCCAGTATATATTTCTCTTCGGGTAAATCAAAGTTGAATGTAGAAACGGATAGAATCACTATCAGCGAAATTAAACAAGGGCCTTTCCAGGAATTTATACCGGTAGATGGAGTGGTGTTACCTGTTACCACTATTTACCTGGATGCATTGGAAGGTGGCAGGGTTGAACAAAAATTTGTGGAAGATGGAGCCATTCTAAAAAAGAATCAACCGATATTAAGATTGAGCAATACTGACCTTGCACTAAATCTTGCCAACCAGGAAACTTCAGTGTTCCAAGTGTTGACCCAAATGCAGAACACGACCAATAATGCAGAACAAAATTCAATAAACCGTCAAACCCAAATGGCCGATGCAGATAATGCACTCAAAGAAGCCGAAAGATTGTACAAAGTAAATAAAAAATTATACGATCAAAAAGTAATTGGCAAGCAGGAGTATGAATCTAGTTTGAATTTATATAACTACCAGGTAGCAAGGAGACAGCTGGCAGACGATATTTTAAAACAGGATGGCAGCTCCATGAAATTACAGGTAAGCCAGTCTAAGGAATCTTATTCAAGGATGCAAAATACACTGGGGTTAATGCGTAAAAAAGTGGGGGATTTAATTGTAAGGTCACCTGTTGACGGACAGCTAACTACGCTTGATGCAGAAATAGGCCAAAATAAAAACAAAGGCGAACGGCTTGGACAGATTGATGTAATGGGCGGATTTAAAGCAAGGGTAAATGTAGACGAGCATTATAGTTCAAGAATATTTATTGGGTTAGGAGGTGAATGCCCAATAGGAGGAAAGACCTATAAAATGACCATTAAGAAAATATATACCCAGATAACAGGTGCAAGAATTCAGGTGGATATGGTATTTAATGACAGCGTACCTAAAAACCTGAGGCTTGGACAAACCCTGCAAATACACCTTACATTAAGTGACGAAAGAAACGCCTTATTGGTTAGTAAGGGAGGATTTTACCAGCAAACCGGCGGCAACTGGATATTTAAAGTAAATGAAACCGGCACCATGGCGTATAAAGTAGATATACAATTAGGAAATCAAAACCCTGATTACTATGAAGTATTGCAAGGCTTAAAAGTGGGTGATAAAGTAATTACAAGCAGTTATGAAAATTATGGAAATATACAGGAACTGGTATTAAAAAAACCATAACGAAGTCCGGCTCCCTCTCCCTTGGAGAGGGCTGGGGGGTGAGGTCACATAATCTTAAAATTTCTTTTATGAAACACAAAATTATTAGACTGTCTTTGCTTGTTTTAATAATGAATGTATTAACCTCATCAAAGGAAAGTATCTGTGTCAATCAAATGAAAGATTCTTTAAAGAGCAAGGATACATGTGTTCAGGGAAAAAAAGCAGCAGGAGAGAATAAAACAGCCAGGCAAACAGCTGTAGTAAAGGAAAAGGCCATCGATAAAGCCAGTGCACCACTGGCAGATTATAAAATGCCAATGATACCATTTAGCCGTTTTATTTTGTAATAATAACTTTTATTTATATAAACTTCAACCAAAAAAAATGATACACATTCAGAATCTTGAGAAAATTTATCGTACCGAAGAGGTAGAAACAGTAGC
>JANYGZ010000088.1 GCA_025362235.1 Ferruginibacter sp. | reverse complement strand
TGATATTATTGTAAACGAATTAACTGCTGTAAATGATTCTGTGACTATTATTAACTATTCTAACAGTTATAAAAAAGAATCAAAAGGGAAGGTTAAAGTGGTAAGAGTAAACGGGCAATGGCTGGTTGATTTAAAATATACTTTTCAGCAAAACACTGATCAAAAATAATGTTACACTTTAAGCTTTTTCTTAGAAATAAATGTATCAATCGGGAACCAACCATAAAATAATAAACTATGTACGTATTACATCCATGGCACGGAGCACATTTTGGCGATAAAGCGCCGGAAATTGTAAATGGCTTAATTGAAATTCCGCAAGGTTCAAGGGCAAAATATGAAATTGATAAAGCCACCGGCTTATTGATACTTGACAGGATAGTATATTCTTCTTTTCATTACCCTGTTAATTATGGATTTATACCGCAAACTTTAGGCGAAGATGGTGATCCACTGGATATACTGGTGATGTGCAGCGAAAGTATTCAGCCACTATGCCTGGTAGAGGCTACTGTAATTGGAAATATGCAAATGATTGATAATGGTGAAAAGGATGATAAAATAATTGCCGTTGCTACCAAAGATCCAACGGTAAATCATTTTAAAAGTATCGATGAATTACCCAAACATTTTATTGCTGTGTTAAAAAATTACTTTGAACAATATAAAGTACTTGAAAATAAAATAGTAGAAATTGACGAGTTCCAAAATAAGGAAGCTGCTTACAAAGTAATAAACCAGGCAATTGCATTTTATAAAACCAGCTATCCTGACAAATTGAAATGAAGATAAATAAAACCAAAATGGATACTCAAACATTGATTATTTTAATAATTATTGGTATTGCTGCCGGAGTTTTAGGCGGTATGGTAGGTGTTGGAGGAGGAATTATAATTGTACCTGCGCTTATATTTTTTCTTGGCTTCTCACAAAAAATGGCACAAGGCACTTCATTGGGAATATTGCTTTTACCAGTTGGCTTGTTCGGTGTTATGCAGTATTACAAAGAAGGTTATGTGGATATGAAAGTAGTGCTGATTATTTCGGCAGGGTTTTTAATAGGGAGTTTACTGGGAAGTAAATTAGCGCTTAACTTACCACAGGAAACAGTAAAAAAAATATTCGCCATTTTGCTAATTGTAATAGCTATTAAAATGTTATTTTTCGACAAAAAAAATCCTCAACATGCTTCTGGCATAGAAATAAAAAAAGATTCTCTAATCAAATAGTTTTATCCTTACAAATTGATAATTGCTGCATCCGCCATGGAGAGTTGCTCAAGTTCATAACTAAAATAAGATGCGGGTATCAATTTATTCTATAGTTATCCATGTATAATTTTCAGCACTAATAGTTACATTCAATTCTATTTCCTGGTTTGCATTTAGTTTTGCTCTAAAAGGTTTTGATCCTTCTGTTTGTACAGAAGCTATATTTTTTAGCCCTGTATAATATAACGGAACTTTAATGGTTCGTGTAATTTTTTCTTTCAACGGATTAAAGATCATTAAAAGCGCCTTTTGTTTTAGACCACTGTTTACATGCAGCCATCCGTCCCAATCCCTGCCATCGGCCCTTCTTAAATGAATGATATCGGAGTTTAAAATGTCCCTGTACTTCTTATACCAGTTAATTGTCTTTACAACAATTTCTTTTGTTGCTTCAGTATCATACAATCTTGGCCCACGGTAACAGGCCTGTACACCGGCGCCATAATATTGCATCATCAGTTGTTCGTAATCCTTTAAATGTTCTGACAATGGTTCCAGCACAGCCTCCGGGCCACCACCCTGGTATTTGGTAAGCGGTACAAAGCCCCAACTCATGGAAGGTGTTTTTTCCCACAACCCATCAAAAATATTTTGCCTGTTCAAAATTTTCTGTTGCTCTCTTGCCAATGAAAAATTTACTTCCCTGTAACCAATGGCAATTTTATTTGTTCCATCTAAAAAATACCAATCAGGCGCATTGATATAAACGCCTTTCTCATTCAGCCAACGATACAATTCTTTTTGTATTTCCATTTGCCTCCACTGCGAATCATCCAGTCCTGTATGCCCCGGATGCAAAACAGATGCACAAACATCTCCGGGATAAGGGCCATCATTTTCCCAAATATTAAAACCGGTTTGTGTAAAAAAATACTTTATTTTATCACGATAAGCAAGCCCCCATTTACTTCCAAAACATGGAGCATTTCCAAAAAATGCACCACCAGGTTTGCCAGTTTTTTCATTTATCACATCATCTTCATCACTTATTTTTCTTGAACTGAATAATGAATAACCCCCAATCATTATTTTTTTTCGGTGCGCATAATCGGCCAGCTTTTTCCAATGCTGTATATTAATGGCCGAAGAATCTTCCATATTTAAATGACTGCCGAAACTAAGTATCAGTGCTTCATAACCGGTAACAACACATTGGTCAATGGCAGTTTCTACTTCCGCATCATTTTTACTTACAAGATGCATAAAAATGGGATTCATGGTAGTCCATGGTGAGATGGCCCTGTACATCTTTCTTACAGCAAGTCCCCTCCTTTCCCTGTCATAACTATCCATCAGCAATTCATAAGTTCTTATAGAAGTAAACTGCTCTGTGGGTTTTACTGCTATACCCTTTACTTTATCAGGATAAACTTCCAGCAAACAGGGTGTTTGATAATTATAATTTACCTGCGAGGTGTAAGATGAATCGGTTTTCCAGTGTGTTGTCTGATCGCTGATGCTGTAGCGCATAGCATTATTAAATGCATAATTGGTTTCTATATAAATGCCTTGCGGTGTTTTCATTTGTTCAGGGCTACCAACTACAGCACTTTCTTCTTCTACTGTTGCAATAATTTCATTCACTACCCTATCCAGTGTAATTTTTGTATTGCCTTTATTTTCTACACTAATCCATTTGCAGATAAGTGGTAACCCGTCATATATTTCATACATTACTTTTACAGTAATATCACTTAATGCCGAAACTTTCGATGAATAAGAAAATGAAATTCTTTTACCGCTTGGGTGCTGTTTGTTGGTTGCCCACCATTTACCCGGTGCCCAGTTAATAAATGGATGGGTATTACTTACATCATATTTGTCAAACACAAAATCACTGTCATTTTTTGTAAA
>JANYGZ010000026.1 GCA_025362235.1 Ferruginibacter sp. | reverse complement strand
CCTTTTGTTAATTCTGTAAAACGTTCAAAAACTTCGTACTCAGCCCTTGCATCCAGTGATGCAGTCGGTTCATCTAAAATTAATAGTTTGGCTTCTTTCATATAAGCCCTTGCCAGAGCAACTTTCTGCCATTCTCCGCCGGAAAGTTCTACACCCTGGTTAAATCTTTTGCCCAATGCCTGCGCATATTTATCAGGAAGTTTTTGAACTACTTTATCCGCCAGGCTTTGTTTTGCAGCTTCCTGAATCAGGAGATTATTTTCTTTCTCTTCAATATTACCAACCGCTATGTTTTGCGATACTGTCATTTGATATCGGACATAATCCTGGAAAATTACACCTACTTCTTTTCTCAATTCTATCAAATCATATTCCTTTAAGTCGTGGCCATCCAGCAATATTCTTCCTTCTGTAGGGTCGTATAATCTTGCCAGTAATTTTACCAGCGTGGTTTTGCCGGCACCATTCTCCCCTACCAGCGCCAACTTCTCACCTGCATGTAACGTAAAGCTTAAATGGCGGTTGGCCCATTTTTCGGAGTTGTGGTATTTAAAACCTACGCCTTCAAAAACAAATCCTTGTTGTATTGGTTTTGGAAAAGGCCTTGCATTGAGTGCTCTTTTTATTTTGGGTTGAATATTAAAAAAATCAAAAAAATCTTTCAGGTAAATGGCACCTTGCGATACCGCAGTAAATCGAAAAAGAATATTTTCAAGCAGGCTCCTCAATTGCCTGAAAGAACCGGCCAAAAAAGTCAATGCACCAATTGATTGCTTACCTGAAATTGTTGAAGCTATTATAAAAACATAGGCACCATAATATCCTGCACTGCCAAGAAAAGCAAAAATAGTTCCCCATATTGATCGTTTTATAATCAGTTTTTTATTGTCCTCGTAAAACTTATTGGTTAGTTGTTTAAAACGATCTGTAAGAAACCCAGAGAGGTTAAATATTTTTACTTCTTTGGCCGTGTCATCGCTGGCGCCTATAAAACGTACATAATCAATCTCCCTTCGTTCAGGCGTTTGGCTTCGGCTCAATGAGTAATTTCTATCATTAAAATAAGCCTCTCCTAAAAACGCAGGAATTACTGCAAGGATCAACAGCAATATTAGCCAGGGATTAAAAACAACAAGGCCTGCGCTAAGAAACAGCATAGTAATAAGATCCTGCAATTGACTCAATATCTGCGATAACAAAACGGTTCGCCCAACCGTTTGCTGACGGGCACGTTCGAGCTTATCATAAAAGGTAGAATCCTCAAACTGATCAAGATCTAAGCTAGCAGCATGCTCCATTATTTTAATACTGGTATGGTTAGAAAAAAGATCGCCCAGCAAACTATCCACCAAATTTGTAGCACGTGATAATGCATCAGATAAAATGGCAAGGCCAAATTCTATTGCAATTAATTGCCATAAATAAGTATGTGAAACAGTAACGGTATTATGGGTCAACAGGACTACCTGGTCAATGATCAGTTTTCCTGTGTATAAAATGGCTAACGGTATAGCCGATCGTATTACCCGCAATACAATATTGCAAATAGTAAACCTGGGACTTGTACGCCAAACCATTTTAAAAAAACCGGGAAGATTAGCCAGTGCTGAAAAACGCTCTTTAAAATTAATTTTTGCCATTATGCTGTTCCTGTAAAATGTAAAACTATGATAATTTACTTTTTCAATCCTTATGGAGTTTTTTATAGCATTCTTAAAGGAATATTTTTAAATGCATATTGGCATATTGTCTTTAACCTGGAAGTTATAACTTAACTAAAATAAATTGATGCAATGTTCTTCTTCTGGGGGTACAATTTTATTTTTCCATTTGCATTTTAAAAACAGCCATTTTTTTCTTACAAAATATCGCTCCAGGAAAATACAGCCAATACTGAACAATATTATTATCCCAATCAATTGCAACAGTGTTAAAGAAGGCTTTTGTTTCAGCACCATCAGCAATGGATAATGCAGCAGGTAAAGTGCATAGCTGCCCGTACCAATCTGTAAAAAAGAAAATTAAATGCATTTTCCAAAGCAGCAACAATATTATCGGGAAGTTTTTTTTGTGCTTTGAGGTGATCCATCTGAGATTCGTTCAATGTTGTATTTCTTCCTGACTTATTCTTGTTCCTTAAAATATCAATACTGCCTTCTGCATTAATCCAGTTAATCCAATTTGTTATTGTTCTTGAAGAAGCCTGCATAAGTTTGCCAAGGCTTTCGGTGGTGTAGGCAGGATCATTTAGAAATATTTTCAAAGAACATAACCGGTAGATAAACTTTGTTTCCGGGTCGCTACTTGCATGGATCTTTTGGCAGTTTTGTTGCGCAGGTGATTTAAATATCCATTGATACTAATAAAAAAATTCATGTGCACCGGGTGGTATGCGCTATTGATTGTGGGCTTGCTGTAAACCCGGATGGTGTAAAAGCACAAATGGAGAGTGGAATTGTTTATGGTCTTGCAGCTGCCTGTATGGTGAAATAACTTTTGAGAATGGCAAAGTAAAACAAAGTAATTTCAACGACTACCAAATGCTGCCGAATGAAATGCCGGTGATAGAAGTACACATTGTGCCCAACTCAGAAAAGATGGGTGGTGCTGGAGAACCGGGCCTGCCACCTGTAGCCCCCGCCCTGGCCAACGCTATTTTTGCTGCTACTGGAAAACGAATTTACAGATTACCGCTGCATTCAGAAGATTTAGGAAAAGCTTAGTTAACGCAAAAAAATATTAAGAGGAGTTTGCTCCAAATAATAATTGGCGCAAAGTTTTCCATTACTCAGCCAGCTTTATTGATTTTAGTTGCGGGAAATAAGGATATCACTTACACTAACCTAATAATAGAATCGGTTCAGCACCTGTAGCATCACGCATTTCATGTGTGCTAAAAATCACAATCCCATAATATTTGCCCTTTGGCTTTTCGATTTAAAATGTATAAATGCTTCAGCAACTTTTACACCAGCTTCTAATCCACGAAATTCTTCCAATGGTTTAAAATAGTTGTTGTAAGTTTCTACCGGGTTTTGTGTTTTGTGTGCAAACATGGCTTCTTTTTTACGTTCCCTAACAGAAGTAATATCTACATAATCTGTTGGTGTAAATACCATTGTTTCACTGCCGGTATTTACTTCATAAAAATAAAGATCAAATTTTCTTTCAGATCTTACCCATGCAGTAAGTGGCAGCAAGCCCGTAACCTGGTGATCGGGATGTGAATCGATGGGCCATTGTGTAAATACAATATCCGGCTGCAACCCAACAATCATTTTTGTCATTTCCTCATTCCTTGTTTTATCCAACACAGTATTTCCATCTATTTGTCCGGCATACATTGCAACGGCATTTAAAATTTTACAGGAAGCAGCCGCCTCCTTTGTTCGCAACGCTGCCATCTCTGTATATGTTTTTTGAGGGTCACTCGCTTCGCCCCTGGTGAGGTATAAAAAAGTTACCCTATGGCCTGCGTCACTGTATTTTGCCATCGTTCCTCCACAACCAAATTCAGGGTCGCCGGGATGGGCACCAACACAAACAATATGCAATTTTGTATCCCTTTTATTTGTTGAAGCAACCAGATGTTTTTGAGGCATTGCTTCAGCAACCGGCGCCATGGCAAGGCTACCTATACCCATTGCAGAAAGCTTTATAAAATTGCGTCTTGCAGTTGATCTTTTTTTCATTGTAAAATTATTTAAGCAATTAAATCCTTTGCTGATTGATTGCGTTTTTCAACAACGGATAATGATATGAGTAATAAGAAACCAATTATAAAAAAGCCATCCAGTACCAATGCGGAGTCACGCATTTCGTGTGTTACTGATTCAACAAAACCAAATGTAAATAGCCCTACTACTATCGATAATTTTTCTGTAACATCATAAAAACTAAAATAGGAAGCAGTATCAGGAATATTTTGTGGAATATATTTTGAAAAGGTAGACCGTGATAATGACTGCACACCACCCATAACAATACCCACCACTACGGCAGCTGCATAAAATTGTGTTGCATTGGTAACAAAATAAACACCTGCACATATCAGCGCCCAAATAAATACAATGGCCGCAAGTACCTTAGTGTTACCATACCTGGCAGAAAGCCTTGCCGCAAAGGATGCTCCAATAATGGCTACCAGTGATATAATCAGGATGATACTGATAAGGCTTTCTTCAGGCATTTTTAATTCTTTGGCGCCAAAATTTGCTGCTACCAGCAAAATGGTTTGTACCCCTACAGAATAAAAAAAGAATGCCGGCAAAAACCGTTTTAATAAAGGCAAATGTTTTAGGTTATACCACACTTTTGTCAATTCTTTAAAGCCCCCGGTAAATACATTGTAATTGTGCGAACCTGCATTAGGTAAGCCTTTTGGCAACAGGTAAAATGGAATAAGTGAAAAACCAATCCACCATATTCCTACAACCAAAAATGAAATGCGGGCTGGCAAGGTATCATCTGTAATACCAAATGTTGCAGGCGATAATACAAAAATAAAACAGATAACCTGCACCACAACACTGCCTACAAAACCATAAATAAAACCCTTGGCACTCACAGCATCCTGCCGGTCGGGCGTTGCAATTTGTGGCAGGTACGAATTATAAAATACAAACCCTCCGCAATAACCAATAGAGGCAAGGCCAAAACAGATCATGCTGAATTCAAAAGTTTTCATTGTAAAAAAAAATAGTGCTGCACAGGCAAGGCTCCCCATCCAGGTAAATGCCTGCATGTATAATTTTTTATGCCCTTTATAATCTGCAATAGAAGTTAGTATTGGCAACAACACAACTATAATAAGATAGGAAAGGCCCAGTATATAAGTAGAAAGTACGGTATTAACATATTGGTGGCCGAAAAAACTAACTATATCTCCCTGTTGTTTATTAGCCGTAATGGCAACATAATAGGCCGGAAATATGGTAGAAATAATAACCATATTATAAGATTGATTGGCCCAGTCAAACATGGCCCATGCCCAAATTGTTTTCTTGTCATTCTTTGCCGCAATCATTTTTAATGGATCATTTTTAAATGGATAATTGATAATAAGTTGGCATCTTTTTTTGCAAGGTCATATTTATATAATCTCAACAAATGATTATAGAAGCTGGAAGTTAAAACATTATCCATTATTCCATTATCAATTATCATTTAATACCATAATGGTCATTCATTAATTTTTCAAATAGCGGGCCCGGTAAAACCCGTTTAAGCGTAGGTGCAATTGTTTGTGCAATGGCTCCGACAAGGTAACGGTGAGATGGATTGGCGCTATCCACAATACTGCACAGTTTATTGGCAATCATATCGGGGCTTTGTCCTGCACTTTCATCCTTTTCCATACTGGCAACAGCTGCAGTATATTCTGATGCTAATTTTGAATTGTTGATGGTGAAGGCCGTTTTTTCCCTGCTTTCGGTAAAACCGGTTTTAAAATCTCCTGGGTTTATCACTACTACTTTAACACCGGTGTTGCGCAATTCCATCCGTAAGCTTTGCGAATAGCCTTCTATGGCATATTTGGAAGCACTGTACATGCTTTGGTAAGGCAGTCCAAAAAGCCCCGCCAATGAACTCATATTTACAATTAACCCTTGTCTGTTTTCAATCATGCCGGGCAGTACCGCACTGCATAAACGGATAACTCCGAAAAAATTTACTTCGAATTGTTTTTTTGCATTCTCAACCGACATAGTATAGGCCGGGCCGGCAATACCGTTACCGGCATTATTAACCAGCACATCCACTTTACCTTCGGCTTGTATAATTGCAGCAATGGCGGCGCTCACAGAAGTGTCATCCGTAACATCCAACCGTATTGGTTTAAAAGATATAGATTGCAAACGGTTTACATTACGGGCCAAACCATACACGGTATGCCCTTTTAACTGTAAGGCATTTGCACAGGCTAACCCAATGCCTGATGAAGCGCCTGTTACAAGAATTACTTTTTTCATTTTAAATTAGTATAAGTTTAAATGGATGATTGTTGACTAATGGCATTACTATTTATTATGCCATTATTACAATACCCGCTAAAGATATATGCTTAATGATTACTGGTAAAATAAATGTGGCTGAACAGACCAATAAGATCAGGGAAATGATGCTCACTTAACAATTTATTGAAAATTATTTTGCTTTATCCACTTTAAAATCCTGGTTACTGAATGACTGGGTTTCGGGAATTTTTACAATATTAAATTCAAAGTCGTTTGCACGATGGCAATTGTTACAAGTGCTGGTTAACAGGCTATAGCTTCTTTTAAATAAAACAATATCTTTCTGCTGAATAGCAATGTTAACACTATCCAAAGCAGGATTGATCATCCCTATGCTTTTGCTTTCCTTTCTCTCTGTTTCATATTTTTGAATAGCTTCAATTGCTTCCATTATTTCATGAATTTCAAAGTCGGCCAGTTTCCAGTTTTTATTTTGCCCTGCAAACCAAAGTTTAGAATGGTGGCTCTGTATACTGCTCATAAACTCTCCGAAGCCGGGTTTGTACGTATTGGCAAGTTTACTTTCCAAACTGTCAATGCGGTTTTGCAAAACCTGAGTCTTATCTGTTGGGCGGTTACAGGCAAAAAGTACCAAGGATAATATGATGATAAAAGTTTGTTTCAATTTTCGGCATTTATTGTTGTACAAACCTGGTTCCTGCTGTGGCTCTTCGCCAGAACCTTTTCCTTTATTTGAAGCAGGATGGACACACTTTCTATTGGCCTAAGGTAATTAAATATGATCTATGTTTGTACAATAACAACAAAAGTCGTCCAGGAAAAAGTATCGGCCATTGGTCAAACAAGACCAATGGCTGATACTTAATGATAGTTCACTTAATTTTATAACACAACCACCAATGGTATAAAAAACCTGACAGATAAAATATTTCTTTCGGCTTATAATTGTTTTATATTTTATTTTACAAAAATACCATTCACTATACCAGCACCTGATAACACGGTAAATGCCCCATTTTTCCAGTACCCATATCCTTTGGAAGCATCATTACCGCATATATAAATATCTGAGCCAATACCTGTAATACCAGTTGCATATTCAGAGCCACCGGGTAAGGTTGTTGTAAGATCCACCATCGTATTGTTTTTCCAGTATTTGGCTGTATTGCGGTAATAGCCACTTACATATACATCCGTGCCGGAAACATAAATACCGGTTGGGTAAGCAGAAGAGCTGCTGGGTGTATTTAAAGTATTGGCTATGCCGTTCTTCCAGAATTTAGGAGTAGCACCATCATTGGCCGCAACATATACATCGCTTCCTGAAACAACTATACCGGAAGCTTCACTTACAGCAGTTCCGTTTGTAAGCGGAACAGGTATTCCATTCTTCCAGTATGTAGTTACCTGGTTTCCCGAGAATGGCGCTTGTGAACCCGCAAGGTATACATCAGTTCCTGCTAAAGCTATTGCATAAATAAACCCACTCACAACGGGCAGGCCTGCACTGATATTACCGCTGCTCAGAGAAACAGTTAATGGAACGCCATTCTTCCAGCAACGGGGCAACGAATTAGTGCCATTTACAAAATCCCAACCTCCTGCATAAACATCCGTGCCAACAACAAAAACCGAATGGGCACGGCCTCCATTATGGCCTGCTGTCATAGGCAAATCAACCGTAATACCATTTTTCCAATAGGCGGGGCCGCCCGTATTGATATCCGCACCTGCAATATATACATCTGTGCCATCAACAAAAATAGACCATCCTTCTACACAGTTAGCAGGCATGGCAGTGAACACTCCATTTTTCCAATAACCCCATCCGCTTATTCCTTTACCCACAACATAAACATCTGTTACTGCAACATAAGTAAATATAGGCCCGGCAGCAGTTCCATCTGCTGTTGTAATAGTTACGGCACCTGTAGTACCTGTTGCCGGCGCCAATACAGTAAGGGTTGTAGCTGTTGCAGTTTGCACAGTAGCAGCAACACCATTAAACTTTACTGTGTTATCTGCAACTGTTGTTTTAAAATTAGTACCGGTGATGGTAACCACGGTTGCCGCGGCACCCGAAACGGGGCTGATAGCGGTTACTGTGGGCGGTGGTGATAAAGCCACATAAGTAAAAACAGGGCCGTTGCCGGTGCCTTCGGCAGTAGTTACCGTTACCTTACCGGTAGTACCGGTAGCGGGTGCACTTACTGTAAGTGAAGTGGCCGTTGCGCTGGTAACAGTAGTGGCTATACCATTAAATTTAACAGTATTATTGGATGGGTTGGTAGCAAAGTTGGTACCCGTGATGATAACAACAGTATTGGCTGGCCCGGTTACCGGACTGATAGAAGTTACTGCAGGCGGAACAGGAATAAAAACCGGGGGGGTGCTTTTTTTGCAACCCGCTAAAAATAATAAACAGGTAATTACAGCAAAAAATAAACAGGTATATTTTTTCATTTTGTAAAATATTTTATCTTCTTCAAACATACCAACATAGTAACCTGAAAAAAACAACAAAATGGTAAACGACAAAAAAAACTGGTGAGCAACATTGCAATGCTTAATGAATTATATTTGAAAGAGTATATATCAATTGAAATTAAAAGATGACAAAAAAAATTACCTGCATGGTAGTGGATGACGATGAAGTAGACAGGCTGACTGTTGTTGCATTTTTAGAAAACTACCATTTTATTGAAATAACCGGCACTTCTGATTCTGCAGATGCGGCACTAATGGCTGCTCAAAACAACCCTCCAGATGTTTTATTTTTAGATATTGATATGCCCGGAATGAACGGCCTTCAATTGCGTGAACAACTACCGCATATACCTGCCTGCATTTTTATTACTTCCTATCCCGAATACGCATTAGAAGGCTTTGAATTAGAAGCTCTGGATTTTTTGGTAAAACCCTTCTCCTCAGAACGGTTTACAAAAACAATTACCAGGTTAAAAGAATATCTTTCTATTAAGGAAAAAGCAGCTCTATTAAACCATACGTTAGGCGCAGGTACTATTTTTATTAAAGACGGTACTCAACAGATAAAATTGCAATTGAATGAAGTAATTTACCTGGAAGCCCTGAATAATTATACCAGTATTATAACCCCCAACAGAAAATATACTGTGTTGACTACTCTCGGCGGTTTAATAAAAGAAAAACCATTCTACAATTTTATCCGTATTCACCGGAGCTATGCCGTACAAAAACACTTTATCAAAAAAGTAAGTTTTGGAGAAGTACAGGTAGAGAATATTGTATTGCCGGTTGGCAGAAGTTATAAGGAAGCGTTAAACAGTATCAAAATGTAATTTGCAAAACGGCTTTTTTTTGCTTAATTGAAGTGGTAGCAAAGACCAGGTTGCTGATGATTAAAATACTGTCGGATATCAATGATTTTAGCGATTTTACCCTATAAATTATAATGATAGTGAAAAGATTTTTTTTACTTATTTTTTTATATGATTCCTTAGGGGCATCATTTACGGCCCTTGCACAGGATAATAAAAGTATTGACTCGCTGAAAGAAACAATCAATCATGTGGCCCCCAATCGGCCTGAAAAAAAGGCGGCCTTATATATTGCATTAGGAAAGCAATATTATAACCGGACAAATTATCTTGATGCGGTTAATAGCTATGAGATTGGCTTATCGATAGCAGAAAAAATTAATAACGACACATTGATGGCTTCGTGCTACCTGGAATTGGGTAGGGTTCAATTGCAGCAGCATAATTTTTCAAAGCAAACTGAGTATGATTTTAAAGCATTGGAAATTTATCAAAAAAAACACGATAGGGCACATGTAGCATTTGTTTTAAAAAGTTTGGGGGATTGTTATTTGCAGCACCATGATTCGCTAAATGCCCAAAAATATTATCAAGCGGCGCTTCCCATTTTTTTTCAGACAAACGATCTAAAAAACGCGGCTGGCATTTATATGAACCAGGCGATAATTGCCACCCCAAACCACCGCAAGCGTATTGAGTTGGGTTTAAAGGCTAAAAAAATATGGGATGCTGACCCTGTTGAAAGTACTTTGCCCATCATCAACACAGGAAATATAGGTATTGTTTATTTGGAATTGGTAAAAAGTAAAGCTTATCAGGTAATGTTGCATGATACCCTTATTTCGGGTAATGAAGGTGAAAATCTAAAAAAAGCTGAATACTATTTGCAGAGCGCTATACAAATGAGTCAATCAAAAAATGACGCTGAGGATGTAGGATATTATTCAGGCGCAATGGCTGAATTGCAGGAATACAAAGGTGATTTTAAAAAGGCTTATTACAATATCAGGAAATACTACGAAACCCAGGATTCTATCTATTCGCAGGAAAACAAAAATAAAATTGCCACATTGGAAAGCCGCAATGAAATAAACAAAAAAGACCAGGAAATCCGACAACAAAAAGCAACCGCACAAAGAAATAGTCTCATTTTATTATCGGGGTTACTGATTATAGGAGCTATTGGTTTTTTATATTATCGCCTTAGTACCATCCGAAAACAAAAAAATGAAGAGCTCACTAAATTAAATACAGAACTGGATGAAGCCAATAAAGTGAAAGCAAAATTCTTTGGCATATTGAGTCACGATCTTCGCAGCCCGGTGGCAAACCTGATGAATTTTTTACAATTACAAAAATTAAAGCCAGGTTTATTAAACGAACAACAGGTAGCAGAAAGAGAAAACAAAATATCATTATCCGCCAAATCATTGCTGGAAACAATGGAAGCCATGCTGCTTTGGAGCAAGGGGCAGATGGAACATTTTAAACCATCAGTTTCGGCCGTTCCGGTAAAGCTCCTTTTTGATTATTTGCAGCAATTTTTTGCAGGTACAGAGCATATCGCATTCATTTTTTCGGGTGATGAAAACCTTATTGTACAAACAGATGAAAACTTTCTAAAGACCATTATGCAAAATCTTACTGCCAATGCCATCCAGGCACTGCATCAAAAAACTGATGCACAAATAAGCTGGAAAGCCTGGCAGAAAGAGGGTAAAATATATCTTTCTATTTCCGACAATGGCCCTGGTATAAGTGAACAACAGTTAAAGGCCCTGTACGATGAAACAGCCAGTATTGGCGCTAAACATGGGCTGGGCCTGCATATTATCAGGGATTTGGCCAAAGCAATCGGATGCAGCATAACATTAAAGCCTGAACCAGGATTTAGCTCAGCTTTCGTTCTGGCACTAAATGCAACCCAAATAATGGAAGGGTAAATGAGGAAGCGGAATAGTTCATGTGGACACGAGATCCAAAGCTGAGATTGAAATAATTATTTCACTAAAGCTTTTTTTAATGCTTGCATAAAATCACTCTCCAATTGCCTTGTTAATGCTGACTCAGGTACAAAAGCATCAAAGCCATGGTATGCTCCGGCGTAAACATGAAGCTCTGTTGAAATGCCTGCTTTTAAAAGCCTTTGTGCATAAGCTATGTCTTCTTCCAAAAATAAATCCAATGCACCCACCGCAGTAAATGCAGGGGGCAACCCTTCAACACTTTCAACCCTGGCTGCTGCTGCATAAGGTGAAATCCGTTCAGCTCCTGGTGTTTGCCCCAGTAGCGAGGTCCAGCCAAAAAGGTTATTTTCTCTTGTCCATATAAATTCGCCTGTAAATAAATTAGGTTCTTCTGTTGTACAGGTCCTGTCATCCAGCATCGGATAAATTAAAAACTGGTGAACAATGCGCACTTCTTTGCGGTCCCTTGCTACAATAGCCAGTGCAGCAGCTGGTCCTCCGCCCGCACTTTCACCATAAATAGCAATATTGTTTTTATCTGCACCAAGCGTTACAGCATTGTCATAAAACCATTTCAAAGAAGCATAGCAATCTTCAATGGGTAATGGAAATGGACATTCCGGTCCCAGGCGATAATCAACCGAAACAATAACAGCATTTAATTCTTTACAAAGAATTTTATTTCTGTTGTCATTCATTTCCGGCGAACCCATCACATAACCGCCGCCATGTGTATGAAATAATGCCGGTTTATTGGGAGCAGTATTTTCAGGTGTGTAAATAAGTATCCGTACCTGGTGCCCATCTTTTAAGTTTAGTACAAATGCTTCTTTTACTGTAACGCCTTCAATAGTAAGGGCAGGTTTTGCAGCAAACATTTCATTGACAGTTATTCTTATAAAAGGCATTGCTTCTATGGAAAATTGCAGTTCAGGCATTGCATCTAAAAGAGGCAATAAAATCTGGATGGGCCAAATGCTTTGTATCCATTATTTTACTTTTTAATTGTTTGCTATTTTAATAATACTATTCGTAATTACTGCCGGGTTATGAATGTACGAAAGTTTAACGTTGGTTGCTTAATTTTATGAAGCAAACAACGGGGGTCAAACCTGGTCGTTAAAATCAACAATCCGCAAACTTTATCCTCAGGTTTTTCATTTCTTCCAGCTTATCATAAAAAACAGAGTCTTCAAATTGATCCAAATTTAAAGTGCTGAATGCTCCCTGATCTTAATGGAAGTGTGGTTGGCAAATAAATCTCCCGGCAAACTATCTATTACCAGGTTTAAAAATCTAAAAGATTTTTTTAGCAGCCTTTATAGCTTCATATTTAGGGGTTATTATGTATTTTTTAAGAAGCGGTGTAGTGATCAATTTGACAAGTCTTTTCCATTCACAATTTTCATACTGATTGCAGGATTTTTTACAGCCTTCAACATTTTAGTATTTAAGTACTTAATTAAATAGCTACCCCAATTGAGCCACTAACCTATTTTGATTGCAAGCACCATCAAATAATTCCTGGGACTCCTTTTCTTCAGTCAACCGGCCATACTCACCGGAATTTTATTTGAGGAATATTTTACATTTTTTATTTTATTAAAAAAAAGAGGGATAATTTTAACCAGTTGAAAGCATATAAATTTCAGAAGGTCCATCGTTTGCCAGGAACTTAAAAGTGAAAAGAAAATATTCATCGCTTTCTTGTTTTAATCTCTTAGCAATAAAAAAGAACAACTCATTTATTAACACTTAATCAATAATCATCAATGAAAAAGAACCTGTTATTTACAGCGATAATAGCTGTGAGTTTTTTTACGGTAACCGCACAAACCCCAGATAGTTTACAAAGAGAGCATGTACAGGATAGCCTGAATGATAGTAAGGCCCATGCTACAGAGTACTATTCACCCGAGCCACCCATTATAACGCCGGGTGCAAGCTATGGCATGCCCCCTTCGGATGCCATCATTTTATTTGACGGTAAAAACCTGGATGAATGGGCAGATGATAGAGATACCACCCAACCTGCTAAGTGGATAGTGGCCGATGGTAATTTTACAGTAAATAAAAAAACAGGGGATATCCGTACCAAAAGACGTTTTACTGATTACCAGTTGCATATTGAATACAGGATCCCTGCTGATATAACAGGCAGTGGGCAGGCCCGTGGCAACAGCGGGATTTTTTTAGCAGCGCTTCCTTGGGGGGCTGGTGGATACGAGTTACAGGTGCTGGATAATTACAATAATAAAACTTATGTGAACGGGCAGGTGGGCAGTTTTTATAAGCAGGCAGTTCCATTAGCAAACGCATGCCGCAAACCAGGCGAATGGCAAGCTTATGATGTTATCTGGACCGCTCCCCGTTTTAATGATCATGGCATCTTAAAATCACTGGCAAGCGGCACCGTTTTTCATAATGGTGTGCTGGTGCAAAACAACACTTATTTATTAGGCGACACACCTTACATAGGCCAGCCTCAGTATAAAAAACACGGAGCAGCCCCTATTAAATTACAGTCGCATGGCGATAAAAGCGAACCTATCAGTTACCGCAATATCTGGGTAAGAGAATTGTAACTGATTAATTGTTTGGGGGTTAAAGGTTTAGAAGTTTAGGTATTAATTGTCAAAAGCCGGCTACTTAATTACATGAACATATTATCACAAATTCTTAATCAAAAGATTGTTGCCATTATTCGTGGAATGCCACCGGGGGAAATGATGAATATTGCCAATGCGCTGTACGATGGAGGTATCCGCATAGTCGAAGTAACGCTAAACTCCGAAAATGCATTATCATTAATTGAGCAGCTCAGTCATGCCTTTAACAACAGGGTGTTGATAGGTACGGGAACAGTGCTTAATACAACAGATGCAACGAATGCCATCAATGCAGGAGCACAATTTTTAATATCCCCATCTTAGGTATTGCAGTGATCAAAGCAACAAAAGATGCAGGCCTGGTAACCATTCCAGGCGCCTTTACTGCAACAGAAATTTTAAGTGCTTATAACAATGGCGCTGAAATTGTAAAGATATTCCCCTGCCCGGATGCTGCGTATATAAAAAATATATTGGCACCGTTCAATCATATCCGGGTAATGCCAACCGGTGGTATTGATGCAGGTAATATCAAAACATTTGCTTCAACGGGTGGTGTTGCTTTTGGTATTGGCAGTGCACTGGTAAACAGCAAAGCAACCATCAATGAAACCTATTTGGCAGAGCTTACCAACAGGGCAAGAAAATTAATTGGAGCATTAAACGATTAAACGTTTTAAATATGAAGATCACCTCCTTCGCCCGGCATTTGGTTGGATTAACAGGCGGTGTATTTAATTTTATCGGCGGGTTAGCTGCCATTTTATTCCTGTTGTTATTGGCTATCTTGTTAAGAGCGGCAGTTTTTCTCCTGCCCCTATTTTTGTGGGTTCAATGGGTATTGCAGGTGCATTGTGTTATATATTTTTAGTGGGAAACGTAGAGCGCATAGAAGTGAAGAAAGATTTGGTTACAGAGTGATCCCTGCTATAATAATTAAGAATTTAGCATGCATTGCTTTTCTGTTTTGCATTAGCTTTTATAAATTAATTGCTTTCTTCCGGAGCAAGTCTAACCTTCACAAACCTTCACAGGTGAGTCTTTGCAATACAGTAAAGCTTTGGCACTGGTCAATAAGACCAGAAGCCCCAGGAATAGGTTGATTAATTTTGTACCTGAACCGATGCGGAAAATTCTATGCATTTATTATTGCTTTATTATACAAATACATACCTTCAATTTTCAACCAGTAAAAAATGAAGTACCCCCTTTGCATTTTTATTATTTTTTGTTTAAGCTGTACAAAGCCCCCGTATGCATCCACCAATAAAATGTACAGGCAACAGTCAAAACAATTGGCTGAAACGATAAAAACCTATCCGCTTGAAGATTCGCTTGGCAGTTCAACATTTGTGGGCACCATTAATTTTGGTTTACGAAAACCGAATTTTGTTATTATACATCATACAGCACAAAACAGTTGTGAGCAAACCCTCAAAACATTTACTACCAAAACTTCGCAGGTAAGTGCCCATTATGTTATTTGCAAAGACGGCACCATACACCACATGCTAAATGACTATATGCGTGCCTGGCATGCAGGCTCGGGCAAGTGGGGTAACGATGCAGACATTAACAGCAGCAGCATTGGGATTGAGCTTGACAATAATGGCTTTGAAGCTTTTACACCGGAGCAGATAAATAGTTTATTAAAAGTATTGGCCGCATTAAAAAAACAATACAATATTCCGCAACCCAATTTTATTGGCCATGCTGATATTGCCCCCACCCGCAAGACTGATCCAAATGTTCAGTTTCCATGGAAACAATTGGCCGAAAATGGTTTTGGCTATTGGTACGATGATACTACCAATGTTGCATTGCCTTCTACTTTTAATGATGTACAGGCATTGCGTATTATCGGTTACGATGTAAAGGACACGACAGCCGCCATCATTGCTTTTAAACGTCATTGGTTGCTGGATACAGTGCCTGGTTTAGATGCCAGCAAATACAAAGTGCTGTTGCAGGTAATGAAAAAATTTGAATAAGGATTTTAGGCCTCCGTATTTATACACCTTCACAAACCTTTCTTCTATGTTGATGGTTTTGTACAATTACTGAGTACGTTCAACGGTGGTGTTTTCGCAGAGTCCCTGAAATTATAATTATACCAACAAAGCAAAAAATTTGAAGTGTCATGCGTAACCATAATTATCCGTTTTTAAAACTATAGTAAGTTAAATCAATTTTGATTGTTATTGGAGCAATCACGAAATAACCTGTTTTTATATTCGCACTATTCGGTAACTTGCGAATAGATTAAATTATAAATTGTTTATATTATGAAAAAATGTTTTTTGCCATTTTTAGTAATAGGAATGAGTTTGCTCAACCTATCTGCTTTTGCACAATCAGGAAAAGATACAACTGCATTATTAGGCCTCCCCGGCGATAACCTTGATCTTTATGCCGTACTGACCCTGTTTCAAAAGTCGAAAACTATTGAAGCCTTTGAAAAATCCTTAAATGATGAAAAATCAAAACTCAATAACCTGGATTTGGACCTGAATAAAAAAATTGATTTTATAAAAGTTGTTACCAAGAAAAAAGATCAGTCGTATACGTTTACACTGCAGGTAGATGTCACCAAAACTGAAGTCCAGGATGTGGCCGTCATTTATGTAGATAAAGATAAAAATAACAAAATTTCTATCCAGATGGTTGGTGACCCCGACCTGTATGGAAAAGATTACGTTATTGAGCCGAAAGGAAATTCGTCTATTACCTCTAATCCGGGTTATGCAGGTGCAGACCCAGTTACCAAAGATGTTCCGGCAACAACTACAGTAGTGGTTCAGTCAGTTCCAATTGTACAGTATGTGTATTCACCAGTCTATGTTCCTTATACTCCGCCTTATCATTACGGATATTACCCTCCCTATTTTGCCATGGCTACAGTTTTAGCCGTTGGTATATATCGTTCCAATCATTGGGGTTACCATGGTGGTTATCATGGGGGTCATTATGGTGGTGGAAATACCGTTATAATTAATAATGGAAATAAAGTTAATCATTACAATAATAATAGAAACACATCTAATACTGTGTCAAATAATAGAAATAATGGTAATTATGGCAGTGGGTCAGCAAATCGCCCGGGAGGTGGAGCTTCTGCATCAACACGGCCTTCAGGTGGTGGTGGCGCAGGCAGCAGACCTTCTGCATCAACTCGCCCTTCAGGTGGTGGCGTAGGAGGTGGCGCTTCTCCTTCAACACGTCCATCAAATTCAGGAGGTTTTGGTGGGTCATCATCAAGACCAGCAACAACCAACTCTTCAATGGGGTCATCCCGTACAAGGAGTAGCAGTGGTGGAAGCGGGGGCTTTAGTGGAGGTGGCGGAAGCCGCGGTGGTGGCGGTGGCGGTGGTGGCAGAAGAAGATAACCAGCTTTATTTTATAAAAACATATCATTAAAAAGGGCAGCCGAATATTTTCGGGCTGCCCTTTTTAATTTATAGTACAGCTTTTATTGAATTGGAATATCCGAAGCACTCATCTCTCTTACACTTACATATTTACCGTTTCTTTTTTCAAATAGCGTTATATAATTCCCGGTATTAATAGCTGACTTAGCAGAGTCAATTACTTTATAAGCGCCTACTTCTACAACCTGGTTGCCATCATTTGATGGAAAAACTTCGTTGGTTGTAAATGTAATTACATTGGAATTTGAATTTAAATCAGATTTTAAAAATTCTACAATTGCTGCTTTACCGACTAACGGGGCTTTGTTCTGATAAAAAGTTGTTGCATCATCTGCATAATAACCTATTTCTTTCATCTCCGCGCCATTGTACAATTTGGCAAATTCATTTTCCTTGTCTTGTATTTCCTTTTTTATCTGTTCTTTATCAATTACCGTTGTTTCGGGTTCTGCTTTCTTAGCATTACAGGCAAACATTATGGTTATTACCCCTCCTAACAAAACTACTTTTACAATACTACTTTTCATAATTATTTTATTCTTTATTAACAATAATGATTAAAATTACAAAATTAAAAGTAATATAAAAAAAAAGAACAGCCAGCGTTTTTTTGCAATTGCTGATTAGCCAATTTTCAATAAGCCGTATGTAATAAAATATGAAACATAATAATACAGGTGTTTAAATATTTCTCCCCTCAATTGAAAGTAACAGGATTTTACTTACTGAAAATAAAATATAAATATTTGTTTT
>JANYGZ010000061.1 GCA_025362235.1 Ferruginibacter sp. | reverse complement strand
TCTATTAAAAAGCACTGATCCTGCCGAAATAAAAAAAGCCATCCTGGAGGTTATGAGGACAGGGTTTTATTTAAATCCGTTTGTAAATAAAGTACTTATAAAAAAGAATTATAGCAGGCAAAAATTCAATCCTTCTCTTAGTACAGAAATTCTTGTTACAGACAGGGAAAAAGAAGTACTTACGTTGGTTTGTATGGAGTTTACTGCAGCAGAAATCGCTCAAAAAATGGATATCAGCTCACGAACGGTGGAAGCCATCAAGGATAGAATGATGGAACGCTTTGGCGTAAAAAATTCTGTAGGCCTGGTATTTTATGCAATGAAAAATCAGCTGATAGACTAATTATTATTTCTGATAGCTGATTTTGAGATGTCTGATTTTCTCCAACTTTTCACCTTTCGCTTTTATCAGATTAGCTAAGTTATTTTACTGGTATTTAGTATATCCCTTACTCTCTCCCAATGACTGCGTTTCACTTTTTATCAATCAACGATTTTATTTACCGATTTAGAATAAGCCTTTGGGGTTAAAAAAGTCCGAATAATTTTGAATCAATGCTGGATATAATCTGCCCCAAATGTTCTTCATTTTCTGCAAATTTATTTTTATCTGCATCAATAATTAGCAACGGCCCTTCTTTGTAACTGTCAATAAACCCGTTGTAATAATCGTTTAGCTTTTTCAAATAATCCAGCCGGATATTTTCTTCATACTCCCTGCCTCTTTTTTGAATTTGAGCTACCAGAGTTGGCACCGACGCTTTCAAATAAATAAGCAAATCGGGCGGCTGTACCATCGATTTGAGTGTTTCAAAAAACTGGTAATAATTATCAAAATCTCTTTTACCCATCAGTCCCATATCGTGCAGGTTGGGCGCAAAAATATTCGCATCCTCATAAATCGTGCGGTCCTGTATTACTGTTTCTGAACCGTGCTGAATTTCAAGCAACTGTTTTAAGCGGCTATTTAAAAAAAACACCTGCAAATTAAAACTCCAACGTGGCATATCCTCGTAAAAATCATTCAGGTAAGGGTTATGGTCCACATCTTCAAATTGTGGTATCCATTTATAATGTTTGCTTAACATTTCTGTTAAAGTAGTTTTACCGGCTCCTATATTTCCGGCTACTGCAATATGTTTTGGTTTTTTTGATTTGGCCATGTTGCCCCAAGCCCTTGGGCTATTTTAAGATTATAAAAAATTGCTGTTTTACTTATTTAAAAGTGAATGTAGGTAAACTTTATAATATTACTGGTACAAAATTTTAATAGTGTTTAATAAAGGTCTTAATAATTAAACCCGATTGCTTCCCGTACCAATTGCATAGTAATTTTTGCACTTGCAGTTGCTTTCGCTGCTCCTTTTTCCATAACGCCTTTAAGATAAGCCTCATCATTTAAAATGTTATTTATCCTGCCTCTTATGGGACTTATAAAGTTTACCATATCTTCAGTTAATTGCTTTTTCATATCGCCATACCGAATTGTACAATTATTATAATCGTTTTCAAATTTCACAATTACATCTTCTGCACTTACCAGTTTCATCAAACCAAAAACATTTTCTATGTAACCTGGTTTTACAGAATTCATTACAGTTGGCCCGCCATCCGTTTTAGCTTTCATCACTTTTTTCCTTATTACATCATCCTCATCAGACAGGAACAAAGTAGCCATCTGGTTTTCACTTTTACTCATTTTTCCTGAGCCATCAAGACTGGGAACTTTTACTAACTCCTGGTTATAATTAAAGGCATAAGGTTCAGGAAAAATTTCGCCATAACGATGATTAAAGCGATTGACATAAGTTCTTGCAAACTCAAGGTGCTGCTCCTGGTCCTTACCAACAGGCACATATTTGGCACGGTGTAAAAGAATATCTGCCGACATTAAAACCGGGTAGGTTAGTAATCCGGCATTGACATTATCAGGGCTTTGCCGAACTTTCTCTTTAAAAGTAACTGTTTTCTCCAACTCGCCTGTATACGCCAGCATGTTTAAATATAAATACAATTCAGCTGTTTCGTACACATGGCTCTGACAGTACAATGCCACTTTATCAGGGTCTAAACCACAGGCAATATTTTCGGCCAATACCCTGTGTACATTAGCTTTTAGCTCTTTTGTATCGGGATGTGTGGTAAGCGAATGTAAATCGGCCACCATAAAATAGCAGTCAAAGTCTTCCTGCATTTTTACATAATTACGTATAGCCCCAAAGTAATTACCCAGGTGCAAAAATCCCGTTGGCCGGATGCCACTCATTACTATTTCTTTTTTTTTAGTCATAAAGGACGGTAAAGATAACAAAACTCAATAGTCATCAACCAATAGTTACCGGGAAAATTAAATGCCATTCATATAAAATCATCATGCCCTGTCGGCCTAATCCATTATTTTTGTTTGATGGAAGTAAATGATACCCTTGTTGATAAAATTGCACACCTTGCAAGGCTTAAGTTTAATGATGCAGAAAAAGCAGCTATTAAAACAGACCTGCAGAAGATGATTGTATTTGTAGAAAAATTAAACGAACTGGATACAACAGGCATTGAACCTTTGTTACATATGAGCGATAATATTAACATACTTAGAGAAGACGAGGTAAAGGGCAGTATCAGCAGCGTGGAGGGCTTAAAAAACGCACCCTTACATGATACACAATTTTTTAAGGTTCCTAAAGTAATTAAGAAATAATATTCGTATAAATATGTTGATAGTTTGATAAGTTTGCTAAACTAACTTCCATTCAAGTATGGCAATTGTATGTAAGTAATCTTTTAAAGAATCAATAAATAAAATACCATCATGCAGGGAATTATTCATTTAGAAAATATTTGTAAAAGTTATTATTTAGGCAAGCAGGAACTGGAAGTATTGAAAGGTATTAATATTGATATTCTAAAAAATGAATATGTTGCATTGATGGGGCCAAGCGGCTCGGGCAAATCTACTTTGATGAATATTTTAGGTTGTCTTGATACTGCTACAAAGGGCAAATATATTTTAAACGGGCATGATGTAAGCCGCATGATTGATAATGACCTTGCTGAAATACGCAACAAGGAAATTGGTTTTGTGTTTCAACAGTTTAATTTATTGCCGAGATTAACAGCAGCAGAAAATGTGGCGTTGCCCCTTATTTACAGCGGTATTGGAAGAAAGGAAAGGACTGAAAGAGCCATGGAAGTTTTAGGAAAAGTAAAATTGGTTGACAGAAGCCATCATAAACCAAATGAATTAAGTGGTGGCCAATGCCAAAGGGTGGCCATTGCAAGAGCTTTAATAAACAACCCTGCGATTATTTTGGCAGATGAACCTACCGGTAACCTGGATTCTAAAACATCGCATGAAATAATGGATATTTTAGGTAAAATACATAACGACGGAAACACAGTTGTATTGGTAACCCATGAAGAAGATATTGCCGGTTTTGCCCACCGTGTAGTACGTTTAAGAGATGGCCATATTGAAACAGATAAATTGAATGCCCACCCTTCTTTAATTAGTCAGCCAGCCTAATTGTTATTTTTATAAACTAATCATTCTTTTTTTTGTTGCTTTGCCATATTAACTTTTAAAATATGGCAATGAAGATTTATACCAAAACCGGCGACCTTGGTAAAACCAGTTTGATTGGCGGAACAAAAGTCCCTAAAAGTCATTTACGCATTGAAACCTATGGTACGGTTGATGAATTAAATTCTCATATCGGCCTGGTAAGCGACCTTATTGATGACCAGGCATCTAAAATTATTTTAAAAGAAATCCAGGATCGTTTATTTACTATCGGATCGTCCCTTGCCTGCGACCCGGAGAAAGAACCGCTCATGAAAATGCCTGATCTTAAAGAGGGCGATGTTGTTTTACTGGAAAAAGAAATAGACCTGATGAATGAAGTACTTACACCAATGAAATTTTTTATTTTACCTGGGGGGCATGTTGCTATTTCTTCCACACATGTTGCCCGTTGTGTTTGCAGGCGTGCAGAAAGATTATGTGTAAATATGCAGGAACATGAATTATTTGTAGACCCGTTGGTAATAAAATATATAAACCGCTTAAGCGATTATTTATTTGTTTTGTCAAGATATGTTGCACACTTATTGAAAGTAGAAGAAATAGGGTGGAAACCCAGGATTAATTGATAATTGATAATTTTTTAATTGATAATAAAAGCAGGGTTTTCAAAGTTGGCGGCATTATCAATTATCCATTATTTAATTATTAATTATCACCCCGTCTTTCATGTGTAATATCCGGTCGCTCATTTGAGCTAGTTCTTCATTGTGCGTTACAATTAAAAAGGTTTGTTTAAACTGGTCACGTAAATCAATAAAAAGCTGGTGCAGTTCTTTTGCATTGGCACTGTCGAGGTTGCCGGTAGGTTCATCGGCCATGATGATTGACGGGTCGTTTATAAGTGCCCTTGCCACGGCTACCCTTTGCTGTTCGCCCCCGGAAAGTTGCTGTGGTTTGTTCTCTAACCGGTCAGATAAGCCTAAAGTTGTTAACAAATTGATAGCTTTTTCGGTTATTTCCTTTTTTTTTCTGCCTGCAATCCAGCCGGGAATACATACATTTTCCAGGGCAGTAAACTCGGGTAATAAGTGGTGAAACTGAAATACAAAGCCAATATTCTTGTTACGAAAAGCGGCTAATTTTTTACCATTTAGCGCTTCAATCCGTTCTCCTTTTAACGAAACTGAGCCGCTATCTGCCGTATCTAATGTGCCAAGAATGTGCAGCAGCGTGCTTTTGCCAGCTCCAGACGATCCAACAATACTAACAATCTCTGCTTCTTTAATATGTATGTCTACGCCCCTTAAAACCGGCAGGTTACCATAATTTTTTATAATATTTGTTGCTGTAAGCATGTGGCTAAAGTAACCAATTATTAATTATTTAAACGCAATTAATAGTATTATTTGCCCGTTTAAAATAAAAAATAAAAGCCCGGATTAAAAAACACTTTTGTTTAATTCCACCAAACTTTTACATTTGCAAAAAAATAAACCCATTTAGACGATGTTTTGGACACTAGAATTGGCCTCTCATTTAGAAGATGCCCCATGGCCGGCAACAAAAGATGAACTGATAGATTTTGGTATCCGTAGCGGTGCCCCCATTGAAGTAATTGAAAATTTACAGGAACTCGATGACGAAGGGGAAATTTATGAAGGACTGGAAGATATCTGGCCCGATTACCCAAGCCAGGAAGATTTCTTTTTTAATGAAGATGAATATTAAGGATACCGTTTACAATTTCTTTTAGGAGAACTGTAAATGTATATAAGCATATTTAAAAGCCACTGACTTATGTTAGTGGCTTTTGTAGTAAGTATACCTGAGATGGTTTATTATTTTTTAAGATCAATTATTGTTTCAAAATGTTCCACTACAGGAAATGGATCGTAATAGTGATGGAGTAATTTTTTCCATTGCTGGTATTGTGCAGATTCTCTGAAGCCGACCGTATGATCCTGCAGCTTATTCCATTTAACAAGCAGCAAATATTTATTGCTTTGCTCAATACATTTTTGTAAGCTGTGTTCAATATAACCTTCAATTGAACTAATGTATTGGCCGGCTATTTTAAAGTCTTCTTCAAACCGTTTTTCTTCTCCCTTTTTTACAATAAGGATGGCTACTTCTATTATCATGCTAACTATTACTTTAAATGATAAATGTTCATTGTTTATTCAATTGTTTATTGCTATTCTTCGGCTAGAACTGAAGCCGATTAGCGAACAAAGAATTGAGCATATATTTTGCCCCGCCATATTGCCAAACCACCTATTAGCTGTTATTTTGTCTACCGTTTAAAAATAATTCTGTCACTGGTATTACTTTCATTTAGGTCATAATTATCAAACGTCCATGAATCATTGTTTTGAATTTGAAATACTTTGTCATTGTAGTCAAAAGAACATTCGATAAAAGAAATGTCGCCGTCATCTTTTAAGTTCCATTTTCCCGTCAAGCTTTTAAAAAAAGGGGCTAGTCTGTTTATGATAAAAGTGTTATTGTCTTTAGCAGTTAATATGAGGTCAGAGTAATTTTTTAAATTTAAGTTGTTAAATCTTGAGTTGTCGATGTCAAGTCGATAAATTCCAATTATTTGTTTTTCACCATCTCTTTCCATTCTATTTTTGATGAAAGGATTGATTAAAATGCCAATCAAAAGCAAACAGGCGATTGTCCAAAAAATGTAACGAAACAATCTTAATTTCCCTTTGAAGAATTGTCCTAAAACAAATACCCCAATTGTCAATAAAAGCATTATTGTCAAACCAAGTAAAGGACTCCCCATAATTTTAAAATTCTAACTAACGTTTTTTTAATGTTCAGAAAATGAATTGTTTAGATTTTCAATTAGAGCCATTCATTGTCGCCTTTTTTGTCTTTGCGTTAGCCAAAGAATTTAATTCCGGTCGCCGGAATAGCGGGAATAACAGCTAACAAAATGGTATGTGGTACAAGAGGGCGATGCAACAATGATGACCATTGCTGTTTTTGCCCGGACAAAAATTATTTTTCCATCTTCTCAATTACTTCTCCTGTAACACCTGTTGAAGAAAAACCTCCGTCATGAAACAGGTTCTGCATGGTTACCATTTTAGTCATATCACTGAAGAGTGTTACGCAATAATTGGCGCAATCATCTGCACTTGCATTACCAAGAGGGCTCATTTTTTCTGCATAAGTAATAAAGCCATCAAAACCTTTTACTCCACTGCCGGCAGTAGTGCGTGTAGGCGACTGCGATATGGTATTTATCCGAACATGTTTTTTTGCAGCGTAATGATATCCAAAACTACGGGCAACACTTTCGAGCAGGGATTTAGCATCTGCCATTTCGCTATAATCCGGAAACACACGCTGCGCAGCAATATAGGTTAATGCTACCACACTGCCCCATTCGTTGATGGCATCTTCCTTCATCGCGATGGCTAAAACACGATGCAAACTCATGGCAGAAATATCAAGGGTTTTTGCATTAAAGCCGTAATCAATTTCTGTATAATGTTTACCCTTGCGCATATTGATACTCATGCCGATGGAATGTAAAATAAAATCTACACCACCTCCAAAATGTTCCTTTGCCTTTACAATCAGGTTTAATACATCTTCGTTGCTGCTCACATCGCAGGGTATTACCGGCGCATTTACTGTAGCGGCCAATTTATTAATTTCACCCATTCGCATTGCTACGGGTGCATTGGTTAGTAATAGTTCGGCTCCTTCTTCGTGGCAGCGCAGGGCTGTTTTCCAGGCAATTGAATTTTCATCCAATGCGCCGAATATGATTCCCTTTTTTCCTTTTAGCAGGTTGTAAGACATAGCTTATTTTATTTAAGGCGTAAATGTACCATTCTTATGGTGTAAAGAAAAAATCTTTGAAATGAATTATTGTAAACCCGATTATAACAATTATAAAAAGAACAGCAACAATATTTACAAATAAAAATAACAAAAACCTTGAGAATGATTTACGGGGCTGAATTTTTACCTGTAACAGTTGCTGCATTTGCCAAGCAGCATACATAGCTGCAACCACAATTATTAAAAGCAATATTTTTTTATACAACAAAATAATTTTTATACTATTAGTTACCTACCATTTCCCTTGCATTCTCCAATGCAGCTGCAGTTGGTTTTTCACCACTCAGCATTTGTGCTATGGTAGTAATCCGTTCGTCGTTGTTTAACAAGCGAATGGCAGTGTGTATTGCATCGCCTTTAATGGCCTTGTATACAAAATAGTGCGCCGTAGCCCTGGCGGCTATCTGTGGCTGATGTGTAATAGCAATCAACTGGTGAGCGCCGGATAGTTCTTTCATTATTACCCCTACCTGTTTGGCAGCTTCGCCACTGATACCCGTATCTATTTCATCAAATATCAAAGTAGGCAATTGTAGTTTTTTTGCCACCAGCGATTTTATACAAAGCATTAAACGGCTCAGTTCACCCCCACTGGCAACTTTCCGCAAGGGTTCAAAACGGTTACTTTTATTGGCATCAAATAAAAACTCGATGGCATCTGCTCCATCAATATATAAGGCCACTTTTTGCAATTGTACTTTTATAACTGCATTGGGCATACCTACCTGTGCCAGCAAACTGTTTACTTTTTCAGTAAAAGGCTTAACAGCCTTATTGCGGTTTACGGTAATAACTGCAGCCAGCTCTTCAGCTTTTTTCAGCAGCTCTTCGGTTAGTTGCTGCTTTGCTATAATAGCTTCGCCAATATTTAAAATATCATTTAGCTTCTGCTGCAGCCCCTCTTTAATATTCAGCAATTCACTGGTTGAATTTACATTGTGCTTTTTCAATAATTTATAGCCTAATGAAATTTTATCATTCACCAGCTGTATTCTTTCAGGGCTGTATTGCACACCGTTATCTATATTTTCCAGTTCTTCGCCGATATCTTGTAACTCTGCCTGTGCGCTTAATAAGCGTTTGGTAAGATCTTCAATAGCACCATGGTATTGTTGTAAAGGGTGCAATTTATTGCTGAGCAATTTTAATTGTTGCACAATGGGCTGCTCACTATCTTTTAATTCAAAATAAACAGCGTTTAATTGCTGTTTTACATTTTCAGCATTGCTTAATAATTTCAATTCTGCATCTAATTCTTCCAGTTCATTTTCTTTTAAGTCAGCTTCTTCCAGTTCGTCAAATAAAAACTGGTTATAATCCAGTGCTGCATTGGCATCGGTTTGTTGCTGCTGCAATTGCTGCAAATCTTTTTTTGCTTTACTGTAGTGATTAAAAACACCAACATATTCAGTCAGCAAGCTTCCATTACCTGCCAACGCATCCAGTACTTCTCTTTGAAAATCGCTGTCGCCTAATTCTAACGTATCAAACTGCTGATGAAGGTCAACCAACAAAGAACTTAAGGTTTTTAGCTGAGCCAGGTTAACCGGTGTATCATTTATAAAAGCCCTTGATTTTCCATTAACAGCTATTTCTCTTCTAATCACTAATTCTTCTTCTACATCCAGCTCATTGGCTTTTAAAAATTGTTTTATTTCTTTTCTGTCTGTAGTTTTAAAGAAGCCTTCTACCACAATTTTTTTTTCTTTATTCATTAGGGCGGTGCTTTCTGCACGCTCTCCTAATATAAGGCTCAAGGCGCCCATTAAAATACTTTTACCAGCACCTGTTTCGCCGGTAATGATATTCAGGTTGACACTAAAATCAATCACTATCTCATCTATGATGGCATAGTTTTGTATATGAAGTTTTTGAAGCATAATTGAAACAGCAAATTAGTTTTTTTTTGCGACAGATTAAATTGATTTTCCCACATAAAAACAACGTAAAATTGTAAGCTGCATTTCTTGGATCATTTTGTTTTTCAGGGGTCTTTAGATGTCACTTTCGGTATGCAAGGCGGGTATAAATATTGATGAATATTTGCCTGAATCCGCAGGCTGTTATAGTACCTCTGTTGTAAAGGGTGATGCTGGATATAATGGAGGTTGGGGTAACCATTTATCGGCTCCACTGTTGACTAATAATGATCACGAAATGAAAGATTACTTTAGCGTTTAGTTAGGTTTAAATAAATTTGCTAAAAATATACCAGTTTTAAATAAAATTAGACTTGAACTTGAAGGACAATCAATATACAGCAGCTATATTAGGCATTGAATTCAACTTGAAGATTGGTATAATAAATAAAATTGAAATAATTGGAGGGTTTACTAATGGCAAATAAAACAATTGATATTGAGGAGATTGAAACTAACACAATTTTTGTAAACAGCAAGTTGCTTGTAACAATTAAATATAGTTTTGCCTTTGTATTAATTGGAGGTATGCTTGTTTTTACAATTGCTTTGATTATTTTTTTAAAAAGGCATCAATATATTAGTTTTACTGTTATTTTCATTTCTTTACTTATTACTAGTTATAATTATTATAATTTGTTTTTTCCTATAAAAGTCCCCTATTTGTTGATAGATTCAGTAGGAATGGGGTATAAAAAAAATTTTCCTTGGCACGAAATTGAAACTATTCAGTATAATATAGTAAACCCAAATAATAGGCTACCGCAACGCTATATTGAGATAGGTTTGAAAAATATGAAAAAAATATCCATTGATGTAAATAGGTATGCAATTGACCCATCTATTGAGGTTATTGCAGCTTACATAAAAAAATATCGGAGCAAACATTAATCGGATAATTCAGGCAGGGGAATTGCTTTTTAAACTTCATAATTAATTCCCTGAAGGTATCGTCAATAGAGGCTCTTAGTCGTTTCATGGGTTTTGACAGATTGGTCGATTTTTCATTATCTATAAGAGCCAATGCTGTTTTGCTGATGATATTAAAATTTTGTGCTGTGTTGCCTTTTCTCTTCAATTGCCCATCTTCTTTAAAAATTACATCAAGGTTGCAGTGCAAATTATTTTCAATTGACCAATGGCTTCGTATGCATTTCTTTCACATGGTTCAACAGCATAAAAAAAGCACTTCAAAATTGAAGTGCTTTTTTTCATTATTCCTTATGGCGATTATTTTATTTCAATACTGTCATTTAAATCTACGTCTACCAAAATCCGTCCGCAGTTTTCGCAAACAATTACTTTTTTACGTAATTTAATTTCGCTTTGTTTTTGTGGCGGAATAGCATGAAAACATCCACCACAACTGTCTCTTTCAACCGGCACTACTGCTAATCCATTGCGGTAATTTTTACGGATGCGGTCGTAGCTTAACAACAAACGCTCGTCTACATGGCTTCTTGCTTCGGTAGCCTGTTTGTTGTATTGTTTTTCTTCCTTTTCAGTTTCTGCAATAATTTTTTCCAGCTCGCCTTTTTTTCCGGTCAGGTTGCCTTCTTTAATTCCTACGGCTTTCTTTGCTGCTTCAAGTTGCTTGGCTTTTTCACCAATTTCTTCGGTAGCATCTTTAATATGTTTTTCGCAAAGTTTTACTTCCAGTGTTTGCATTTCAACCTCTTTATTGATTGCTTCAAACTCACGATTGTTCTTTACGTTCTCACTTTGTTTTTCGTATTTTTTAACCAATGCTTCAGCCTCTTTAATGGTTTCTTTCTTTTGGTTGATAAACTCCTGCATACCATTTATTTCTTCTTCAACACGGGTTTGACGGGCATGTAAGCCTTCAATTTCATCTTCCAGGTCTTTTACCTCAATTGGTAACTCACCCTTTAAAATTTGAATTTCATCCAGCTTACAATCCACTTTTTGTAAATGAACAAGCGATGTTAATTTTTCTTCAACGGAGAAATCTTTTACTGCGGCCATATTATTGTTTGAAATTTATTGTTTTTAAAGTTGTGCTGCTGTTACCTAATCTTAGTTTGCTTAAAATTTATGCTCTTTTTTAAACAAAGTAATTAACAGGATTGGTTTTAACCCCTGTTTTAAGGACGGCAAAGTTAGGGAATTTTTCCCTCAAAATATCAAATAACAGGTCAATTGTGTACTGTTCACTTTCAAAATGACCAATATCTGCAATAACCAGCTGATCATTAGCATCAAAAAATTCATGGTATTTAACATCCCCGGTTATGTAGAAGTCGGCCCCGGCAACTACTGCGGCCCCAATTAAGAAGCTTCCGGCACCGCCGCAAAGGGCTATTTTCTTTACTGACTTATCCCTTAAAGACGTATGCCTGATAACTTTTAACCCGAATGCGGTTTTTAACAGATTCAGAAATTCAACCTCTCCGATTGGTTCAGCCAACTCTGCTACCAATCCGCTGCCAATTCCCTGGTGTTTATTATCTACGGTAAATATATCATAGGCCACTTCCTCATAAGGATGCGCCGCCACCAATGCTTTTAGCAAATTATTTTCAATCCAGGCAGGAAAAACCATTTCCATCCGTAACTCTTTCTCTTTATGCCATTGGCCTGGTTTACCTACAAATGGATCCGTGCCTGCTCCACCTTTAAAAGTTCCTTCTCCTTCAACAGAAAAGCTGCATTCACTATAATTACCAATATGGCCAGCCCCTGCAGTAAATAAGGCTTTACGCACATTTTCTGCCTGCGCCAATGGTATAAAAGTTACCAGTTTTTTTAAAATACCTTTTTTGGGTAATAGTATTTGACGGTTAATCAAACCTAACTGATCGGCCATTTTTCCATTTACGCCCGTTAGTATATTATCAAGGTTAGTATGTATGGCATAAATGGCTATATTATTTTTAATAGCAGCAATAATTGTTTTTTCAATATAATTTTTACCGGTTATTTTTTTTAAGCCACTAAAAATAATCGGGTGATGCGCTACAATAAGATTACAATTTTTTTCAATAGCTTCCATAACTACCGCTTCTGTTGCATCCAGCGTTGTAATAATACCTGTACAATCCCAATCTTCATTGCCTGTTAATAATCCGGCATTATCATAACTTTCCTGTAAACTTGCAGGCGCAATTGTTTCTAAAAAAGTACTGATTTCGTGAATTTTCATATAACAAAAAAATTAAAATAAATGACCGCTGCTGAATTATATGCTGACTACAAAACAAAGATGCAAAAAATTGCTGATGTAAAATACGCTGCTGCTGTTTTACAATGGGACCAGGAGACCTACTTGCCAACTAAGGGGAATCATTTTAGAGGTAGGCAACTGGCTACATTAAGTGAGTTGGCACATCAACAATTTACAACCGATTCAATGGGCGCATTACTAAACGAATTAAACAGCAAAGACAATTTAAATTATAATGAAAAAAGAAATGCAGCACTTAGCCTGGAAGATTATAATCGCAATAAAAAAATACCCAGCGATTTTGTAAGAAAGATGAGCGAAGCGATTACTACCAGTTATCATGCATGGGTAAAGGCCCGAAACGATAATTCCTTTACCGGGTTTCAACAACCCTTGCATACCCTGATTGAATTAAAAAAAGCCGAAGCCGATATGCTGGGTTATCAAACTCATCCTTACAATGCCTTGATGAACGATTATGATAAGGGGCTTACAGTTGCCACAGTAGATGCCATCTTCAGTGATTTAAAACCACAATTATTAACCTTACTTGAATCTATAAAAAATAAACCCCAGGTAGATAACTCGTTTTTGCATCAGCATTTTAATAAAGATGACCAATGGAAATTTGGCATGCAGGTACTACAGCAAATTGGCTTCGATTTTGAAGCAGGAAGACAGGATATAAGTGTACACCCTTTTACAACCAGTTTTAACAACCAGGATGTAAGAGTTACAACAAGAATTGATGAAAATGACCTTGGTAATATGACCTGGAGTTGTATACACGAAGGCGGTCATGCATTATATGAACAAGGACTGGCCGCTGAAGAATATGGTTTGCCGTTAAGTGAATATTGCAGCCTGAGTATTCACGAAAGCCAGAGCCGCTTATGGGAAAACACCGTGGGACGTGGGCTTGCCTTTTGGCAGCACAATTTTCCTTTATTAAAAACGTTGTTTCCAGAGCAGTGTAATAACATAACAATTGATGCATTTTATAAAGGCATTAACAAGGTACAGGCTTCATTAATAAGAACCGAGGCGGATGAACTAACTTATCATTTTCATGTTATGATAAGATACGAAATTGAAAAAATGCTTATTGACAACAGTATATCAACAAAGGATATTCCCGCATACTGGAACGAGCACTACCAAAAATATTTAGGTGTTACCGTTCCTGATGATAAAAGAGGCTGTTTGCAGGATATACACTGGAGCCATGGAAGCTTTGGTTATTTTGCTACTTATAGTCTTGGAAGTATGTATGCTGCACAATTATATGCAACTATTGAAAAAGAAAATGAATTGGTAAATAAGGAAGTGGCTGAAGGAAATACTGGTTATATATTAAATTGGCTTAGAGAAAACGTACATCAATACGGCCGCCAGTTTACTTCTCAGGAATTATGTAGTAAAATAACCGGCCAACCCTTGAACACAAAATATTTTATTGACTATGCCTCAAAAAAATTTAACGATATTTATAACTAATAAATTAAAAGATATGCCTGCTGTATTTTACAGGGGAAGATTTATTATAGCAGTTATTTGCGCATTACTACTGTTGTTATTAAGCTGCAAGAAATTAGCGTTAATAAATGCTGACCAAAGTACCCTGGAAAAATATTTTGCTCAAGAGGTATTGAACAGAACTTTTGTTGTAGACTTTGCCAGCGATAGCAGTGTTGATATAACAAGCCGATATACCGGCTTTGATTTTGTATTGACAAAAACAACTTCTTATTACGATGGTAATATGACCGGTACAAAAAACGGCGTTACCTATTCCGGTACCTGGGTCAGTAACAGCGATTATAGCAAACTGGTTATAAATCTTAACAATCCTTCTATACCTGCCGAATTTGTTTTTCTAAACAGGGAATGGAAATTTACCAAAAAAGATGCCCCCGTATTAAAGTTGGCTCCATGGGGCAGTACCGATCCGAAAGTATTGCACATGCGCAGGCTTTAACAGCTTCCCCGCCATTATTAAAGCGTTTCAAAATAGTTATAGTTAATTGCAAAACCTCTAATATTTGCTATTAAAAGCATATATATTTTAAGCTATATACTGCTTGTACAAAATCAATTTATTTATAAATGATATACTAAAGCTTACAAATAAACGTTTTGTAAAGGCATTTAATGCAAACACAAGAAACTTAAAACTCTGAACCCTCATGAAAAATGATGTACACAATCTATTGTGTTGCATATTGACGCTGCTATTTTCTATGCAGCTCAAGTCGAAGGAATTTCATTCTTCTTCATTTTCTGAAAATCAATTATTTCATAACGATGTACAGGTAACCAATTTTACTGGTCAGGCTGTATCTGCTTCATTAAATAAAGGCGGCATTGTCTCAGACAAAAAAACGCAGTTATATATATCCAGCAATTTATACAACAATGCTATCAAAAGTAGTGTGCTAACAACCTAAGATCTTTTGTTTTTATGGATTGTTTGGATAAACAAGAGCCCCCTATTTAGGGGGTTTTTTGTTTGGTCTACTTTATTAAAGCAAGTATTTTAGCTCCATGCTTTTTTTATAAACCGTAACCAGTTACCATGCATTATATTTTCTACATCGGTATTTGAGTACCCTCTTTTTAAAAGTATGGAAGGAATATTTTGCAGGTCTGCAATGGTATCCAAATCATAAGGAGATTGCTCTTTGCCATAGCCGCCATCAAGATCAGTTCCTAAACCTACATGCAAAGTATTGCCTGCAATTTGGCAGATATGATCCATGTGGTCGATTATTTTTTCAATAGTACAGTTCATTTGCAGAGGCAATGATTTGCCCCTCTCCCAACCCGGCACTATCATCCAGGCATCAAATGCGCCGCCAATTACAGCTCCGCGTTCAATCAATACTTTTATCATTTCATCGCTGAATTGACGGTTATGATTTACCAGGGCCCTGCAATTATTATGACTTGCCCAAACAGGGCCTTTAAAAATTTCCATTGCATCCCAAAAAGCATCATCGCATAAATGAGTTGCGTCAAGAATCATGTTCAGGTCGTTCATTGCTTTTAGCAAATTTTTTCCCTGTTCATTCAAATGCCCGGTAGCATCTGTACCATTGGCATATCGTCCCGAACCATAATGCGCCGGGCCAATCGCACGCAAACCATATGCATAAGCAGTGTGCAAATTCTCCAGTGTTATTATTGAATCGGCCCCTTCCAGGCTAAGTATATATCCAATAGGTTTTTTATCATTTGGTTCTTCATTCGTCCATAACGCAATATGTTTTTCCAGGCCTGCTTTTTCTTTTACCATTACCATTTCACCACAGGCTTCCATTGCTTTGTACCACGCCAACTGCCCCTGTGTTTGCGCCCAGGCCTGTTCGCTTGAATGCCAGCCTGGCAAGCGGTTTTCCGGCGCTACATATCTTGCTATTTGTGTAGCCACTACCAATCCAATACTACCTTTTCGCAATTCGGGAAATGCAACAGTGCCTCTTCCTCTATCTGGTTTATCAGTTAGTTTATTTTCTCTTTCCCGAATTTCAAAAACAGTTTTACGCAGATCGCGGTTCCATTCCATTGCGTTCATACTAAGGTCTAAATGCGCATCAATTGTAAACATGTTTTTATGCTGTTTTTGATTAAATATTTTACATCATTGAATCTACCAAAATTTTCGTCACACTGTTATCTTCCTGTCCCTCGAAATCACTTTCCATTCATCCACTGCCATATTATTTTCAATCACAATTACTTTTTCGTACAGGGCAACAGTTGGACAAATATGTACCGGTACACCATACAATACATCTCCTGTTTTAAACAATCGGGAATCCGGAACTTTCGCAACTAAATGCTCTTCACTTTGTGATATGGGTGTAACCTCAGGTGCATTTAAAAAATGTACCCTGGGAAAAGGGTTTTCTGCTGCAACCGATTTATGGCCAAGATCTGTTGTAATGGTGTGTTCATCAACAATAGATATAACCCTTGTTATTACTAATGCTGCATATTCAAAAGGTTCATCAGGCATGGTATGTTTATAGCCCCAATCCCAAAATACAAATGTACCGGGGCTGCACTCTACATTCTTTTGTTCGGCATATACCGGAAATGTAGGCGACCCTCCTGCAACAATTATCAATCGCTTTTTGGCAACCGCTTCAATAGTTGCTGCAAGTATCGCTACTTTGCTGAAAGCACTGTCAACATTATGTTTACGTTGATCAACATCTGTATCTCTTATATGCCCATCATATGCATGCAGGCCAATAACTTTTATAGCCGGCAATAATTCAACCGCTTCAAATAACTGTGCTGCATAAGCAGGAGAAATACCGGTTCTGTTCATGCCTGTATTTAAATCAATAAATACAGTAAGCAATAATTTCTTTTCTGAAAATACATTTGACAAATGTTCTGCTGCATGCATATTATCTATTACACAGCTAAAAATTGTTGCTGGATATTTTTCAGCGAGAGCTGCCAAACGGTTTGCCTTTGGCCCAACAGGTTGATAAGACAATAGCACATCCGGTGCTTTTATCATCGCCAGCATTTCTGCTTCTGCAATGGTGGCACATTTAAATTTTGTAATGCCTGCCTCCATCATCATGCTGCATACTTCAGTTATTTTATTTGTTTTAACATGTGGGCGAAGTAATGCTACATTGTCATTCACCATGCCTTTGAGTAACCATATATTTTCACGTACACGTTCTTTATAAATAACCAAAGCCGGAGAATCAATGATATCAATATTTTTTATGTCAAACCAATTCATAGTATTATTAATTTGGTTAAAAATCAAGCCAGCTCAAACAATGCTTCAATTTCTACTGGAATATTGCCAGGCAGCGACCCCATGCCCACAGCGCTTCTTACGCCAACGCCATTATCTTCGCCCCATACTTTTTCAAACAATTCACTGCAGCCATTTATAACAAAAGGATGCTGTTCAAAATCGCCGGTACAGTTTACCATACCCAGCACTTTGATAACCCGTTTTATTTTATTAAAGGAGCCAAGGTTATGTTTCAATGTGGCAAGAATGGTTAAGCCAACCTGCTGTGCAGCAAGCTTGCCATCTTCTTTACTCATCCCTGCACCAATGCGGCCAACAATTAAAGTTTTATCGTTTAATAAGGGCCCGTGCCCCGAAACATAACAATGGTTTCCATCAAGTAAAAAAGGTTTGTACACGCCAAGCGGTGTGGGTGCCGGTGGTAATTCCAAATTCAGTGCTGCAAATTTTTCATCCGGGGTCATGAGTTTTATTTTAAAGTATTAAAAAATTAATTGTTTAAACCCAACATTTATGAAATAAAATAGTTGAGTATAAAAACAGCGATGATGCCAACTATCGAAACAATGCTTTCCATAACGCTCCATGTGCGTATGGTGTCTTTAAATGACAGGTTAAAATATTCTTTAAACAACCAGAAACCTCCATCATTTACGTGAGAGAACATAAGGCTGCCGGCTCCTGTGGCCAATACCATTAGGCTAGGGTTTACACCTGTTGATGCCACCAGCGGGGCCACAATACCTGCCGCTGTTAAACCTGCTACAGTAGCCGATCCCAGGCAAACCCTTATAATAGCTGCGATGCTCCATGCGGCCAATAAAGGATGAACACTCATGCCCTGTAAAGCTTGTGCAATTTGTCCGCTTATTCCTGTGTCTGTTAATATTTGTTTTAAACCGCCTGCACCGCCAATGATAAAAACAATCATGGCAATATCTTTTACTGCTTCAGTAAGGGGCAGCATTATTTCATTCATTTTTTTTCCCCTTTGTAAACCCAAACTAAAAATGGCATACAATAAAGTAATGGTCATGGCAATAACAGGGTCACTTAGAGAAATAATAATTTTTGTAAAAATGTTTTCGGAATTTGTCAGCAATTTAACTATGGTACCTGCAGCAATTAAAATTACCGGTAAAAAGGCAGTAAACATACTGGTAAACATTCCCGGCAATTCTTCCTCAGGTATATCTTTTCCTGCAAAAATTTCCAGTGGCTGACAGTTAATTTTTTTTAGTGTTAATGCAAATACAGGCCCTGCAATAATAATAGCCGGAATGGCAACAATAAAACCATACAATAAAGTAACACCCAGGTCGGCATGGTATTGACTAACCAACGCTGTTGGTGATGGATGAGGTGGCAGGTAGCCATGTGTTACTGACAATGCTGCCAGCATAGGTACGCCGATAAACACCGCAGAGATATTGTATTTTTTTGATAAGGTAATGATTAAGGGGACCATTAAAACAAAACCAACATTATAAAACAATGGTATACCTACAACAAATGCTGTAAGTACCAAGGCCCACATGATGTATTTTTTTCCAAAGGCATTCATCAGGCCTGTAGCTATTTTTTGGGCCGCACCACTATCGGCTACCAATTTGCCCAGCATAGCGCCCAGCCCAAGTATGATGATGATGGAACCCAACAAATCGCCCATTCCTTTTTGTAATGAAGTTGTAATGGCTGTAATATTCATGCCATTAAATAAGCCAATTAAAACAGATACTATTATAAAGGCAAGAAAAGCATTTAACCTGGCCCAGGTAATTAATACAATGAGCAATGCAATGCCAAGCAAAAGAATTAGTAGCGACATGATTTTTAAGCTGAAAACTAAAGATAAACAAAAAACTCATTTACATTTGTAGAGTATTTTTTGCATCCTATTATTGAAGAAATTTGCATTCTGATTACCAAACATTGTAATAATAATAAGGTTGGTATTTAAGCATACTATGATATTAAAAAAATCGTTGCCACCTTACGTAAAATTTACTAGGGAAGTGCAAATGAAAACACATATTTTCTGATAAAATCATTTGTAGCAGGAAATTTGCTTACCTATGTGCGGAATATTTATTTCGGTAAAACAATTATACAATTATTAAATCCACTTAATATGAAAATTACCATTTTTATTTTTGCACTTATTATTAGCATCCAACCTTGTATTGCTCAGCTGAAAACAACGCCAGTTTGCCCCTCGTTTGCAGTTGATGTGCTGGAGGGCACCGTAAATGAAAAATTATTTACATACTCTTCAATAGCAGAAGTAGAAAATAAATTCCCCTGTTTTACTTCTACAACTCCGGAAACCAATGGCAGTACCTGCGGTGGTGTTTTTTACAAAGACAAAGATATTTATTTTTTTACCGAAAGAGATTATATAGAAGTGGGACCCAATTTTAAAGGTACCCTAAGCCTTCCGTTAATGGGTGCGTTCGTGGCAGCCTGTTTAAATGGCTGGGTAATCCAAGGATAAAAGATGTGACCTGGAATGCTTATCAAACAAAAATATGGTGTTCTCATTGTATACTACAATAAAGCCAATAAAATGGCCCACAACCATTTTGTGGGGAGTAATGTTACCTTAGGGTAAAATTAAGCATTGGAAAATTGTCTATTGAATCATTTTTTACCAGCAGAGTTATTATCACATTTTGCAATAGTAGAGATTAAGGAGTTAGGTGATGTAGCCAGCAAGGAGTTGTTT
>JANYGZ010000060.1 GCA_025362235.1 Ferruginibacter sp. | reverse complement strand
AAACAACTCCTTGCTGGCTACATCACCTAACTCCTTAATCTCTACTATTGCAAAATGTGATAATAACTCTGCTGGTAAAAAATGATTCAATAGACAATTTTCCAATGCTTAATTTTACCCTAAGGTAACATTACTCCCCACTAAATGATTGTGGGCCGGAAAAACTCTCTATAATGAGAAAGTTGAAGGCTGCGCATTGGAGAAATTCGACGGGGCAATTCTGTTTGTTTCCCTTACGAATGTACAAGACCGTAAATTATACGACTGTAAGCCTTTAGATTGTGATGATACTTGTTATATAAATCTTAAATGAAAAATATTACCCAACAAGGTGGTTTGAAAAGTCTGTTGTCTTTTCACAACATAGCTGTTCCATTACCTGCTGTAATTGTGTTTTTAAAATAGCGATGGTATGGTCTCCCCCCTGGTTGCCCAATGCTGCTGCTCCGTACATGAAAGATCTTCCCATAAATGTGAATTCTGCTCCATATGCCATGGCCCTTGCCACATCAGGACCCGAACGAAGGCCGCTGTCCATCATTATTTTTATCTGGCCTTTGTATTTTTTTATAATTACTTCAAGCGATTTGATGGCCGATTGACCTGCATCCAACTGCCGGCCGCCATGATTAGATACAATGATGCCATCTAATCCTAATTTAATTGCCATTGCAGTATCTTCTTCACTTGCCACCCCTTTTAATACGAGTTTGCCTTTCCACTTGTCCCGGATTTGTAAAATTTTTTCTTCATTCAGCCTTCCAGAAAACGTACGGTTCATATAAAGGCCAAGTTGTTTCATATCTAATCCTTTGGGCATATAGCGTTTCATGGTTTCAAAGGCTGGTTGGCCATGAAAAAGGGTCCGTAAAGCCCAATTAGGTTTGCCCATTATCTGCAGCATGTTTTTAAGGGTCATTTTAGGCGGCATTGCCAGACCGTTTCTTATATCCCTTGGCCTGAAACCAAATGATGGCACGTCGCACAGAATTACCAATACAGGGTACTGCGCTGCTTCCAGCCTTCTCAGTATATCATCTCTTAAAGAATTCTCAGTAGGATGGTACAATTGAAACCATGCCTTGCTTTCTGTTAATTCGCTGATTCTTTCAATACTGGATGTAGTAACGGTGCTTAATATAAACGGAATATTGTGCTTCAGTGAAGCTTTAGCCAAAATTTCCGGTGCATTGGGCCACATCAGGCCCTGCAGGCCAACCGGGGATATTCCGAAAGGGGCATCATAAACATGGCCAAATAGTTCTGTTTGCATGCTGGAACCTTTGTGTTCATTTAAATAATAAGGCACCAATTCTATCTCCCGTACGTCAGCAGTATTTTTATAGAGGTTCACATCTTCATTGCAACCCCCATCCAGGTATTCAAAAGCAAAATTTGGTATCCTGCTTTTTGCTTTTTTTCTCAAATCATCAACAGATGGATAGTTGGTATTGAATTCCCATTTCATATTTTGTAATTTTTAAAAGAAAGATGGCCTTTATTTATACTTCGAAAAATGCTTTTTAAATACATCGCTGTCCATTTTTTTATCAGAAACAGCCATTGCTGCACCTAATGCAGATGCCTGTGGTAAAGACGCCGCATACACTTCAATACCAGGGAATGCTTTGGAAAGCAACGTCATATAAATGGGGTTTTGGCTGAAACCGCCATCCACAAAAATTTGTTTTACTGCCGTACCGGTCAACACTAAGTCAGTACTACTCACCTGTTGATCAATAATATCTGCTATCAACTGATGATAGGCTTGCTCATAAGACGAAAATTCACTGAGTTCCCTTTTTGCAAAATACGATTGCCCTATCATTGCACTATTGTCACTGGACTGCTGTTTCTTATTTACCGGTTTCAGTTTTTTTAGTAATGCTGTATCACAATTAACCGTAGAAAAATAATCTACTGGTGTTTTAAAATGTTCTGACAATCTTTTTACCTGTTGTTCATGTTCGTAACCTGCAAACAACCTTGAGGCTTTTACCGGTTTGCCTTCATAAGAAAGATAACAAAGGCAGTCGTTATTCAATTCATAATCGGATAACTGCGAATGATTGAATGGGTTTAAACTAACGCACCAGGTACCTGTTGATAATAAGATGAACGGTTCTTTAAATGAAATCATATAAGGAACCAAAGCAGCAGAGCTGTCATGCAACCCAACCCCAACAGGTATTTCCCCATTTGCATATCCTGCAATTCCGGTAGAACTAAACAAGGCGGGCAATTTCTCAGCAATCCCTTCCTGCGTTACCCAGGAATGATATTTTTGTTGTTGAAAGTTCCATAAATAAGTATGACAGCCGATACTGGTAATATCTGAATTTATTTTAGAAGAAAGAAGATAACTAACGTACTGGGGTAAATGCAGTGCATATTTAATTGCAGAAAAGATTGCTGGCTTTTCATATTTTAGCCTATACAATTGTAGCCCCGAATTAAGATTACCTAATGATGGCGATGCGGTTTGTTTTCCAATTAAGCTTTCACCTCCATAATCGGTATAAAAATTTTTCAGTAACTCTTTCGGATAGGGTTTTAAATAATTGTATAAAGGCAATATTACTTTCCCTTCATCATCCAGGTAAACAAAGCTGGCTCCGTACGCAGAAACATTTATTGCTTTAATAGTGAATCTTTCATCATGTGATAATTTATCAAAAGATTCATTCACCCATTGCGTTAGTGCTGTTATATCTTCGCAGGCAAAGCCATCTTCATCGGTTGTTTCAGGTAACTGCATGCTTTCTTCATGCACCAGTTTATACTGTTCATCAAACAATAATAATTTTTTATTGGTCTTGCCAATGTCGAATATTACTATGGCGGAAGTCGGGTTCATTATGTGAGTTGTGAATGGTCAGTTGTGAGTATCCTCACTTTTAATCATTCCGCTTAGTACTTTAAATGTTTTTATAATAGAGTTTCCTAAAGATTGTATTTCATCAATTTTTATATATTCAAGTTTGCAAGCAATCCCAATTGCACTATCAATTTCAATAACAGACCCTCTTGCTATTTCAAAAAACCGATTTCTTTCTTTTTAAGATTTTCTTGAACACCCTTCTGCCAGATTGAGATGAACTGAAATAGCTGCTCTTCTTATCTGCTGTACCATTGCAAACTTTTCATCTGCTGGAAAATTTTTGGTAATCTTATAACTTTCAAGAGCTAATTCCTGAGAAAACTGATAAACATTAAGCTTTGTGTGGGCTAGTTGTAAAAACATATAAAGGAGTTTAATGATTAGAAAATTGGTATGCATAAATTTACAAACAATCTTTTCAATCACAACTCGCCCCACTCACCACTCACCACTCACAACTCACAACTCACAACTCACAACTCACAACTCACAACTCACAACTCACAATTCACAACTCACCACTCACCACTCACAACTCACCACTCACAACTCACCACTCACAACTCACCACTCACAACTCACAACTCACAATCCCGTTGCCACTGTTTTAGTTCCTCTTTCTTTTATTAGCTGCTCCCTTACTTTTATATCTCTGAACAACTGTACCGGGTTTAATGCAGCGCCACTTCTCAATCTTGCTTCAGCAACTATTGATCTTACATCAGTACGAAAAGTATCCTGCAATACTTCCTGTGCAGTTACTACATCATTGCTATCCTGTGCTTCGTTTAGTTTTTTTCTGTCAATCAGCAATGCCTGGGCATAAGCAATCATGATGGCTTCCACAGATTGCAATAAATCTTCCAGCGGGTCTTTTACATTATGGCTTGCATCAATCATCCAGCCAAGGTCTGTTGCATGGTTCATACCTCTTGCATCCATTCCTTCCACGAGTTCAATAAAAATTAAAAAGAGTTGATAAGGCCTGATGCTTCCTACTGTTAAATCATCATCACCATACTTACTATCATTAAAATGAAAACCTGCCAGCTTTTTTTCCATTAACAAAAGCGAAACAATCTGCTCAATATTGGCATTGGGTAAATGATGACCAAGGTCAACCAATGTAAATGCTTTCGGGCCAAGTTTATTTGCATATAATAACGATTGCCCCCAATCCCCCACCGTCATTGAATAAAAATTTGGTTCAAAGGCTTTGTATTCAACAAATACTTTCCAGTCAGCCGGCAGTGCTGCATAAATTTCCTGCAAACTTTCCAATGTATTTTGAAATGCTTTTCTAAAATTTAATTGACCAGGAAAACAACTACCATCACTCAGCCAAACCGTTAATGCTTTTGAACCTAATTCGATGCCATGTTTTATTACTTCGATATTATGTTCGATGGCCTGTTTGCGAACAGCTTTATTTACATGCTGCAAGGAACCAAATTTATAACTTAGTTCCCGGGCTTTCTGATCCTGGAATGTATTGGAGTTCACAGCATCAAATTGTAAACCCAATTGTGCAGCCAGGCTTTTTATATCTGCATAATTTTCAGGAATATCCCAGGGAATGTGCAGCGATATGGCACCGCTTGATTTATTGAGTGCATGGAGCAAGCCTATATCTTCCATTTTTTCTACTAAATTGCCGGGTTCACCACTTCCTGCAAAACGGCCAAACCTTGTGCCACCTGTACCAAGCGCCCAACTGGGTATGGCTACATTAAAATCAACCAATTTTTTAATAACAGCATCAATATTATTGATCCCTGCTGAAATAAAATCAAACTTCCTTTTATGTTCGCTAATCAATGGCTGGTTGTGTTCATCGATCGTGTTTTTTTTCAGTTGCATAACAATCATTTTAATATTTTAAAGGAAAAAATTTATCCTTAATTATCTATGGTAAATTAAATACTTCTTTTAACGGTATGCTCATAGGTTGGCTCGGCATTGCCTTCAATCATATCAACCATGTATTTCCACCGTCGTTTCATCACAGTATGTACGGGTAAATTATCAGGCAGTTTAATATCTACTGCTTTTTAAAAACAAAACAAACTGTTGGTGTACCATCTAAAAAAACGCCTTTTCCGACCTCATCACCCTTCCTATTTTCCAAAAGAGAAGAGGCGGTACTTCAACCCCATATTAAACAACAACTCTTCCATATCATCATTGGTTCTTTTATCTACAATTACACAAATAGCCAGCATTTAACTGAACCATTAAAATTCTATGGCCTTGCTTACACCTCCCCCGGGGAGGCCGGGAGAGCCCTATCTTAAAAATGCAGCAGCAACACCACCATCCACATTTAATACATTACCTGTAGATTTATTCAATAGCCCTCCAACAAAAGCATAACATGCATTGGCGATATCATCCGGCAAAATAGTTTCATTCAATAAGGTCCGTTTGGCATAATAAGCCGGTAATTCCTCCACTGTAATACCATACGCTTTAGCTCTTCCTTCGGCCCAGCCACCTGCCCAAATATTGCTATCAGAAATTACTGCATCAGGGTTTACAGTATTCACCCTGATATGATCAGCACCAACTTCTGCAGCCATTAAACGGGTAAGGTGTGCCTGTGCTGCTTTTGCAGAACCATAGCCTGCATTGTTGGGACCTGCCACTACAGAATTTTTAGAAACAATATTAATGATGTCGCCACCAAAATTTTGTTTACGCATTATTTCAATGCCTGCCTTAGAAACAAGAAACTGCCCCTTCACTAAAATATCATACAGTTTATCCCAATCGGCAATGGTATGGTCTGCTATCGTTTTTGAGATGCTGATGCCTGCATTATTTATTACAATATCAACACCTCCAAATGCCAACGCAGCATCCGCCATAGCATTCTGTATGGTTGTTTCATCTGTTACATTTAATAAAGTTGATGAAGCAGTATCTTTTCCAAATGCTTTTTTAAACTCTTCCATTGCACCATCAAGGCGTTCCTGGTTTATATCATTTAATACCACACAGGCGCCTTCTGCTGCAAACTTTTTTGCAATTGCTTTACCGATGCCCCCTGCACTTCCGGTAACTAATGCCACACGCCCGCTTAAAGATTTTGGTTTGGGCATACGCTGCAATTTTGCTTCTTCCAATAACCAGTATTCAATATTAAAAGCTTCCTGCCGGGGTAATGATGTATACTCACTTACAGCTTCGGCACCTTTCATTACATTGATGGCATTAATATAAAATTCTGCTGCCACTCTTGCTGTCTGTTTGTCTTTTGCAAATGTAAACATGCCAATGCCTGGGTATAAAATCACAACAGGGTTGGCATCACGAATGGCAGGACTGTTTGGATGCTTGCAGGTGTTGTAATAGTTGGCGTACATCTTGCGGTAAGCTTCAAATAAAGGAGCAATTTTTTCCTTAATAGCTTCAGTGTTTGTTACATCTTCATCTGTTGAAAGATTCAATACCAGAGGAGAAATTTTTGTTCTTAAAAAGTGGTCAGGGCAACTGGTACCAAGAGGTGCCAATCTATCCAAATCTTTAGAATTGATAAATTGCAAGACTCGGTCATCATCAGTAAAGTGCCCAATCATTTTTGTTTGGGAAGAACAAAAGCCGCGTAATATAGGCGCAAGTGTTGCTGCTTTCTTTAAGCGTTCTTGTTTGGGTAATGAAGTTATTTTTTGGCCAGCAAATATTTCACCTTTCTTTCCATAATTATCTTCGAGGTATTGCGCACAGCGTTCAATTACTTCTAATGTATTTATATAACTTTCATAAGCGGTATCGCCCCAGGTAAACAAGCCATGAGAACCAAGCATGATGCCTCGAATACCGGGGTTTTCATCAAGACATTGTTTTAGCATCAGGCCCAACTCAAAGCCTGGCTTCTGCCACTTTACCCAGCCAATTGTTCCACCAAATAATTCTTTGGTAATTTTTTCTCCGTCCTTTGCTGCTGCAATAGCAATTGCCGCATCAGGATGTAAATGATCAATGTGTTTGAATGGAAGAAATCCATGTAGGGGCGTATCAATCGACGGAGCTTTTGATGCCAGATCATAAATGCAATGATTGAATAACTCCACCATTTCATCTTCATGTTCAATGCCACGATAGATATTTTTTAAACTTCTCAAACGCTCCACATACAGCGCTGCCAATCCATTCCGCTTCATCGTTCCAAGGTCGCCCCCACTTCCTTTTACCCACATCACTTCCACCTCTTTTCCTGTAACCGGATCTTTAGCCACCGCTTTGCAGGAAGTGTTGCCTCCACCATAATTGGTGAGCTTTAAATCTGCGCCCAGCAAATTAGAACGATATACTAACAGCGCCACTTCATCGCCTGCAAGTTCTGCTGCTTTAGTCTCATCCCACAGGTAGCTTACATGTTTAAATTGTTTTGTTATTGACATATGTTAAAGTTTTTTCTTTTTTTAATTTTTCATGCAGTCTATTACCAAGCCCCACTAATAATACAGCCATTACTATGACAATAATTCCCACGGCAATGGTTCTGAGTGTTTTTTTATTTACACCTTTCCACTCTTTTAATACCAACCCCCACATATTTGCCGTGAGTATAATAAAGGCCATATGCAGTATCCACGAGCTGGGGCCATTACCCAGTTTGCTTTCGCCCATACCATAGAAAAAGAATTGCAGGAACCAGGTAGTACCGGCGAGTGCAGAAAAAATATAATTATTTAACAATGGCGTTTTTTTATTTGCATAATCGCCAAAGGTTTTATTGCGTGCATTTAGAATCGTACACCAGATAAAATTGGTAGTCAATCCACCCCATAAAACAACCACATAAGTTACATTGTTCTGATACAAAAAATTACCCTGGTTTGGATGCGACGTTTTCCATATTTCGTTCGCCAAATCCGCCATTGGTTTTCCTGCTTCCAAACCAAAATTGAAACAGGCACTTAACACACCCGAAATAATTGAAACAAACATTCCAAGGGCAAACTTATATTCGGTTTTAATTTCCAGTCCATGAGGGTCTGTTGCCCTGGAAGCGGAAAGCTGTTTCTCTTTCATGGTACCGGCTTTACCACAAATAATAATACCAATAATACATACCACAAGACCAGCGATAACTGTTAATCCCCAGCTTGTGTGAATCAGCACAGAGAATGTATCCTTACCTTCCTTAGGAAACAAATCATAATAGATGGAAGGGATGATGGCACCAAATACCATACATAAACCAAGGATAATGCTGCTGCCTAATGAAACACCCAGGTAACGCACACCCAGACCGTAGGTTAATCCACCAATGCCCCAAAGCACGCCAAATAAATAAGTGATTCCTAAAGTAGATGAACCTGCTCCTTTAATGATATCAGCAAAACCCGGTATGGTAAGGTATGCTGCCAATGGTGGTACGATAAACCAGGAAAAAATACCCCCTACAATCCAGAAACTTTCCCAATGCCAGCCTTTTACTTTTTTATAAGGCATGTAAAAACTACCGGAAGCAAATCCCCCGATAAAATGAAAAATAACTCCGAGTATGGATTGCATGTGTTGTTGATTTTCTTTATGGCGTTAACAATATAATGTAAAAATATCCTGAAATAATGTTATAACTGTCATGCTCTGTCTGATATCTTCTATAAGTTAGTTGGTCATTTTTATTTATATTTTATTTTCTCCGGGTTTTGGCACCTCACTTCTGCAGGATTTTTTACATCGCCAAAATTTAACCACAGCTCTGCATCTTTATTTTATACCTGCATCTGTATTATTGGCCCATTCAATATTTCTTCATCACCTTCACCAGCATTTTGGTAATCACAGCATAACCTTTATCAGATGGATGAAGGCCATCAAAAGTCATATCAGCAGCGTCAGGTGGATATGGGTATTCGTCCGTTTCAGGGTTAAAAGGAATATCAATAAATGTAGGATAAGGATAGTTTTTATAGGCACCTGTTTGGGGATCTTTTAAACGTTTGTATTTTACCATGTTATTTAATGTGATACCGCTTTTATTATACAGGTCAACTATTTTAAAATCTTCCACTTTTGCTATTGTTATGATTGCCTCTGCAAACTGGGCAAGTGACTGTCCATTCTTGTCTTTGTATGAACCATAAGCATTGTTTTTCAAATCGGCAATGTATACAAAATCTACACGCTGCATTGGTGTAATAAGAATTATTGCCGCGGCTGGATTAAGGCTCCGCAATTTATCAATGATGATGCGGTAAGATCCGTACAATGTATTATTGCCCGTGTTATTTAGATAATCTGACACTCTGCCGATTGGCCTGCCCTGCCACCAATCGTTCGTACCAAAAAAAACCGAATACACATCTGCTTTTGTTAACCCAAGTTTTTCAATTTCGCCGGCTATATTACCCGATGTCCAGCCATTATGTCCCTGGTTGGTAAAGTCTATATTGGGCAGTTTTTCTACAACACCTGTCATATACCCTTTGGTAATCCTATTGCCTGTTTCATCAGGATGATCATTTAAGTAGGTAATAGAATCACCAATGGCAACCCAGGTAATTTCTTTTTTGGTGAATGAACTAATGGTAAAAACAACTACAATGAGCAGGATTAGTTTTTTCATAATAAATTATTTTACAATTAACGAAATGATCTCTGCTTCACTTACCGGTTGTCCCACTGCTTTAGGAACCAAATGATAAAAACCTGCATCGGAAGCAAAAGATACCAGGTCGATATATCTTGATTTTATTTGGTTTTTGGGTAATATTTTTTTTAGTGCTTCAATCATAAATGTTGTGGAAATACAGACTTCCGAAGTCTTAAAAAATTCGGAAGCCTTCTTCATTTTTTTCAGGCACGGCAGATTAATTTCTATGAACTATCATGCATCGCAATCTTGTACGCTTTGTTATCTTTTGAGCTTTAAATACAACCCTTACGTTTCAATTTTCTTAGGCTCTTTTTTTAAAATCTCATTAAACAAACAACTGCAAATTTCATTATGTCACTACTTCTGAGTTTTAACACTATTATCTTTTAATTAAACTTCAAATTCAAATGCAGGCATTCCTTTAAATCCGCAATTGTGTACTACAAAAAGAGAGCCTGCCAAAGGCTGCTCTTTTAATTCATCTTCAGTAAGCCCAATCTTTGCTGATGTAATGTATAAGTCATTCAATCCTTCGCCGCCAAATGTGCAGGAAGTAACTCTTGATACAGGCAATTTTATACTGTACAATTTTTCTCCACTGCCGGGGTTCCATCTTGTAACCTGCCATCCATCCCAATGCGCAACCCAAAGCATTCCTTCACTATCAATCGTCATTCCATCGGGGTAGCCATCTTCTTCCGCAATTTTTATAACTACTCTTTTGTTGCTGATATGCCCGGTATTTTTTTCATAATCGTATGACGTTATTTCAAGTGTAGGTGTATCAATATAATAAAATGTTTGATGGTCTAAGCTCCATGCCATGCCGTTTGAAATGCTAACGCCTTCAATTTTTTTTGCTGGCTTTAAATCATTTTTTATTGAATACACATTACCCATATTTGGTTCGTCTTTCAGCGGCATTGTGCCTGCCCAAAATCTTCCGACCGGGTCACATTTCCCATCGTTAAAACGATTACCTGTTAAATGCGATTCAGGGTCTTCAATTATTTTTATTTTGCCGCTTATCCTGTCAATAAAAGCAAATCCGTTTTGCAAGGCGGCAATAAAATTTCCATTGGTACAAATCGCTACAGCACCAATCATCTGATGAACTGGAATGGTTTTATGCGTTTTTTTTTCCGGCGAAAATTCATGAATTTCCCCATTCAAAATATCAACCCAGTAAATCATATTCCTTTGGGCGTCCCAAACAGGGCCCTCACCCAATAAACATTTATGTTCAACGACAGTATCCATTTGTAAATCAATTGTTCTTTCCAACACGTTAATAATTTTTACCTTATTTCCAGGGAGAAATATTCTTTTTTTAAAAACATTTAATAGGGAGAAGGGCTGATACTGGTCCAACCTCCATCTATCACCAAACTTTGCCCGGTAATATTTTTTGCATTCGGTGACACCATAAACAATGCAGCATTAGCAATATCGAATGTAGTGGCTGGCCTGCCGATGGGTGTAATACGGCTCCATGTTTTTTCATAGTCTTTATCATCCAATGTTCGCTCTGTAAGTGTTGCTCCGGGTGCAATGGCGTTTACCGTAATATTATAAGGAGATAATTCAATCACAAGGTTCTTAGCCAGCATTTCCAATCCTGCTTTGGTGATGGCATAAGCAGCTAAGTTTTTATGCGCCTGGTGGCCCACTACAGAACTCATAAATAAAATACTGCCACCGGTTTGTTGCTCCTTCATTTGTTTAGAAGCAGTCTGCGCCAAAAAGAAACTGCCCCCCAAATTCAAATGCATTACTTTATAAAATGATTCAGGTGTATATTCAAAAAAATCTGCAAAGAGTGTAATGCCGGCATTTGCAATAATAATATCAAGTTTACCAAATGCATCCACTGCTTTATCCACCATTTGCTGAATAAAAACAATATCGCCTGCATCTCCATGCAGACCAATACAATTACCAGCTTCCTGTTTTATTTTAGCAACAGCTTCGGTAGTTAATGCTTCATCAATATCGTTCAATAAGATAGATGCACCCTGTAATGCAAGCTGTCTGCATATTTCAAAACCTATGCCCTGCCCTGCGCCGGTAACAATGGCAACCTTTCCGTGGAATAATTTTGCAGACATGTATAATTATTATTTTAGTTAAGCAATCTTTTCGTGAATAGTCAATGGTGAATCGCGGATACTTCGCACTGCTGATAAAATTTCCGAACGCGAAGTGTGCCCCGATGCAGCACACAGAACCCAACTCGGGGTAAGTGACGACGAAACAGGCAATGCCATATATTACAAATGCCCGGTTCAAAAAATTCACCATTAGCCATTTACTATTCACCATTCACCCTCTTAATGCGAATCCCTTGCAACTTCACTACCCGAACCACCTTTTAAAAAATCCATATCGGCTCCAAGATGCGCCTGTTCTACATGCGTTTGATACAAATGCACATAGCCCCGTGGATGCATCTTTTCAGTTTGCTTCCATGCAGCCTTTCGCACAGCAAGCACTTCATCCGAAACTTCCAAATGCAATGTTCTGTTATGTGCATCAAGGGTGATGATATCTCCATTTTGTACCAGCGCCAAAGTGCCGCCAATAGCGGCTTCTGGCGATACATGCAATACAACTGTTCCAAAGCCGGTGCCGCTCATCCTGCCATCTGAAATCCGTACCATATCTGTAACACCCTGTTCTAATAATTTTTTAGGCAAAGCCATATTACCCACTTCAGCCATGCCGGGATACCCTTTTGGCCCAACATTTTTCAGTACCATAATACTGTTTGCATCTATGTCTAATTCAGGATTATCTATACGTGCATGATAGTCTTCTATATTTTCAAAAACTACCGCCTTGCCAGTATGTTTCAGCAACGCAGCGCTTGCAGCCGAAGGTTTTATTACTGCGCCATTTGGCGCAAGGTTTCCTTTCACTACAACTATACCAGATTCGGGTTTAAAGGGTTGCTCCATGGTGCTGATAATTTTGCGGTCATATACTTCAGCAGCCGCACAGTTTTCACCCATTGTTTTGCCGTTAACCGTTATTGCATCATTGTGAATAATGGCTTTCATTTCTTTTATCACTGCAGGGAGGCCTCCTGAATAATACAGGTCTTCCATATAGTTTTCACCAGATGGCTGTATGTTAGCAAGCAGTGGAATATTTTGAGAGTATTTATCAAAATCATCTATGTTTAATTCAACGCCTATCCTGCCTGCTATCGCTAATAAATGAATTACAAAATTGGTAGAACCGCCAATGGCAGCGTTTACCATAATGGCATTTTCAAATGAATCACGTGTGAGTATTTTTGATAAGGTTAGTTCTTCTTTTACCATTTCTACAATACGCCTTCCGGAAAGTTGCGACAATACTTTTCGTCTTGCATCAGCAGCAGGTATAGATGCATTGTTGGGCAATGAAAGGCCCAATGCTTCAACCATTGCTGCCATGGCAGAAGCTGTACCCATTACTGCGCAATGCCCCTGTGTACGGGCCATACAGGCTTCTGCTTCTACAAATTCTGCTGCTGATATTTGCCCCAGTTTATGCGCCACATCAAAACGCCACACATCAGATGTGCCAATATCTTTACCTTTCCAATGCCCCTTCAACATGGGGCCTCCTGAAATAACCAATGTCGGAATATTTACACTGCAAGCACCCATTACCAGGGATGGTGTTGTTTTATCGCAGCCACAAAGCAGTACAACACCATCTATTGGATTGGCACGTATTGATTCTTCCACATCCATACTCACCAAATTTCTGTACAGCATTGCTGTTGGCTTGATCAACGTTTCACCTAATGACATTACAGGAAATTCAACCGGAAAACCACCTGCTTCAAGTACGCCTTTTTTTACCGCCTCAGCAAGGTCACGGAAATGTGCATTGCAAGGCGTTAACTCACTCCATGTATTGCAAATGCCAATTACCGGTTTGCCTTCGAACATATCCGGAGGAATACCCTGGTTCTTCATCCATGCACGATAGATAAAACCATCCCTGCCTTTGCGGCCAAACCAATTGCGGCTTCTTAATTTTTGTTCCTGCACCTTGTATAATTTATTACTGAAAAATGGTTGTTTTTACTAAGCAACCCTTTAGCGATATTAATGTATTTTTTTTATTTCTTTACCATTAAAGCTCAAAATCCAATTCAAGAAAGCCTTCTACTTCGTTTAACAAATGCTGCTGAACAAACTGAATATGACCAGCATGATTTGTATATGTCTTGTAAAGCGGCTAGGTTTTAGCCTGTGTAACCACCCCATCTTTATGCATAAAAGCAATTTGAACCCCAACGGCGCTACTTTCGAATTCATTGGCCTTTTTGGGGTCCAGTTCTATTTCAGGATATTCACCAACCAGCATATTTAGATCACCATTACTGCCGAAATATCTCAGGGCATTTTCTTATAAAATATACAGTCGTACAACTCCACACATAGCAATAACTGCTAACAGAAAAAAAATACGATTAAAGAAAATCGGCTTTTCGCTATCCAGCTCCATCGCAGCACAATAAAAAATAACTACATTTATGGCATCATACCTAAACGATGGCTTCTGAAAATATATACCGCATCATAAAAATTGATGAACAATCTATTACATCAAAATATATACAGTTAACCAATTGTGTATTGCAGGCAATTGAACATGGAAAATTAGAAAAGGACTATTTACTTCCCTCTATCAATGAAATGAGCTATGAGCTGGAGGTTTCAAGGGATACAATAGAAAAAGCATACCGGCATTTAAAATCATTGGGTGTCATCGGCTCGGTACCCGGAAAGGGTTATTTTATTGCAAAAACCGACTTCAGGCAAAACATTAAAGTGTTTCTTATTTTTAATAAACTCAGTGCCCATAAAAAAATAATTTATGATTCATTCGTTAATGTACTGGGTGAAAAAGCGGCGATTGATTTCTATATCTACAACAATGATTTTATCCTTTTTAAAAAATTGCTGCAAAACAGGAAAGGTGATTATACGCATTATGTAATTATCCCCCATTTCCTGGAAGGTGGCGACAATGCCAATGATATCATCAATGAAATTTCAGGCGGGCAGTTGATTTTACTGGATAAACTGATTGCTGGCATAAAGAGAGAATATGCTGCTGTGTATGAAAATTTTGAAACCGATATTTTTAATGCGTTAAAAGAAACCCTCCCACAATTACAAAAGTACCACACACTGAAGATTGTTTTTCCTGCCAATAATTATTTTCCTGATGAGATATTAAAAGGGTTTTATTCTTTTTGTAAAGAGTATGCCTTTGATTATAAATTGGTAAATAATATTGCTGACGAAACCATAAAAGAAGGAGATGTATATATCAACCTTATGGAAGACGACCTGGTGGTATTATTAGGAAAAATTAAAAATACCCGGCTGGAGGTTGGAAAAGACGTAGGCATTATTTCGTATAATGAAACCCCATGGAAACAATTTATTTTAAATGGTATCACCACTATTTCCACTGATTTTAAAAAAATGGGGAAAATGGCCGCACAGATGATTTTGAATAACGAAAGAAAACATGTTGAAGTACCTTTTACGCTGACACTTAGAAGTTCATTATAGATGCTGTGACTTTTATATTATTGGCAATTGTTTAACCTTGCTTTTAAGGTTTTTAATTTTACTTTGTTCCGTTCCGAGCATATATTGTCCAAAATTTAACCATAAAAATTTTTATGCATTTTAAAATTACCTCTGCCCTGCTCTTTATTTTTTTGCTGGCAAATTTGCTGTACAGCTGTAGCACACCTAAAGATTTGGAATACCGCGATTTTAAAAATCTTACCGTTGAAAAACTGGGAGTTTCGGCTACTACACTAAAAATGGATCTTGTGTATTATAACCCCAATAATTTTGGTATGCAGTTAACCAATACAGATCTTGATGTATTTATCAATAATAATTACCTGGGAAAGACTTCGCAGGAATACCAGGTTAATATCCCAAAAAGAGAAGAATTTTCGATACCAATAAAGATTGATGTCGATATGAAGAATCTGCTAAAGAATGGGTTAACCACTTTTTTAAGCAACGAGGTATTGGTAAAATTAACCGGAACGGTAAGGGTTGGTAAACTAAATGTTTTTAAAACCTTTCCCGTTAATTACGAAGGAAAGCAACAGTTTTCTTTTTTTTAAAATACGACTTCACACAAAGGGAACGAAGAATGCAAAGTTTACAAAGAAGAAATACAACAATGTATTGCTTTGTGTACTTTGCTTTCGTTGCGGGCTTAGTGTGAAATAACTCTGACTATTGCTGAATTCTTTATTTTGGTTCTGAACTTTTGGTATTGATTGTCCCTTCAGATTTTTTACAGCATTTGGGTAATTTTTTATAGGCCTCTTCATCTGCTGTTACATCGTCTGCGTCGTAGCCCGCATTTGCTATGGCGGTTTTTAATTGCTCAATATTATTTCTGTCTGTTAAAAAAGTAATAGTAGTTGTTTTCTTTTTATAATCAACATTCACATACGATACACCGGGTTCTCTTTTTAAATAGCTCTCTATTTTTTCTTTGCACTCCTGACATTGAACAGTGGGTGTTTTTATAACTACTTTTTCTGATGCTTTTTGTTGCGCAAAGCTTATTGTTACAAGTGCTATCACCGAAAATAAAGTGAGTTTTATTGATTTCATAGCTAATAATTTTTTTATAAAGTTATTCATTTGCTTTCCAATTAGCGGGGTCCAGCCGCCAGTTTAACAAAGTGTTTTGTTGACCGGCGGTTACAATACCTTTTTCAACTGCCAGTTCAATCAGTGTTGCATAATTGGTTAATGATGTATAATCCACGCCTGCACTGGCAAAAGCCTTGGTTGCCACATCAAAACCATAAGTAAAAATGCTTACCATGCCCACTACTTCTACTTTTGCTTTACGAAGTACCTCTACCACTTCCAGGCTGCTTTTACCCGTTGAAATAAGGTCTTCTATCAATACTACTTTTTTGCCCTTTTCATAAAAACCTTCAATCTGGTTACCCAGCCCATGCTCCTTGGGTTTAGGACGAACATAGATAAAAGGTAATTTTAACTGATCGGCTACCATTGCCCCCCAGGGAATACCTGCTGTGGCCACTCCTGCTAAAATATCCGCCTGCGAAAACTGCTCAAAAACCACATTACACATTTCACTTTTAATAAAATCCCTGATAAAAGGAAAGGATAAAACTTTTCTGTTATCGCAGTAAATAGGGCTCTTCCATCCGCTTGCCCAGGTAAAGGGTTGTTGCGGACTCAATTTAATTGCATTAATTTGTAATAGCTTTTCGGCTACCGCTTTTTCATTTGTCATGCTGCAAATTAAAACAAAGCCATAACCAATCAGCAAGGGGAATAAAAAATATTTTTTTTGTGTTTAATAGCATTCGTCTAAAGCATACACTTAACACTTATTATGTATATCAAAATTTACTTTAATGATAAGCCGGTTTACTTATGCGATGAGCTTAGTAAAGAATTAAAAGAAATACTACAGCATCCTGATGCTATATTTATGGATGAGTTTTCGGGGCGGGCAATTAAATCTTTGCTGCATGAAATAAACAAAACCGAATTTCATGCGGGCGTTTTTTTACATGACGATCTTAAAGATTTAAAGAAGGCTTTTTTTAAACATTTTGCACCAATAGTAACCGCTGGTGGCATTGTTGAAAATGAAAAAAAAGAATTGCTGTTTATTTACAGACTGGATAAATGGGACCTTCCAAAAGGCAAAATTGAAAATGGAGAAGACCTGGAAACCTGTGCAATAAGGGAAGTTGAAGAAGAAACAGGGGCTACTAATTTAACCATACATTCAAAGATTGGAGAAACCTACCACACTTATAATGCATTTGGCAAGCATTTTTTAAAAACGGTTCACTGGTATCATATTACCTGCGCTGCTAAACAAAACCTTGTACCGCAAACTGAGGAAAATATAGCCAGCATACAATGGGTAAAGGCAAGGAATATAGAGGAGCAAATGAGTAATACTTATCCTTCTATAAAAGATATCCTGGACGTTTTTCTGCAATCAACCTCATCAAAATAAAAAGCCATCACAGGCCTTAACGAAGCGGCAATTTAAAATGCCTTGTTTAAAATAGCAACGGTTAATCTGCTTATACAAATAAGCTTTTCAACCTCATCATGAATTTTTATATCCCAAACATGTGTATTGGCACCTAAATGCAAAGGCGTAACAGTAGCAGTAACATAGCCCTGCCGTGTGCTTCTGACATGATTGGCATTAATCTCAAGGCCAACACAAATAAATTTATTATTGTCTATTACCAGGTGAGACGCCATACTACCGATAGTTTCCGCCAATGCACAACTGGCGCCCCCATGCAATAAACCATACGGCTGCTTGGTACGTTCATTTACAGGCATTTTCATCTTCAGGTAATTATCACCTAATGCTGCCCATTCCATACCAAGATGCTTGCTCATGGAATCAGATTCAAGCGTTTTAAGTTCTTCAAATTTCAGCGATTTATTAAACCAGATAGCCATACTTTTATTTTTAAAATAGTTAAAAATTATATTTTAACAATGGTACGGTTTACCACATCGGGTAAAAACTGTGATACATCGCCACCATTTTTATATACATCACGTACAAGCGTAGACGCAACAGAAGTAAACTGTGGCAGGCAGGTAAGAAAGACTGTTTCAATATGCCCTTCCAGGCTCCGGTTCATATCTGCAATAGCTTTTTCGTATTCAAAATCGTTTACATAACGGATGCCCCTTAGTATAAAATTAGCACCGACAAGTTTACAGCAATTTACCGTTAATCCATCATACAGTACTGCGCTTACCTTTGGCTGGTCTTTATAAATTTCCATTACCCATTGCAACCTTTGCTCTTCGCTGAACATCGGCACTTTATTTACATTGCGGCCAATACCCACAACCACTTTATCAAATAAGGGAATGGCCCTGTTGATAATATCAATGTGGCCAAGTGTTACAGGATCAAATGTACCGGGGAAAAGACAGGTGCGCATTTTAATGGATAATTGATAATTGAATAATTTTTTCGATACTAAAAGTAATCAAAATTGCAGGACTTTTCAATTTGATACCATTATCAATTATCCATTAATAAATTATCCATTAATTAAAGAGCTGCTTTTGGGCGATAAAAGATACAACACCGCCATCCTAACCGCTACCCCGTTTTCAACCTGTTGTAAAATGATGGATTGTTTGCTATCCGCTACATCACTGTCAATTTCTACACCCCTGTTGATGGGCCCCGGATGCATGATCACAATTTCTTTTGGCAATTCATCCAGCAGTTTTCTGCTGACACCATAAGCAAGATTGTATTCCCTTAAAGATGAAAATAAAACCTGGTTCTGTCTCTCCAGCTGTATGCGCAATACATTGGCCACATCGCACCATGCCAACGCTTTTTTTAAGTTATACTCTACTTTTACCTGTAAGGCTTCTGCTATGTATTTTGGTATTAATGTAGGCGGGCCTGCTACCATTACTTCTGCACCCATCTTTTTCAATAGGTAAATATTACTGAGCGCCACTCTTGAATGCATGATATCGCCTACTAAAACTACCCGTTTACCTTCCAGTTCGCCCAGTTTTTCTTTTATGGAAAAGGCATCCAGTAAGGCTTGTGTAGGATGTTCATTGATACCGTCACCGGCGTTAACAATCGCTGCAGGTATATGTTTGGCTAAAAAATGAGGAGCACCGCTGGCACTATGGCGCATTACCACCATATCAACCTTCATGCTTAAAATATTATTTACAGTATCCAGCAAGGTTTCGCCTTTAGATACCGAAGACCCGGAAGCGGTAAAATTAATCGTGTCGGCACTTAACCTTTTTTCGGCGAGTTCAAATGATATCCTTGTGCGTGTGCTGCTTTCGTAAAAAAGATTTACAATAGTTATGTCCCTTAAAGAAGGAACTTTCTTTACAGGCCTTTGTAAAACTTCTTTAAACTGTGCGGCTGTAGATAAAATAAGGGAAATGTCGGTTGGTGTAAGGTCTTTAATGCCCAATAGATGTTTGGTAGATAGTTGCATTAAGCGGCAAAGCTAATAGATTTGTTTGAATTTTTAACATGCATGCTACAAATTTTATTGAATAGTTGTTTGCAACATTGTAATACATTTATAAAATTCCATACTTACGTTGTATGAAGCCGAAAAGAATATCAATATAAAATAACTTCTTCCTTATTCCATTCTACTTTTACTTTTTGAGAAACAACAGTATCAATAGCCTTTCCAAAATAATCAGGTTGTATGGGTAGCTCCCTGTTAAACCTTCTGTCAACCAGCACGCAGAGTTCAACTTTTTGCGGCCTGCCAAAATCCTGCAAAGCATCCAGTGCGGCACGTATAGTGCGGCCTGTGTACAATACATCATCAATCAATATTACTTTTTTACCTTCTATCGAAAAAGGAATATCAGTTTTATTGGCTACATGCAATTCCTGCCGGATATCATCACGGTAAAAAGTAATATCTAAAATACCGTATGCCACCTGCTCACCAGGGTAAAGTGCCTGTATGTTTTTTACTACCATTTTACTTACCTGAACCCCACGTGGCTGCAAGCCTATAAAAACCAATTCGTTTAAATGCAAATGATTTTCCATCAACTGGTTTGCCAACCTTAAAATGGTAAGATGTAATTGCTGCTTATCTAAAATAGTTATCAAAGTAAAGTATTGTATGGCGAATTTATTAGTTATTGACCGATAAAAAAAGTCCCCGTATTTGGGGACTTAAATATTTATACAATAAATGCTACATTATAAGTGAGTAGTACGTGTACTTAAGATAGTAATTATTTTTATTTTTTGTACCGTCTTGGTTTATTACTTAGCGGCTTTAGTAGTTGTTTTCTTTTCTTTTACTGCAGCTGCTTTTTTAGCAACTGGCGCTTTTTCTTTTACAGCATCAGTTTTCTTAGCAACTGGTTTTACTTTTTCTGGCGCAGCAACAACTTTCGCTGTCTTTTCTGTAGCAGGTGCTTTTTTAGTTGCAGCCTCAACATTTATTACACAATTTTCAACATGAAAATCAGCAATATTTACATAATGCTCTGCACTATGGTCATTCACCCATCTGCCATCATTTAATAAATAACGGTATTCGTATCTTTTACCGGCTTCTAATGCTGCTGTTGCCTTCATAGAGCCGTCTTTTTGCTTTACTAAATTAATCCCATCATTGTAATTCCAATTATTGAATTCACCCAATAATAATCCTGAAGTGGCTTCTCCTACTACTTCAGCTGATAAAGTAAAACTTACTTTTGTTGCCATAATATCTTGTTTTGTTTGATTGTAACATGCAGCATTCAACTGAAATACCACATAATAATAAAATTAAAATTATTCTGTTACTGCTTAATACAAAAAGAGTAAATAAGTAACCCTTTTAAAATATTAGGAGTTTTCCACATGTTAACATTCAGTTGAAATTAATGCTTCAAAGCCTCGAATTGATAAAATATTCCAACAGAAAATACCCTGTTATTTATTTTTGTACCAGAAATATCATTAATATTTGCAAATCCTAAATTATACCTTGCATCTATTCCAAAACCGCTTGGTGTTAAATACCCTGCTCCAAAAACCCAGGCTGCATCCATTGTTTTGTAGGCATAATTTACATTAGTAGTAACATTGTCAACTTTACTGTTAGCGTTCAACAAAAATCCAAACTGAGGGCCGGTTTCAAGTCTAAATCCTGTGCCGATCAGGTATTGTAACAGTACAGGTATTTGCAGATAATTTAAATTTGTTTTGAACTCTTTACCTTCACTTGTTCGTTTAGCACCCTGGCCAGAAAAAAGCAGTTCTGGTTGAATAGCAAATTCTTTTGACAGGTGAATATGCGCAAGCCCGCCAAAATTTGCAGAAATTCTTGGGTCGCTAGAATAATTATATGCGGGTGAGCTTAAAGTAGCCACATTTAAACCGCCCTTCAATCCTAATTCAACATGAGCCTTTTGTGCCTTTATTAATAATGAAGCCGTTAACATAGCTGTTAAAAAAAATACTTTTTTCATTCTATTTATTTTTGGTTAATAATTATTTAATACGCCTTATCCAAACAATGTGCCAGTTGAAGTTTGTAGCAGATAGTGGGTGCAGTTAGCCTGTATTAATTATTTATAAAATAACATTGGGTAAATTATTACTCAATCTGTTCAATAAAATAACAATTATAAAAAAACCGTTCTTTAAAGGAACGGTTTTACGAAAATTCAAATATTGGCTTTTATTTTTCCAACATAAAAGGATAACGGTAATCTGTAACCGGCACAAATGTTTCCTTAATTGTTCTTGCACTTAACCACCTGTATAAATTTAAAATGCTGCCTGCCTTATCATTGGTGCCGCTGCCTCTTGCTCCACCAAATGGTTGCTGACCAACTACTGCACCAGTCGGTTTATCGTTGATATAAAAATTGCCGGCACTGTTACGAAGCTTTGCTGTAGCCAGTTCTACGGCTGCCCTGTCTTGCGCAATGATGGCACCGGTTAATGCGTATGGAGAAGTATTGTCAACCAACTCCAGTGTTTTTTCAAAATTATTCGCTGGATAAATATATACAGTTAATACGGGGCCGAAAATCTCTTCGCACATAGTTACGTACTTTGGATTTTTTGCTTCTATTACTGTGGGCTGTATAAAATAACCATTCTTTTTATCACACTTACCCCCTACCCAAATTTCTGCCTTAGCATCTTTTTTTGCATTATCAATATACGATTTTATTTTGTCAAAACTTTTTTCATCAATCACTGCATTTATAAAATTGGTAAAGTCTTCAACGGTTCCCATCGATAAACTTTTTACTACAGCGATCAATTTCTTTTTTACTTCTTCTGCAATATTAGAAGGTATATATGCCCTTGATGCAGCAGAACATTTTTGGCCCTGGTATTCAAATGCACCTCTCACCAATGCAGTTACAACTACATCTGGGTTGGCACTTTTATGCGCTACTACAAAATCTTTACCCCCTGTTTCGCCAACAATACGTGGGTACGATTTATACATGCTCATGTTCTTGCCAATGGTTTCCCACATATTATTAAATACACCTGTTGAACCGGTAAAATGTACGCCGGCAAAATCTCTGTGGTTAAAACAAACTTTACCCAATGTTGGGCCGTCAACATAAATTAAATTGATAACACCATCCGGCAAACCTGCCTCTTTTAAAATACGCATAAACATTTGCGCAGAATACACCTGTGTGTTGGCAGGTTTCCACACTACCACATTACCACACATTGCTGCACTGGTTGGCAGGTTGCCACCTATAGCCGTAAAATTAAATGGCGTAATAGCCAACACGAACCCTTCAAGCGGGCGAAACTCAAGTCGGTTGTGCATGCCAGGGCTGCTGATAGGTTGTTGTTTATATATTTCACTTAAAAAATGAACATTAAAACGCAAAAAATCAATCAGCTCACAAGCAGCATCTATCTCTGCCTGGTAAGCATTTTTACTTTGCCCCAACATAGTGGTGCCATTGATATAGGGCCTGTATTTTGTAGCAATAAGGTCTGCCGCTTTTAAAAATATATTTGCACGGTTTTCCCAGCTCAAACCTGCCCAGCCTTCTTTTGCTGCCAAAGCCGCTTCTATTGCTTTTTGAATATGCTTCTCATCACCAGTATGAAAATATCCCAGCGTATGGGCAATTTCATGCGGCGGATGCATGGCTATTTTTTTATTGGTACGCACTTCCTTGTCGCCGATATACATAGGCACATCAATTTCTTCTTTCTTAAGTTCTGCCAATACTTCTTTTAATCGTAGTTTTTCTGCTGAGTTTGCAGCATAAGTAAGTACGGGTTCATTAACCGGCATCGGGTAACTAAAATATCCTAGATTCATATTGTTTTATTTTAAAGGGCGAAGGTACGTTCATAAAATATTTAAGCAAAGTTTTGAATCGTGTCCTGTCCTGAAAAAAGTTGTTTGACTTAGCTTTATGTTTGTTTGTCAGGCGCCACTTGCACAAAATCATGTTGTGCGTTCGTTTTATTCTCTAAGTTGGTCTAAAATTTTATTTTTGGGATCTTTCAGTAACTTGTCAGTAAGCTGCAATTTTTTTATGTGTTCGTCAATTCCATAACCATTGTTTGTTCCTTTTAATTGAATGAAGCCATTGTTCATTTCAGTCAAAGGCTGGATTTTAGTAAGAATTTCAATTCGATGTTTCAAAAATGCGGTTATTAATTTTTGCGAATCAGTTTCAATTTTTGTATAAAGAGACTTGATATTTTTGTCAGTCGTTATTTTTTTATAGATATCAAGTCTATTCTTTTTAGAATATTGCAAATACCACGAAAAAAATAGCTTGAACTCATTAATAGAATAAATTTCACTTCCTTCAATATTCAAACTAGTCAATCCAAATTTGTGGCTTTGTCCAACCAAAACTGTCTTTTAAAAAATAGTAAGTTGATGTGTATGCTTTCAGGCTTTGATAATAAGCAGCGTATTCTTCCAATAGCCCTAAAAAACCATTTTGTTGTGTACCATCGTTTGAGTCTTGCGAATTAATATAAGTGTCATACCTGAAAATTTGTTTTTGTAATGACAACGGCACAAAGTCATTTAATTGTTTGGATGGAAAGGAATTAAATTTTTTTATTGCAATTGTGGTTGTGTCGTCTAATCTATAATGTCTTAAAGTATCAGAGTTCGAATTGATTATATCTTCAAATTCGTGAAAACTTTCGTGAATTATAGTTGTATAATTGAAAATAAAGTTTTGTAAGCTATCGCCTACTGCCAACATATTAATTGTTTTTTCATCATAATTTTTAAGTACAGCAAAGTTGTCTGGCAGATACTTTTTTGTAATTGTTAATAGAATGTCTTTTTTAGTCGGATGGTTGTCTGACAAAAAGCTGAAAAATAATATGTAGGCTAGTAGTAGTTTCAATGTCTGTAAAAATGACGCATAACTATAATATTAAGAATTCTCCACTTCCTTCTCACTCATCAAATAAGCCTTAATAAAACCATCCAGTTCACCATCCATAACAGGTCCTACATTGCCTACTTCAAAATTGGTTCGGTGATCCTTGATCATTTTATACGGGTGAAAAACATAACTGCGTATCTGGCTGCCCCACTCTATTTTCTTTTTGCTGCTGTTGATAGCATCCAGCGCTTCCTGGCGTTTGCGCATTTCCTCTTCGTATAACCTGCTCTTTAGCATGGCCATTGCCTTATCCCTGTTTTCGCCCTGTGTACGTGCCTGCTGGCATTCTACAATAAAGCCACTAGGCCTGTGCGTTAGCCTTACCGCTGTTTCTACTTTGTTTACGTTTTGACCACCACTGCCGCCACTTCTAAAAAAGGCCCATTCCACATCTGCAGGATTAACCTTTATTTCAATACTATCATCAATGAGTGGATAAACATACACACTGGCAAAACTGGTGTGCCTGCGTGCATTACTGTCAAATGGACTGATGCGTACCAATCTGTGTACACCGCTTTCTGCTTTTAAAAAGCCATAGGAAAATGGTCCATCAAACTGAAAAGTACAGGTTTTAATACCGGCGCCATCACCCCATTGCCAATCCAGTTCACTAACACTCCAGCCTTGCTTTTCGCCATACATGCGGTACATACGGGCAAGCATTTCCGCCCAGTCCTGGCTCTCTGTGCCACCGGCACCGCTGTTTATTTGCAACACAGCGGGCAGTGCATCGGCAGGATCGTTTAGCGTACTTTTAAACTCTGCTTCATCAATAGCTGTATTGGCTTCGGTATAAGCTTCCTTTACCTCTTCTTCCGTGGCTTCTCCTTCTTTCCAAAATTCAAATAATACTGCAAAGTCCTCTACTAGCTGCACAACATCGTTGTACATATTAACCCAATATTCGTTGACTTTTGTTTCTTTTAAAATGGAAGTGGCACGGGCATTATCATCCCAAAATCCCGGCGAAAGCGAAAGTTGTTTGTCGTTGTCTATTTTAGATTCCCTGTTAGCGACGTCAAAGAAACCTCCTCAAGACCAGCACACGGTCTCTCATATCCTTCAAATTTTCTGTTGTCATGCCGCAAAATTAAGGGATATTTCGTAACGGGCAAATTGAATACTGCTGAACATAGTTACAATACAAATAGGTGGCTTTTTAAAATTATTTTACTATGGAACAGATAAAGAGATGTACATGTCAGCAAAAAACATCCTACACAAGTTCAATTTTGTATGACTTAACTACAATCCCAAGCTTTTTATAAAGCTTTCTTTGTAATTGCTGCCAATTGCTATTTCGCTTTTATCAATGAATACAGTATTACCTTCAATATGTGATATTTTAGATTTATTAATGATGAATGAACGATGAACCCGAATGAAGGTATTTTTGGGAAGAAGTTTTTCAAAATTAGCGAAAGTCATATTAGCAACTATAAAAGTATTTGAGGAAACTATTTTTATATAATTGCCATGTGCTTCTGCAAAAAGAAAATCGTCATGTTGAATCTTGACGATTTTTCCATTTGATTTTATAAACAAAAAATCTTCCCCGTTTTCAAAAGAATTATCTGTGTCAATTTGTTTTTTGGATATCCGCTCTATTGCCTTATCAACCGCAATAATAAAACGTTCAAGCGAAAATGGTTTTAGTAAATAATCGCAGGCGGATAAATCAAAAGCATTAACTGCATACTCCTTATACGCAGTAGTAAAAATAACCTGTGGTTGATGTGTGAGTGTTTTAAAAAAAGAGATGCCATCAAGCACTGGTAAGTTAATGTCTAAAAATAAAATATTTATTTCCTGCTTCTGCAACTCCAATTTTGCTTCAAATGCATTGCTGCACAATTTTATAACTTTCAGGAAAGGTAAATTATTGGAATAGTTTTGAATTATTTCCCTTGCTACCGGTTCGTCATCTACAATCAAACAATTATACATAATTATCTTATTTTAAGTTGAAGTTTTACGGAAAAAGAATTGTCCGATATTTCTTCATTTAAAGAGTACTCATTGGGATATAACAGTTGCAGTCTTTTTTTAACATTGGCAAGCCCCAAACCTCCATCTGCATTTACGCTCCTTTTCTCTTTTAAACTATTGCAGGAATTCATTATCGAGAACATGATTTTTTCATTGTTTATTTTCAAACTGATATCAAGAAATATACTTTTATCTAACGAATTTTTTGAATGTTTAAAAGCATTTTCAATAAAAACTATCAAAAGCATGGGAGCTATTTTGATTTCGCTGCCAATCACTTCTTCAATATCTACTTTCAAATTAAGCCTTTCTCCAATTCTTATTTCTTCGAATGAAATATAGTTGTTGATATATTGAACTTCATCTTTTAATGATATAAATTGCTGGTTGGTTTCGTAAACTGAATACCTGAGCAACTCAGACAACTTCAATAAAAGAACTGGGATTTTTTCATGCTGTGTAATAGATATTCCATATAGATTATTAAGTGTATTAAAAAGAAAGTGAGGGCTAAGCTGAGACTGCAATAAATTTAATTCGGCCTGTTTTTGTTGTATGGCTCTTTTTGCTTCTATTGCCTGCTTTTGTAGCAATGCTTGTATCATTGGCGTAAATATCCCAACCAACATTCCAAAAATAAAAAGTGGTGTGATGGCAAAGAAAAATTCATCAATATTTTTCTGATTCAGAGGAAGCAAACTATTTAGAATTAATTTACCAGCATATAATAAAACAATAAACCCAAGTACTGTAAATATAGAAAATTGAATAAACTTGCTTCGTAGAAACCAGGTTTTACAAATCCAGCGTCCTGTATAAACACAAACAAAAAAATATAATATAGAAATGTAGCACTGGCTTCCTATGCCCGTATCTACATTAACGAAATAATACTTAATTAAAAGCGTAAGGATTACTGCTATTGACAGAATAAATCCTGTATGCACAACGATTCTGTTATGAGCTAATTTTTTTATAGTATTCTGTATTTTATCAATTTGCATTTGCAGCATGTCCTTACAAAGGTCGCAAGTTCCCGGAATTAAGCAACCTAAATATGACAAAACCCATTTACTTAATGTTGAATTGGTCATGCCGTACTTTAAACATCCTACCACCTTAAAAATGCTTTCTATCATCGCTCCGGCATGGTTAAACATATTTATTTGAGGCTATCAATAACTCATTACACATTTGCCTGTCATAATTTGTATTAAAGCCATGTTTAAGAATTACTTCAAAATTGCTTTTAGACACCTGAAAAGAAATAAACTCTTTTCGTTTATAAATATCTTCGGGCTAAGTATTGGGCTTACATGTTGCATGTTGATTTTATTATACACTAAGGACGAAACTAGCTATGACAGGTTTCATGAAAAGAAAGACAATATTTACCAATTGGTATGTGACAGGATTGAAAAAGACGGTTTAGATACAAAGTCAGCCATCGCTGCTATGGTGCAAGGCCCGTCGTTTAAACAGGCAATCCCGGAAATTCAGGAGTTTACAAGGGTTAACCATAAGCAGGTATTAGTGAAGAAAGAGCATCAGACATTTAACGAAGATATCTGCTGGGTAGATGAAAATTTCTTTTCCGTTTTCTCCTTTCCGCTAATTTCAGGCAACAAAGAAAAAGTGTTATCGGGTTTTAATTCATTGGTACTTACTACCGAAACTGCCAAAAAATATTTTGGCACAACCGATGTTGTGAACAAAACAATTGATTTGCAAATTGACGGTCAGTTTGAAACTTTCACCATAACCGGCATTGCCAAACAAGCACCACAAAACTCCAGTATAAAATTCAGCATTTTAGTTCCATTCAAATACCTTGAAAAGGTGAATCCTGACAATGGATGGATGTGGTTTTCTTTCCCCACTTTCTTTGTTATACATCCAGCTGCAAATTTAAAAAACATAACGGCTAAAATGGAGCAAGTATATCAATTGCAGGCTAAAAGCGAAATTGATATGAACCACGAAGCTGGCTATGATACTAAATTTCAATGGGGGCTAATTCCATTTACACAAATGCACCTCAATTCCGGGTACCAGGGTACACCTGAAGCAAGCGATCCTATCTACACTTATATTTTTACAGGAATCAGCATTTTTATTTTATTGATTGCCTGTATTAATTTCATAAATCTTTCCATTGCCCAATCTTTAAAAAGAAGTAAAGAAATTGGAATGAGGAAAGTGATTGGCGGAACCCGAAACCAGCTTATATGGCAATTCTTGGGCGAATCAATGTTTGTTTGCATGATTTCATTTGTACTTGCCATTTTGATTGCCTTTTTATTATTGCCTTTCTTTAATGAACTTGCCAACAAACAATTAAGTCTTAAATATCTTTTCGATACTAGATTAGTAACAGGTATTATTATTCTCTATTTTATTACTTTTTTAGCAGCAGGGTTTTATCCGGCAATGGTGTTATCTGGTTTAAATCCTGTTGAAGCTTTGTATAGCAAGATAAAGTTTGGAAGTAAAAATCAGCTTTCAAAAAGCCTTGTAGTTTTACAGTTTGCATTGGCAACTTTATTAATTATCACTACGCTCTTTTTTAACTCCCAATTTAAATATCTCACCAATGCGGAACTTGGTTATAATAACAAAAATCTTGTAGAGTTTGATATAGATAAAGCAGTAATGGATAAGCCTTTGATGGATATATGTAAAACAGCATTTACAAATGTACCAGGTGTAGAAACAGTGGCCTATACTAACGTGGGGAAATTTGGTGGAAAAACCCAGGCAGGTAACAGGGAGTTTGCCGCCACATACGAACATATTGATGAAAACTATTTATCAGTGCTGCAAACACAGGTTATTGCAGGTAGAAATTTCTCCTCAAAATACCCTTCTGATTTTAGTAACTCCGTTTTAATTAATGAAACGTTTGTAAAAGAAGCCGGGTGGAATGACCCTGTTGGCAAAACGGTTGATTTTATGAATTTACCCGGCTGGGGAGCAAAAAAAATCACCGTTATTGGTTTAGTAAAGGATTATCATTTTGAATCGCTAAAGGAAAAAATAAAACCTGAATTATTTACCATGGAACCACAGTTGCCATTAGGGCGGTTTATAATCAGGATAAACCCTGCAACTATCCCCGCTACTATATCAGCACTGGAAAAAATTTATCATAAATTATTTCCTGATAATCCTTTTCAATATTCTTTCAGGGATGATACTCTTAAAAAAAATTATGAAACTGAATCAAGATGGAAACAGATTATCAGCTTTGCCGCCCTGGTTACAATCTTTATTTCCTGCATTGGTTTATTTGGCCTTGCCATGCTGACAACTGAACGGCGCTTTAAAGAAATTGGCATTCGCAAATTGTTGGGTGCTTCTACTCTTCAGTTGGTACAATTAATCGCAGTAGATTTTGTAAGGCTTGTTTTCATCGCCTTTTTTATTGCCATTCCCGGTGGTTGGTTTATAGTAAACAAATGGCTCCAAAATTTCGCTTACCGTATCACCCTGTCATGGTGGATATTTGCTATAGCAGGGATGGTTGCTTTGTTAATTGCGTTAGCAACAGTGAGCTTTCATGCCATCAAAGCATCTCTTGCCAATCCTGTTAAATCACTAAAAAATCAATGACTATTTAATCAAATAAAAACAAACAAATGAAAAAGAAAATCTTTACTGGAATAATGCTGTTCACAGTTACCAGCACTCAGTTATCTGCACAAACTACCAACCCTCAAAAACCAGTAAAAACGGGTAATGAGTGGAAAATGCCTTCGGATGTTTTTAAACGCTCCAAAGCTTTTGCTGATAATCTTCAAAAAGAACTTGGGCTGGATTCTGTGCAAAGTAAAAAAGTGTATGACGCTTATTTAGCAAATACAAAACCTCTTGATGAAATATCTGTACTACCGATTTCGGAAAAAGAAAAAGAAGCTGAAATAAAGGCTAACAAGGCTGCATTCAATGAAACTTTGAAAGGAATTTTTACTACATCCCAGTATAATAAATATGTAAAAATAGAAGCTGGTAAATAATTTTTTTGCTAAAAAGAAACTTAAATAAAATACGGTAATACTTTTAATGATACGTAGCAAGAAACAATAAATAAAGCTGGCACTTAAAATCATGCAGATAAACTAGCAGCTTTGTCAAAACGAAGATAGATGCAGCGTTTCAACTATTTGTTTTTCTATTTGGCTTAATATTGGTCAGGATGTTGTTAATTTAGCTATGTGCAAATCATCAACTTTTATTTATAGATTTAGCTTCAGTTAGCTGGGTCGGACACAATTCCATTGACCTGATTCGGCAAGCCCTGTTGATCAAAAAATAAATAGCTGGCCATTAAAAAATACCTAACGATGCTTAATCTATCCACCATTCTTCAAGACAGTGCCCGCCGCTTTCCTGGTAAAGCTGCTTTCACCTTTATGGATACAAGTCTTTCTTATGCTGAAATAAATGATGCGGCAAATAAAGTAGCAAACGGCTTAAAGGCCACAGGCATTAAAGCGGGGGATAAAGTTGCTTTAAGCTGTCTTAATATTCCTGCCTTTCCGATTGTATATTATGGTATTATTAAAACAGGCGCCGTAGTAGTGCCGCTTAGTGTTTTACTAAAAAAAGATGAAATTGAATATCACCTAAAAGACAGCGAAGCCAAAGCCTACTGCTGTTTTACAGGCACTGCCGAATTACCAATGGGTGAAACAGGCTATGCAGCTTTTAAGACAGTCGAAACATGCGAACATTTTTTTATGATTATGCCCGATGCCGCAATGCCCTCCTCCATTGATGGTACAGCAACTCTTGGAAATTTGATGAAGGGACAATCGCCCCTATTTGAGACATACCATAGCAGTGCCGAAGATACCTGCGTAATCATTTATACATCGGGTACTACCGGCCGCCCAAAAGGAGCAGAGTTAACGCATGCCAATTTATTGTTCAATGCAATTATTTCCTGCAATTTAATGGATAATAAAACAGAAGATGTTGGCCTAATTATTTTGCCACTGTTTCATATTTTTGGAATGACGGTTTTAATGAATGCAGCTGTTTACAAAGGAAGCTCCAGCATTTTAGTTGCCCGTTTTGATGCATCAGCCGTATTTGCTGCAATGCAAAAACACCATGTTACTATTTTTGCCGGTGTGCCTACCATGTATTGGGGATTGCTGAATTATACTGACCCCAAATCTGATTATAAAAGTATTTCAGAAAATTTAAAAATATGTCTTTCAGGCGGCGCTTCTTTGCCGGTGAAAGTTTTGGAAGATTTTGAAAAACGTTTTAATGTACCCATCATTGAAGGATACGGCATGTCGGAAGGCTCTCCCATAGTAACTTTTAATGATTTGTCAACAGGCAGAAAGCCAGGTTCAGTGGGCACACCTGTTTGGGGTGTAGAAGTAAAATTGGTAAATAGGGATGGTGTTGAAGTAGCTGTTGGTGAAAAAGGTGAGCTACTTTACAGGGGACATAATGTAATGAAGGGGTATTATAAAAAACCGGAGGAAACAGAAAAAACATTACAAAATGGGTGGCTGCATTCAGGTGATATTGCTACAAAAGATGCTGATGGATTTTATTATATAGTAGACAGAACAAAAGATATGATCATCAGGGGCGGATTAAATATTTATCCCCGGGAAGTAGAAGAACTGATGATACAACACGAAGCCGTTTCGCTGGTAGCGGTGATAGGTATTGCTAATGAAGAAATGGGTGAAGAAGTAAAGGCATTTGTAGTATTAAAAGAAAATAAATTGGTGAGTGAAGATGATTTAATACACTGGACAAAAGACCGTATTGCTGCTTATAAATATCCCCGCCACATTGAATTTTTGCCAACATTGCCCATGACTGCTACGGGCAAAATTCTAAAAAAAGAATTAAGGAAATAAAGAAGTCTATTCGAAATAAAAAAAGCCACAAACCTTTGGCAAGGCAGTAGTTTTTTTGCTTTTAACACCTGAATATTAAAAATAGTTTACCTCGATTCCTCAAAAGTAGGGCCATACAATCCCGGTACTTTATTACCTGTTGACCGCAAATGAATAATCATTTCACCGCGGTGATGATACAAATGGTTGAATAAAAAACCACGTACCACCTGTATCCGGGGCATTTCCGGAAAAATTGGTTCTTCACCACCCATTACCATTTTCCAGTTTTCAAACATACTTTCGTCTGTGGCCGTTTCTAAAGCAACCTGTGCATTTTTTACATTCTCTTCAAACTTGGCAACAATATTTGCTGCAGCACTAATATCGCCTTTATCATATTTGTAGGTAGCCATATCAAACACATTTTGATGCAGTGTTGGTTGATACCAGTTATATACTTCGGCAATATGCGATGCCAATTGACCCGTACTCCAGCATTTTTCTGAGGGTTTAAAACTTAAGGCATCGTCAGGAATTGCCTGTAATAATTTTCGGGTGTTTTCGGCTTCATGCTTAAATTCTGCCAATAATGATTGTACTAACATAATTTTTGTTTTAATGATGAATTAATCAGGAGGATAAATCTACTGTTTATTTTGTGTTTTTTCAACTTATATTACAAAGATTAAATAGTAATATTGTTAACCTAAAAATAATGATACCATCTTTTTAATGCCAAACAAAAACATTACAGAAATTTAAGGCCGGTAAATAATGGAAACTTTACCACTCAGCTTATACCCTGAAAATTATAAAACAGGTAAATGAATTTTAAGATCAATCATATCCAGCATATAGGCATACCTGTTACTGATTTAAAAGTATCAGCGGCATTTTATGAAAAATTGGGGTTTCAAAATGTAATGGAATCTGGTTTTGATTTTAATGGTGGTAAAGGGATGGTGGCAATGATGCAGCGTGAAGAAATGATCATTGAAATTTACCAAATGCCTGAAAAAGAACTGGATGAAATACGCCATCGCAAAAATGGGCATATAGATCATATTGCTTTTGACGTAAGTAATATTGATGTAGCATTTGCAGAATTAAAAAATGCATCCTTTACTATCATTGAGGCTGCGCCGGTTTTTCTTCCCTTTTGGAAAAATGGGTGCAGGTATTTTAATATTACGGGCCCTGATGGAGAAAGGATTGAGTTTAACCAGATTTTATAAAAGCATCACTTATAAATTTAAACAAATGAAATTTCAAAAATTATTTATTGCAGTTGTAGCGATTTGCCTTCTGCTGAACCTGACAGTTGCAGCACAAAAAAATGCACTTCCTGTAAATGCTCCTGAAAAAGAAGGTGTTTCTTCTGCAGGCATTATGCAATTTTTAGATTCGGCCAATAAAAGCAAAACAGAGTTTCATAGTATTATGATATTGCGCCATGGTAAAGTAATAGCACAGGGCTGGTGGAACCCTTATGCACCTGACCTTAAGCATACAATGTATTCCTGCAGTAAAAGTTTTACGGCTACCGCGGTAGGCTTTGCTATAAGTGAAAAAAAGCTGAACCTTACTGATAAAGTAATTTCATTTTTCCCTGCGGATGTACCGGATACTATCAGCACCAACCTTGCCGACCTTACCGTAAAAGATGTGCTGATGATGAGTGACGGACAGGAACCCGATCCAACGTTTAGTGTTTCCAGCAGAGACAGCAATTGGGTTAAAGGTTTTTTAGGAGTGCCGGTAAAATACGATCCGGGCACAACATTTTTATATAATTCATTAGGTACTTATATGCTGTCGGCCATTGTACAAAAAGTAACCGGCCAAAAAGTAATTGATTATTTAAAGCCAAGATTATTTGATCCATTGGGAATAGAAGGAATGGATTGGGAAGTAGACCCACAAGGCATTAATACCGGCGGTTGGGGGTTAAGAATAAAAACAGAAGACATGGCAAAATTTGGTCAGCTGTTTTTGCAAAAAGGAAAATGGAAAGGCAAGCAAATTCTGCCTTCATCGTGGGTAGAAGATGCATCAACGGCAAAGATTATACAGCACCCTGAATATTCGCAGGCAAAAAGGGATTCAAGCGATTGGGAACAGGGATATTGCTACCAGATGTGGCGCTGCCGCCATAATGCTTTCAGGGGCGATGGCGCATTTGGCCAGTATATTATTGTACTGCCTGAAGAAGATGCAGTAATAGCCATTACTGCCGAAACACCCGATATGCAGGATGAAATAAACCTGGTATGGAAATACCTGTTACCAGCCATGCACAAAGGAGAGCTACCCGAAAATAAAACGGCTGCAACAGTGCTTAACAAAAAATTATCATCACTTGCGCTCACTGTACCAGCTAAAAACAGTTCCCCTTTAGCTACCAATAAAACCTATATAATGGATCTTAATAGTTCGGGTATAAAAGATTTGTCTTTTAACTTTCAGCAAGAAAAAATTGAAGTAAAACTGGGCACAGAAAAATATCTTTATTACCTCGCTTTTGGCCGGGGGTTTTGGCTACCTGGCGAAACAATCAAACACGGGCCCTCTTTGGTAGCTGGTGCTAAAGCAAGTTTTGTTGGCCTGCCTGCATTTAAAATTGATGGTGCCTATACATGGATAGATGACAAAACATTACAGCTAAGCCTGCGCTATATTGAAAGTCCCCATACCGAAAAAATGACCTGTGTTTTTGATGGAAAAAATATTGCTGTAACCATTGAAAACAGTTTTGACTATGGAAAAAGGAAAACGGAATTGAAAGGTGTTGTGAAGGAATAATAGTAATCTGGCAAGAATTTTTAATATTTGTTTAATAAAATGACAAATAAAGAAAAGAGTGTTTTTATTTTTTATACAATAGCCTTTATTATTTCTATTTGGTGTGGACTTGTTGCAGGTTTTACAGATTCGCATACTCCACCGCTTCCTTTTTTAATTGAGCTTATCGTTCTATCAGTAGGAATAATTTGGTTTATAATTGACATGATTAATAAGATTATGCATGAAAAAAGTCTTTTAAATTTATTGCTATTCATTTATATGGATTAATTCTAAATGGGCTAGTATTGGCCTATATTTTAATAAAATGATTTTAAAAATATTCTTCTTTCCAACATCGTCTTCGGTAATGGCAACTATGCTTACTACAGAACAATAAACTTACACAGCTCCCTTAAATTTGTCGCATTACACCCATAGAATGTCGCTTTTACACAGCAATAATTTTAATGATACTTATTACATTTGTGTACTTCTATTAAAAATTACTAATCTATAACATCACCATAAAAACAAAAGAAATGACACATCAAATTTATCCCTGCTTATGGTTTGACGGCCACGCCAAAGCGGCTGCAGAATTTTATTGTTCTGTTTTTAAGAATGGTAAAATACTTAGTGATACACCAATGGTAGTAACATTTGAAGTGAATGGAACAAAATTTATGGGGTTAAACGGAGGGCCTCAATTTAAATTCAACGAATCAATATCCTTTGTAGTGAATTGTGATACACAGGATGAAATTGATTATTACTGGGACAAACTTACAGCAGGCGGAGAAGAAAGTATGTGTGGCTGGCTGAAAGATAAGTATGGCGTAAGCTGGCAAATTGTACCCACGATAATCGGAGAATTAATGAACGATCCTGAAAAAGCACAACGTGTTATAAAAGCATTTATGAGCATGCGGAAACTGGATATTGAAATAATGAAAAATGCATAATGCTTCAACAGCTATTTGCAGGCAAAATTTAAAATCCGCAAACAATTAAAAACAAAGAATATATCGAGGATAAGTTGAGAGGTTTACCTTAAAAGAAAATAAAGACGTCTCAACGCCTTAACGGCAAAAAATTAAATTAACTTTAATTGTAAGGAGGTATAAATTTTATGGCCAAAATATATAGACAAGGAGCAACAGGTGCTTTACTGGATGAATACGAAAGAGCAATTGCCGATTTAAAAAAAGTAATTGAAGATATTCCTGATGATGCTTTAGTAGTTATTGCAGACCCGGCAACTACTGATGAAAATTGCAGGTCTGTACAAACAGTTTTATCGCATGTGGTAAACTCAGGCTATGGATATGCAACAAGTATCAATAACCTGAAAGGGGCTCCAATGGTACGTCCCGGCAAAATTTTTCATCTGGCAATTAAAGAATACCTGGATGATTTGACAAGCGTTTTTTCTTTCACAGAAAATATATTTAGTAAAATTAAAGACAATGAACTGGAGCAGTTTAACGATTCATTAAAAATAAAAACAGGTTGGGGGCAATTGTACGATATTGAACAACTCACCGAACATGCCATTGTACATATCCTTCGTCATAGAAGGCAAATTGAAAAATTTAAAATTATCCTACATGGAATGAAATAAGATGCTTCCTGAACAAATAATAATTGATCAGTAAAATTTTCTGTTTTAGTTATTTTTTTAAGAAAAATTGCTGTATGAAAAAAGCCTTCACACTTGTACTTTGTTTATCTGTCTTTTCGGTTGCTATTGCACAATCAGGAAAAGTATCCGACAATCTTTCGCTAAAGAGCAAGATATTAAACATGGACAGGAGGTATGCCATTTACCTTCCGCCAGATTACGAAACCTCACAAAGAAGCTACCCTGTACTGTATTTGCTCCACGGTAGTGGAGATGATCAAACCGGCTGGGTACAATTTGGCGAGGTACAAAATATTACTGATAAGGCAATAAAAGAAGGCAATGCAACACCTATGATTATTGTTATGCCAGATGCCAATACCGGCAAAAGAGGGTATTCAAATGATGTAACCAACACATGGCGGTATGAAGATTTTTTCTTCCAGGAACTGATGCCTTTTATTGAAAAAACGTACAGGGCAAAAACTGAAAAACGATTCCGTGCGGTTGCTGGTTTATCAATGGGTGGCGATGGAACATTTACCTACGCTTTACACCATCCTGAATTATTTGCTGCTGCCTGCCCATTAAGTGCAGGCACAGGGCCTGCTAACCTTGACAGTATGATGGTAAGAATGAAAAGAGAAAACAATTCTCTTGCTGATACATCTATCATTGCTTTTTATAAAAGACAAAGTGTTGTTGAATTAGTAAACAATATGCCTGACAGTTTAAAAAAATCGGTACGCTGGTATATTGACTGTGGTGATGATGATTTTTTATATGAAGGAAATTGCCTTGTTCATATTGCCATGCGTAAAAGAGAAATACCTCATGAATTCCGCATACGCGATGGCGTGCATAGCTGGACGTATTGGCGTGCTTCTTTACCGGTAGTGCTGGAATTTGTGTCTATGTCTTTTCACCAGTTTTAGCAGCCTGCTGAAAGTCGGTAAGTATGCTGCCGGTAAAGGCAACAGCCAAAAGATAGCAATGCAGTGTAAAATATTTTATTCATTTAAAAACTGCCGTATATTTTTTAAAAAAAGTTCAGGGTTTTCCCTTATTATAGAATGCCCTGCATTGTGAATAATTTCTAAGTGATGATTGATAAATTGCATAAAACAGAAATAAACCCGGTTTGTCCTGTTCAGTCTTCTTCCCAATTCAATTTTACAACTTTTTAATTGCCAACCTAAAGCGGTTGGTAAGCCTCGTTGCCAGCCAACCAAAGTTATGGTCATTACCATATCAGATATACTGGAATATCTAACTGATTTTATTCAGGAAACAAACTCTTTTCATGAATGAGGTATAAAAACAAATCACCTCTTCCATTACACTGCCTGATTGGGGTATATAATAATATACGTTTTAAAGTAGCAATAATATAAAGTATATTCGTCAATAAAATATTTAAAAACAACTATGCTTAGTTTACTAAATTTTGAAACACAAATTAATGCGGTTATACTGCAAAGAGCAAGGCTGTATTTTCAAAATGGGAATGTTGAAAATATAGAAGAAACTGAAGATAATACCTGGCGTGCCGAAGTAACAGGCTCTGACTTATATTCGGTGGAAGTTATCCTTAAAGGCAATAAAGAAATAACGGGTTATAGCTGCGATTGCCCTTATGATGAAGGGATTTGTAAACATACAGTGGCGGTACTTTTTGCATTGGTGGAAATATTAAAAAAGCAAAAAAATAAACCGAAGGGTGCTTCAAAAAAAGATGTATTTGAAAGTTTATTGCAAACCATTAGCTTAAAAGAATACCAAGGTTTTATCAGCCAATACGGAGCGAAAAACAAAAATTTTAAAACAGAGTTTGAATTATACTTTGCCGGTAAAGACAGCAGGATCGATGTAGAAAAAAAATATTCCGATTTGGTTGAAAGGATAGTAAAAAAATATTCCCGGGGTGGTTACATTGATTACCGGGCTTCTTTTGGTTTGTCTAAAGAAGTAGATGCCCTTTTAAAAACAGGGGACGCCTCTATTGCTAAAAATAATTTCAGGGATGCATTTGCTTTAGCAAAAGCTGTTTTAAAACCAATGATGCTTGCGATAATAGATAGCGATGATTCTAACGGGAACATCGGCGATAGTATAGAAGGGTCAATTGGCATCCTTGAAAACATTGCTGCTGCAAATGCAGCAGCAATTGCCATCAAAGAACAATTGTTTGGTTTTCTTGCAACAGAGCTTGTCAATACGGTATATTTTGATTACGGTGATTTTGGATACCAGTTGTTTCCCATTTTTCAAGCACTGGCTGTTGAATTAAATGCAGGAGATGTCTTTTTACGATTTATTGACACACAGTCGTCAAAACTTACCGGGGAATATGAAGGGTATAGAAAAGAATTTTTACAAATAAGTAAGATTGAATTTTTACAATTAACAGGTAAGGCTGATGAAGCCGACAATCTTATCCAACAGTATATTGATATTGTAGAAGTGAGGCAAAATGAAGTAAACAAAGCAATTGATAAAAAAGACTTTAACAAGGCAAAAAAATTAATAACGGGGGGCATCAAAGTTGCGGAAGCTAAAAGCCACCCTGGTACAGTAACACAATGGCAAAAAGAATTGCTGCGTATTGCCGTACTGGAAAAAGACATTGTAACTATCAGGCACTACACCAGATATTTTGCTTTCGATCATGGGTTCTCCCCTGATTATTACAATCAGTTTAAGAAAACATATCCTACAGCAGAATGGAAAATAATTATCGAAAATTACATTGCAGAAACAATCCAAAAAATTACCTACAACTGGAGTAATAATAAACATAAAGCATGGCATCATCCTGCCCATCCACCTTTATTAGAGCGCCTTGCTCCTATTTACATTCAGGAAAAATATTGGGATAGATTGCTGGCATTGGTGCAACAGGATAATAATCTTAATACAACATTGGCCTATCATAATCACCTGGTAAAAATTTACTCTGGTGAGTTATTAAAGATTTACTTGCCCAGCCTGGAAAAATATGGAGTGGAATCAACCGGACGAAGTACTTATGCCGATATGGTGAGTAAAATGAAGATGATAATGAAAGACATTCCAGATAGTAAAGAAAAAATAACAGCGCTTGCACAAAAATTAAGATTCCAATTTTCCGTTAAGCCACGCCGCCCTGCCATGATGGAAGAACTTGATAAAATATTAAAATAACCGGATTATAAAAGACCCAGTTAGTTTCAACATGACCCCATCTATTAGTTTTACTGTAGACTATATAGCAATTAATTATTTGACAGTCTTTATAATCATTTTACTTTAGCTCAAGGAATATTACCATTTAGACAGCCATTCGTTAACACATAATTTCTATATCGGAAGTAACAACTCTATAGAACTTACTTCTAAAGGTACTATATAACAGGAATACGCCCCTGCTGATGACAGCCCTTTATTGCACCTGGAATTTTCATTAAAATATGATGGCCTGAACCTTGATTTTTTAAAAGCAGTGTTTCAGAAAATTGCATTTATCTTGCTGAAACGATTCATGCAACCATTAAAACAGATATGCCAAATGAACTGATTTTTATATAACGGTATGATGAAGTTAAAAAGACATTACAGCATATTGCAGATATCCTGATAAGGACATTAATCTTATGATAACGATCCTCCATCAGAACAAAGGTATATTTCCAAAGAGGAAGCGTGAACATTTCATTAAACTAACAGACGATGAGATAGCAAAAATTCAAACTGCTTTTAGAGAAATATTTGAACTGGATGAAAGGCTATGTTGTACTATTTAATGCTTTATATGATATTTTTTGCAATTAAATAAACTATGCTATTTTATATTCTTTTGAAGATTTGATGGTTTCTGGATTCGGACTAATATGGCATTGTATACGAATGGCATAGTTTAGCCAAGTAACTAAAATGAAAAAGGGTTATTTCTAAAAATGCGTGTCAAGCTATTTTACAAATAAGCAGACAAGTTCTGCAAATATTTTATCTTCGCCATAACCACTACTCAAATCCCTAAATGATATGAATATTCTTATAGTTGATGATAATAAAATTGCCAGAACTACCATGAAGCAGCTGGCCAGCCAGATAAAAGACCTTGAACTGATTGGCGAGTGTGCCAACGCCATGGATGCCCATAACCTTTTGCGCGAGCAACAAGTTGACCTCATTTTACTTGATATTGAAATGCCGGGCATGACAGGTTTGGAGCTTACCAAAAACCTGGGGAGCAAAAAACCGATTATTATTTTCACCACTTCAAAAAAAGAATATGCTGCCGAGGCATTTGAGTTAAACGTAGCAGATTATATTGTAAAACCTGTAATACCCGCCCGGTTTATACTGGCTATTGATAAAGCCCGGGAAATAGTACAGAGCAATACAGAAGAAGTGAAAATGGATATTAATGAATTCATCTTTATTAGGGATTCAAATATTGTAAGGCGGTTAAAGCTTGATGATATTTTGTTTGCAGAAGCAATGGGTGATTATGTAAAACTATATACTCCTCAAAAATTCTTTGCCATACATACTACCTTAAAAGCAGTGGAAGAAAGATTACCAGCCTCAAAATTTATAAAGGTTCACCGCTCTTTTATTGTTGCAATAACAAAGATTGATACGATACAGGATGGCACATTGGTTATAGACGGCAAACCTGTTCCTGTAGCCGATGCTTATCGGGCTGCATTAAATAAAAGAATGAATATACTTTAGTTCCTTCTCCCGGTAATGACGCCATTTAACTTTCGCCGTTTCAACGACTACAAATGCCTGTTTGGCGATTGTGGTTATGTAACCCTTTGTATGAAACGTAGCTTTGTTTTGTAAATAAAATTATAACAAACGGTTCTTCATAAATTTTTTCATAAATAGTTAGTTTTGGTAAAACGGCTCCGGTTTCTACCGGAGCCTCTCTTAAAATTTAAAAAATGAAAATAATCTACACACTGTTATTTTTTTCGGATGCATTGCTTCTGGTAGCACTATTATTTTTACTCCTAAAATCTATTGATAAAGGACTGGACGGTTTCACTATTATTTCAATGCTTACAGGTATTGTTTTGTGCATCATGCTACTAGTGTACTTTCTCAATACTTATTTAAAAATTCCTTCTGGCAGGCGCAATAGGTAGCTTTTGTTTATATTAGGCTTAATATTGTAATAATGACGGGTAAAAAAATCATCTTTTATATACTGGCAGCTTCTATAGCCGGCACATTTGCATTGCTCTATATACAGTATAATTCTTCTAAAAATATTACTGCACTAATTGATGGCAACCAGAAATATTTAGATGAGTACAAAATTAACTCTGAAATGAAAGAGTTAGAAAAAGATGTTGCAAGAATTGAAAGTAATATCAGCAATGTTATCTCTACAGGCGACTCTGAATATGTGAAAGGGATGAATGTTAAAATGGCTAAATTACAAACTGACCTTGACCACCTGCAACAAATATCAGATGATTCTATTACGGTACAAGAGATTGATGAAATAGACGCCGTTGTAAAAAGCAAAATTAAATTTAGTAAGGCATTGTTAGATTCCCTGTCTATGAGGAGCAAAGGATCTGCTGAACGATTAATTGGTACATTAAGAGGCAAACGACTAATGGATTCTATCTATCTCATTGCTCAAAATATTGAAAACAGCAGACATTCGGTTATTGCCAGGCTTACAGCTTCCAACATTGACAGTGGTAAAAAGGCACTGCGTTTTAATACTATTCTAATTATACTCGTTCTTATTTTTGGAGCAGCTTTATTTTGGTATATAATCAATATAATCCAACAACTAATCCAGTCAGAAAAAAGAGTAAAAGAAGCAGCGCAGGTAAAAGAAAACTTTATGGCTAATATGAGCCATGAAATACGGACACCAATGAATGCGATCGTTGGTTTTACTAACCTGCTTCAAAGAAAAAGCCTCGATAATGAATCAAAAGGATATGTACAAACCATTCAGAAATCAGGTGAAACATTATTAACCATTATTAACGATATTCTTGATTTATCAAAAATTGAAGCAGGCATGATGCGGATTGAATCTGCACCATTTAGTATCCGCGGTTTACTTCATTCGGTTGAAACAATGTTTAAAACAAAAGCAACTGAAAAAGAAGTAAGGCTTACTACAGAAGTAGAAGATACTTTGCCTGATACTTTGGATGGGGATGCTATAAGGCTTACACAAATTTTGGTAAATCTGATTGGCAATTCATTAAAATTTACATCAAAAGGAAATATAAAAATAAAGATAACTAATGAAGGGAAACAAGGAGATACAATTATTACAGGTATTACAGTTAGTGATACAGGCATTGGCATTGAGAAGGAAAAATTAAGCCACATTTTTGAACGGTTTCAACAGGCTGATGATGCTGTTACCCGCAAGTTTGGCGGAAGCGGGCTTGGCTTATCCATAGTAAATGAGCTTGTACTATTGCAACGGGGAACTATAAATGTAATGAGTGAGCCAGGTAAAGGAACCATTTTTAAATTAACCATTCCATATACCATATCAATTGACAATTTTAGCAATAGTTCTTTGCCAAAAAATCCCGTAATGACTCTACCTGATTTTAAGCATGTAAAAGTTCTTGTAGCCGAAGACAATGAGATAAATCAAAGCCTAATTAAACATCTTTTTACTGAGTGGAAACTTGAATATGATTTGGTGAATAATGGTTATGAAGCTATTGAAATTTTAAAGAAAAATAAATACAGTCTCATACTCATGGACATTCAGATGCCAGTAATGGATGGCTATACTGCTGCCAGTGAAATAAGGAAAAAATTAAAAGTAGAAATTCCAATCATTGCAATGACTGCCCATGCTTTTGCCGGTGAAAGGGAAAAGTGTATCAGTCTCGGAATGACTGAATATATTTCAAAGCCAATTCGCGAAGAGCAGCTGCATCATTTAATCACCCGGTTCACACAAAATAATCAGCCGGTTTTATTGTCACCAAAAGCTGCCGTAAAATTAAACAACGGCACCTATTCGGTTATTGATTTGACATACATGAGAGAAATTAGCGGAGGAAATACGGAATACGAAAAAACAGTAACAGAACAATTTATAGAAGTCATACCCGAAGATTTGGCTACAATAGAAAAAGCCTGGCAAAACAATGATATCCACCAGTTGCGGCAATTGGCACACAATATGAAAACGACTGTATCCGTAATGGGTTTAAATGAAAAATTACAACCTTTCCTTGATACGATGGAATATGAAAACCTTACAGAAGAAATTTTTCAGCAAAATTTTTTATCAGTTACATCTATTTGTAAAGAAGCATTGACCGAAGCCACGCAGTTTTATGTTACCTTTTAAATGTCTTCTTATTTAAACGATTGCTTTTGCCCATTTGCCTACTCCGGAATGTTTCTTTTCATTATCGCTTTAACTTTAAAATATCAATTATGCAAAAAAATAAATTGAGTCAACCGGCCATTTTTGCCATACTACTGGCAACCACTATTTCTTCTTTTACCGTGCTTTATAAAAAAATAGTTGAGCAAGCTACAAATCGAACTATGCCAACTGGTAAAATAGCTTCGTTAAAATACATCTACCTCACTTTTGATGATGGCCCTTTAAATGGCAGTGAAAATATAGACAGTGTAATTCTTGCAGAGCGGTTAAAGATTAGTGTGTTCCTGGTGGGTGAACATGCCGAGGCAAGTAAACAAATGGGAACATACTACAAAATGTATGAGCAAAATCCTTTTGTAGAAGCCTACAACCACAGCCTTACACACGCCAACGACAAGTATGCCCTTTTTTACAGCAATCCACAAAATGTACTGGCCGATATTCAAAAAAATGAACAATTGCTAAACCTTCGCTTTAAAATTTTACGCCTTCCTGGTAGAAATATGTGGCGCATTGGTGGCAGAAAGAAAGATGATGGCGTAAGCGGTTCTGCTGCTGCAGACTTGTGTGCAAAAAATGGATATAAACTTTATGGATGGGATTTGGAGTGGCAGCATCATCCTAAAGATGGAACACCTGTACAATCTGTTGATGATATTTCTAAAGAGATTGAATCCCGGTTGGAAAGTGGGAATACTTTTACCAAAGACCATATAGTGGTACTGATTCACGATGAAATGTTTCAGAAAAAATGGGAAGAAAGTGAATTGAAACAATTGATAGATAAACTGAGGGTAAATGAAAATTATCTTTTTGAGCACATACGTTTCTATCCTGATAAATAAGATGTAATAGTTAATAAAAAAATAATAAATAAAATTAATGACCTAGACAATTTAAACAGGCCAATATCCGGTTATCGTAAAATAATATTTTATAGATTAGCATTATCCAATTTTCACCGACAGCATTTGCCTTTTTGGCGACTTGCAGATTTTAAATGCAATACTCCAAATTATCTTTATACAGCAATTAAAAATTATTGAAATAGAAAAGATATTTATTGCGTAATGATTGTAAAAAATTACTGGTGCAGTTTAGAACTACTATATTTTACATCAGTAAAAAAGATATATACAATGAAAAAGATAATAAAATTTGTAATGATAGTAATAGTTGTTTTATCATTACATTCCTGCGCTACCACTCAAAACTCGAGTAGCCCGGCTTACACAGTTGAGCAACCCGCAGCACCGGTTAGCTACCAAACATTTTATGATGAGTTAAGCCCTTATGGCCGCTGGATAGATTATCCTGGCTATGGATATGTATGGTCACCCACTATTGCCGACTTCAGGCCATATTATGATAATGGATATTGGATGAATACCAATACAGGCTGGAGCTGGAACAGCAATTATAATTGGGGCTGGGCGCCATTTCACTATGGTCGCTGGTTTTATGAAACCGGTTACGGATGGATGTGGTTGCCCGGTTATGAATGGGCGCCTGCATGGGTAAGCTGGAGGAACAGTGCTGAGTATTATGGATGGGCACCATTAGCCCCAGGCATGCGTTTGGGTGTTTCAGCTGGTTTTAATATTCCTTATGAACATTGGGCATTTGTAGGACATGGATTTTTAAATGATAGAGAGTTCAGGAACCATTGTATTGATGAACACCAAAATGTAAATATTTACAACAACACTACAATTATTAACAGTATTAATTATACCAAAAATAAAGCAGCCTTTTACAAAGGGCCTGAATATAAAGAGGTGGAAAGATATAGCGGCCAAAAAATAAATCCGGTAGCGATCCGGGAGCATCAGCAAATAAGCCAGCCTGTTATCGATAATGAAAGGAGAGAGATGAAAGTATATAAACCTGTAGTAAGGATGCAACAGTTACAGGAAATAGTAAAGCCAAAACAAGTGGTGCAATACAAAGACATACCACATGACAACGGAAAAAGGGGTTCATGGGCTTTGCCAGAACAGCATCCTAGCCAAATACAAAACAATGGAGGAAAGAATAGCAATGGTGGCAAAGACAAACAAAGATAAAATTATCGGCCAATATTTTAAGTATTTGAACTCAGCGGCGTCTGGTTTGATGTCGCCAGGTTACTTCTTTTGGCAAAGCCCAGAAACCCGAAAAAAATAATTTTAGCCCTGTTATCTTTTATTTAAAAACCTGTAAAAGACTACTGACAAAAACGCCAAATGTATGGCACAATATTTCCCTATTGGTAAAATGATATTTAAAGATGGCTTAATTAAATATATTCTCGACTGATTGAGTTTATCAATATCATTTTCAATAGAGGGCAATATTGATAGGACGATAGTATAAGTATGCTTGCACAAGCTGATGCAAAATAATACCCTGCACCAATGCCCATGCCTACAGCGTCTACCGCCCAGATAGTGGCAGCTGTGGTGATTCCATTTACACGGTTATCGCCACGAAATATTACTCCTGCTCCCAAAAAACCAATGCCGGTAGCAATATTAGATGCGATGCGGTTTGAATTATTTGCTGCCCCAATAACCATTGACATTATCGTAAAAAAACAAGAATCCATTGATATCATTATCATTATTCAAAAGCCGGCAGACTTACTTCTGTATTGCCTTTCAGCGCCTACAATACCACCCCATAGGGCAGCCAGTAAAAAAGATGCAAGTATTTCGTAATCAATAATTATTTTTTTATTGCAGACAAAAAATAAACTAACCTGACAATATCTTTTTGGTAAATGTATATTTTATTTTTATTTCGGCTTACCCTTTATTTACCAGGCGGCAAGGTACTTCCTGGTCTTCGGATAAATAATAAATGGCGCATACCCTGTGGTAGCCATCCGCAATTACCAATTTACCATCACTAACAAGTAAAACAGGCGATAGCTTTTTACCCTTTTTTACTTTTCGTAAATTTTCTGCAACATGGATATTATTTTTAGGAAGCATCGGTAATTCGCTTGCTCTGAAGATATCTTTTGCTTTCTTCTTAATAGTGCTGCTTTTTTTTAAATTGTTTACTATCGCTTCTGCTGTCTTTTTGGGGTACAGTAATTCCAGGTAATCGAATGCAGCAGGAAAGTCGTGTGGCTCAGGCTCTGCCAGCCAAAATTTTGATTTCATATCTCTATTTTAAGGTTTAAAAAATAAGTTAAAAATAAGTATTTTAAAAAAAACTGACTGAGGTTATTAGTTGAACAGGCATTATTGATCGGTGGTTTTTAAAATTTTATAGTTTCAAAAATCTTTTAGCGATTGTATTTGTCTGCAAACTAAGAGAGATAAAAAAGAAGAAACATGTTGGAGCGATAACTACATCCTTCAGCGTTTACAATTATAAACTATCTGCCGCTGGTCTGCCGATAGTTTTTGCCTGTTCGGCGACTGTAGTTTAATTAGCCCGGTAAGGCAGCTACTTTTGAAGTCTTAATATTTAAAATAACGATTTGGCACTGTTTACTACACATTTTTATTAAAAACTACGAGAAGTGGTGATACGGCTTCTCTATTTTTTTAAGAAGTTAATATTTTATCACTAAACACATCCAAATAAAATGTGCCAGTTAATAGAAAAAGCAGCCAGCGATGCAGGCATCAGTATTGAAGGTACCAATACAATTTTTACAGTATTTGCAAGTAATTTGCTTGGTAAAGCACCCGAACTGAGTGAGTTGACTAATGATGTATTTGCAGATATAGATGCAGAACTGCTGCAGAAGCATATTAGTAGGGCAGCTTCGCTGATACTAGAGCATGAAGCAGATAAATATAAATCTTGGCACGTTCCACCTCAACAGTTTAGTATTACCGTGAGTTCAGGAAAAGGAGAGCTGTTTTAATATTTTCATTTATAAATGATTTATAAAAACAAGTTCGCCTACTATTTTTGCCCAATGAACGATTGTATAATATAGACCCTGAATTTGGAATGTAGATTTACGACATCAAACAAATTCAAAAAGAAATAAAAAGAAAAATTATACAACAGTTAATTGAATAACTCACTAAACAATATAACATCAGTGAAGAAGAACCCCACAGACATTATTAATGCCGTAGTAAACTACGCAGAAGAAAAATCTCCGGGGCTGGAGAGTTCATTATCAAAAGTGTTTGGTGATGATGGTGAAGAAGGAGTGGGACAAACCAATAAGGGAGATGAAAACAATCAGGATGATACAGCTGAATAGCCAAGGGCAAAGCAACCAGCTACAGTACTGGCAAGTAAATATGAAGAAACCATGTTTGAAAAAGCAACCCATTTTGTAGAAGGTCCTATTCCCGGCGATGTGAAGGAAAAAAATGAAGAAGCGATAGGTGAATTGGGGGCTAAATTAAAAGGCATTTTCAGTTAATAATATTTTCAGGGTTTAGGATTTCAGGTCTTTTGGACTAAAACTTCTTAATTATTTGAAAAACTATTTTATATATATACATGGCACTCCCGAAAATAATTGGTATATTTTTTCTTACAACAAAATAACTTATAGAGGTACATTTTGAATTGTAGCAAGCTGCGTTGTTTAGTTAACATTGGCTAAATGATGGTCCATTTTAATAAAAAAAAATTGGTTCACAGTAATTTGTATTGCTTCTACGAACAACTTTTACTGCTTTGGCTATTGGAAACCGCATTTTATTTATTAGCGGCTATTTTTATAAAGAACTAAACATGTTATTCAGATTTTTACAAGCCAATCTTTTTTTAATAAGATCAATTGCAACCTTATGTTTTTTGCCTAGCCTGGTTGCTGGCCAGCCAACCAACGACACTATCACTATTTCATTGCCGCAGGCTGAGCAGTTGTTTATTAAAAACAATCTGCAACTGCTGGCACAACGCTTCAGCATTGACAGTGCAAAGGCCAATGTAATTACTGCCAAACTCTATGACAATCCGCAGTTTAGTTTTAACAGCGGCTTTTATCAGCCGGACACAAAAAAGCTTTTTGACTACAGCGATGATAACCGGGAAATTGCCCTTCAGCTTAGCCAGCTTATAAAAACTGCAGGCAAAAGAAGTAAGGCTATTGAACTTGCTAAAACAGGTGTGCAGATTACTGAGTTTCAGTTTTATGATATTCTCCGTTCGCTACGTTACACATTAAGAAATGATTTTTACAATACCTATTACCTGCAGCAAATGCAGCAGGCTTATAATTTGGAGATAACTTCTCTGCAGAAAACAACTTTGGCTTTTGAAGAACAGGTGAAGAAAGGTAATATCGCACTGAAGGAACTTGTACGCACTAAATCCCAACTCTATTCGCTACAGGCTGAGCTGGCGGCGCTGCAGGGAAACATTGATGATGTGAACAGCGAATTCAAACTGCTGATAAGGGGAGAGGCCAGCGCTTATGTGGTGCCGCTAGTTACAATGGATGAACGGCCGCAATTAGTAATTGCGAATGTAACTTATCAATCATTGCTGGACAGTGCTTACAATAACCGGTTCGATTTAAAGATGGCGAAGTCAGCCGTAATTTTTAACCAACAGAACCTTCTTCTGCAGAAAGCGTTGGCGGTGCCGGATGTTACACTGAATGCAGGCTACGACCGGTTGGGCAGTTATGTGAAGGGATATAATGCAGTGGGCTTTGGCATCAACATTCCAATTTTTAACCGCAACCAAGGTAATATTAAACAAGTCGTTGCACAAACAGAGAGCAGCGAGCTGCAGGTGAGCGCCACACAGGATGCCATTGAAAGCCAGGTAGCCAACAGTTATATTGGTGCAGTTAGGGCAGAAAAATTGCTGAATAGTTTTGACCCGGCCTTTGAAGGTGATTTTAATACGCTCATTAAGGAAGTGACAAAGAACTATGAGCGGCGAAATATTTCAATACTGGAGTTTATTGATTTTTATGATTCATACAAACAAAATGTGCTGCAACTGAACAACTTGCGGTATAACCGTATCAGCCAGTTGGAGCAACTGAATTTCAGCACGGGCACAAAAATTTTTAATAAATAATTTTCCGAAACCAATTTAAGTATGAACAGGATAATAAATTATAGCATTTATAGCCTTACTTTTTTTTTAGCAGCAGCTTTTTATTCGTGTACAGGCAAGGTGGATACATCAATGGCAAAACGAGAACCGTATGTAATTCCTGATTCATTAATGAAGACGCTGCAGACTGATACAGCGAAGACTTCCACACTCACCAATTCCATCAAATTCAATGGAGTGGTAGATTTCAATCCCGATAAAGTAGCGAATATTTTTCCGCTTATCAGCGGTAACCTGCAGGACATAAAAGTGATGCTTGGAGATTATGTGCAGGCAGGCCAGGTTCTGGGCATGATAAAAAGTGTCGAGGTGGCCAACTACAATGTAGCGCTCATCAATGCAGAAACCAATGTGCAGTTGACAGCCCGTGTGCTGCAGCAGCAAAAGGATTTGTATAAAAGCGGACTGGCCAGCCAGGTGGATGTTACCAATGCAGACGTGGCGGCTAAGCAGGCCGAAGCCTCCCAAGTGGCGGCTCAGCGCATATTGAGCATAAACGGCAACAACAGGCAGGGTGAGTATTTTATCAAAAGCCCCATCAGTGGATTTGTGGTGCAGAAGAATGTTACTAACGGTATGTCTATACGAACAGACAATGGTACGAATCTTTTTACCATTTCGGATTTAAAGGAGGTATGGGTGCAGGCGAATGTATATGAAGCAAACATCAGTAAAGTGCATGTGGGGGATGAAGTGGAAGTAACCACCATTTCTTATCCCGATAAGATTTTCAGAGGGAAAATAGACAAGCTGATGAATGTGTTGGATCCCACCAATCGTGTAATGAAAATGAGGGTGATGCTTAGTAACCCAGATTACCTGCTGAAGCCACAGATGTTTGCTACTGTGATGGTAAATAACAAGGAGGATAAACAGGCTACCAGCATTTCAAGCGGGGCGCTCTTTTTTGACCACAGCCAGTATTATGTGCTGGTGTATAAAAGTAAAGCTGATGTGGAAATACGTGCCGTAAATATTATCAGCATCAACGGCAGCAGGGTCTTCATACAGTCGGGTATTAAGCCAGGCGATGTACTCATTGGCAGCGATGTACTGCAGATGTATGAAGCCCTTAACAATTGACACTTCCGCAGACAAAACCGGCAGTTACAATTGTTGCATCGGGCAACTATTTATAATGACCGGCTGCTCATTGAAGAAGAGCGGCTGTAAAATCAAATTCTTTCCATGAATAAATTCCTTAAAAGCATCATAGGGTTTTCTTTAAAAAATAAAATCTTCATTATTTTTTGTGCAGTTCTGCTGGTAGTGGCTGGCATTATCACGTTTAGAAATATGCCTATTGAGGCTTTTCCTGATGTGACTAATACGGAGATTAGTGTTATCACCCAATGGCCGGGCCGCAGTGCGGAAGAGGTGGAAAAACTTATCACCATTCCTGTAGAGCTGGCACTGGCACCTGTACAGAACAAAACCAGTCTTCGCTCCACCAGCATTTTTGGACTCAGTTATATTAAGCTGATTTTTAACGACGGCGTGAAAGACCCAGAAGCACGTCAGCAGGTAATGAACCTGCTTGGTAATGCTACACTGCCGAATGGCATACTGCCTTCCGTACAACCGCCAACTGGGCCCACCGGTGAAATTTTCCGCTACACGTTGCGGAGCAAAATAAGGGATGCACGGGAACTGAAAACCATGCAGGACTGGGTGGTTGACCGCCAGCTCCGCTCTGTGCCTGGCATTGGGGACATCACAGCATTTGGTGGCAAAACAAAAACTTTTGAAATCCAGGTGGACCCCGAGAAACTCACTACACTGAACATTACGCCATTGGATGTTTTTACAGCCGTGCAAAAAACCAATATCAATATTGGCGGCGATATGATAATTCAGAACAACCAGGCTTTTGTGGTAAGAGGTATTGGTTTGCTGAACGATATTAACGAGATAAAAAATATTGTTGTGACCAACAATAACGGTGTGCCAGTGCTGGTGAAAGATGTGGCGGATGTATCTGTCAGTAACGTGCCAAGGCTGGGGTGGGTGGCTCGGGCAGATGGGCTGACTGACTCATCCGGAAAGCGCATTATAACGGACGAAGAAGATGCGGTGGAAGCCATTATTGTAATGCGAAAGGGCGCTAACCCCACTGAGGTGCTTGCGGCACTGAAGGCAAAAGTTGATAAGCTCAACAATTACATTCTTCCCCAGGACACCAAGATTGTTCCTTACTACGACCGCACTGAACTTATAGAATTTGCCACACACACGGTGATGCATAACCTGGTAGAAGGGATATTGCTAGTTACCCTCCTGGTGTCGCTGTTTATGTTCAACTGGCGCACCACGCTGATTGTATCCATCATCATTCCAATGGCATTGCTATTTGCCTTTATCTGTTTGCATTTGATGGGCATGTCGGCCAACCTGCTGTCGCTGGGTGCGGTTGATTTCGGTATCATCATAGACGGTGCAGTGGTAATGGTGGAAGGTATGTTCGTCATTCTGGATCATAAGGCAATGGAAGTGGGCATGCCCAAATTTAACCGGCTGGCGAAACTTGGGCTGATTAGAAAAAATGGCACCCAGTTGGGCAAAGCGGTTTTCTTTGCCAAGCTCATCATCATTACCGGGCTGCTGCCAGTATTTGCTTTTGAAAAAGTGGAAGGCAAAATGTTTTCTCCATTAGCTTATACACTTGGCTTTGCATTGCTCGGTGCCTTAATCACTACCCTCACGTTGGTTCCGGTGTTGATAAGCATGCTTCTGAATAAGAATGTGAAAGAAAAACACAACCCGTTTGTGCATCACCTTAGCGGCTTTATGCTAAAAGGATTTATTGGAGCGTATAAGCAAAAAGTGCCTGTGGTGCTCATTTCTATGGTTGCGATGGTAGTCGGCATTTTTTCTTTTAAATTTTTGGGAAGTGAATTTTTGCCTGAACTGAATGAAGGTTCTATCTGGCTGAGGGTGCAGACGCCTTACAGCATCTCCCTTGAAAAGTCGAAAGAAATTGCCATGCAGGCCAGAAAAATAATAATTCAGTTTCCGCAGGTAAAGTATGCCGTTAGCCAGACAGGAAGGCCGGATGACGGAACGGATGTGGCTGGTTTTTATAACAATGAATTTAGTGTGATGCTGTATCCCGAGGGAGAATGGAAACCCAAAATGAGTAAGGACGAATTGATAGACAAAATGAATGAAAAGCTCGCCGTTATTCCAGGCATTAATCTCAATTTCAGCCAGCCAATAATGGATAATGTAGAGGAGGCCGTTAGTGGCGTCAAGGGTTCCATCTGTGTGAAAGTCTATGGCGATTCATTGAACTATATGGAGCAAAAGGTGAATGAAGTGTATAACATCCTGAAGCAGGTAAAAGGAGTTGCAGATCTGGGCATTATCTACAATATAGGCCAGCCGGAGCTTGATGTAAGCCTCGACCAGCAGAAACTTGCTTTATATGGCGTAGCTACAGCTGATGCCAATGCAGTTATTGCTATGGCCATTGGCGGCCTTGCTGCATCGCAACTGTATGAAGGCATTAAAATATTTGATATCCGAATCCGGATGCCGGAAGGCTTCAGAAAAAATGCAGACGATATTGGCAATCTCCTGGTGCCAACACAGAGTGGCAGCAAAGTACCCATCAAGGAAATAGCCTCCATCACACAGAAAACAGGCCCCTGCCTTATTTTCCGGGATGATAATGAACGCTACTCAACATTGAAATTTTCCATCAGGAACAGGGATATGGGTAGCACTATTGCCGAAGCACAGGAAAAGGTGAATAAGGCTGTGCAATTGAAACGTGGCTACCGTATGGCCTGGCAGGGAGATTTTGAAAACCAGCAGCGGGCAGAGCAAAGGCTGGCACAGGTAGTACCCGTCAGCCTGTTACTTATTTTTCTGCTACTCTTTACCATGTTTGGAAATTTTAAAGATGCAGTCCTGGTGTTTTTAAATGTTCCATTTGCCATTGTTGGAGGCATTGTGGCCCTTCATCTGACCGGCACCAATTTCAGTATCTCTGCAGGCATTGGTTTCATTGCACTCTTCGGAATTTGCATACAGGACGGCGTGCTGCTCATTACCGTATTCAAACAAAATCTCGATAAAATTAAAGGGCAGCAAGCTTCGCTCTACAATGCCATTAAGCTGGGGGTTAATTCCCGAATACGCCCCGTGATGATGACCGCAATGATGGCAGCTATTGGACTGCTGCCTGCTGCTTTGTCGCATGGTATTGGCTCAGAAAGTTCCCGTCCGCTTGCCCGGGTGGTGATTGGCGGCATTCTGTGCGCCATGATCTTTTCTCTGTGGGTATTCCCGCTGATTTTTGGCTGGGCATATCGAAAGACAGATATTATACATGTTGAAAAAAGCGGTAGTTCAGAAAGTGAAATAAAATAAAAACAGTTCGATTAACTAAAAAACGCAAAGTGATTTATATCAAAGTAAATGCAGCTATTCATTTGCCACAAGGTTATTCCACCACCTTGAACGGTGAATTTTAAAATCAGGAAAGGGTACGTAAAACACTGGCACAGGTAGTACCCATTTGCTTACTTGTAATATTCCTCATTTTGTTTGTAAAATTTGGCAATGCTAAGGACGCAGTACTCACTTAACTCAAATACTATTGGTTAAAAACCCATAGGTTGAAGAAGGACTGAAAGTCCATATGGAGGCTTCGCCATTCTTCTTATTTTGTTATCAAAGCGATTGTTAGAAGTTTGTAGAAGCTAAAGCCTTGGACTAAAGTCCATAGCTTGAAACTGACGTGTTGTGACCAGTAAATAAAAATATCGCAGCATTATAGCTGCTTGCATGTCCAAGCCCTGCCATTCTTGGCAAGGCTTTTTTAAATAATGTGTCAATTTAATACTAAAATTTTTTATGAAAAAATATACGTATAAAGGGTTGCAGCAGATAGTTGGTTTGAATATCGTTGAACTAAGGAAGAAACAAAATATGTTACAAAAAGATTTGGCCCGCCGGCTTGGAATGAAAACAAGAGATTTTTCGCTGATAGAAAGCGGTAGTAGTGATATTTCAATATCAATGCTGGAAAAAATTGCAATAGTATTTAAAGTGCCGGTAGAAGTATTTTTATTTCCCCATACAATCAGCAAGAATTCAAACGATATTTTTATCACAAAGGCAAAACTGTTAGATACCATAAATAAGCAAAAGCTCGATGTGATTTTTAACTTGCTGGATATTTTTATTGACAGCCGGATAGTACAACATCACTAACCTGTGTATGGTTCTTATAAACAAAACATAATACAGTATTTAAAAGAAGTATAATCAAAAATGTCCAACTTTGAAATCATCTATAAAGGCTTTCCTTATCATCAAACACTATAAATTAATCGTAATATTTTGCTTACTTGTTAGCTTAAGCATTTACGGTTATTCCCAAAATGGCATTTCCAATCCAGCGTTTAATGAAAGCCGTTTAAGAGGCGTAATAATTGTTGAGTCAGCGGTATCGACTGTAGCAATGACAGGCCTCTACTATTTATGGTATAAAAAATTTCCCCATAGCCGCTTTCATTTGTTTAATGATAATAGCGAATGGTTAAATATGGATAAGGCAGGCCATGCCACAACAGCATATAACATCTGTAATATTCAATACAACGCCATGCAATGGTGTGGCTTAAACAATAACCGATCTACATGGATTAGTGGATTGACAGCAATGGGGATTCAAACGATTATTGAAATCTTTGATGGTTTTTCCCAGAAATGGGGCTTTTCAAAAGGAGATATGCTGGCCAATTTAGCTGGAACAAGTTTATTTATGGTACAGCAATTTGCCTGGAATGAACAAAGGGTGCAATTAAAATTCTCTTTTCACCGCACAATTTTTCCTCAATATAACCCTAGTGAGTTAGGTAAAAATGTATGGCAACGATGGCTGAAAGACTACAACGGGCAAACCTACTGGCTTTCAATAAATCCATATTCATTTATGAACAGTAAAACAAGTTTGCCGAGATGGTTAAACTTTGCAATAGGGTACGGTGCCGAAGGAATGACAGGAGCAACCATAAATCCGAGAGAAGTAGACAATAAAGTTATTCCTGAATTTAAAAGATACCGCCAGTATTACTTTTCTTTTGATGCAAATATGAAGAATCTTTTTAGTACAAACAGTTCGCCCTTATTTCTTCTATCCATCGCAAATATTATTAAACTCCCCGCGCCTGCTATTGAATTTAGCCAAGGGAAAGCCATGAAATTTCACCCTTTTTATTTTTGACATTTTTCTTAAATAAGATTGTTCCTTGTAAGGTATTATTCCCAAATTTTGGTAGATGCAAACTTTCCAATTGCAGTCTTGTAAATATCTGACGTTAGTATATTTATAAATAAAATATAGAATGTTGTAATAGCTATCAAATGAGCGCAGAAACGGCTTTCAGGTGGTTATCGTATTGTTAACGGATGGTACTGAAATAAACCTTTGGCAATAATTCCGTTCTTATACCTGAAACTTTATTTTAATAATTAAAAAATGAAAAAAATGAAAACGCTATTAGCTACCGCAATTGCAACCATCATCACTGCATCATCATTTGCCCAGGCAGGTCCGGGGCATCAAAGAACACATATCAGCGAACACCCACGTGTAAACGAAATAAATGGCAGGGTCGACAACCAGCTAAAACGAATCAGAGAAGAGCGCAAGGAAGGGGATTTGACCAAGGCACAGGCGCAACAGGATCGCCGTAACCTTTCTTCCATCAACCAGGAAAAAAGGGATATGCGCAAAATGGATAAAGGGCATTTAACAAAAACTGATCAGAAGGCCCTTAATCAGCAACTGAATACCAACAGTAAAAAAATTGGCGAATAATTTTTCTGTCTTATAAAAAGCGTTGCTCTTCCAAGTGCATCGCTTTTTATTTTCTTTATGTACATTTATAACAAACTATAAACAAAAAATAAAAATATTATTGATGCACCTGCCTGGAAAATCCACGATAGTTGACCGCCTGCCGCCACACTAATTTAAACGTAAAAATCAATGACGCAAGGGATAATATTGTCTGTATTTACACATGGGGGTTACATTTTTAAAAGGTGCAAATACTGGTTACCTTAATAATTTCAAATAAGGATCACTTTAGTTGCAGCATTTATATTTGCAATGTCGATCAGGGAATAAACGTGATACATTTATCCTTATCAATACCATGTAATAACGTAATATATTTTATTTTTAAAACACTTTTAGATGCGTATTTTTCAGCCTTATAGTTGCCTATCACTTTTCTTATCAGTTATTGTTGTTTTTTTATCTTTTAATAATGGTTATGCCCAATCTTCTTTTAAAATGCCGTATAAGAAATCTGGTCTAACTGAAAAACAGGCTGCCGCACATTTACTCGACAGATTTACGTTCGGCTCTACTCCAGATGGTATTGAAGAGGTAGTAAATATGGGTTTAGCCAACTGGTTTCAGCAACAATTAGATGGGAACCTTCCGGATGACTCTCTAACACAAAAACTTAAGGAGTTTGATGCCCTTAAAATGAGTAATGAAGAAATTGTAACAAATTTCCCTAGAAACTTTGAAGTATTGGCCCAGGCGATTAAGGAAAGTTACATTAATAAAGACTCTGTAAAACCAACCGAGGATAAAGCCAGGTACAAGGAACAGGTAAAGGAATTCATGAAGCAAAAAGGTTATCGCCCAGAGCAGGATTTAGTGAATCAATTAATTTGCCAAAAAATTTTAAGTGCTGCCTACAGCAACAATCAATTACATGAAGTGCTCACCGACTTTTGGTTCAATCATTTTAATGTATCGTTTACTAAATCAGAATGCCTTCAATTTATACTGGCCTATGAAAGAGATGCTATCCGTAAACACGTTACAGGTAAATTTTATGACATCTTATTGGCCACAGCACAATCGCCCGCCATGCTCATTTATTTAGATAATTTCAGTAGCTCGGGTACCAATGAAGAAGCCGATATACAACAGCAAAAAAATCAAAAGAAATTAGAAGCCCAATTGCAAAATGAAACAATAGACTCTAACAAAGTGAAAATTTTACAAAAGTTGAAAAGAGGCAACCCCGCTGGCCTTAATGAAAATTATGCCCGTGAAGTAATGGAGTTGCACACGCTGGGAGTCGACGGAGGATATACACAAACTGATGTAACACAAGCCGCCAGGGTACTCACCGGCTGGACGATTTTTCCAATGGGTCAACATGGTACAAATAAGGATATACTTAAAAAAATAGAAAAAGAAGGGGAACAAAATTTAACCGTAAAGGGCTATATCCACCAGGGTGATTTTTTATTTGCCATGAACAAACATGATGATAAAGAGAAAAAAGTATTAGGTAACACTTTTGTGGGCGGAGGGGGTTATCAGGAAGGGGTTCAATTAATGAGCATACTTGCGCATCACCCTTCTACAGCCAAATTTATTTGCAAAAAAATAGCCACCCATTTTGTGAGTGACATCCCGCCCCAATCTTTGATTGATAAAATGGTTTCTTCTTTTATAAAAAATGATGGAGATATAAAAAAAATACTCATCACAATGGTATCTTCCCCCGAATTTTGGACACCAGATGCATTAAGAGAGAAAACAAAATCGCCATTTGAACTAGCGATAAGTACAGTTCGCAGCTTAAAGGCAGATGTAAAAAAGCCTTTGGCGCTTAATAATTGGATAACAAAAATGGGACAACAAATTTACTATTACCAGGCTCCAACAGGGTTTCCTGATAAAGGAGTTTATTGGATAAATACAGGTTCATTATTAAACAGGATGAATTTCGGGCTGGCAATTGCCGGGCAAAAAGTACAGGGTATGAGTTTTAACCTTATGGCACTTAATAATAATCATGAACCAGAAAGCGCTGAGGCTGCATTACCAACGTATTGCAAACTGATAATGCCGGAACGCAATATTGAAGCGACTATAAAAAGACTAGTTCCATTAATAAAAGACCCTTCTATTCAACATAAAATTAATACCGCAGCCAAAGCAAATAATATAAATGATAACACTACTGAAATTACAAATACACCCGGCTCCGACGAAATGTTTGGTATGGATGCGCAAAAGAAAATAAAAAATGCAGAATTAAAAACTCAACAGGGTATTAATAAGACCGGGGAACAGCAAGCGTTTGACAGTCAAATATTGTCCCAGGTAGTAGGGATTATCATTGGTTGCCCTGAATTTCAAAGAAAATAACTTTCTGAAATATGCAGAAAGCATTTTTAACCTGATCAGCCTTTAATTAAATGCTTAATTACATATTGAGAAGATAAATTTTTAATTTTTTATAACTTAAAGACATGATTTCACGTAAAGGTTTTATAAAAGGGGCAGGTTTAGCTCTATTTGGTATTGGTGTAGGTGGGGTACCCACCTTTATTGCCCGTGCAGCCAGCAGCAGTAAATTTATTAATCCTTACAAAAAGAATAAAATACTGGTATTCATTTTTCAGCGGGGTGCCATGGATGGTTTAATGGCGGTGACGCCTTTTACTGACAACTACCTGCAAGCGGCCAGGCCTACACTTTTCATGAGCGCCGCAAAAGCCAGTATGTCTAAACCCCTGATTGATTTAGATGGAAGATTTGGCTTACACCCCTCGATGCAGCCCTTTGAGCAATTATTTAAAAACAAACAACTTGCCGTTGTACATGGTATGGGGTCACCCAATAATAGCCGCAGCCATTTTGATGCGCAGGACTATATGGAAAGTGGTACCCCTTTTAACAAAGGCACTGCAAGCGGCTGGCTCAACAGAGCAGTGGGTCTACTGGGGCACGACGCCACGCCTTTCAAGGCTGTAAGCCTGACATCTTCCTTGCCTCGTTCATTTTATGGGGACAATGAAACTATTGCCATTAAAAACTTACAGGACTTTGCTATACAAGCACGTGACAATCCAATAACAACAAACATGGCTGCAAAAAGCTTTGAAGAATTATACGACCAAACCAGTTCATCACTTTTAAGCAAAACCGGCAAAGAAAGTTTTGATGCTGTGAAGATGTTACAAAAGACAGATATAAAAAATTACAAACCTGTGGACGGCGTAAATTACCCAAACTCTCCATTGGGCAATGCACTCAAACAAATTGCACAATTAATAAAATTAGATGTTGGCCTGGAAGTGGCGTTCGCAGAAAGCGGTGGCTGGGATACCCATTACAACCAGGGAACCGATAACGGTATATTTGCAAGAAATGTAAACGATTTTAGTAACAGTATCGCGGCATTTTGGACGGATATGGGTACACTGCAGGATGACGTCACGCTAATGACTACCACTGAATTTGGACGTACAGTTAACCAGAATGGCACCGGTGGTACAGACCATGGGAGGGCAAGTTGTAGTTTCATTTTAGGCAATGATGTTAATGGGGGTAAAGTACATGGAAGTATTCAGCCATTGTCAGTTGAGAATTTAGCCGATGGAAGGGATCTTGCTGTAACTACTGATTTCAGGTGCATATTCAGCGAGGTTGCCGACAAGCATTTAAAAATTAATAATGATAAGCTGTTGTTTCCCGATTGGGATGGGGTAAAGATTGGAGTAATGAAATAATTTTATCTGAAAATACAATTATGTAAACAGTTTGGTACCGAATCAAATGTCGTTACACCTTTATCTTTCCATCCATAAATCAAGTTTAAAAATTTTTGGGCAATTTTCCCTCCCATGAATTTTGGATGTAGATCGCATTACTATTTAGCGAACAAAGAAGAAGTATTTGAGGTTTGGAGTTGAAGCGGCTCTTGCCGAAGATGACCGGCCGGGACAGCCTGTTAAATATACAACAGATCATCAGACTGAATTATCAACAATGGCTTGTGGACCCTGCCCTGAGGGAAGAAGGCGATGGACGGTACGTTTATTGACTGAGGAATTAAAAGCCAAACCAGGTTTTGAAACAATAAACAGAGAGTCTGTAAGAGTAGCGTTAAAAAAATGAATGTAAGCCTTAACTAAGAAATAGCAACAAATGCAATATAGAATGGAAATTCACAAGGCAGGATGCCTGCCGGAGATTATCTAAACACTATGCTTCATAATTAAATTGTGAGTACACTAGTAAAAGTTTTTATGATTTTTTATGGCAAATGCAAGACTTTTAGATTCAATAAAGTATTCACATAATTTGGTTTTAATTTATCATTATAATTTTTGTTTGCATTTTGGTAACCGAATTGGTAACAACTCAATTGATAAAATTTGATATAATTTGGTAGGCCAAAAAAATTAAAAAGCCCGCAAACACTGTGTTTTACGGGCTTTCGATTTTAGAAGAAATCATATTTGTCGTCCTCCCTGTACAATTTTTGAACTTATTTATAATAGACCTGGAGCGTCTGGCAAGCATCGTTGCTTAACAAGCAACCTTTTTGGCGCTGTTAAAAGATTACTGGAATATTTTTTAATTGATAACATTTTTCATTCAATTATGACAAATATGCACGTTTTATTTGTTATATTTGCAACATGAGCGCTATTAAAAGAGCTGAAAAAAGGGTCATTTTAATGCATTGGAAAACCAAGCCTGATTACCGGGTCGAGGTTTTCTCCAATCTTAAACTGCTATGCCAGAGTTATCCTCAGTACAATTACAATACATTAAACAATTATTTGAGCAAGGCAAAAACTGTATATGAAAATGACGCCATTAAAGTGGAAAGACTACCTGTCTTTTCCCGCCCCTTGTTAACCGCTCCTGTTTCCCGTTCAATAATGCCTGTGATCACTAAACAACCACTTAAAGCACTGGATGAAAAAAAACAAGACCTGGAATATTGGCTTAGCAGGCCTGCAAAAGAAAGGCTGGCTGCAGTTACTTTTATTATTTCTCAAAGCCTAAAAAAAGGGCAGCGAATGGATAAGACTATGGTACATGTTAAAAAATTAAAATCATGACCTTAGCAAAGGATTTCGAGGACTTCCTTCAACTATTAAATAAACATAAAGTTGAATACATGATTGTGGGAGGCTATGCATTGGCCTTTCATGGTAAGCCCCGTCATACCGGCGATCTTGACATATGGATAAATATAACGTCTGAAAATGCACGGTCAATGGTTCAGGTAGTAAAGGAATTTGGAATGCAGTCATTGGGATTGAAAGAAGCTGATTTTTTAAGACCTGGGTATATTACCCAAATCGGTTATCCTCCGCTGCGGATAGACATTTTAAATAACATTGATGGTTTGGAATTTAAGGAAGCAAAAAAAGAAATGCAAATTATTGATACTGATGGACTATCGGTGAAGTATATTGGATTGCATGATTTTGTCAAAAACAAATTAGCTTCCGGAAGGCCGCAAGATCTGACAGATATTAAAGAGATACAAAAGAAAGTACCCGTGAAAATATTATTGAAAAAAAAGAAAGCCTCAACAAAAAATAAAGGACGCGGTCTCTAACAAAAAAACCACATTGCAAGCAAAATGAGTTTTGGATTTGTTGGAATGAATGATTGATCTCGAACCAAACTTAAAATAATTGTCTTTTATGAGGTTTTTGCTAGGATTAGTCTCTACCGAATTTTACAATCCAATCACTCATAGCATACACCGCATTCTTTCTAATCGTAGCAACCCGGTCCTGAAACAGCTTTTGTAAAAGCAAGGTTTTTGTAAAAAAAATACTACGCCACTAAATATTTTCTCCGAAGGAGGCCAAAAATGGCGTGGAGATTTTTTTTACAAAACCGAAGGCAAGCCGTAATGCAATGAAGGCGCAGACCTTGCTTTTACAAAAGCTGTCAGGAAATTTGCTGAAGATTAGATGAATGAGTCTCTAAAAATAATTTAAATAAATCTTCTTTAAAGCATCCTTACAATTTTCAACAGTTTGAATGGTGTTTGAACAAACTCCATTCACGGTATTTTATCCGTGTAGTTCTCCCGGTTTATTTGCCGCAGGCATGAAAAAATAAGACGGGTGTACTATACGGGTCTGAATAAATATTATTATTTACTTTCATTATTAAGATTACTGCCATTTTTCCTTTACTTTTTTCGTATTTTTTAAGCTAAGTTTCCGGGAGCAAGCGTTTTATCAAATAAAAAGATTTTAATTGCAGTATTTAGACAACTAAATCGTCCACATTATTCAATTTTTTTGCCAGCGCTTTTTCTTCTAGAAGATGATCATAAATATTATTCATCCGCACCCTGATTTCTTCTATTTTACCGGCCACCGTTTTTTGCAAACTATTATTGCTACGTATCCAATCCCTAAACTCTGGAATGCGCTCTAAGAGATGTAGCGTATGAACAGCTTGGTTAAAGTTATTGCCGATGCCATTTAGCTCTTTTTTTATACCAAGCAGTTCATGTAGAAAAGCGTCTGCCGAAATGTTCCTGAATTTTACAGTGACCGGCTTTGCAAGTAATATGTCTCTTGCATATTCACTAATGCTTCTTGCCAATGTTCTTTTAATTAATTTTTCAAAGCGTTCAAATTCGATGTTATTCATCCGAACAACTATCATTTTTTTTCTCACCTCAATTTCTT
>JANYGZ010000027.1 GCA_025362235.1 Ferruginibacter sp. | reverse complement strand
GGTACTAGTCCAAGGAAACTGCTGATGGGTTTGATGCTTACCACAATGGTTGCTTCTATGCTTATGTCAAACACCGCTACCACGGCGATGGTAGTTGCATCCATCACACCGTTTTTAAATACATTGGGTAAAAAATCGAAGGTTGCTAAAGGTTTGCTGATTGGCGTTGCTGTTGCCGCGTCCACTGGAGGAATGGCTACTATTATTGGAAGCCCTCCCAATTTAATTGCCGCAGGTGCACTTGAAAATGCGGGAATAAAAATGGAATTTCTTGATTGGATGCTGTATGGATTACCTGTCTCCCTTTTCCTGACCGCTATTTGCTATTTTATATTGATCAAGCTTTATATTAAAGATAATACACCCATCTCTGTTTCATTCCTGGAAAGCGACACAGTAGAAAATACGCATGAAATGAAGGTGAAGCGCAAAATAGTTATTGTAATCGCAAGCGTAACTATACTTATGTGGCTGAGCGGTTTCTTTCATGGGTTAAGCGTTGCTGCCGTCTCTGCCATTCCCATTGTATTCTTAACACTCACAGGTATTCTTGCCGGTAAAGACGTGCAGGGATTGCCCTGGGATACACTTCTTTTAGTAGCTGGAGGCTTATCTCTTGGTGTGGCTTTACAAAATACCGGAATCCTGGCTTACTATGCTGATAAACTGGCGCAGCTTGATTTAAGCACAACCGCTTTTTTGATTATTTTGGCCTACTTAACTATGTTACTTTCCAATATAATGAGTCATACCGCAACAAGCACGGTGTTAATTCCATTGGGTTTGGCCATCTTAACTGGATTAAAAACTGAAACATCATTAATCATTGCGCTTTCTTCCTCTACTGCACTTTTCCTCCCGGTATCAACGCCTCCGAACGCAATTATATACAGTACTGGCTTTCTTGAACAAAAAGATTTTAGAGTGGGTGGCATTGTCCTAGGATTACTAGGTCCGCTACTGATTATATTATGGGTTAGATTTTTGACATAATTTAATACTATTCACTTTTATTTTCGATTTTTTAAAGCAACTAAGAAATTTAAAAGAATAAAATAATTTGGCGAGCCATCATCACTTGAACCACAATTTATCCAGGCTCCATTTTACCGGCCCGGTAAAAAAGAAAACCATTGCTATCATTGCAAAAAGAAATGGATGCTGGTCCTGGTAATAAAATTTTCCATTACCAATTTTGAAACAGATAAAAAGCATATTCACTGCCATCAGTATGGCCGAAATGCGGGTAAATAAACCCAGTACAAAACATATGCCTGTAACAAGTTCCAGGCCTTTGCCCAAATACACCATTGCCAACGGGGCCGGCAAAGTTTTTATCATATCCCATGTAGCGTAATCTTTCATTACAGCGCTGTCAAATATTTCCCATCCATGGTACATCATCATTAACCCTGTAATGATGCGTAATATTGCCAGGCCAGAATCCTGCCAAAGCGGAAGCGGAGAAAATAATTTGTTTACCATACAAACAATTTTTGTTGTAGTATTTTATTTTATGCCCGGGCCTTCGAAGCCAAGTTTTTTCAACCCATTTTGTATTTCAGGAACACTCATAAACAGTTTCCAAAGCAGGCCCGTTCTGTAATTTTCAATCATAACAATAATTGGCCCCTGATCTATTGCCAAATGCGAGTTGGCATACCAGTTCTTCGATTCGTTAAAACCATCTACAAAACCGTATTCGCTCCATATTTTATCACCCAAATCATAGTAAAAATGTTTCAGCGCTTTCATAGAATATTCAGGCGTGTAAGGAAATGCAGAGAGCGCCGCTGTTGGTGCAATGGTGCCGCCATCATTATCCGGTGAGTATGCATTGTACCCATCAAAAGTATCCCCTGCAGTCAGGCCCCAGCAGTTTTCTCCATATCCTTTAAAGTGATTGGGATTAAGCACACAGTGTTTATAATTGATGATTGTATGATTATAATTCTGCTCCCAATAATTGGCATATTCATCTTTTAAATTTCTTGGGTCAAGACCGAGAAAAGAATAATGTGTAAAAAATAACGGGCCGCCATAATCAAAGCCCAATGGCAATTTTACACCATAAAATTCTTTGCCATTTTTAAAGTGGCTGCTCTCTGCCCAGCACTTACGATAAACAGATGTATTGATTGGATAGCGGGGAGCAGATGCGGCAAGTATATAAGTGATCAATGTTTCATTCCAGCCACGTAATTCAAAATTCATATCCCAAGTATAATTGGGGCTCCAGTGCCAGTACAACAAATCCATATTATCTCTTGTATGCCAGTTCCAATTAGTTTCTTCCCACATCCATGTAATGTGCAGGCGCAACTCTCTTTCTATAATATTATCTGCTGTAAAATATTGCCTTACACATAACAGGCCCTGGAATAAAAAGGATGTTTCCACCAGGTCGGCACCGTCATCCCTTCTGCCAAATGGAATGGTTTTACCAGTTGCCCCATCCATCCAATGCGGAAATACTCCATGATAAGCCTGTGCCTTCATCAAAAAATTGACCATCTTTAAAAGCCTCGCTGATACAGAATCTCTTGGTTTCCATTTACGGTCTGCTGCAACAATCATTGCCATTACACCAAAACCGGTACCACCTGTAGTTACCACTTCATCACCATAATCGTAGTTGCCATTACTCCGCTCTCTTGACATGCCGGAAACAGGATGGCCAAAATCCCAGAAGTACCGGAAGGTTTGCTTTTGTACCAATTCCAGCAAAGCTGTATCGGACAAATTTTTTGGCCGTTCTGTTGCGTTAAACGCAGTTAGTTTTGCCCCTGCTTTATTTTTTTGTGCCTGCGTTAATAAAGAAGGAATGGCAATAAGCAGCAGCAGTAATATTTTTTTCATAATCGTTATATATAAAAGTAGGTATATTTTTTACATGGAAACAAGTGGCAACTTATTTTTGCCGTAAGGCGTCGACGCATTTTTTATTTACTTTCCTGCTCAACGGCTTAACGATTCAACGGCTATTGTTTATTGTTACGAAATGTACTACTAAAATCCATTTGTCCTGCCAAGTTTATCAACCCTGTTATTTACAGAATTTCCCAAAAGGCCGCCAAAACCGAAAATTACGTAGCTTCTTTTGCTTGTACCGCCATTTTCAAAAGACATCACATAATCAACACGAAATATTTTTAAAATATTTTCGAGCCCTACAAATAACTCAACATGGTTGCTGGCTTCATTGATATAAAATGTATTGGTACCGGCAACAAGGTTCCAGTTTAGTCTGTTAAAATAAGGAAGCTTATTTGTAAGTAACCCGTTAAAATTATGCTCCAAATGTGCAACCGCATAAAAAGGCACTGTAGTACTGTAGGCATAATACGAGGCCAACTGAAAACTCTGTAAATATTCAGCAGCTACCTGTGTACGGTTACCGTTAAAATGGTGATAGTCTTGTATAAATACACTTTTGGTATTTAAAAAACCGCCCATACCAAGATTATATTTTAACGTACCGGCAAGCTTAAAATTTTTGTCACCTAAAATATTAAAGCGCCATTTATCAAAGTCAACATCGCTGCCAAATATATTTTTTATTCCTTTTGAGTAATTAAGGGTAAAGGTGGGATAATTGGACCCGATGGACATTTTACGGTAAGGAAACTGGATATACTGTTGCCCCGGTTGAAAACTAAATTCGGCACTCAATATTGCAGCCTGGTATTGCGTAAATTGCTCTGATATCTTTTCGTAAGGATAATTTGGTGTTATGTGTACGCTGTCTTTTTTAAATACGGTATAATTGGTGGTATTGTTTAATGGTATCCTGTTTTCATACAGGCCCTTTATGGCGAAGCTAAACCCATTTTCATAAATTTTTGTAAACCCTGCTGCTCCAAAATAATTCTCATAGGTCTTCATAAAATTACCGCCATAAAACAGCGTGCTAATACTATTTTGTAATGGCGTTATGGGGCTTTCTTTATTAAACTGGGTTACCCTTTTTCCGCCCGAAAATGCCCATTCTTCTTTTTTTAATTTCGTATCAAGATTAAGATTTTTTGTTTTTAATATTACATCTACCCATCCATTTAAATGGGTGTTATTAAACCCATACCTGATAGTTGGTTTTATAGAAAGGGTTTGTTTTGATTTCTTCAGGTACTTGTCGTAATAGCCCGCAACATTTAAAACAATGCCTTCGGCAGTATTGTATTCGAGGTTTTTAATGAGTGATAATATACCCCAGTTGTACCTGTTTGTTACGCTGTAATGTGTCCTGTCAATGCCATCCCATAAAACTTTGTACAGTTTTAACCTGCCCTGTTTTTTCTTTAAGGAATCCAATGCTAACATGCTGACTGCAGAATCTTTTTGCCTTTCAAACATACTGTCTTTTACCAGGTAATCTTTTACTTCTTCTTTTTCCAACGGCACCGGCCGTATCGTATCCCAATAATTTTTGGTTTTTTTATTTACGTTGGTGTCATATTTAATAATTACCCTGTCAAAATAATCTTTACTAAAATTGGGCGCTACATCATAATTGGAATATACATTTACAAAGTTGCCGATTGCATCTATACCCAGCTTATTAAAATTAAAATGAAGCAGTTGGTTTTTCACCCGCCATACTTCATTATTAACAGGCACATGCAACTGTGTTATCTGCAGCGTATCAATAATTTCCAGTTGCGATTTTTTTGTAAGCACTAAATCAAAGCTATGGATGCGCCAATCGTTTTCTGTAATATTGATAATGCCGGAAAATAGTGGTTCATAATTTCTTTTGGGTGTTACACGAATACTGTTTATCTCTCTTCCATCTTCCCAATAACTTCCCAAAAATTTATATTTATAAAAGGAAAGTGCCCCATCTGCAATGGGCGAAACAAAGCCCCGGGGATTTAACTGGCCATCAAAAATAGATACGTTATTTTCATACAGGCTTATAAAAGTGGGGAAGCTGAAACCAAAGCCACTGCTGCCGCTTACCCTGCTGCTGATTACCCGCATTTTAAATTTATCTGGCTGCTGTATAGATACTTTTGCAATTGATTCTGATAAATAAATAATACCCATACCCAAGGTGTCCAGCATCATTTCCTGGCGGTCTTCTTCGGGTATTTTTTGGCCAAATATTTTATTGGGCAACCGCCGCAGTTTAATCATGTCTTTTGTATACAAATCGCAATTAAATGCGGTTACCTGTTTTAAATACGAGGGCCTTTTTTTTATGGCTTCCCTTATTATCTGGTAGGCAGGGTCTTCGCCATTGTTTTTTACAATTACTTCTTTCATTACCAGTTTTTGTTCTGTTAAAATAAAAGTTGCCTCCTCGTCTATATTGGCAACCGTAATTTTTTTCTCCTGTGTAGTAAAGCCAATATGCTGACAAATTACTGTATAGGTACCTGAACCAACACTTATGGCAAACTTGGCCCTGTTATTAGCGCTGGCCCCAATAGTTGTGCCCTTGATGGTGATAGAAGAATAAGACAACAGATCGCCTTTATCATTAAATATGGTGCCGTATATTTTTTGAGCAGATGTTTTTATGGAAACAAGTATAGAAATAAGCAATAAAATTTTCCGCATAGTATTAGTTGTGATGCTACGAAATTAACAGGGAAAATGTTATGAAGATGTAAAAGAGGGAAACAAAATTTTATGATTGATGGGTTTTATGTCTGATTTTTTTAGTTTGTTGGCGGATTAGTCTTTGAATGATGCATGTCCATTTTTATTTTTTTAGGGCAATCCCTTGCAGTTGCCCTTTTTCGTTGCCCTTTTTTTGTCGGATATGGGTAGACCTGAAACCTGTCCTTATATTAATCGTTGTGAAATTTATCGCCCTTCCAATTTTTGGGATTGTTGATTATGTATTCTGAAATATGTTGATAGGATTGTTCATCACGAATGATATTTTCGTAATAATTACGTTGCCATAATTTCCCCATCATCGGAATTTTCGTCGTGGCAGGGTTCATCCCTGTCCAATACCGTTTATGAATTTCCAAACATGCATTTGCCACCAATGATTTGTATGCACCAACGATGTCACCAATGGTTTTATTGGTCGGGGCCGGGTTTACCCCTGCCCTTTTATCATCGGTTATATTTTCATTTTGGGCAGAGGCAAGCCCTGCCCCTACGTTTTCCGTCAACAAAATAATTCCGTGCATATGGTTGGGCATTATTTGATAAACATCCAATTCAAAATTGGTAAACCGTTCCGCTAATTTTTCCCATTGTTCATTTGCAACAATTCCAAAATCGTTCAACATCATTTCATTGGTTTCAATTTTACCGAATAAACATTTTCTATCCTGAACGCATATCGTAATGAAATACAATCCTGCCTGCGAATAATCATATCCTTTCAGTCGGATACTGCGGCGATGGTGAATTTTTGGATTGAATGGCATGTGATTTTTAATTGCCTGTTAACGATTTTATGCCTGCATATTTTTCTTCTTTTCCTGAGCAAGTCTCACATTCATAATCCTTCACAGGTGAGTCTCAGCAATAGTTTTGACCGCAGGACAATCGCATGATAATTCCCGTTTGATAGGCATACGATTAAGTTACTATTATTTTGGCTCCATAGCACGGCGAGTCGACTAAGTCAGACTCTCCTGTGAACGAGAACTAAATTTGTAAGACAGAGTACTGTGCTTGATTGGCAGAAGCTGCTAATCGAATAACTCATCACCAATTTCTAAAAGATTGTTATCTCGAAAGTCAACCAAAGTTCCCTTTCGAGTTTTTACGTTTCCTTTTATGTTTGTTGTTTTACTCGTTTTAAGGTTAATTATTTTTATTCCGACATTCTGTTTTTCGCCGACAGCAAGATATGTTTCGTAAATAATGTATTTAAAATCCTTGCTTGTGAAATAGATATAATTCAAATCCATTCCTTCATTTTGTGCCTCTCCACCTCGTAAGTAAAATGAGTATTTAAAATTTGTCCAACTACTTTTTGATTTATCTGGAAATTCAAATTCAATTTTGTCTTTTGTACCAAACCGATAAATAAGGTAGCTATTTGATTTGTCTTTATTTAATGTTACTTTTTTCCCATTTTGCGTATCAAATGAAAAAATTACTTCTTCATTAGGCAAAGTAAAACTTTGACCGAAACTTGTAATTGTCAATATCAGTAAGGTAAGAAATATAAAATATCTGAAATTTTTGAAAGTCATAGTTTTCATTTAATGAGGTTGTTTAACAAATCTTAAATTCTCGTCTTTTGAGTCACTCTAATCTGCTTCCGTATTCGGTTTCTCCACCAAACACTGGAGCAAAGAGCTAAAAAAGTAAAAGTGAGCGATCCCGATAAAAATCGGGACTGGCTGCCACTGAAGTTCCATATAGCTTCTAAGTCAGGACAAAAAAAATTAACTGCGCCTTACATAACTACCAGCCAAAGCAGCAAAACCAGCTACCAGCGAACCTATCAAGGCGGTTATCAACATTAATGTATAAGGGCTATCTGTTTTTAAAATAACCAGGCTAACCTTATGTGCCAGCAAGTGATTGTTGTTGCTGCTGATATACCAAGATAATAAACCCCACAATAAAAACAAAGCGATGAAGCCTGTTAAAAAAGATTTAAACGGTTTTTGCGGAATTAAAGCAGCCACTATAAATGCTACAATGGCAATACACCACCATGGTAAATATAAACAGGCGGTTACGCTTAATAATGCAATCAATAATATGGACACTAAAAATTTCATACAATAATTTTTTTAATAACTATCAATTGACTGACAGGCTAATTGGTAAAACTCATTTTCCATTTAACCCTGCTGTCGTTTTCGTCGCCGGCTTTCATCATCCACAAAGGATAATATTTTCCTGCTACCCACTGGTCAATAAAATTATCATAAAACCTGCTGCCGGGGTTGCCGCTTTGGCCGCCCGGGTATACGCCATAGGCTTCAGTTTGCGCCGTAAGGCTAACAATCATACGCCAGCTTGGGCCATGTGTTTGCTTAGTGGCGTTAATGCTGTGTTCGTCCCCGCCTATTGGTAAATCCATACGGCTAAAAGGCACCAGTTTTGTTAAATGATTAATGGATGTGCCCTTATATTTTGCCCATGGCAAACGCCCTTCGTTTTCTGCTTTTTTTATTTGCACCACGGCTGTTTTAAATGCGTCGGTTACCTCATCTGCAAGGGTTTCTTTTTGAGGTGTTTCAATATTGTCTAAAAACTTATAGCTGCTGTCTCTTAAAATACCATCCAGCAAACTGCTTTCAAACGGACGTACAATAACTGCGGGTGCATTTTTAAATTCATCATCAAAAACCTTACTTTCAAAGCTGTCCCAAAGTATGGTAAAAACTGTTGGGCCTGTTGCATCAACATCATTATTAAGGTCCCATGATTTTAACATGCCGAGGTATTTTTTTTCATCTGCTTCCAGCATGGCTTCATTTATATTTTTTAAAAATACAGGCCTTGCCATTTCGGCAAACACATCATAATTACTGGTTTGCAATGCCATCATATCCTGCGGTGTAATGGCAGACATGGCCGTCAATTTCCGGTTAATAATAAAGCCGCGGTAAGGAGGATAATCACGGCCCAGGTAATAGGGATAACTGGAGTCGGCAGGCTTTTGGTTGGCACTGCTTACAAATCCCCTTTGGGGGTTATATTGAAAAGGTATTTCGTCCTGTGGTATCATCCCCTGCCACATATAAGTACTGTCGGTGCCGGGCATAATAAAATCACCCTGACCCTTCCATTTTGCCGGCCACTCACCTTGTGTGCGCATGGCGATATCACCTGTTTTTGTAGCAAACGCAAAGTTTTGCCCGGGCGTATGCATATTGGCTATTGCGGCAAGATAGTCGTTATAATTTTTTGCATGGTTTAGTAAATTAAATGCCAACAGTTCATTACTTGGGTCGTGTGCCTTCCACCTTACTGCATAATATTTATTGTTGATTGTTCTGCTGACGCTAAAACTTTTGTCGTACATCACAGGGCCAAAAACAGTGTAGGCCACGGTATCAATATATTCAGCGCTGTCTTTAACCTTAATGGTTTCAATCCTGAACTCTGTTTTTTTCCATGCACTGTCAAACCAATATTCTGCACGGCTATCGTCTTTAAATTTTATTTCGTAATAATCCCTTACATCTCTTCCACCATTGGTAACACCCCAGGCACAGTTATCATTAAACCCAATAATAACGCCAGGTGCCCCCGGAAATGTAGCTCCATAAGCATTAAAGGCTGATGTACTCAACTGCATCTCAAACCAAAGCGACGGAAGGTTTAAACCCAGGTGCGGATCGTTACATACAATGGGCGCCCCGTTTTTTGTTTTTGCAGCACTAACGGCCCAGTTGTTACTGCCGTTTTCCCTGTCAGGCTTTTCTTCATTTATTACCAGTAGTTCTTTATTTTTTAAAAAGATAGAGTCGGCTGTAGCAGGCGAATGCACTATTACTTTTGGCGCCTGGTAAATAGTTCCTTTTGGAATGATGGGATCCAGCGAATCTTGCTTTGAAGGATATAATAAATCAAAATCTGTGGGGTTAAAATAATTTTTTGCATTGGTCATTTCTATATCATCTTCATGAGCTGCCAAATCGTAGGACATATATTTTAGAAACAATGCAGATTTTAAATTGGTCCATGGTTCGGGTGTATAGCCTATCAGTTTATATTCTATGGGTAACTGGGATTCTGTTACACTATTGATATATGCATTAACACCAGCCGTATAGGCATCGCAAGAAGCTTTGGTCCGGGGATCAGCTTCCATTTCTTTAAGGGAAATTTCTGCGGCGTAGCCCATGCCCAATCTTCTAAACTCACGGTCGTGTGTAAGTGCTTTATCGCCTATAATTTCACTGGCCCTTCCTGCAGCAGCAAAAGTTTGGAGTTCCATTTGCCATAGCCTGAATTTTGCATGAATATATCCCTGTACAAAATAAACATCATTTTCCTGCTCGGCAAAAACATGCGGCACCAGCCTGTCATCCAAATAGACATCCACCTTGCCTTTTAACAGCGGAAAACTAATATCCATATTAAAACCGGCATTGGCATTTTCGGCATTTTGCCAGATACCATGTTGCGGGCTCAATAACTTTCCCAATGGTGCCGGTAACAATAGTTTTGTATTGAGGGTAATGACCAAACCGGTTGTTACAGCAGCAGAAATAATCAATGGCAAGATTTTCATAAAAAATTTTGTGTGTGTAAATTAAGAAAATATGTCATCATCAAACTAAATTCAATTATTTATTTTTGTGTGATGGAGACAGAAAATATTGATGTAAAGAACATACTGGGTTTACAATTGCCTACCGATCCACGGTGGATAAACCTTGCCGAAATGCAGCTGGAAGAAATATTGACAGACCATGCTTACTGTGAGCAAAAAGCAGCTACCACCTGCATTACATTGATTCAAAGATACAGTGATAAAGAAAAATTAGTTACTCAATTAAGCCCTATTGTAACAGAAGAATGGGGCCATTTTCGTTTGGTATTGGCCGAATTACATAAAAGAAAACTGCAGTTGGGCAAACAGCGAAAAGATGTGTATGTAAATAAATTAATTGAATTTCAACATAAAGGCGGCAGCCCCGATGACCGTTTGCTGGATCATTTACTAACGATGGCATTAATAGAAGCCCGCAGTTGCGAACGCTTTAAGCGTTTGAGCGAAGGACTAAATGATGCGTATATGCGTAAATTTTACCGCCGGTTTATGGAAAGTGAGGCAGGGCACTACACTTTATTTATTGAACTGGCCGACACCTATTGCAAAAAAGAAAAAGTGCGCAAGCGCTGGAAAGAATGGCTGGCTTATGAAAAAGCTGTGATGGATGAAATGGAAGTTAGGGGGGATAGGATACACTAAAGAAACTCGTCTTTCCGGATTATAGAAACACTGATAAAGCTGAATGATACAGATTTTGCCAATTTTTAAAATCTGATTTATATCTGCTGTATCAGTATTACTTCGCTACATCCGGGTTTCTATCAAAAGAAGTAAAATATTTTTTCTCTTCTTCAAAATTAATATAGGGGTATTGCTTACCCAGCTCATTAACTCTTTCAAGATTTGTTTGTAAAAAAATTTTGTGTTGCCCTGATGTGGGATTGAAAGGCTTATGGCTTTTTGCGGCATTAATAATATTTATTTGTTTCATTAGTTTTTGCGAATGTTCGTCAATACAGGCTGTTACAAATTTTTGCCACACATAATTAGTAGCTGCGTAATTTGGATGTACCATGTCTTCAGCGTAAAAGCGATAATCCCGAAGGTCATCAATAACCAATTCGTAGGCAGGGAAATAAAATATATTTTGTTGCCCGTCTGCCAGCAAACTTACAGCATGTATCAGCGTGGCCTTACTGCGGTTATTCTCAATAAAGCCATCCCGTAAATGACGCACCGGGCTAATGGTAAAAATTATTTTTATTTTCGGGTTATAGGCTGACAGTTTATCCAGCATTTGTTGCAAAGCAGTTGTCACTTCATCTAAGCTCAATAATTTTTTATCAAATTTATCTGTAGGTACTTTGTGGCAGTTGGCAACCACATCCCCCGCAATACCTGCTGATATTGAATCTTCGGAACCACGCAATGCATAGGCAAAGCCAGAACCGAGGGTTATTACCACCCAAGCGGCATCTTTTAAAAAATGATGCGCCTGTTGCTGTGATTGGTTGATGGCTTGCAAACATTGTTCTTTATCAGGGTTCGAAAAACGACTATGGTGTTGCCAACTGTTCCAGCATTCATTTTGATAAAACAGTTCCTCTGCTGTATATTTTTTATTAGTTATATAACGTTCAATTGATTTTGTAACACTTATGGGATTAAACAAAATACCATTTGGATTTTCAAGCACCAAAAATTTATGCTGCTTTAATTTGGTGCCCATATTTTCTGTAAAGCAGGAGCCTATCAGCAACATTTTTTGCTGGTGATTGATTTTTGTTGTAAATGGTTTGGGTGTAAATTCTAAATGAAAGTCCATGCCACGAATGTAGCCAATTACCCGAATTACACGGTTGCTTTTATTGGTGGGGATTTTTATTAGCGTAGTTAAATAAATATTTCAGACGCCATACGGCTGCATTTATTTAATGCAGCAAGGTCAAGGTTATTTAATAAATTCAATTTATTAAAATAGGGTATCATTAGTTCGGTATCCATATTGCCTACCAGTTCATCATCAGCCATCGGGCAACCTCCAATACCTTTTAAGGCGCCATCAAAACGGCGGCAACCTGCTTGCAACGCTGCATCCACTTTATCTTTCCAATTAACAGCTGTTGAATGAAGGTGTACCCCTATTTCTGTATCCGGATAAATAGGTATCAGCGTTTTTAAAATTGATTCAACCTGTTCGGGCGTAGCCACACCAACCGTATCTGCGATAGAAATTATTTCTACCCCCATTTCTACCATTTTATTTACCCAATGCAATACAATTTTTTCGTTGTACTCATCCCCATAAATATTACCAAAGCCCATAGAAATATAAACTACTAATTTCTTTTTATTTTTAATACAAAGATTTTGTATGGTTTCTACCCTTGCTAAAGATTCTCCCATGCTGCTATTGGTATTGCGCTGCTGAAAGGTGGGTGATATTGAAAAAGGAAAACCAAGATAACTAATTTCATTGTACACAACTGCCTCTTGTGCTCCCCGAATATTGGCTACAATAGCAAGCAATTCTGTTGCAGTGTTTTCAATCGTTAACCCTTTTATCACCTCAGAAGTGTCAGCCATTTGAGGTATTGCTTTTGGGGAAACAAAACTTCCAAAGTCGATGGTATCAAAGCCAACTTTTAATAAAGCATTTATATAGCTGATTTTTTTTTGTGTAGGTATAAAATGCTGCCAGCCCTGCATCGCATCCCTGGGGCATTCTATTATTTTTATAGTGGATTTATTATTTACCATTTGCACATTGCTTTGCAAATTATATAAAAAAACAGCATATTATAAATATGCTGTTTCAGAAAAATGACCAATAAATATTATTTTATCTCTTTTAATTTTGCATCATACGCAGCTACCTTCGCCGGGTCTTTCTTTAAATCGTAAATATCTTTTAACATTTGCAGTGTTTGCCTGTAATTCACTTTATCGCTGCCTTTAGGTTTTTCAATTGTTGGATAAAGGCTTACTACAGCTTCTGCATATGGTATAGCATCACTCATTGATGCCGTGGAGGCTGCTGTTAAATCTTTCTTTGCTTTAGTATCAGCGGGTTTTGTACCCATTGTTTTTCTAGCTTCTTCACTTAAATCTATGGAGTTATTGTATAAAAAATTAGCCAATAAAAAATTAGCTTCGCTTGTAGATTTAATTGCAATTGCTTTTTTTAATATTACAGGCAATTTTGTTTTATAAGCACTGGTATTAGCAGTCTTCATTTCATCAGAATAAATATACCTATACAATTCAACTCCATAGTTATATGCCAAAACATAATTATCGGGATACTTTGCAAGCAACATATCGTATTTATCAAAAACCTGTGGCTTGGCTACGCCATCTGTGGCTTCTTCTATTTCCAGTAAAGTCCAGTAATCGCTATTTTTGGGATAATACTTTTTACCTTTTTCAAGTACTGCTGCAAAATTTGCAGCATCTTTTTTTGTTTTGTAATATTCGCCCATGTATTGATACGCATCTATATATTGTGGATCTGTTACATTGGCATCAGTTAATTTTTTATAATACATCATCGCTTCATCTTTCTTCTTGGCATCATTAGCCGTAATAGCTGTATATATTGTTAAGGTTGTATCAAGCGCTGTAAATTTATAATTGTTTTCGCCGATAAGGTTCTTGGAATAGATAAAGTCATGTACTTCCAGTGCTTTTTGAAAGTACCCATAAGCCGCATCATAATTTTTAGCAGTATATTCCTTTACCCCAAGCTCTGTAGAAAATCCCACATAAAGGTCAAATAATATAGAGTTTTTTTCTTCTATGGAAAGAGGTGCTTTAGGATCTAATTCAAAATATTTTTTCATCGCATCAAAAGAAGTGTTTTTTAAAGCCCCGATTTCTGAAACACTTAGGCCGGAATCTTTTGATGTCAAGTCATAAATATATCCTTTATAATACCAAGCCGGCGGGTTTTTAGTATTTTTTTCCACAGCAAGAAATTTGTCAATAGCTTCTTTACCGGGCTTAAACTGGCGAAGCATAACATACTTCTGAATATCATCTAAGGTTTGTCCAAATGCTATATTTGCTACAAGCATAATTGCAATAAAAAGGTATAATTTCCTCATTTCAATTTTAATTTTAGAGGTTAAAGATATTTGTTTTTGTTATTAATGTGAATAAAAAGGCATAAATAAAATTCATAAACCATGCCATAATTATAGTATACATTAAAAAAATTAACATAATAAATCAAAAAACAACAGTTACAATGGCTTCAGTACATTTGCCTAAATAAATACCATCAATTTTTGATTTCTCCTAATACTATACAACAGATTTTAAGCCGTATTGACATCATTGAAATAGTAGGCGGTTTTGTAAAGCTTAAAAAACGAGGTACCAATTACCTCGGTCTTTGCCCTTTCCACAATGAAAAGTCGCCTTCTTTTATAGTATCCCCTGCAAAAGAAATATATAAATGTTTTGGTTGTGGGCGCAGTGGCAACAGTATTGGTTTTTTGATGGAGCATGAAAAGTACACCTACGTAGAAGCCCTTAGATGGCTGGCTCAACGGTATAATGTAGAAGTAGAAGAAACAGAAATATCGCCTGAACAAAAATTACAACAGCAAACTGCCGAGAGTTTATTTATCATCAACAATTTTGCACAACAGTTTTTTAGCAATCATTTATTAAATACTGAAGAGGGGCAGGATATTGGGCTGAGCTATTTAAAACAGCGGGGCTTTAGAGAAGAGATTATAAAAAAATTCCAGATTGGATTTAATCCTGAAGCCAGGGATAGTTTTGCCAAAGCTGCTATAGAGGCGCAATATAACATTGATTTATTACAAAAAAGCGGGCTTGTAGCCATCCGGGAGGAAAGGCCGGTGGATAATTACAGGGGCCGGATTATTTTTCCGATACACAACCAAAGTGGCAAAGTGGTTGGGTTTGGTGCAAGAATCCTAAAAACGAATGATAAAGCTCCCAAATACATCAATACGCCGGAAAATGATATTTATGTAAAAAGTAAAATTTTATATGGCAGTTATTTTGCCCGCCAGGCCATTGATAAAGCAGATGAGTGTTTACTGGTAGAAGGGTATACAGATGTGGTTAGCCTGCACCAGGCGGGTATTGAAAATGTGGTGGCCAGTGGTGGCACATCACTTACACCCGATCAGTTGCGGTTGGTAAAAAAATATACCAATAACCTTACTATTATTTATGATGGTGATAGTGCGGGTATCAAAGCTGCACTAAGGGGGCTTGACCTTGCATTGGAAGAGGGGTTGAATGTAAAACTGGTTTTGATACCGGATAAGGAAGACCCGGATAGTTATGTAAATAAAGTAGGCGCAGCGGACTTTTCAGCATTCATTGCTGCCAATAAAAAAGATTTTATCCTGTTTCAGTTAGCCGTTTCTTTAAAAGATGCAGGCACTGATTCGGTAAAAAAATCAGTGGTAGTAAACCAGGTGGCTGAAACCATTTCAAAAGTCAACAAGGCGGAAGATTTTACCCGTCAGCAGGATTATATAAAACAGAGTGCGGAATTATTAAAAATCGAAGAAAGCGGCCTGCATGCGCTGGTAAATAAATTCATCAGGGAGAAAATAACCAAAGAAGAAGGCAGGGTTAACAGGAAGGAAGCTAGTGATAATTTTACAGCAGTTCCCCAGCCTTTTGAAATTGAAGATGATGCTATTAGTTTGTTAAATAAGGATGAACTGCAGGAAAGGGCCATGGTAAGAAGTTTGCTTGAATTTGGTTTAAAAGAATGGGAACAACAGCAACGGGTAGCCGATTATATTTTTACTGAAATTGAAGGCAATCAGCTGGAAGAAATGATCGATAACAAAAGCCTGATTGAATTAATAAAAACCTATAAAACCTGGTATGACGCCGGACTGGAACCAAACCCAAAAACATTTTTATACCATGAAGATTTTACAATGAGTGCACTTGCGGTGAGTGTAATGGATTATCCCTACGAGATAAGCCCTAACTGGAAAAATATTTTTGAAGGAAAAATTGCTACAAGGGAAGATTTGTATAAAGAAGAAGTTTTCAGTACCCTGAATTATCTTAAATTAAGAAAGATAAAACGCATGATGGATGAAAACCAGCGGGACCTTGAAAAGGAAACTACACCGGAAGACCAGATGGTATTTTTGCAAATACACCAGCATTTAAAAAAAATGGAAATTGAATTAACCAAACAATTGGGCACCGTAATATTTAGGTGAATTTGTCAATAGGCAATGGTCAATAGTTAATCGCTACTTATAATTGTTTCGATATTAAATAATTTACAGCCATTAGAAACTCTTCTTCGCTATTGACCATTGACCATTGCCTATTCACTTTTCGTCTCATGAAATTTAGATACCCCGTCTTTGTGCCGAAGCATTTTTATTAATTGTATCAAGGCCGTTATGGCAAATATGGCTCCGATAATCCAGTTAAGATATTGCTCACTATTGGCAATACGTTGTACCATCCATTTACCGCCAAAAATAAATACACAGTTACCCGACAGTGTTCCTAACCCGATGCCAACAATGTAACTATTGTATTGGCCTGGCTTTGGCTGTAATATATTTTTACTAAATAATACGGTACTCCACCCAAACCAAAAGGGTATCTGTACCGGGTTAATGGCGCACATAAATATACCCAGCAAAAAACGGTTGATGTGATTATTAAGCAAAACATTTTTAGCCCCTGCATTCCCTTTTACTGCTGCAATAAAACTACCTGCAGCCAATGCAACAATAATGGCTAAGGTTATCCATTCCATTATATTCATTAGTTTAGCTTGCTTGCGCACCCAGTCAATACCCACCAATGATAAACGCACATACAGCATTTCTACCAGCAAGGAACCCAATGAAAATAAAATGGCATGTTGTATACTTTCCTGTATGCCTATTTGCATAGCAGCTATATTTAAAGTACCCAAAGGCAGTGACCCTAAAAAACTAATGATCATTCCCCAAAAGAAAACTTTAACAATCTTCGTCATTAAACAAAGATAATATCTTTAAGCACCGCTCCTTTGTTGCCCGAAAAACATACATTGTTACTGCAATTAATTAAAAGTATTGAATTGATATTAACAATAAAAAGAGGCTGCACAAATAAGTATTTTGTATCGGTTTAGTTCTGCTGGCATAACTATCTTAAATTACAGCATAATTTTACTTGCTTGATAAAATCATCTACCATACAATTACTGCGTTTTCATTTCTCCTTTTTTTTGATGCCGGTATATTGGTTCGCATTGAGCCAAACTGACAGCATTAACAAGCTGCATGCAGTACTTATTTTTATCATCCTTCATTTGTTGGTTTACCCGGCGAGCAATGGATACAACAGCTATATGGACAGAGATACAGATAGCGTTGGAGGCATAAAAAATCCAATGCAGCCAACAAAACAATTATTTTATATAACAGTCTTGCTGGATGCTGTTGCCATTATACTGAGTTGTTTTATAAGTTTGTATTTTGTGTTGGGCATTATTGCGTATATACTGGCATCAAGAGCATACAGTTACAGGGGCATACGTTTAAAACAATACCCGGTAATAGGATATATCACTGTAATTATTTTTCAGGGTGCTGTTACTTTTTTTTTAGTGATGCATGGCAGCAGTAATGATAAAACACTCACGGTACCTGCATTTTCAATGATTGCAGCCTCATTGCTTATTGGCGGATTTTATCCACTTACGCAAATTTACCAACACCGGCAGGATAAGGCCGATGGGGTAACTACTTTAAGTATGCTGATGGGATATAAAGGAACATTTATATTTACAGCAATCATTTATTTTTTTGCTGTATCAACACTTGCATATCAACTGATCTCAACTTTACAACAAAAAAGTTTTTTTATCATACAAATCTTTTTTATACCGGTACTCGTATATTTTTTTTGGTGGTTCAGGCAGGTAATGCTTAAACATACAGGGGCAAATTTTGTTAACACTATGCGAATGACAATTCTGGCATCTGTTTGTACCAATGCAGCATTTATTATATTATTTTTAATTGAAAAAACTTGAGCAAAATAATTTCTATAGCAACCGGCGTACCCAAGTATAAACATCAGCAAACCGAGATTTTTAAATTTGCTGATACCATTTATAGTGCCGATGAAACTGATAGCCGGAAACTAAAATTTTTATACAGGCATAGCGGCATCGCTACCCGTTATAGTGTAATGCCAGATTATACATTATCAAATGACAGGCAGTTTTATTCAACATCAAAATGCCTTGAACCCTTTCCGAATCTTGAAAAAAGAATACAATGGTTTGCCAACAACGCTACAGCATTATCAGTAAAAACCATCAGGAATTGCATAGACGGAAAAATTGAAAGCAGCCAAATAACTCATTTAATAACGGTAAGCTGCACAGGCATGAGCGCCCCGGGTATGGACCTGGAGATAATGGAATCAATGGATTTGCCTCCGAATATTTTCAGGACATCTGTAAATTTTATGGGCTGTTATGCAGCCATTCATGCACTAAAAATTGCAGATGCATTTTGCAATAACGATGTTAACGCAAATGTGGTAATTGTTTGTACAGAATTATGTACCCTGCATTTTCAAAAAGAAAACTCTATTGATAACATTACTTCCACCCTATTATTTGGTGACGGTTGTGCAGCAGTTTTGGTTAAAAACAATGAAGTGGCGGAGAAAGGGTTACAGATAAAAAACTTTTTTTCGGATGTTGCTTTTAAAGGCAAAAAAGACATGAGCTGGCAATTATCTTCCAAAGGTTTTTTAATGACCTTAACAGGTTACGTACCCGATTTGGTCAAGGAAGATTTTGATATTTTAGTATCCAAAGCATTGAAGAATGCCAATATAAAAAAAGAGGCTATAAGCCATTGGTGCATCCACCCCGGTGGAAAAAAAATTTTAGAGTCTATTGAACAAAGTACCGGCTTAAAAAAAGAAGACCTTCAATATTCCTACGATATATTAAAAGATTATGGAAACATGAGTTCCCCCACCGTTTTGTTTGTGCTGCATAAAATATTTCAGGAACTTCAAAATAATGAACAAACACGAGCCACCATTTTTGGCGCTGCATTTGGTCCAGGCATAACAATGGAAACCTTTATTGCTACCTATGATTAACCTTGCAAAAAGATCATATAAAAAAGAATTGCTGGACGATGACAATATCCCTTTTGCTGATATAAAGCAAAACATGAAAGAATTGAATGCCGTTAATACATACCTTGGCGGTCACAATATTACCATTAGTGGCCTAAAAAAAATATTACAGCAGTATGACTCAAGCCAACCAGTTACCATTTGCGAAATCGGTTGTGGTGGCGGTGACAATTTAAATGCTATTGAAAAATGGTGTACCAAAAAAAATATACTCGTAACCTTTATTGGTATTGATATAAAACCGGAATGCATCAATTTTGCACAACAGCAATATCCATTATTGCAATGCCGCTGGATTATATCTGATTATAAAGATGTTGCCTTTAGAAATGATAAACCCGGTATAATTTTTTCGTCTCTTTTCTGTCACCATTTTAATGATGAAGCTTTAGTTTTTATGTTACAATGGATGAAGCGGGAAGCTGTAAAAGGTTTTTTTATAAACGACCTTCACCGCCACTGGTTAGCGTATTATGCTATCAAAAATATTACCCTGATTTTTTCCAAATCATACCTTGTAAAAAATGATGCGCCGCTTTCAGTTGCAAGAGGGTTTAAAAAATCAGAGTGGGGAGAAATGATAAAACAGGCCGGCATAAAAAATTATTCGATTAACTGGAAATGGGCTTTCAGGCATTTAATAGTTTACACCAATGAATGAGCCGCAACAATATGATGTAACTATTATTGGTGGCGGTTTAGCAGGCTTATCACTTTCAATACAACTGGCTCAAAAGGGATATGAAGTGGCACTTTTTGAAAAAGAGCAATATCCATTTCACAAAGTATGCGGGGAATACATCAGCATGGAAAGTTGGGATTTTATTGAAAGCCTCGGCTTACCCTTATCAAAAATGCAGTTACCTATTATTAAAAAATTAATCATCAGTTCTCCGAACGGAAATTGTTTACAACATGATTTACCGTTGGGTGGTTTTGGCATAAGCCGGTATACAATCGATTACGAATTAAAAAAAATTGCTGAAGCTGCCGGGGTAAATATTTATGAAAACTGCAAAGTGGAAGAAGTAATTTTTGCAAATGAAACATTTTACTTAGACACAACAAATGGAAAATTTATCAGTAAAATTTGTTGCGGAAGTTTTGGTAAAAGGAGCAACCTTGATGTAAAATGGAAAAGGAATTTTGTGTTGCAAAAAAACAGCAAACTCAATAATTATATCGGGGTAAAGTACCATATTAAATTTAATTCCGCAGCCGATACAATTGCATTGCATAATTTTAAAGACGGATATTGTGGCATATCTAAAATTGAAAACGATACTTATTGTCTTTGTTACCTAACCAATGCTGCAAACCTTAAAAAAAACGATAATTCCATTACCGAAATGGAAAAAAATGTATTGTACAAAAATGTCCATTTAAAAAACATTTTCGAAACCGTTGCCATATTGTACAAATCACCTGTTACTATTTCTCAAATATCATTTGCAAAAAAATTACAGGTTCAAAATCATATTTTATTGTGTGGCGATGCCGCAGGAATGATAACACCCTTATGCGGCAATGGCATGAGCATGGCTTTACATAGCAGTAAACTCGCTGCTGAAGCGATTGACGATTTTTTACAAAATAAAATTAGCCGGCAACAGCTGGAAAACATTTATACAAATAACTGGCAACAATTTTTTGGTAAACGATTAAGGGTTGGCAGAATAATACAACAACTGTTTGGCAAAGTGTGGGTCACCAATATATTTATCAGTGTAATGAAAAAACTACCGCTTATTACAAATTCAATAATCAGGCAAACGCATGGAAAGCCATTTTAGCAATTAACCCATTGCAGCATCAAGGTGTTTCATATCATCCATAAGTTTACTGGATTTCTTTAAAAAATTTCTTCCTTTTTTGAATGGCCATGCTTTTATACCAAGGCTGGCATTGTGTTTACTTATTTGGTACAGGGCTTTCCAATGTTTTAATATTTCTTTGTAGGCCCCAAATAAAGTATATCCTGTATCATAAAAATGATTGGGCTCTGCACCACAACCGTTGTATTCTAAAATACTAAAATTTTTTCCTTCTTTCAGATCGGCCACATTGGTACACATGATATCATATCTTCCATAATAAAATTCAGTGCCGGAGTTGCTGATAGTATCAAAAATTGCTACCAGCTTGTCGTCAATTTCATTTTTTAAATCTACAAACCGTGCCCCCCTGTTATGGTTGGCTGCATAACTCAGCAAATACTTTTCACCTCCAGGTATAACCTCTTTCCATTGCGTTGTGTGCTTTTGATACAGTTCGCTTAACTGCTTAATTGCCTTTGGGTGCTTCTTAATTAGTGCTTCCAATGTATCAGTACCATTACCAATAACCTGTAATGGAATTTTATGTAAAAAACCCGTTACGATACCTTTACTGTTTTTTGGGTGCCGGATGTAAAAAACGCTTACTTCCATTGGATATACTACTAATTGCTGTACTATATATTCCAAGGGCATTTGAGCATGGTATTTTTGCAAATCTTTTTCATTAGTTATTTTTCGCAACAAAATTCCCTGCTCTCCAACTTCTGGTTTTACTATAAATGGATAGCCAATATTATTCATCAATAATTTTTGTTTAATTGCAGCAATATCTTCTGTAGGCAAAACATTAAATGTGGTGGGATACAAATTTGCTGACAGTAAACCGTACATCTCTTTTTTGGGCTCTCCCGTCATACCGCCAAATGTAATTTTGGGATTACTGGATGTAAAAAACCATACTGACTTTGATTTAATAATATACCATAACCAGAAAATGGAAATAGGCGCATATAAAATTTTAAATGGCCAATCTTCCCAATTTTTTATACGGTTAATTATATTTTTCACATTGCTTATTATAATTCAAAAATAGCATCTTCACAGCACAAAAAACACCCTGCATAAAACAGCAACTATTAATTACATTTGCTATACTCAAAACAACAATTATGCATGTACCAACAATGGCAGAAATGATGGCAAATGGCGAAAGCCCTGATGTTTTATTCTGGGTAGGATGTGCAGGAAGTTTTGATCAGCGGGCCCAGAAAATAACCAAAGCATTTGTGACAATTTTAGATAAAGTAGGTACCAAATATGCCATTTTAGGAAAAGAAGAAATGTGTACGGGCGACCCGGCAAGAAGAGCTGGTAATGAATTTATGTTCCAGATGATGGCTTATCAGAATATACAGGTGCTGAATAGCTATGGAATAAAAAAAATCGTAACGGCCTGCCCGCACTGTTTTAATACATTAAAAAATGAATACCCTGAATTAGGTGGCAGTTACGAAGTGATTCATCATGCTGTTTTTTTACAACAGCTGATTGATGAAGGAAAAATAAAATTACGTGAAGGAGGTAGTTTTAAAGGCAAAAAAATTACTTATCATGATAGTTGTTATCTTGGCAGGGCCAATAATATTTATGAGGCTCCCAGGAAAGTATTGGAAGCATTGGATGCTGAGCTGGTGGAGATGAAACGCTGTCGAAGCAATGGTTTATGTTGCGGTGCCGGTGGGGCCCAAATGTTTAAGGAAGAAGAAAAGGGTACTATACGCATTAACCTTGAAAGAACAAATGATGCTCTGGAAACCGGCGCCACAGTAATTGCAGCAGCCTGCCCTTTTTGCAATACCATGATGACAGATGGTGTAAAAAACAGTAATAAAGAAGAAGAAATTCAGGTATTGGATATTGCGGAACTAATTGCCGCTTCATTGTTATAATTTTGCACTATGAATATTAATTTTAAAGAACAGATACCCGACGATTTTTCTGATACATCAAGAGTATGGATATATCAAAGCAGCCGCTTATTTTTTTTAAGTGAGGCTTTACAAATAGAAGAAATACTGGAAAAATTTACAGATAGCTGGAAAAGCCATGGTGCAACAGTAAAAGGTTATGCCAATTTATTTTTCGGGCAATTCATTGTTTTGATGGCAGATGAAACTATTGCCGGTGTTAGTGGTTGCAGTACAGATAGCTCAGTACATATAATTAAGGAAATAGAAAAACAATTTAAAGTAGATTTATTTGACAGGCAAACGCTTGCTTTTATAATAAAAGACAAGGTTGAGCTGCTTCCTTTATACCAATTGAATTATGCAGCAGAAAACAACTTTATAAATGCAGACTCTATCTATTTCAATAATACAGTAACTACAAAAAAAGAATTACTGCAAAACTGGCTTATTGCTGTAAAAGACAGCTGGCTGGCTAAGCGTATAAAGTTTGCGATAAACGTACAGGGTTGATTTTACTTATCCGACGGGTTTTTTCTTCCGCTATTTAATTTTTCAATCGTAGCTTCTAAACGGGCTAGTTTTGTTTCCTCCTTCTTAGTGCCTGTAATCCACATTACGTATTCTTTCTTATTGGTAAAAGAAAGGGTTTCAAAAAATGCCTTGGCTTTGGCATTACCGCTAAATAGTTTTTCAAGTTCTGGCGGAGCAGTAATTACCCTTGTTTCCGTATTAATATATTCTAATTGAGTAAATTCTTTCACTACATGTTTTACCTGCTCCGATTTTTTAAACCTCATGGCGCACCATACATGATCCAATGATATCATCCTTACTCCTTCGTACCCTAATTGTGCAATACATTCCCAGTTACAATCTCTCGAAAGGTCGCTAACAATTTTAGAAGTTAATTTAGGATAGGCTATCCAAAGTTTGGCATCTTCATTTAAGGCAGGTAATACATCCCTTAAAATATCCTTTAACTGGTTTTTATTAATAGCAAAAACAAGGGCGAAATCAATTTTTTTTATCTTTAATAATGGGGTAATGTTCTTAGCAAAATATAACTTAACAAATTGTTTTTCGATAGTGGAGGGTAATCCTTGTATTAAAAGATTTTTTTCGTCCTTTAACTGTAATTTTTCTAATATTGATTGTGATGGTGCTAATACTTCCATAATTAAGAGTGTTTTAAAAGCTTGGCAATAATGTTAGTAACCTGAAAACCACGGAGTTTTAAAATGGGGCGAGTTAACATTCAGATAAAAGACTAAAGGAACAATACAAAGTTAGTTATTTTTTTTTACCCCCAATAAAAAAGACCTATTGATGATATAGGTCTTTTTATTATAATGCAATGGTGTTATTATTTTACCGGCTTGTAATATTTCAGGGCTTCATTCATATACCCATTTAATTTGTCAATACGGTTAGCATCTGCTGGGTGGTCGCTTAAAAATTCAGGAGGAGCTTGTCCATTACTTGCAGCAATCATTCTTTCCCAAAACGCGATAGCTTCCCTTGGATTATACCCAGCCATGGCAGCAAATATTAAACCGTAATGATCTGCCTCATATTCCTCTTTACGCGAATTGGGTAAAGTGTAGGCAAGCTGGCTGCCAGGCCCATATACAGTATTAAAAATATTGTTTACCTGCTGGTTACCGGATGTAGCAACATTTGCCAACTCACCTAAACCCTGTGCCAATATTTCTTTACTCATTCTTTCGTTGCCATGTTGAGCCACTGCATGGGTTATTTCGTGGCCCAAAACAATTGCAAGGGCAGCTTCATTTTGAGCAATAGGCAATAGGCCGGTATATACAACAACTTTTCCTCCCGGCATGCACCAGGCATTTACCTGTTTATTGTCTACAAGGTTAAATTCCCATTTATACCCTTTTAAAATATCTCCTTTTCCCTGTTTTGTATAATAGTCAGTAATAGCATGGGCAATACGGGTTCCTACACGCACCACCATTTCAGCATCTTTATTTGATGTAGTACTTACCACTTTATTTTCTGTTAGAAAACTTTTATACTGGGTAACTGCCATTTCCTGCAACTGGCTTTCGGGTATTAAACTGAGCTGGTTACGGCCTGTTACCGCATTTTTATTACAGGCAATAAATAAAGGCAAGGAAACTATAAGGATAATAATTTTTTTCATTTTACTTAATTTAATTACTTCTAAACAATCGGCGTACCAATTTTTAGAATTAATAATTTCAATTAAAATAATATGGTAAAAAGGAGAAAAAGGAGAAAAACAGAGAGCCTATTTGCGGCGTGCCCTGCGTCTGTCGCGGTGTTTGAAAATAGGGATACGGCTTTCACTGCCTCTTAAAATTTTTATAATATTTTTTTGGTGCGTAAGGATAATCAGAACTGCCACCAAAATTGCAAATATCCTATATAAAACCACCTCATCGTTCCATATCCATAAAACACAGATAGGCAATGATAACCCGGCTAAAATAGAACTTAAAGACACATATCTTGTAAGAAATAAAACTAATAAGAAAACACCCACACAACTTGCTGCAATAACTGGTTGTATTGCCAGCATCATTCCAAATAAAGTTGCAACTCCTTTGCCACCCCTAAATTGGGCAAAAATGGGGAATATATGCCCTACTACCGCAGCTAAACCTAAGCCAACCATCAGGTTAGTGCGGGCCCATTCGTCATCTAAATAGCGTGGTAAAAAATAACAAAGCGCAACGGCGGCCATTCCCTTTAAAATATCAAATATCATTACAATGGTGCCGTATTTTGAACCCAATACCCTGAATGTATTGGTAGCACCCATATTTCCGCTTCCGTAATCCCGAATATCAACTCCGAAAAAGTTCTTACTTACTATTAAAGCCGTTGGTACAGAGCCAATTATATAAGCTATAATTATTAATAAAACTTCTTTCATTGAATATTTTGATGAGTTGATTACAAATATACAGATAAATTGATTGGAGACTTGATTTGTTAACGTAATTCTATTGTTAATTAGTATAATATTTATAACTTAATTGCTTTAATTGTAATCCAGTCTGCTCTTTGCAAAGTAGAAATATATCGAAGCCCAACTTCCTTAATATTAGCCTGTAAATTTGTTTCATCCTCTTTTAAAAACCCGCTAAAAAGTATATTACAGGCTGTGTTTGAAACCGATGAAATAACCCGAAGGCCGGCCGCAATTACGTTTAAATTGATGTTAGCCAATATAATATCATATTTTTCATCAACAGGTATAGCATCATGTTGTTCAATAACAATTTTAGTGCAATTGTTCTGGAGTATATTTTCTTTTGCATTGGTAATACTCCATTCGTCATTGTCAATGGCCATTATCTTTGCTGCACCCAGTTTTTCTGCCAAAATAGCCAATACCCCCGTGCCTGTGCCAAAATCCAATACTTTTTTTCCTGCAAAATCAAGTTGTTGCATTTGTTCTATCATTAAATGGGTGGTAGCGTGATGACCAGTACCAAAGCTCATTTTAGGGGTGATTACTATTTCATATTCCACCTGAGTTATTGGCTGATGAAAAGCTGCCCGTATTGCCACAAAATTTTTAACCATAACAGGTTCAAAACTTTCCTCCCACTGCTTGTTCCAGTTAATATTTTCAACAATTGTTTTTTTGAAAATCAATGATGGAAATAAGGCTTCAATTGCTTTGAAAGCTGTTTCACTAAAATCATCTTCTTTTACAAATGCTTTTAAATATTGGTCTGTTTCTTCAAACCCCTCAAAGCCCTGTTCACTTAACAATGCAACTAATTGTTCAGATTGATTAATATCTGTTGTTTCAAAATCAAACGATATATAATTCATGGATGTTTTTTACCCTTTAATCCGCAAAATAGCATAAAAAAACTCCGGGGAAAATTTCTCCGGAGTTATAGCTTTATAAAAATAAATTAATTATTAGAAGGCGCTTCACCCCTTGGCTGTGCTTCTGGTTTTGGCATCAATGCTTTGCGGCTTAATTTAAATTTACCTGTACGCTGATCGATTTCCAATAATTTCACTTTCACTTTATCCCCTTCTTTAAAAATGCCTTCCATTGTTTCCAAACGTTTCCAGCTTATTTCACTAATATGCAGCAAGCCTTCTTTCTTTGGTAAAAATTCTACAAAAGCACCAAACTCTTTAATGCTCTTGACAGTGCCCTCGTAAGTATCACCAACTACAGGTGTAGCTACCAGGCCTTTAATCCAGTTTACGGCTTTATCAAGACTTTCTTTAGATGCAGAAAATACGCTTACTTCACCTGCATTGTTTACTTCTTCAATATTGATAGTGGCGCCAGTTTCCCTTTGCATTTCCTGTATTATCTTACCACCTGGCCCTATCACTGCGCCGATGTATTCCTTATCAATAATAAGCTTCACCATACGTGGTGCATGAGGTTTAACTTCTTCCCTGTGTTCAGGCATACAAGCATACATCGCTTCAAGAATATGCAGGCGGCCCTTACGTGCCTGCTCTAATGCCTGGCGCATAATATCCATGCTTAAGCCATCTACCTTTATATCCATTTGCACACCACAAATACCATCACGTGTACCGGTAACTTTAAAATCCATATCTCCCAAATGATCTTCATCACCTAAAATATCTGTCAGTACAGCAAATTGGTCTTCTTTTTTAATAAGCCCCATTGCTACGCCGCTTACATGTTTTTTTACGGGTACGCCTGCATCCATTAAAGCCAGTGAACCTGCACAAACAGTAGCCATTGAAGAGGAACCGTTTGATTCTAAAATATCACTCACTACTCTTACAGTATAAGGATATTCTTTACCTGGCATCATTTTCTTTAAAGACCGCATGGCCAAATTACCATGGCCAACTTCCCTGCGGCCAACACCCCTCATCATCTTTACTTCGCCTGTTGAAAATGGAGGAAAATTATAATGCAAAATGAATTTGGTATAATCAGATTTAAAAGCGCTTTCCACCAATAATTCATCCAGCGGAGTACCGAAAGTAACGGTTGTAAGCGATTGGGTCTCGCCCCTTGTAAACAAAGAAGAACCATGCGGGGTTGGTAAAACACTTATTTCCATATCCAACTGGCGAACATCTTCAGTACCCCTTCCATCCAAACGTTTCCGGTCGTTTAAAATCATGTCCCTTACCACGTAATATTGTAATTCGCCGGTGTAATGGCCAATTAATTTTTTATCCTGCTCTGGTAATTCTTCTCCCAGAAAAGTTTTCACTTCTTCGTGCAAAGCTTTGTAGGCATCGCTTCTATCATGTTTTGCAGAAGCGGCTGCAGAAATAGCATACATTTTATCTTTTGCAAAAGCTGATATCTTTTCATTTAGTTCTTCGTTTCGGTAAGGTTTGGTATACTCTCTTTTAACTGCGCTACCTACCTGGTCTCTCAAATCTGCCTGAGCTTTTATCTGCGCTTTAATCGCTTCGTGACCCAGTTCAATTGCTTTAATCAGGTCTTCCTCCTGGCATTCATTTGCCTCGCCTTCTACCATCATGATATTCTTTTCGGTAGCAGCTATGATAAATTCCAAATCACATTCTGCCAATTCGGTACGGCTTGGGTTAACGATGAACGTCCCGTTTTTTCTACCAATGCGTACTTCAGAAATAATTTCCTGAATAGGAATATCAGAAACAGCCAATGCCGCAGAAGCAGCCAGGCAAGCCAATGCATCGGGTAAAACTTCTGCATCACTTGATAAAAGACTAATTAATACCTGAACATCGCACAGGTAATCTTCCGGAAATAAAGGGCGCAAGGCCCTGTCTATAAGACGGCTGGTTAATATTTCATAGTCGTTTAAACGGGCTTCTCTTTTAAAGAAAGAGCCAGGCACACGGCCTGCAGATGAAAATTTTTCCTGGTAATCTACTGATAATGGAAAAAAACTCTGACCTTCTTTTGGTTCTTTATTGGCCACCACAGTAGCTAATAATATACAATTTCCCTGGCGCACTGTAACAGCTCCATCAGCCTGGCGGGCCATTTTACCTGTTTCAATGGTAACCATGCGGCCGCCGCCTATATCAAAAGTTACTGATTTAGTTGATAAACTCATATTTACAATTTATTATAATTTAGAAAAAGGGCAATACAATCACCCATTAAAAAAAAATGGGTATAAATAACAATAATTCCCAACTGTAATAACTATAGTTGGGAATTAAATTATTTTAACATGGTATTATTTTATTTACGCAGACCTAACTTTTCAATTAAACCTCTGTAGCCAGTCAAATCGTGCTTGCTTAGATAAGTTAATAAACGCTTGCGTTTACCAACCATCATCATCAATCCACGTTGAGAGGAGAAGTCTTTTTTGTTGGTTTTAAGATGATCAGAAATGTGGTTGATACGCTCTGTTAACAGTGCAACCTGACCTTCAATTGATCCTGTATTGGCAGCTTTACCACCAAAGTCTGTAAAAATTTTCGCTTTTTTTTCGATTGTTAAATAAGGCATTTCTTTGTTTTTAATAACGTCTTTGTTAAATTAACTCTTTTTTATTCGGATGCAAAAGTAGGAAAAAATATTTGATTTTAATACGTTACAAATGAAATTAAATAATAAAACCTCCATCGCTGGGGGCTTTATAAGGTATATTTTTTCGCTAATAAACACTAAGGGATATCAGGCCGGGACAAGAAATTTAAGATAGAAGCATATTCAAACTAATCCATCTCATTAAGATGCCTGCTGTATAAAATAGCTAAAGCTAATCCAACAAATGCCCATAGCAATGACAGTCCCATTGCTCCAATATTATCCCCAAATAATAAAAAATGGGTAATGAGGTTAAAAAAAGTACCTAATACAAATGAGTAAAAACCTGATAATTTTTGAAGCCACATTAAAATAACCCCTACCAGGCATAGCAAAGCAGCAACAACACCACCAATAGAAAATTTTTCATAATTTTCTGGGTTAAGGTTATGGATAGCCAGGGGGGCATTAACTGCCGTCTTGTCAAAAGCAAAAAGATTTTTTAATTGAGTTTTTTCAGTTCCGGCTAATATACTTGTAACTTCTGTATCAGCTCTAAAAAAACCTACTCCATTTTGAATAATACTGGCTATACTTAATATAAAACCCAGCACACATAAAACAGATAAAAAATAAGGCCTTTGAGTGTGTAATTGCTCACCGTTGGTAAATTCTTGAGGCATAAATCAGTAGTTTAGATTGTTAAGTTTAGTGATTTTTTTGGATTTTAGTACTCTTGTTATTTTTATTTTCTTAAAATTAATTAATAATCTTCCATATTTGCTGAAATTACCATGCAAAAAAACTTAGCTATTATAGGGTGTGGACAAATTGTGCAGTGGAATGCTGAACATGTTAATAAACTGGCAAACGTAAAAGCTGCATCCGATATTGTTCCCGCCAAAGCAAAAAAGACAGCAATTTCCTATATGGCAACCGCTCATTTCAGGAAGTTAATTTAAATATAAGCTTTATAAATGAATAATACTTCTTTAAATAACAATATCCTTACCCCCAATCCTTTAGGCGATAAAGCAAATATTTTTTTCACTGTAACTACTGATATTAGCTACGACCAACGAATGATACGCATTTGTACATCACTGGCGCAGGCAGGTTATACAATAACACTGGCAGGCAGAAAAATGAAAAGCTCTATTCCCCTTGATGAACAGGTTTTCATCCAAAAAAGAATCAACTGCTATTTTGAAAAAGGAAAATTATTTTACGCAGAATATAATATCCGCCTGTTCTTCTTTCTGCTTTTTAAAAAGATGGATTGCATTGTAGCTATTGACCTCGACACGATACTGCCTTGCTATTTTATTTCCAATATAAAAAAGATAAAACGGGTATATGATGCTCATGAGTTGTTTTGCGAAATGAAAGAAATAGCCACAAGGCCGGCTATTTACAAATTATGGAAGAAGATAGAAAACTACACCATACCAAAATTCCCCTGTGGCTATACCGTAAATCAACCTATTGCAGATGAATTTAAAAAAATGTATGCGGTAAATTATGCTGTAATAAGAAATATTGCAATGCTACGTCCATTATTATTCGAGCCTAAAACAGAAAAGTTTATTTTGTACCAGGGAGCCGTAAATGAAGGCAGAAGCTTTGAAACACTTATCCCTGCGATGATAGAAGTAGATAGTAAACTCATTATTTGTGGAGACGGAAATTTTATGGAGCAGGCTTTACAATTGGTAACAACTCATAACCTTCATCACAAAGTATTTTTTAAAGGAAAAATACAACCTGATGAATTAAGAACCATCACACAGCAAGCCTATATTGGTGTTACGCTTTTTGATGACGAGGGGCTTAGCAATTATTATTCACTGGCCAACCGCTTTTTTGATTACCTGCATGCAGGCATTCCTCAATTATGTGTAGACTACCCGGTATACAAAGAAATAAATACTCGCCAGGCTATTGCAGTATTGGTAAATGATATCAGTGCTGCAAACCTTTCTGCACAACTGAACAATTTACTGCACAATGAGGTTTTATATACTGAACTTCAACAAAACTGTATAAAGGCAAGGGAAATATTCAATTGGCAAACAGAAGAAAAAAAATTGCTTGAATTTTATAAAAAATTGTTGGCAAATTAACAATGGAAGAAAGGCACCTGCATATTATAACTCATGATGTTCCGTGGCCCGCCGATTTTGGCGGTGTGGTTGATATTTTTTATAAAATAAAAGCCTTGCATCAGAATGGCGTTAAAGTTCACCTGCATTGCTTTGTAAACACACGCCCACCTCAAAAAGAATTAAATAAATATTGCGAAACTGTACATTATTATCCAAGGCAAAAAAATATAGGAAGTTTTTCTTTTAGCCTGCCATTTATTGTTAGCTCAAGAAAATCAAAAGAATTACTTAATAATTTACAAAAAGACAATTACCCAATACTGGTAGAAGGTATCCATTGCTCCTATAATCTTTACACAGGCAAATTATCAAACAGGATCGTACTGCTTCGCCTGCATAATACAGAATTTGAATATTACCACTACCTGGCGCTAAATGAAAAAAACCCATTCCGTAAATTTTATTACCAGCATGAAAGCAAACTTCTAAAAAAATATGAAAATCAGCTTGCAAAAAAAGTAATGATTGCAGCTGTAAGCGATCATGATGTAAATATGTATCAGCAGCTTTTTAATGTAGCCAATATCAGTCAGCTGCCTGTTTTTTTACCTTATGTAAATGCTGTGGGAAAAGAAGGAAATGGCTGTTTTTGTTTATACCATGCCAATTTATCTATCAATGAAAATGAAGAAGCCGCTACCTGGTTATTGCAAAACATTTTCAGCTCTATGGAAGTTCCTTTTGTAATTGCCGGAAAAAATCCTTCTCAAAAACTGGAGTTCCTTGCGCATCAGCATTCCAATACCTGCCTTGTTGCAAACCCTACCGACAAAGAATTGCACGAGATGATTGCTAAAGCACAGGTAAATATTTTACCCTCTTTTAACAATACCGGGGTAAAACTAAAATTACTGAATGCACTGTATAATGGACGGCATTGCCTGGTAAACAAAGCAGGTGTGGAAGGCTCGGGCCTGGATGAACTATGCACCATTGCTGAAGATGCAGACGGGTTTAAAACAGCCATCAAATATTTATATTCAATTGCCTACACCAATAAAGAAAATGAAAAACGTGAGCAAATACTGCAGCGCTTATACTGCAATCAAAAAAATGCTGATAAATTAATTGAAATATTCTGGGGTAAATAAAAGAAGAATAATTATCCCACGTCTTACATAGTGATACTTGCATTATCCCAAACCTTTCCTCTTTCAGTTTTTATTGTTCTTGCGGGAAATTTATTGATCACCATATAATCGTGTGTTGCCATTACAATAGCAGTCCCATAATCTTTGCTGATGCTGACTAACAACTGCATAATTTCGTCACTGGTTTCGGGGTCTAAATTACCTGTTGGTTCATCTGCCAAAATTAATTTGGGCGAATTTAATAAAGCCCTTGCTACATCAACACGCTGTTGCTCGCCACCACTTAATTCAAATGGCATTTTAAAACCTTTTGTTTTAAGCCCCACTTTATCCAGCACATCATTAATTTTTTCGTCCATCAGTTTTTCGTCTTTCCAGCCGGTAGCCTTTAAAACAAACTTCAGGTTATTATTTACATTTCTATCTGTAAGCAATTGAAAATCCTGGAAGACCACACCAAGGTTACGGCGCAGATAAGGAACTTTTTTCCAATCCAGCTCCCGAAGGTTATAGCCTACAACCCATCCTTCACCTTCAGTTAAGTCAAGATCGCCATAGAGGGTTTTTAATAAACTGCTTTTACCCGTTCCCGTTTTACCTACCAGGTAAACAAATTCACCTTTATCTACAGAAATATTTACTTCGCTTAAAATTAAGTTACTGCCCTGGTAAATATTTACATTCTTTAATTCTATAATGGCCTGAGACATGGTCGGTTTATATTTATTGGTAAAAGATACTTTCTACGCAGCAAATTTAACCTAATGAAGGCCGTCAATAAAAATTAATTTTTACAAGGCAAATGTTAAATTTTCAAATTAACTAAAAAAATAGTTGTATAACTAATTTATTAGTTATAGGTTTGTTTCATCAAAGTAATAAAAATATACAGTATGAAAATATTAACCAAAGCAGAGGAACAGATAATGCAGGTTATCTGGAAACTGGATAAAGCATTTTTAAAAGAGATCATCGATGAACTGCCCAACCCAAAACCTCATAGCAACACGGTGGCAACCATCATAAAAATTTTGACAGAAAAAGAATTTGTAGGATTAAAAGTATTTGGGCGCACACACCAGTATTACCCTTTAGTAAGCAAAGATGCGTACAGCAAAAACAGCATGAAAAGCCTGGTGAAAGGTTATTTTGAGGGTAACTTCAGCAGTGCAGTTTCTTTTATGGTGAAAGAAAACAATTTAAGTATTGATGAACTTGAATTACTGTTGAAACAGTTGAAGAAAAAATAAATGCTGAATTAATAATTGATAATTGACAATTAATAATTCTTTCGGATCGGTCATAATACTACTTATTACTTATAACTTATAACTCATTCCCATGCTTTTATTTGCTTTCTATATTGTAAAAGTTATCATTTGCTCCGGCGTTTTATTTGGATACTATTGGTTGCTGTTACGCAATAAAATATTTCACCAGTATAACCGGTTTTATTTACTTGCATCAATAGTGTTATCCTTACTGGCGCCATTGGTACAGATAAGTATTACACACAATGCACGCACAACTATGTCAGCAATTAAGTTATTACAGGTAGTTAACAACAGCAATGAATATTTAGATGAAATTGTAATAGTTGCCCACAAAAATAATTTTACCGCAGAGCAGGTTACATCATTATTGTACCTCTTAACCAGTATTGTTTTTGCAACTATATTTATACAGGTATTATTAAAAATCCGTACCCTTTTAAAACAACATCAGCAAACTATTGTAAATAATATTCGCTTTGTAAATACCACTGCAAAAGGTACTCCCTTTTCTTTTTTACAATATATTTTCTGGAACGATAATATTGATGTGGCCACTACTACCGGCAACCAGATATTTAAACACGAGCTTGCACATGTTCAGCAAAAACATAGTTATGATAAATTATTCATCAATGCTGTATTGATCTTTTTTTGGTGCAACCCTTTCTTTTGGTTAATCCGCAAAGAGTTAAATATGATACACGAATTTATGGCCGATAAAATAGCTGTAGAAGACAGTGATACCGAAGCCTTTGCTGCTATGATATTACAGGCCACTTATCCACAATACAATTTTCCTTTTACCAACCCATTTTTTTATTCACCTATAAAACGCAGGTTACTTATGCTGACAAAAAACAAAAACCCAAAAGCCAGTTACATTGGCCGTGTATTGGTATTGCCATTAGCTGTATTATTATTTGCAGCCTTTACTTTAAAAACAAAACCAATTAAAACCACATCGTTTTATACAGGTAAAAAAATTACCGTTGTGCTTGATGCAGGTCATGGAGGTAAGGACTTTGGCGCTATAAGCACTGATGGAAATATTACTGAAAAAGATCTTTCTCTTGCCATAGCAAAAAAAATAAAATCCTTAAATAACAATGGTGATATCAATATAATTTTAAGCAGGGAAACAGATATTTATCAAAGCCCAAAGGAGAAGGCAGCTTTCAACACAGAACAACATCCAGACTTATTTATTTCAATGCACGTTGATGCTACAACAAAAGATTCTGCTGATGTAAAATCCGGAATGCAGGTACTTGTAGCCCGAAATGATTTTGCCAATGCAAACAGCAGTAAACTATTTGCATCTGCCATTATTAATGAGTTTTCCAGCGATTATAAAATACCAGTTAGCATGTTTCCGGTGCAGCTCCGGAATGGCGTTTGGGTTTTACAGCAAAGCATTTGTCCAGCTGTAATAATTGAAGCTGGCTATATCACCAATAAAAAAGATGTAGCATATCTGCAAACGGAAGAAGCAAAAGAAACCATTGCAAAAAATGTATTGGCAGCTATTGAAAAATATGCTGTTGTACAAAGCAACGCTTCCACCACAGCAAGTAGAGCAACAATGGATACAGTCCCAGTTTCAAAATCATCTGGTTTTATGTTTTACAATGGAGAAAAAATGTTTATTTCTGATAGCCCGTTGATTGTCATAAATAATAAAAAAATGATTAACTCATCTTTGAAAAATATGCAAATCAATAGTAAAAAAATTGATGTGTATGGCCCAAATAATGGAGAAGCAATCAAAAAATTTGGCCCTGAAGCAAAGTACGGTGTGTTGGTTTTTAATGATGCTACTATTTCAAAATATGTTCCCTCAAAAGAAGATATCACACACGCCGATAAAGCGTATGCTCCAAGTGGAGATGACAAAATTTTTACCCAGGTAGAAAACGAACCAAAATTTCCGGGTGGTGAACCAGCATGGCGCAAGTTTCTTGAAAAAAATCTATATCCAGGCTTACCTATTAAAAATGGTGCTCCGGAAGGTATTTATGCAGTAATTGTAAAATTTCTTGTAAGTAAAGATGGAACCATCAGTAATGTACATGCAGAAACAAAACATGGCTATGGTATGGATTCAGCAGCAGTAGAGGTGATAAAAAAAGGACCTAAATGGGTACCTGCCATCCAAAACGGGTATAATGTTACCGCTTATAGAAAGCAGCCAATCACATTTGTAGTATCCAAGTAAAAATAACGCATCAATTAAAATACAAATCGGTGAACTCCCCACAGAGATGACATCTTTTTAAAAGATGTCATCTCTTGCTTGTATAGCACAATAAATCAATTATTCGTAAAAAAAACAATTGTAGTATGCTGAAGAAAAAGCACGTATTACACAAGTTTAATTTTGCAAAACTAAACTTGTATATTTATGAGTTGCCTGATTTTTTTACAAACATCTTCTACATTCTAAACACTTTTGAAATGAAAAAATTACTTATCATCTTCTTTTTGATTTCTTTTAAAGCTTCATTTTCTCAAGAACGGAAAATATACCTTAAAAATCCAGCCGTAACACCTGGTGTTGAAAATGTATTTGTTTATGAACCTCCTAAAGGGCTTTTAATTCCTGACAACGCTGTTGTAAGGATAGTATACCAATTAAATATCCCCAAACCTGTTCCATTAATTAAAAAAGAAACTAATTACGAATTTTCCCTGGCATTGCCGGATTCTTTAAACTTTGTAATGTTTACTATAAGCGATGTTAAAAAAAATATTGTAGATGATAATAACAATAAAGGGTTTGTTGTTTATTTAAAAAACAAAACAAAAGAACAGCTTGAGATAGCAAAACTAAATAAGCTACAGTTGTCATTTTATGAAAACTATGCATTGGGCTTAAAAATTACAGAAGACGAAATTATCCCAGAAATAGAAGGACTGTATGCACAAAACCCAGCACTGAAAAAAAAGCAGGATGGTTATGTTTTTTATTTGCAATTAAAATATAAAAAAGACAATGCTGCTGCTAAGCCTGAAGTAATTAAATATGCCCAGCAGCTTGAAAATAAAAATGCTGAAAAAGATTTATCGGCTGCTGCAAATTTATATGCTATGATGGGTATGAAAGAAAAGGCAGCAGCAATAAAAAACAGCGCTTTAAAGAAATATCCAAATGGTGATTTTGCCAGGAATAGTTTTTGGGAGAAAATTTATGCTAGCCAAAATCCCTCTGAAAAATTTTATTTGGATAACCTAAAGGCTTACCAAATAAAATTTAATGATACTACAAGCGATACAAAAAATAGATTCTATAGTTTTCTGGTACAATATTTCGTAAGCAAAGAAGATTTAGCCGGTATTAATAAATACGAAAATTTATTAACTGATAAAATAAACCTGGCCGGTGCGTATAACAACGCTGCATGGGCATTATCTGGTGAAAATTTAACGAGCCCAGGGACAGATTTGGAATTTGCCGAACAGATTTCAAAAAAATCAGTTGACATTGTAAAAAACAGGATGAAGAATCCAATTGGCAGCGAACAGTCATTGGATTTTCAATTAAATTATATTTATTATGTTGACACCTATGCATTGTTACTGTTTAAACAAAAAAAATATGACTCAGCATATAAACATCAAAATGAAATATACATCTTAGATACTTTGGGCATGGGCGCAGACGGAAGGGAAAGACTTGCCGCATATATGGAAAAAGTAAAAGGTTCAGAGTACACAAAAGCTTTTATTGAAAAACAGGTAATTGCCGGGCAAGGTTCTGTGGTAATGGTTAATCAATTGGAAGCAATTTATAAGAAACTAAACCTGCCCGAAAGTGAATTTGAAAAAATAAAGCAAACTGCTTCAACACTAGCAATAAAAAAATTACAAGAAGAGATTACTACAAAATATGGAGATACTAAAGCAATTGATTTTACTTTAACCAACCTTGAGGGTAAAAATGTTAAACTATCGGATTATAGAGGCAAAATAGTTGTATTAGATTTTTGGGCTACATGGTGTGGACCCTGTCGGGCTTCTTTTCCTAATATGCAAAAATTGGTTACTGAATATAAAAACAAAAACGTTGAGTTTTTCTTTATAGATACCTGGCAAGAGGGTACTCCACCATCAATAAATAAAGAAGTTGCAAAATTTATTACCGATAGTAAATATACTTTCAATGTTTTATTTGACTATAAAAGAGATATAGTGACCAAATATAAAATTGATGCAATACCTACAAAAATTGTGATTGACAAAAATGGAGACTTCTTATCTATAAGCAGTTCTGAAGATAATTTAAAAGCGTTAATTGATAATAATATACAATAAAAACTCTTCTGACAAAAGTATTCCACATTAGACACATTCAATGTCTTGTGTCTTTGTCACACAGCATTAGCAGTTTTGAATACGGAAAAGATGAATTTTAGCTATAAAAGGCCGGCTATTAAAAAAGCAAAACCTGCCAATGAAATAACAACACCCGTGTACCATAACATATTCTTTCGTGTAAGTATCGAGATGGCCGATACTGCAATAGCAACCTGGAATAAAGTTACTGAAGCAGCAAGCGTTTTATGTTTATTTAAATGTAGTTCAGAATTTTTTTCTGCTTCCTTTGCTTTCTCCATAATGTCGTCTTCTTCCTTTTTTATCTGCTCTGGTGATTTGGAATTTTCTTTTTTATCTGTACTTAATCCCATAATAGCAACTTTGATGGTTTTAGCCTGATACCAGGCCCATTGATCGGACGCTTTTACCTGTTCGATTAAAGCCTCATTAGAATGGTGGCCTGCCAGTAAACCTGCAATGGCAGCAAAAACCGCCATCAATGCAGTAGAAATTGCAATATAAAGTATCGATTTATTTCCTTCTCCACCAGAATGTTCTTCTACTTTTTCCTTTATGGCTTCATGAAGATGTTCAGTAGGTATTTCAATATCTTCCATAACTGGGTAATTTTAATAAGCTATAAATTTAGTGATATTAACCGATTGATTTATTCCATTAGCTGTCCTTTAACATCTGCTTGTGTTGAGTTGTCAGTAAATTCTTACCTGGGGCATGATTGGTGTTCCGCCAATTTCTAAAATCTTTTAAAATTATTTCAGGTTCAACTGAAGAAAATTTATTTTCTGAATTTTGAGAACAAGAAAATAAGTTGGCTACAAATAATATGAAAGTTATTCTAATAATTATTTTCATTGATTGTAAATTACAGCTAATATTAATGCTAAAATTAAAAAGGCTGTCCAATTGCTACCAATTTCCAAAATTGATGACATCTTTTATGCGTATAGCTTAATAAACAACCTCTTCATCCTTCAACTTTATTACCAGTTCTTTTTTATCATTCGCCTCTACCCTGCCGATAACCTGCGCATCAATATTAAAAGTTTTAGCAGTTGATATCATCAGTTCCGCATCTTCTGCGGCACAATAAATCTCCAGCCTGCAACCCATATTAAATACCTCGTACATTTCTTTATTATTACTGCCGCTGCTTTGCTGAATGATTTTGAAAATTTCAGGTGCCTCAAATAAATTATCTTTTACAATCCTGAAATTACCGGGTAGGTATTTCATGCACTTTGTTTGGCCGCCACCGCTGCAATGTATCAGGCCATGAATTTTATCAAATTCATTTTGCAGCAATACTTTTAAAACAGGGGCATATGTCCTAGTAGGAGATAAAATCAATTTGCCGATGGTAGTAGTGAATGGTGAATAGTCAATGGTGAATGTAATCTCATCAGATAACTTATACTTTCCAATGTAAACCACGGCTTCATCTAAACTGGTATTGTAGCTTTCTTTAAAATTATCTGCATAATAGCTGCTTAATACATCATGCCTTGCACTTGTTAATCCATTGCTGCCAATACCACTATTGTATCCGCTTTCGTAAGTGGACTGTCCGTAACTGGCAAGGCCAACAATTACATCGCCAGCCTTAATCTTATCATTGCTGATGACTTTATTTTTTGGAAAGCGACAGGTCATAGTGCCATTTACCGCAATGGTACGCACTACATCCCCTACATCAGCCGTTTCGCCGCCTAGGTAATGAATGTTTACCCCAAAGGTTTTTAACTCATCAAACAACTGCTGGGAGCCATTAATCACCTGTGATAATACTTCACCCGGAATAATGGTTTTATTGCGGTCGATAGTAGAATTAAATACAATATTATCATACACCCCCACGCAGAGCAAATCGTCTAAATTCATTACAATGGCGTCCTGGGCAATGTCCTTCCACACAGTTATATCACCTGTTTCTTTCCAGTACAAATAGGCCAGTATGCTTTTGGTGCCTGCACCATCTGCATGCATCACGCTCACATAATCATCGTCCCCGCCTAAATAGTCTGGGTAGATCTTACAAAATGCATTGGCAAACAATCCCTGGTCGAGGTGTTTTGTAGCAGCATGTACTTCTTCTTTTTGGGCAGAAACACCTCTTTTACTGTAAAGGCTCATAAAAATATTTGAACCGCAAAACTAAATTTCAATTACCAATATTCCATTAATAAATTTTCAGGTAGTTTTGCACCACTAAAAATGAAAGTTCACTATAATATACAACTACTACCCCCGTTTCGGAATGCTGTTATTACCATCGGCACATTCGATGGGCTGCACAATGGCCACCGCAAGATCATTGAACTGATGCAAAGCGAAGCCGCCAGTGTGGATGGCGAAACGGTTATTATTACTTTTGATCCCCACCCCAGGCAGATTGTGGCAAAAGAAAAGGCTCCGTTATTTCTAATCAATACGCTGGAAGAAAAAATAGGATTGTTGGAAAAAATGAATATTGATCACTTGGTAGTGATCCCTTTTACAGAAGCTTTTGCCAACCAAACTGCCGAAGCCTATATCAGCGATTTTTTGGTAGATACTTTTCATCCGCATACCATCATTATCGGTTACGACCATCGCTTTGGCAAGGGCCGTAGCGGCGATTATAAATTGCTGGAAGAAAAGGCAGCAGAATATCATTTTGAAGTAAAAGAAATTCCTGTATATATGTTACAGGATATTACCATCAGCAGCACCAAAATTAGGGAAGCTATTTTACAGGGAGATATTGATACAGCCACCAATTGTTTGGGCTATGATTATTTTTTTAGCGGCACAGTAGTTACCGGAAATAAACTGGGCAGAACAATTGGTTACCCAACAGCCAACATACAAATAACTGATGAAAATAAACTGGTGCCTGGTAATGGAGTGTACGCTGTTTTAATTAATAATGAAAAACTAAAAATTAAAAATTTGGGCGGCATGATGAATATTGGAGTACGCCCGACTGTTGACGGAACAAAGAGAGTGATTGAAGTAAATATTTTTGGTTTTGATAAAGATATTTATGGAGAACCTATAACCATCACTTTAAAAAAATTCCTGCGCCGCGAGGTAAAATTTAATGGTCTGGATACGTTGAAAACCCAGTTGGCAAAAGATAAACTGGAAGCATTGGATGCCTTGTGTTGATAGATACGCTGATGGCACTGATTGAGACGGATCTTGCGGATTTTATAAAACCAAATGGTAAATCAGTTTTATCAGTATTCATCTGCCCTATCCGTGTTGCTATCAAACTCCATTCCTACCCCATCATTTTCACCACCATTTCTTTCATCAAACTTCCATCAGAACTGCCACTATCGTTAACGCCTACACTTTTTAAATTGTAGTGGTGCAGTAACAGCAGGGCTCTTTCCACTCCTTCGTAACCATACATTTTTGCGGTGGCAATGGCTTCTTTGGCCGCATAGGGATTGTTGTAAAAAAAAGGCTTAACGGCTGCTTCGCTTTTATCTGCCGTACCAAAAATAATATAGAGCTTACTAAAAAATCCATACAAAGCGGGCAACACCAATTGTATCGGCGCAGCTTTAGGATTACTCTCAAAATACTGGATAATCCGAATGGCCTTTGCAAGGTCTTTTTTTCCAATAGCGGCCTGCAGTTCAAAAGCATTGTATTCTTTACTTACGCCTACATATTTTTCAATATCGTCTTCCGTTATTGTTTTACGGGTTCCCAGGTTTACTGTTATTTTTTCTATCTCATGCACTATCCTGTTAAGGTCGTTGCCAAGATGATCTACCAATAGCAATACGCCCTTTTGCGACATGGTAAAATCCTGTTCCTTTAAATATTCTGTTACCCACTCAACCAGCTTGTATTCTTTTATTTTTTCTGATGTAAATACCTCGCCATCTTTTTTAATAAGCTTATATAATTTTGTGCGTTTGTCGAGTGTTTTTTCTTTATAGCTCACCACAAAAATGGTTGAAGCCAACGGATGTTCTATATAATTTTCCAGCTTGTCAATATCCTTCATTTGCTGGGCTTCTTTCAATAACACTACCTGCTTTTCTGCAAACATGGGGTAACGCATACAGGCATTTACCACATCGCTCCAACTGGCATCTTTTCCATAAAAGACGCTCAGGTTAAAACCCGCTTCACTCTCTGGTAATATTTTATGCTCCGCATAATTCATTACTTTATCAATGTAATAATCCTCTTCCCCTTCAAGCCAGTAAAGCGGCTTATAGAGTTTTTTCTTCCAATCACTTAAAATTTTTTCTGCAGACATATTTTCAAAAATACATTATTTCACACAAAGGGAACAAGGATACAACGGACACAAAGTGAGTTTTTTTGCCGATAAGGAGTTTTAATTTTTTATTGCCGTTAAGTCGTTTAGACGCTTTATCGAAAAGTAGAAAATTTAAAAAACGTCTAAACGACTTAACGGCATTATTGACTACTTGCCATTTTTCCATTGTTTTAGATGATCAATAACTTCTTCTTGTTTATTTATTTCCTCTTCCTCAATTTCTTTCATATCATTTTCAATTTCACTCCACTCTTCATCTGTCAATTCATCTTCAACTACTGAAGAAGGATTGCCAAATTTCTGCATTACATCATGCAATACTTCCAATGCCTGTTCATTATCCATCGCCATCACCAGGTTAATTATTTTTTGCTTGATTATTTCCATGTTTGTCATGCTAAATATTTTTATAAAATTAAAACTTTTACAAACAAAAAAAGATACCCAATTTTACAGGTATCTTTTTAATAATTTTTTTTGATAGCATTAAATTCGTCGTGGAATAACCAGGTTTAATATTGCCAGTAAAATACAGGCCCCAATGCCAGCGGTTAAAATATAACCTAACCATCCGTGGCCAAGGCTGATGCCTAGCAGGCCAAATAACCAATAGCCAATAAATCCACCAATAATACCTGCTACGATATTACCAATTAATCCAAGGCCACTCCCTTTAAATAATTGCCCGCCCAGCCAACCGGCTATAGCGCCTAAAATTAACGTAATGATAATTGCTTGTCCTTCCATAATATTTGTTTTAAGGTTTGTAAAAAAAGATAATAACTATTAAATATATACAATATTCCCGCCACTTCATAATGCTGTTGCGGACGGATAAATTAATAATTAAAAAAAATATTGGGGCAAAAATTCTACAACAATTCCCAGGTTATTTGACCTAACAGTACGGAACAGGCCGAGGCATGATTCTACAAAAAAACCCGGCAATTGCCGGGCTATATTTTTAATTCGTGTAATTCGTGCCTTACAAATTCGTGCTATCAATTCAACGACCTAAAATCCACCGGCACCAGTTTACTAACGCCCGGCTCCTGCATAGTAACACCATAAATTACATCCACCGCACTCATGGTTTGTTTGTTATGCGTTACGATAATGAACTGGCTGTTCTCACTAAACTGCTTGATCATTTTTGTAAACTTCCCTACGTTGGCATCATCAAGCGGCGCATCTACCTCATCTAAAATACAGAAAGGCGCAGGTTTTATTAAATAGATCGCAAACAGCAACGCAGTCGCAGTCAGTGTTTTTTCACCGCCACTTAACTGCCCGATAGATGAAGGGCGTTTACCTTTTGGTTTAGCCACAATATCAATTCCTGTATCGGCTAAGTTGGTTGGGTCTACCAATACCATATCAGCCGTATCATCTTCTGTAAACAAAGCCTGGAAAACTTTCTGGAAATTCTCCCGCACTTTATTAAACGTATCAAGGAACTGCTGATTGGCTGTAGCTTCCACTTCCTGTATGGTTTGCATCAGGCTGTCTTTTGCAGTTACCAGATCATTTTTTTGTTCCATAATAAACTCGTAGCGCTTCTTCATTTCTGTGTATGCTTCAATTGCTGTTGGGTTTATTTCGCCAATATTTTCAAGACGCTTGCGCATGCGGTCATTCTTTTCCTGCAGATCTTCCAACGGCACATCGCCTGTACGCGGTTCATCAATAATGGCATCAAGGTCTATCTTAAATTCTACATGCAACCTTTCCTTCATTCCTGCCAGTTGCAGTTTAAGATCAGTAAGCTTATCTTTTATTTCACTTAATAAATGATCGATTGTTTCCTTTGATTTTTGTTTGTGGCGTAGCTCGCTTTCCTTTGCCGACAAAGCATTACGCAAATTGTAATAAGCCTGGTCTGCCTCATTCAGTTTCTTTTCTTCAATATCTTTATTAAGCAACATGGTAACAACCAATGTTTCCAATTCGGCCAATGTGGTGGCAGTTTCTCCAATGCTGGTAGCCGCTTCAGTTAGTTGAACCGTACTGCTCTCTACTTGTATTTTTAAATCGTTTAACTGGCCGCTTTTAAACTCAAATTCCTGCTTTAAAGAAACCACTTTGCTTTGCTGCCTGGTAAATTGAAGATTACCATCATTATAAGTTGCTGTTGCAAAATTATACTCCTGTTCAGCCGATGCATAATCCTGTTCTACCACCTGCATTTTATCTGTCAACTCTTCCAGTTGCGTATTCAGTTTTTCCAATTCCTCTCTTGTACTTGCAATAGCATCATGATTGGCTTCCAGTTGCTCCTGCAATTCTTCGATTCTTTTTGAACTGGTTTCTTCCAGGTGATGGAGGTTTTCAATTTTGTTTTGCAGGCTAAACACATTATTCGTGAGGTTATTGATATCCTGTTGCGTTTGCTTAATGGCATTTTCTTTTAACTGCTCATTAAAAGCAATCACTTCATTATGACGAGCCTGGATGGTAGCTTTTAATTCATTCACTATTATCTCCTGTGCATTGATCTCTTCCACCAGCTTCTCTAAATTTTTTGCACGGCCAATTTTCTTTCCTTCAAACAAACCCACGCTACCACCGGTGAGAGAATATTTTCCTTTTACATATTTACCAGTTTTTTCCAACAATATAGAGCCATTACTGTGGTGAGCGGAGTCGAATCCACGCAAAGCGTCTTCATCTTCGGCAATAAAAACATTACCCAGTAAATGTTTGGCTAAATTGGCGTACTTGCCGTCTATCTCCACCACACTTAATGCGGGTATAGTTCCTTCGGGCTGGTGTGCCGTGGTTGGTGTCCCCACCAACAACTCCGCTAACTTATCCTGTAAAAAAAAGTTGGCCTTTCCTTTTTTATTATCATCCAGTAAATGGATTGCCTGTAAACCTTCTTCTAAATTATTTACTACATAATAATTCAGGTAAGGTTCCAGCACATTTTCTACCGCCGCTCTGTATTCGGGTTGCACATACATAATATCACTCAGCAAAGGTGCTTCGTGGTTCCAGGCGGTATTTTTATGTAAAAATTTTACGCTTTCGGGGTAACCTTCCATGCTGTCCACCAAACTTTTCAGCAGGGCATATTCATTCTTCTTGCTATCAAATTTCCGGTTCTCTTCTGCCAGCTCAGCACGCAGCGTTTCCAGCATGCTCTGGGTTTGAAATATCTGTTCTTTTGTAAACTCGTGGTGATCCTGCAATTGCTGCAGGTCTGTTTTCTTTTGCTCCAGTTCATCCGCCTTCAGCTTTCTATCTGCTTCTAATTGCTGCAGCTGACCCTGGCGCTGGGTTTTCTCTTCCTGTATCTGAACAATACTGCGTTGTATATTTTGTATACTGGTATCGGCAATAGCTACTTTCTTTTCTGCATCAAACTGGTTACGCTGAATGGCTTGGTTTTCCCTGCGCAAACCATCAATGCTGCTGCGCTTTTCATCAAACACTTTGCGTTTATCCTCTACCGTATTTTTTAATTCTTCCAGCCTTCCTTCCAGCTCCTGCAGTTTTAATTCATCTTCGCCAATCTGCACACTGGTAAACTGTATGCTTTCATCAAGACCCTTTAACTGTCCACCTGCTTTTTGCAAAAAATCGTTCAGGCTGGTTTCTCTTTCTTTTAAATATTGTAAGCGTTGTGCGGTTAAGCTTTTATCACTCTCTTTGCTGCGAACCTCACCCAGCATATCATTAAAAGCATGCTGAATGTCCTGCAGGTTTTTTTCCTGCGCAATAAA
>JANYGZ010000111.1 GCA_025362235.1 Ferruginibacter sp. | reverse complement strand
TGATCCAGTCATTGTACCGCCAGAGATAGCAACTGTTGTTTTATCCCAGCCAGAACCAGATGAAATGGTGATAGGATTTGGAACACCTATATAAAATACATTCATTTTATCGAGCATGATCGCTGCACCGCCTGGTGTACCAACTGTATATTCTACTTCTGTATTATCTGTTTTAGGGTTTCCATCTTGATCAAGATAATGAACAGAAACAGCTACCTTATGAGGTCCAGCGCCACTTGCTGTTATTTTGTAAGTTGCTTTACCATCTACGACCTGTTGTGCAGCACCATTAATAGAAATATCTGTTTTAGAACCAGAACTGTATGCTCCTAATCCTGCAGTAATTTGTACTTCCTGACCTGGCATAACATAATTAGAGCTTTGCCCTACCAATACACCCGTTTTATCAAATTTTACTTTAACTGCACCAATTTGTTCATGACAAAAAGTAACAACTTGGTTTTCTGAATTCTTTACATTATTCTGAAACTTGCTTAACAAGGTTAAGCCTGCTACGGTTGGCGTCATGTGAAAATAGGCGTTGGTAAAGTCTTTCTCAGTTCCATCCTGACTTTTTGGGGGTTTTAAATCAATCGGCAACGTTTTCTCGAATTTGTCCTTAATTTCCGGATCAATGTTCAGCATTGCAGCTCTATATGCTAGCAATTTGCTTTCAAGTATTTTTCCTTCGCCTTTTGTATCAAATAAACGAGTCGCCGCATCAAGATTATCCTCTTTAAATGTCCCATCAACCGGATTTAGATCCGAACCTTGTTTTAATTGCAACTTTAATCCTTCCAAATATGTGTTCATCTGATCAGATAATGCCTTTGCCTGCTCAGCTTTTGGCTCCCATATTTTTGCTTTTTCCGCAGTTTTGGGATCATTTAGCTTTTCAGTTAATGATGCATATAAGGTAGTGTTGGCAGCCGACAGGTTAGAGCTTGAATTCTGCAAACTTTTATCAACCACTTTAAAGGCATTAAGGATTTCACTTGATACGTTTAGTGCCAGCAATGCTGTAAGCACCAGGTACATCAGGTTAATCATCTTCTGCCGGGGCTCTTTAGGTAAAGCCATAGTATGTTAGATTTACAATTGTTTAAATGAATTTGTTTCTTTAGGATAAACTATTTACCTGTTTACAGGCTTTTGATTGTTTTAACGAATTTTATTAGTAAATTATTTTACCTGCATGGCGCTTAACATATTGCCATAAACAGAATTTAATTTACCAAGGTTACCAGCCAATAAACTAATTTGATCCTTGGCTTTGGTTGCATCTTCCACGCTACCCATCATTGCCGCACTTGCTTCTGCCATTTTACCGTAGAAGCCATTCAATGCTTTAAGGTGGTTATTGCTTTCCTTTAGTTCTAATTCGTAAATAGTATTTAAAGAACCTAAATTTTTGGTTAAAACCTGTACCTGCTCATGGAAACCTTTTGAGCTTTCAGATGCTTTGTTGAAAGAAGCCATGGTAGCAGTAGTATTTGTAAATGTAGCAGCCATGCTGCCTAAAGCTTCTGTAGCCTGTTTTGTTTTTGCACTAAAATCGCCGGTTGACTTTACAACATCGCCAATTTCGCCCATGTTATTTACAGTAGTGCCCAATTTTTGAAACCCTTCACCTAATTTTTTTAATGTAACAGGTGTAATATCAGCATCGCTTAACATTTTATCCATGCTTTTTAAAGCAGGGTTACCAGTTTCTACCGGAGCTGCTGCCATAGCAGCTTCAGGAGGTGGAGCAAAAACATATAACAATGCATAGCCAAGGAATATTATTGATTCCGTATATAATCCAATTTTTAACCAAACATCAGCACCTGGCGCATGGGTGATTTTGAAAAGTGCACCAAGTAGTACCGGCACAGCGGCCGCAGAAACAAAGATGTTAAGAATTCGATCGATGGGGCGTGATTGACCAGCTGCCATAATTTAAAAATTTAAAAGTTTAATGAGGGGGTTATTTGTTTTTATGCTTATATACAAGAGATACCGCTTATAATATTACCAGCTTGATAAATTACAAGTTATTCTCATGAACTAATTTATTTTGGAAAACTAACTATATCTTATTTGCCATGCTTGCTCATTGCCGGCGGCAAATCTATTACACAACGAAAGCCGATATAAGATTTTGATGTATCCTGATACTCGTAATTACGTGTGCTGGTTTGTAGAAAATAGCCTACATCTTTCCAGCTACCGCCGCGGATAACTTTACGTTTCATACGTGGAAGATCAGTATCTTTCGCATTCCAGCGAATATCGGGGTTCATATCATGTTGAAAAGAATAACCACCTTCGTAATAAAGTGAAGAAGTCCATTCTGCCACATTACCTGACATATTATATAAACCGAAATCGTTTGGCCAATAAGCGTCAGCACGTACGGTATAGAAACCACCATCTTCTGGATAATTACCACGACCAGGTTTAAAGTTTGCTAACAAACAACCTTTTTTATTTCTTAAATAAGGTCCTCCCCATGGATAAGATGATTGAGAACGACCACCGCGGGCAGCATATTCCCATTCTGCTTCGGTTGGCAACCGGAAATCAGCTTCGGTTGCCCTCCCTTTGGAATCTAAATATGCATTAAGGTAATGAGTTCTCCATTCAGAAAAAGCAGATGCTTGTTTCCAGGTAACCCCTACAACAGGGTAATTACCAAACGCTGGGTGACTATAATATTTTTTTGCCATTGGCTCATTATATGAGTAAGCAAAATCTCTTACCCAGCATAAAGAATCCGGATAGGCAGGGATGTCTTTCTTTACAATAAATTTAGATCTCTGTACACCGGCATTTTCTCTTTTAGCCGCTTCTTTATAATCGAAAGTTTCTGAATGGTAAACAATTTTACTTGGGTCAATTTCTTTCTTATTAAAAATCCTGTTATCAGGAGTAAAAATCAATACGTCAATTTTTTCAAGTGTTGCTTTATCGTTCCACTTAATAGTTGTTGCTTTTGTCCAATCAATGTACTCATTACCATCTGTGCCTTGTTTAATGAAACCCATTTGCTTTGCAGCAATTGAATCTCTAACCCAATTGGTAAACTGACGATATTCGTTGTTGGTAATTTCTGTGGCATCCATCCAAAATCCACTGATAGATACTTGCTTATTTCTTGCAGTATATGAAGAATTTATATCCTCGTCACTAGGCCCCATATGAAAGGTTCCTGGTGGTATATAAACCATGCCTGGAGGTTTCGGCAAAGTCCACCCCTTAGCAGGGGATACACCGTGCAACTGCCCGTCGTTTGGCAAGGCACCATCTTTTTTATTTTTATTTTTACCAAGCATATTACAGCTTGATAAAGCAATTATAGCAGTTACAGCTACAAAAAATAATGATTTGTTCTTCATCGTTTTAACTTTGAGGGTATTGGCAAATGTACTGATTATTTTGATTTTTATTAAAATCCACCAGTAGTAATGCTTATTTTTATGTTAAAAACAAGATATACAAAATTAAAACGCCTACAGTTTTTAAATATTGTATTCTTTATTATAATTATTCCATTGACTTATTTATATGCAACTTTAAATCATTAACTGTTGTAAAGGGTTTTAAACAAACATAGTTTTTACACAGATAGATTAATGGTGCCGAACCAGCAGGTTTTGCATTCAAAATTGGATATACTTCATTTTCAACAGTTGAAACCATTAGTACTTTATATGGTATATAAGTGTTTAATAAATCACCACTTAAAATATCTGCACCTTTACCGACTATTGCGAACTCATCTAGCCCAATAACCGTTTGCTGCAATAATGAAGCCCAAATACCAAAAGAAGCGGGATATTTTTTAACAGGTTCAAGAATTGCTAATAACATTTTATATGCTCTTTGCCCCCATTCGGGTTTATTATAAATAATCGAGAGTTTTGACAAATTGGTTGCCATGATGCTATTTCCAGAAGGAGTAGCCCCATCATAAATTTCTTTTTTGCGGATAATTACATCCTGCTGGTGACGATTTGTAAAAAAGAAAAAGATATTTTCTTCATCGCTGAAATTTTCTATTACATATAAAGCATACTCCCTGGCATACTCCAAATACATATCATTAAATACCAGTTCATACATTTGCATACATGCTGCAATTAGGTAAGCGTAATCATCTAAGAAAGCTGGGTATTTTGCTATACCATCCTTATATGTATGCATCATTGCTGAAGAATGGGGGCTCTGCCTGAATTTAAGTTCGATAAACCTAAAGTTTTTTTCTGCCACTTGTTTTAAAGAATCATCCTGCAATGCAATTGCGGCTTTAGCAATAGCTTTTAAAGCAAGGGCATTCCAGCTTAAAATAATTTTATCATCGAGTGACGGTTTTATGCGTTTGGCTCTTTCAGTATATAATTTTTGAAGGCAGCTTTGAATAATATAGGTAAATTTATTTTTGTCAAGTTTTCTTAACGCCGTAAATTCTTCTGCTGGTTGTAAAATGCGCAGAATATTTGTTTCTTCCCAATTACCTGTTTCACTTATATCAAAAAATTCGCAGAAAAGGGATGCGTCTTTACCCAAAATATTGTCTATTTCGTGCTTTTGCCATACATAATACTTACCTTCTGTTCCTTCACTGTCAGCATCTAATGCTGCGTAAAATCCTCCGTCAGGGTCAGTTAATTCATCCTTAATAAAAGAGATGGTTTTTTGTATTGCTTCTTTATATTTTGTTACATTGGTTATTTGCCATGCATCGCACAAAATATCTATTAACAAAGCATTATCGTACAACATTTTTTCAAAATGCGGAGCCAGCCATTCATTGTCTGTACTATATCTTGCCATACCTCCTCCTATATGATCATAAATGCCTCCTTGCAATATTTTATCTATTGATAACAATGCCTGTTTCAAGGCTTCTGTATTATTGGTGAAATGCTGGTATTGTAAAAGATATTGTATAATAAAAGTTTGTGGAAATTTTGGTGCATTTCCAAATCCTCCCCATTCCTTGTCAGCAGATTTCATAATAGCAGCAAACATGCTGTGGCATTGTTCAATTGTAAACAAATTTTGTTCATCAACAATTATTGATTGAATACCAGCTTTTAAAAAATTGCCTGATTGATTAATATGCGCTACTAAATTTTCTGCCTGTGCCTCAATTTCATTTTTCTTTTCTTTCCAGGATTGAGCAATACTCAGTAAAACTTCTTTCCAAGATGAACGGTTAAATGCCCTGACAGGGGGATAATAAGTACCACCATAAAAAGGCTTGGCGTCAGGTGTTAAAAAAACGTTTAATGGCCATCCTCCACTACCACTGACAGCTTGTACTGCATCCATATATATGTGATCCAGGTCTGGCCGTTCCTCCCTGTCGACTTTGATATTTACAAAGTGTTTATTCATCAAAAGTGCTACTTCTTCATTTTCGAAACTTTCTTTTTCCATTACATGACACCAGTGACAGGCTGAATACCCGATGCTGACCAATATTACTTTGTTTTCGCTTTTTGCTTTTTGCAAAGCTTCTTCCCCCCATGCAAACCAGTCAACCGGGTTATGCGCATGCTGCATAAGGTACGGGCTGGTTTCGTTAATTAAATGATTGGTAAAATGGTTTGGCATATTGATGAAATTATTTAAAATGTCGCCGGGCAAAAGTTAAATGATTTTATCGAAGTATAAAATCGTTACTTCTGGTAAAGAATAATAACAGTAAAGTATTTTAAAACAAAAAGCAACTTATAAAGTTGCTTTGCATAAAATATATAAAGGGAAATTATTTTTTCTTTGTAGAAGATAAGTAAAGTTCTAATGCACTTACCATACTTGGCGCTTTTGGTTGTGGCGCCTGTATGTCTGATGTTAAACCTGCTTCTTCGGCAGCCTTAAATGTGTTGGCACCAAAAACACCAATTTTAGTACCATTTTGCTTAAACTTAGGGAAATTTTCTATCAGGCTTTTAACACCTCCAGGAGAGAAAAAACAAATAACATCAAAATTTTTTGCAATTATTTCTTTGATATCATTGCTTATAATTTTATACAATACAGGAGTGGCATATTCACAATTATTATTCTTTAACCATGAGGTAATTTCGTTGTCGAAAGATTGGGAGCAGGGGTAAAGAAATTTTTCATTGTCTTTATGCTTATTGATAACATCAAATAAGTTTTTATTGGTGCCATCTGCTCCATAAAAAACTTTACGTTTTCGGTAAAGAATAAATTTTTGCAGGTAAAGTGCTACTGATTCCGTAATACAAAAATATTTTGTATCCTGAGAAATATTGATCTTCATTTCATCGCATGCCCTGAAAAAATGATCAATAGCATTGCGGCTGGTAAAAATAACAGCTGTATAGTTAGCTATCTCAATTTTTTGTTTTCGGAATTCTTTTGCAGGTATGCCATCGACAACAATGAAAGGATGAAAATGCAATTCAATATTGTGCTTCTTTGCCAAATCAAAATAAGGCGATTTTTCACCTTCCGGCTTTGGCTGTGTAATCAGTACTTTTTTAACCACTTTCAATTTCTGTTCGATTTTTGTGTCGCCGTTTGTACCCATATCAAATTGAGATTATTAATGGTTTTGCAAAGTTAGAGATTTTTGCTTAATAAAATCATCAATCCCTTATAAATCAATAAAACAGGCACTATTTCTATTCCAATGATATACATAAAAAAGTGTGGCTTGCTAATTTTTAACTGGTGCTGAAGCAACCCGTAAGACCGGAAAAAGCGTAACAAAAACATTAAAGCTGTTAATAAAACAGCAATAAGCGCAGATACTTTTATTAAAACAGGAACGGAAAAAGCCATCACTACAATAAATGGAAGTAAAAGAATGCCCAATATCTTATTAATCAAAAAAATAATAAATATATATGTATTAGTTATTTCTTTATAGCCCGTAATCCAACCTGTAAATTTTAGTGAAAGAAATTTAAGCAGGTATATTGCGGCTACAAAGAGTGAACATATACTAATTAGCGTTAATGGCTCAGTTTCCGGAACTCGTTCAAAATAGTTTAATAAAAAATAAATTAGCAGCCCGCCGGATATAACAGAAATAATATTAAAAACTAAAGAAGGAAGCTTTGCCTGCAATAACTGGTCAGTTAACTGGCCTTGCCGTAATGAAGTATTAAAGAAAACCCTGAATAAATTATTAAAATACCGTACATAAAAAAAACGAAAAAAGGCGAGTAATGCTATTACTGTAAATATCGTATAAAATATGCTGTCCTGCACAGTTTGCTTCCTGGGCTTAATTATCATTGCCCATGGCTTTCCAGAAGCATTAAGAAACTTGTTATCTTTTATTATATTTTGGATAGCTATTTTATACAATGAAAGGGAAGAAATTTTTACCGTATCCTTGTTAGTCACAACACTATCTGCTTTACTATTCAAAACACTATCCACCTTTTTCACTAAAAAAATATTTGCCTTTTTTTTTATTAAAACGGTATCATGTTTATGCAATGAATCACCTTGTGTCTTATTAATTAAAACACTATCTGGCTGTTGTGCAAAAAGTAAAACAGGCAAAGCAATAAAAAAAAATAAGCAGAGAACCTGTTTCAACACGAAGAATTTATTGTACAAAAATAAAATGATTTTATTTAAAAGTAATTAATATATCCAAAATGTATTTTAGTTGCCTGGCTTAAATTAAAATTTACATCGCTTTGTTTGCCTATTGCAACACTCATATTTAATAGTCCTAGTTTTGTTTCAAAAAGCAATCCCAATCCTGTACTGATATAATTACTGGAAACATCCACCGATTGATATTTGGTTTTTACCCAGCCCGCATCAACAAATCCAAATAAATAAGAATTAAGCCCAATCAGGCTACGATACTCTGCTGTTACAACCCCGTACTGTGTTGCATAAATACTTTCTTCATTAAAACCTCTCAATAATTGAAATCCGCCAATCTGGAATAATTCATTTCTAAAAATGTCCGGAGTACTAAAAATTCCAATATTAGCTATTGCTTTTACTGTGCTTTTTTTTCCAATAGGAAAATAGTGTGCAGCATTAGCCTTTATTCTAAATTGGTAGGCATTTAATTTAATAGAATCGTACAGCGTAGCATAATCAAACGATGAATCGGTGAGCCCCAAAATAACACTGTTCTGTTTAATTTTTCTTAAGCCAACAGAAGAATACAATATTACTTCGTTACCTGATATGGGGTTGAACTTGTAATTAGTATTGTTGAAGCTATAATTAATACCAAAACTTGTTGAACTAACATCACTATTAGGAGGAAGTGTTTTTGTAGCAATTACCTGGTTAGTATCAATATCTGAATTCGACAAAATATTATTTTGCCTTTGTATAAAAAGATTGCCTGATTTGTTTGCAGATAGAAGATATTGTATACCTAAAAGTGTATTAAGCTGTATAAATCCAGAATCTTTTTTAAAAATTCCAAACAAAAAATCGAGGCCAACCGGTGATTTAAAAATATAGGGTTGATGATACCCAATATTTAAACGGGGAGATTTTAGTTGTAATTGTTGCCAGTTAAGCAAAATTGTTTCTCCATTACCAAGAGCATTTTTTAGGTCTAAATTAACATCCCCTGTTATTTGAAGTTTTCCGGTCTGCGTATTGTTAGGTAAAAAACCAACCAAAAAATTAGCCTGGCTGCTGGGCTTTGGCAGCAGGTATAAATTTAATATCGATCCTGTGCCTAACATCAGCAATTCTGATGGTTGTTGTTCCTGCAGGTAGGGTAATTCCAATAAACGTTTACTTACCTGGTTCAATTTTTCTTTGTTATAAATACTTCCATTTGGTATACCTAAATAATGTTGTAAAAAAGAATTAGAAATTTTTATTTTACCTTTTACACTTATACTATCAATATGATACAGGGGGCCCTTTTTTACAATTAATGTTGCTGTCATAGCTGTATCTTTTAAAAAGATACTATCTAAAAAAACGGCGGCAAAAGGGTACCCATTATTTTCGTAATAATTTAATAAGCCCTTCTTCATATTACCCAGCTGATTAATATTAAAAGGTTTGTTACTGAAATTTTTGCTGTTAAAACCACTTGCATCAAGGGCAGTTTTTTCAACACTATCTGTTCTTAATTGCACCCAGTTTTGTTGTACACCCAGGTATAATTGTATTTGCGCAAAATTGGTGTCATATTTTATATTGTCTATTGAGGCTGATGCATATCCTTTTAGATTTAAAAGTTCAGGCAATTTATTTACATATTCCTGGCATTGAAACTGGCTGCTAAAGTTGGTGCGTAGTTTTAATGCCTGCGGTTGAAAGGTACTATCTTTGTCTACACAATCTATCCTGAGTTGATATTGTGCAACAGCATAGGTAGAAATACAAAGATGTACAATCAGTATAATTGAAAGCCGGGCATTGAAAATTAACTGTTGATTTTTTTTTTGCATTCCTTTTATAAACTGTTACCAATATTAAATATTAAATTTCAAATACTAAATAATTAAGCGGCTTGGCTGGTATTTATATTCATATTCCTTTTTGTAAGCAGGCTTGTAATTACTGTAACTTTCATTTTTCTACATCACTGAAACTAAAAGATGAATTAATTGTTGCGTTGGTGAAAGAAATAAAGCTAACACCTGTACCCGATTCTATAACAGCCGGTGATGACTTAAGCCCGCAACTTTCTACCCCATTCATTTATACCAAAACGCCAAACGAGACGATTGATACACTGTATTTTGGTGGAGGTACGCCCAGCATTTTAGATATAGCTGATGTGCAATTACTGATGACGGTTTTACGCAAAAAATTTGTTTTTAATGATGCTGTTGAAATAACTTTAGAAGCAAACCCAGACGATATTACACAGAAAAAATTAGCATTATGGAAACAGGCAGGTATCAATCGTCTCAGCGTAGGCATACAGTCTTTTATTGAAGAGGAATTGATATGGATGAACAGGGTACATACTTCAACAGACTCCCTGGGCTGCATTGATGAAATAAAAAATGCAGGATTTACAAATTTTTCTGTAGACCTTATTTACGGTTCTCCTTTATTAAGCAATGATAACTGGAAAAAAAATGTAGATATGGTTATTGAAAAAAATATACCCCATATATCTTGTTATGCACTTACAGTAGAACCCAAAACAGCCCTGGATAAAATGATTACGCAACACAAAAAACAACCTGTGAACACTGAAAAACAAGCGCAGCAATTTTTATTATTGATGCACTGGATGCAACTGGCCGGATATGAACATTATGAAATAAGCAATTTTGCAAAACCCGGTTACAGAAGTAAACATAATAGCAGTTACTGGCTGGGCAAAAAATATTATGGCTTTGGGCCATCTGCCCACTCATTTGATGGCAAAATAAGAAAATGGAATATTTCCAATAATGCTTTATACATTCAGTCTTTAAAAAATAAACTTATTCCGTTTGAAGAGGAAGTATTAACGTCAACACAACAATTAAATGAATATATCATGATTTCCCTTAGAACTATGGAAGGTTTAAATTTGGAGATCATTAAAGAAAAATTTGGAGAGAAAGTTAAGAGTGATTTAAAAGTAGCCAGCGAGAAATGGAAGGCTGGTGGAAAGCTGGCATTCAATAATGAAAAAATTATTTTGACAAAGGAAGGAAAATTATTTGCGGATGGTATTGCTGCTGATTTGTTTTTTTAGAAGTCTTTCAAATCTTATATTACACAAGCAATGATTCTATTTTACCAAATCCTTCCATTACAGAAAATCCTTCCCATAAAATCTGGTATATTGTTTCGGCAATCGGCATATCAGCTTTAATGGTTTGGTTAAGCAGGTAAATACCTTTACTGGCATTATAGCCTTCGGCTACCATACTCATTTCTACATGCGCAGATTTTACAGAATAACCTTTGCCGATCATATTACCAAAAGTGCGGTTCCGGCTATAAAGAGAATAACAGGTAACCAACAAATCGCCTAAGTATACAGATGCTGCGTAGTTATTTTCACGTTTTACTGTATGCCCTACCTCTACATTTTTTATGCCCGCCATTTTTAAAAATCCGGCCATTTCATCAGCACTATTGGCTATTAGCACACTTAAAAAATTATCTCCATAATCTAATCCATGTGCCATACCTGCGCCCACAGCATAAATATTTTTTAAAACTGCGGCATACTGTACCCCATAAATATCTGTATTTTCAATAGTATTAAGATAATCGGTTTTAAAATATTTGGCAATGTGGGTTGTTGTTAATTCATCAATTCCAGAAAAGGTGAGATAGGATAATTTTTCTGCAGCCACTTCTTCAGCATGGCACGGGCCCAGTAACGTAAAATAGTTTTCTAATTCAACATCAAATTTATTTTTTAAATAATCATTTAATAATAAAGTCTGATCGGGCAAAATACCCTTTACGGCACTGATAATTTTTTTACCGGCAAAAATATTTCTATCCAATACTTTCAATGTAGTTTCTACATACACAGATGGAATGGCAATGATGATGCAATCTGAATTTTTTATTACTTCAGAAGCATCCGTAGTTAACTGTAATTGTTTGGTGTCAAAATAGGCGCCACTAAGGTAGTGGGGATTATGGCGGCGCAACATTATTTGCTGAATCACATTTTCGCTGCGGTTTAACCAATAAATTGTTTGGCCGTTATCAGTTAAAATTTTTGCCAATGCAGTTCCCCAGCTTCCGCTGCCTAATATGCCAAAATTCATAATGTTATTTCAAAATTAACGGTGCAAATTTTTGTAAAATACCAAATGCCATTTACAATCCGAGTTTATCTACTGCTAATTGTGCTGCTATCTGGCTGGCATCTTTTTTATTATAGCCTTTTGCCTGTGCTACCAGTTCCCCGTCAACAGTGGCGCCAATGGTAAACAGGCGGCGGCCATTTTCAAATTTCTCATCTAGTGTTGCAAACTCAAGCGATTTGCCATTTTTATTTGCCCAGCCGTACAATTTATTTTTTATGTTAATTTCAATACCTTCAAGATCATCAATAAACATGTGGGTAGATATAATGTATTTTTCAACCCAGGTTTGGGTTTTGTCGTAGCCCCTATCCAAGTAAACCGCACCTATCAAAGCTTCCAGCGTATTACCAAATATCTGGGATATTTTTAATGAGCTGTCAAACTTGTTGTAAATAGTAATTTTTTTAAGCCCCATTTTTATCCCAATATCATTCAACTGTTGCCGGTTCACCATCTTGCTCCGCATTTCAGTTAAAAATCCTTCTCCTTTGTATGGGTATTTCATAAAAAGATAATGCGCTACAATAGAGCTTAGCACCGCATCACCCAAAAATTCAAGCCGTTCATTATTTTCATCTGCCCCTTCTCTTACAGAACGATGGCTTAATGCTGTTTTGTATAAATCTAAATTGCCGGGGGTAAAGCCAAGTACGTTGTTGAGTTGTTTTTTAAACTCTTTCCTTTTGATATTACCAGTAAAGATATTTTTGAAGAAGTCCAATTTATTTAAAATAAGTTAAATCGAAATTAATATTATTTGCGGCAATGAAAAAATATAAAAACAATCTCACCGGCCGTTTTAATAAATAACTGTTTCTATTTGGCTTTGAAATTTTATTGCCGGCTAGTCTATTTTGAGGCACAGGAAAAACAAAAACCGGTGATCTATATTAATTAATAATTATTAAACAGGATACTATACTTTTAAAAAATAGCCTAATTGATATTTTGTACAAAAAAATAAATGGTAGAATTGGATAGCTGTAAAAATGATAGCTGTAAAAATAAATATATGAATTTACGAAAATGTACCTCTTAGGTTCCTGACAAAGAAGAAATTAAGCTACATATTTTTTCACAATAACAGAAGCATTGTGGCCACCAAAACCAAAGGTATTACTTAGGGCAGCATTTACTGTGCGGTGTTGTGCTTTATTAAACGTGAAATTTAATTTTGGATCCAGTTGAGGATCATCAATGAAATGGTTAATAGTTGGGGGGATAATATCTTTTGTAACTGCCATTATGCAAGCTAATGCTTCCAAAGCCCCGGCAGCCCCAAGACAATGCCCGGTCATACTTTTTGTTGAACTGATATTAAGATCGTAAGCATGATCGCCAAAAACATTTAAGATAGCTTTGGTTTCTGCTATATCACCCAAGGGAGTTGAGGTACCATGTACATTTATATAATCAATATCAGCAGTATCCATTCCTGCATCTTTTAAGGCACAACGCATTACATTTTGTGCACCAAGGCCCTCTGGATGTGGGGCAGTAATATGATATGCATCAGCACTGGCGCCACCACCGGCAATTTCGCAATAAATTTTCGCTCCTCTTGCCAACGCATGTTCCAGGCTTTCAACGATTAAAACACCAGCGCCTTCTCCCATCACAAAACCATCACGATCCTTATCGAATGGCCTGCAGGCAGATTTATAATCATCGTTTCTTTCGCTTAGCGCCTTCATTGCATTAAAACCGCCTACACCTGCTGCACTTACCACCGCTTCGCTGCCACCCGTAATTATTATATCTGCTTTATTTAAACGAATGGTATCATACGCATCAATAATAGCATTGGTAGCAGATGCACAGGCACTTACTACAGCATAATTTGGCCCTCGAAAACCATGTTTAATAGAGATATGCCCAGGGGCAATATCCAATATCATTTTGGGAATAAAGAAGGGATTAAAACGAGGGGTGCCATCGCCGGAGGCAAAATTAATTACTTCTTCCTGGAAGGTTATTAACCCTCCAATACCGCTACCGAATATTACGCCCACCCTGTCTACATCAACATTATCTTTGCTGATGCCGGCATCTTTCACTGCTTCATCGCTCGCAATTAATGCAAACTGAGAGAAACGGTCAATTTTGCGGGCTTCCTTTCTATCCAGGTAAACAGTAGCATCAAAATCTTTAACCTCGCAGGCAAACCTTGTCTTAAATTTAGTAGCATCAAACTGTTTAATTAAATCACAGCCATTTACTCCATCAGCCAACCCTTGCCAATATTCAGCAACAGATTTACCAAGCGGAGTGATGGCGCCCAGTCCGGTTACAACTACTCTCTTAAAGTTCATAAAATTTGCCTGCAATGATTTAAAAAGAGATAATAATTACTTGGCGTGTTCTTCCAGGTAAGTTACAGCCTGCCCTACGGTTGTAATGGTTTCGGCCTGTTCGTCAGGAATTGAAATATTAAATTCTTTTTCAAATTCCATAATTAGTTCAACGGTGTCCAGGCTATCGGCACCTAAATCATTTGTGAAAGAAGCTTCTGGGGTAACCTCGGCTTCATCAACACCTAATTTGTCAACAATTATTTTCTTTACTCTTGTTGCAATGTCTGACATGGTAGTATTATTTAGTTAATCAGCAGCAAAAATATACTTTTTGTAATAAATACAAAGAAATATAAATTAAGGCATAATAGCCCTTTGTTGAACCGCCTGAAGTTTAGAATAAGACAAAATTGCCGCTGATAGTTGAAACGAACAAATAAATCTTTAATGTGCAATACAACTTATTAATAATGGTTCAAAACCCATAACAACCCTGCTGTTTAATTAACCACGAATAAAAAAAATTGTATATTGTATCACCTCGCTACCCCGTGCAAAAAATAAGGAACCAAAAAAAACAATATTTATGGGCTTAAAACAAATAGATCACGGCAGCAAAGAGTATCGGCATATGGTTGAGCTTAGAATGCAAATTCTGCGTAAACCATTGGGCCTAACGTTTACAAAAGAAGAATTGGATAATGAAAGGAATGATATTTTAATTGCTTCATTTGATGAAGACAAGATGCTGGGCTGTTGCATTTTAACCAAAATTGATATTAATAGTATAAGGCTGCGCCAAATGGCAGTACAAAAAAATTTACAGGGAAGGGGTATTGGGGAATCTATTATAAGTTTTGCAGAAACTGTTGCCCGTGATAAAGGCTATAAAATTCTTACTATGCATGCCCGGGATACGGCTATAGGATTTTATGAAAAATTTGGTTATGCAATAAAAGGAGGGCAGTTTGAAGAAGTAAAAACCAAACACCATATTATGGAAAAAAAACTCCGTTGATTATTTGTGGATTTTCGCCGTTAATATCTTTCTTGCTGCATTTACGTCATCTCCCGTAAAAGCATCTTTAGGTACTATAAAAAAAGAACGGGTATCAAAATACAAATGAAAAAAATGAGGGCTTTCCATAGTAGAAACAAACTCGTTCCACGACCATTGACGGCTTCCCCTGTCATTTTCAATTATAAAATTGTCATTGCCTAATGTTGCTTTAAACCTATCCTTAAAAGTATCCGATTTTTTATAAATTACCATTGGCAAAATATACCAAAAGGCAATCATTAATGCAAACCATAAAAAAGAACTCAATAAAAAAGCAACAGGAGATATTTTTTTGGAAAAGAACAATACTGCTGAAATAATTGCAAATAAATTTACCACAATCATCATTGTCTTAATTTCACGCCTTGTTATAAAATGATAACGCAAGGCCTGCATTACTTTTCCTTTATTATAAGTAAAAAACTGTGAAGTCATGTTGTAAAGGTATCATAAAAACAATAACGGCATATTTTTGAGCGTATTGTAAATCCGATGGCTACCAGATTTACAATACCTTCTTTTGAACAGAAGGAAAATTAATCAGCAATAATATTTTATATTCGTTTTTAAACACTAAATAATTTTCACTTGTCAGCAATTATCTATTATATAACACTCCCTTTTATATACCTTTTATCGTTATTGCCATTTCCTTTACTGTACCTGCTGTCGGATGGGCTTTACCTTGTATTGTATCATGTTGTTGGTTACCGCAAAGAAGTAATAAATGAGAATTTAACAAATGCCTTTCCAGAAAAAACACCAGCAGGAATAATCATCCTTCAAAAAAAATTTTATAGGTATTTCTGTGATCTTTTGCTGGAAACTTTTAAAACCCTTACCATTAGCCGCGATACTATGTTAAAGCATTGCAGCCTTGACCCTGCTGCCGAAAAAATATTTAGTGGATTTGCTGCCGAAAACAAAAGTTTAATAATAGTAATGGGGCATAAAGGCAATTGGGAGTGGGCAGGTAATACTTTTGGCATTTGTTGCAAACATCAGTTATATGTTATCTATCATCCCCTGGCAAATAAATATTTTGACGGGCTTATTTACAAAATGCGGAGAAGGTTTGGATCGAAGCTGATACCGATGAAAGATACTTTTCGCCAGATAATAAAAAATAAAAACGAATTAAATGCCATTGCTTTTATTGCAGATCAATCGCCCAACCCGGAAAAAGCATATTGGATGAATTTTCTTAACCAGGATACCGCTGTTTTTACAGGTACAGAAAAAATTGCAAAAATGATTAATTACCCCATTGTATATATATCTTTAAAAAGATTAAAAAGAGGTTATTATACTTTACTGGCAGAAACATTACTGGCCCCGCCTTATGCCGGTGGCGAGGGTAACATAACAGAACTACATACCCGAAAACTGGAATCCGATATCCTTGCACAACCAGAAACATGGCTATGGACACATAAAAGATGGAAACATAAACGTGTTAACATTTAATTAGTCTTCTAATTAAGTACCTTTGCCATCTAATATTTAAAGAATGCTTATTGGTAAAAACCTGATATTAGCTACAAAGCCATTTGCAAAAGAAGTAAGATCCATAAGTTGGTTTCATACAATTTCCACGCTCGTTTTACTAATACTGGCACTTACCGGAACTTTACTTGCACCCCTTATAGCGCTTAAATTGTTGTGCAGTTTAATTTCAGGGTTATTGCTCATACGCATGTTCATTATTTATCACGATCATCAGCACCATACTATCTTAACCCATTCCCCTGTTGCTGAATTTATCATGACAGTTTTTGGTATGTACATGCTTTCACCCACCAGTATCTGGAAAAGGTCGCACGATCATCACCACAACCACAATTCAAAATTATTCAGTGCGAGTATTGGCTCATATCCAATTGTTACAACAAAAAAATATTTGGATATGTCTTCTTTTCAAAAAAAGTTTTACCTCGCTGTCCGTCATCCCGTTACCATTGCACTAGGTTATTTTTCTATGTTCATTGTTGGTATGTGCCTGCGTTCTTTTTTCAGCAACCCCCGCAAACATTATGATAGCCTGATAGCGTTGATACTGCATTTTACATTTGCTGTATTGTTGTTTATATTCCTTGGCTGGCAGGCCTGGTTTTTTATGTTTTTTTTACCTTTTTTAATTGCCTTTGGCATGGGCGCTTATTTGTTTTATGCGCAGCACAATTTTCCTGGTGTAGAATTTTATGAAAATAAAAACTGGGTGTACGAAAAGGCTGCATTGGAATCGTCCAGTTATATGAAGATGAATCCGGTTATGGCATGGTTTACCGGTAATATCGGGTATCACCATATTCATCATCTTAATTCAAAAATTCCTTTTTACCGCTTGCCGGAAGTAATGAAACATTTTGCTGAATTGCAAAACTGCAAAACAACTACCCTCTCATTAAAATCAATAAGTGCCTGTTTTAAATTGAAAGTGTGGGACCAGGAAAGTAACCAGATGATTGGAGTAAAAGACATTTCATAAATTACTGATGCTTTTTAAATAGGTAAATTTTTGCCGTTAAGGCGTCAATACGTTTAGCTATAACCTAAAATGTAAATAAGAACGCCGCAACTACTTAACGGCAAAAAAAAATTGGCGTAAAAGACCTTTCATAAATTACCCTGTTTAAATCCTTTAACCTATCTTCATAATAATCATTTTCTCTTTTAAGGCAGCTAACCCTATCAACAATAAATTTTTAATTACAACCAAACAAAAATATTACCCATGCAATTTACTGCCACACAAATAGCTGGCCTGCTCAATGGCCAGATAGAAGGGAACGCCGATGTTACCGTAACTAAATTATCAAAAATTGAAGAGGGTGTTCCGGGGTCGATATCTTTTCTTAATAACCCGGCTTATACGCAGTATTTGTACAGCACACAAGCATCCATTGTGATTATTAACAACAGCTTTGCTTTAACAGCACCGGTTACTGCAACATTGATAAGGGTAGAGAGTGCAGAGAATGCTTTTGCCACATTACTGGAAATGTACAATGCAGTAAAGCTTAATAAAAAAGGCATTTCCAAATTATCTTTTATTGCAGGGAGCGCCACGGTGGGCAACGATATTTATGCCGGTGAATTTGCCTTTGTAGGTGAAAATGCCGCCATCGGCAACAATGTAAAAATATATCCACAGGTGTACATTGGCGACAATGCAGTAATTGGCGATAACACCACCCTATTTGCCGGTGTAAAAATTTACTCTGAAACACAAATTGGTAAAAACTGCATCATCCATTCGGGTACAGTAATTGGCAGCGATGGTTTTAGGTTTAACCCTGAAGCTGATAATAAAAAAGTACCGCAAATTGGCAATGTTATAATTGAAGATGATGTAGAAATTGGTGCCAACTGTGCCATTGACCGGGCCACGCTGGGTTCTACCATTTTACGCAAGGGCGTAAAATTTGATAACCTTATTCATATTGCCCACAATGTTGAAATTGGCGAGAATACTTATTTTGCCGCACATGGCGTTGTAGCAGGCTCAACCAAGGTTGGCAAAAACTGTATGTTCAGCGGGCAGGTAGGTATAGTAGGTCATTTAAATATTGCAGATAATACCATCGTCACCGCACAATCCGGCATTTCAAAAAGCATCACTAAAAAAGGTGAAGTGTTTATGGGTTCTCCGGCATTTGATGCCAACAAATACAGAAAAGCGTATATCCATTTCCGTAACCTGGATGCCTTAGTGCAAAGGGTGGATAAATTAGAAAAACTACAGAAACAAACGGAGGTTGAGGAGGGGTAGTATTACTGGGTATTTGTTTAAATGCCCGATAAATAGGTCTGAGACTTACAGCTGAACTTGTGTAGCCTTTTTTAATACGATACTGTTATAAAAGTTATATTTCACACAAAGAAAATAAGGATACAAGGTTCACAAAGAATAAACACAAACGCCACTCAATTAAGTGGCGTTGTAATGTATGTAATCCTGAAACGATTCTCTTTATACCCGATTGGATATCTGTAATAGTCCAATTGCATTGTCCTAAACAGCTATCACATCGGCATTATACCAGATAATACTGGACTAATTTATTAATCCATTTGGTATTAACTGCAACCCATGCTGTTACCACAGTTTAAACATTTGTAACAGGTGCCGCTACGGATGGTGATATGGCCGCAGGTGTTACAGGAAGGCGCATCGCTCTGCATACTCTTCATATAATTTTGTGTACCATCGTTACCGCTGGCGTATTGTGCTTTAGCGGTGGTAGATTGTGTGTTGCCTGCCGGGGAAGAAGTAGCCGGGCCCACTACCCTTACTTCACTAAGCTCCTGTTTTCTTTCACCAATGGTAGGTGAATGTATGTCCCAACTATCGTTGCCCAGATTTTCAACTTCCGGTTTATCCAGTACATGTACCAAGTCTGTACGGCCAAGGTATTCAAATGCCAGCGAACGGAAAATGAAATCCATAATAGAAGTGGTGCTCTTTATGTTTGGATGATCTACCATACCTGCCGGTTCAAAACGGGTGAACACAAATTTTTCTACAAATTCTTCTAACGGAACACCATATTGCAAGCCGATGGAAATAGCAATAGCAAAGCAATTCAACATACTACGCACAGTAGCGCCCTCTTTGGCCATATCAATAAATATTTCGCCTACGGTGCCGTCATTATATTCACCGGTGCGAAGAAACAATGCCTGCCCGTTAATTTTTGCTTTTTGTGTAAAGCCCCTACGTTTGGCGGGTAAAGTTTTACGTTCTACAATTTTTGCCAATCTTCCTTTCAAAACCGTATCAGGACTGTTCTGCATACGCTTACTTACTTCATCCAGCAATTCATCTACAGTAAGTTTGCTCATGTCAACAATCTGGCTAATATTACTAGTTGATAGTTGACTATTGTTATTTTCCACCATTGAAGTATCGTTACTTTCTTCGGTAGTTTTCTTTTTCTTATCCGATTTATTGCTAAGTGGCTGTGATAATTTAGACCCATCCCTGTACAATGCATTTGCTTTTAATCCAAGTTCCCAACTCATCCTGTAGCAATCCGCAATTTCTTCTTCTGTTGCTTCATTGGGCAGGTTAATTGTTTTGCTGATAGCACCACTCAAAAAAGGTTGTGCTGCAGCCATCATTCTTATATGTCCATGTGCATTTATATAACGTTTACCTTTTTGCCCGCATTTATTGGCGCAATCAAATACGGCCAGGTGTTCGTCTTTTAAATACGGCGCACCTTCCACCGTCATGGTGCCGCATACATAAATATTGGCTGCTTCAATTTGTTCATCTGTAAAACCCAGGGCTTCCAATAAGCTCCATTCAAAATCAAAATAATTATCTGATGTAAAACCTAAACGTTGTAAAGTGGCTTCACCAAAAGTATATACGTTAAAAACAAATCCAGTTTCAAATGCACTTGCTAAAGCCGCTTCTACTTTTACCAGTTCTTCTTTTGTAAAGCCCTTCGCCAATAAAGTTTGTGTATTGATATAAGGCGCTCCCACCAGTGTAGCATGCCCTTTGGCATAGTTTACAATTTGTTCCAGTTCTTTTTCGCTGTATTGCAAATTGCGTAATGCAGCCGGTACACTTTGATTAATAATCTTGAAGTATCCGCCGCCACTTAATTTTTTAAATTTCACCAAAGCAAAATCAGGCTCTACCCCGGTAGTATCACAATCCATTACCAAACCGATTGTTCCTGTTGGTGCAATTACGGTTGTTTGTGCATTGCGGTAACCATTTTTTTCTCCTGACTGCACGGCTTCGTCCCATGCTTTAATGGCGGCAGTCAACAAATAATCCGGGCAATATTTTGCGTTGATGCCCTGTGGTTTTATTTCAATGCCTTCATAAGCTTCCTGCGCATCGTAAGCCGCCGCACGGTGGTTGCGCATTACCCGGAGCATATGTTTTTTATTTTCTTGGTATTTGGAAAAAGCGCCTAAAAAACCCGCCATCTCTGCAGAAGCAGTATAGGCAACGCCGGTCATAATTGCTGTGATGGCACCTGCAATGGCTCTTGCTTGTTCACTGTCATAAGGGATTCCACTTACCATCAGCATGCTGCCGAGGTTGGCATATCCTAATCCCAATGTCCTGTAATCGTATGATAACTGTGCTACTTCTTTGGATGGAAACTGTGCCATCAACACAGATATTTCCAACACAACTGTCCACAAACGGCAGGTATATTCAAATCCTTTTACATCAAAACTATTATTGCTTTCTTCAAAAAAGCGGCGCAGGTTTACAGAAGCTAAATTACATGCGGTGTTATCTAAAAACATATACTCACTGCAAGGGTTACTCGCTCTTATGGGTCCACCTTCAGGACAAGTATGCCATTCGTTGATTGTAGTGTCGTATTGTGTACCAGGGTCAGCACATCTCCATGCTGCGTAATTAATTTGTTTCCAAAGATCCCTCGCTTTTACCCGTTTCATTACTTTTCCATTACTCCTGCCTTTTAGTTCCCACTCGCCATCCTCATCCAACGCTTTAAAAAATGAATTGGGTATACGAACAGAATTATTGCTGTTTTGCCCACTTACTGTTTTGTATGCTTCGCCTTCATAATCACTCGGGTAACCTGCTGCAATTAATGCAGCAACTTTATCTTCCTCACCTGATTTCCAGTTTATAAAATCTTCTATTTCCGGATGGTCCAAATCAAGACAAACCATTTTTGCAGCACGGCGTGTTGTACCACCGCTTTTAATGGCCGCAGCAGCTCTGTCGCCTATTTTTAAAAAACTCATCAGGCCACTGGAAGTACCACCGCCGCTTAGTTTTTCGCCATCGCCACGTATACTGCTGTAGTTGGTACCCACACCACTTCCATATTTAAATATCCTTGCTTCCCTTACCCAAAGATCCATGATACCACCTTCATTTACCAGGTCGTCTTCTACACTTAAAATAAAACAGGCATGGGGCTGTGGCCGTTCGTATGCCGAAGTTGATTTCTTTAACTGGCTGTCTGCCTGGTCAACAAAAAAATGTCCCTGTGGTTTTCCTGTAATACCATACACTTCATGTAAACCTGTATTAAACCATTGCGGACTGTTTGGTACGCAAGCCTGGTTTAATATAGAGTATACCAGTTCATCATAAAAAATTTGTGCATCATTTGCTGTAGCAAAATAATTATACCGTTCGCCCCAAACCCTCCAGCAGTGTGCCATACGATGCGCTACCTGCTTAATAGTCGTTTCCCTACCCGTGCTTCCATCGGGCTGTGGTACACCTGCTTTACGAAAATACTTTTGTGCAAGTATATCTGTTGCAATCTGGCTCCACTGTTTTGGAACTTCAACATTATCCATTTGAAAAACAATTTCGCCACTGGGGTTTTTTATGATGGAGGTACGGTAATCATACTCAAACATATCATACGGAGAAACGGCTTCGTTGGTAAACTGGCGGCTGAAAGCAAGGCCCTCATTTATTTTTTTCTGTGTAGCCATAAAGATGAAGCAGGTTGATGGGTTAGGTAATTTGTAAATACTGTTAACGAAAATATTTGTTGTTGATGAACATTCAAACGGGTAAATATTAACAGGTGTGGACAAATCAGGTGGATAAATCCCCATAGTTAATAGCACTCTGCATTTGCTGATTTTTCAACACCATTTTATAAAATATTTCCCGGTTTCGATTAATTTTTCCCGATATTTTTACATAGTAAAAATTATGGGGAACTGCATTTGTTGAAAATAATTTTCTGACAAAAACTTTGATTGCTGATACAAAATAGAATGAGTAGTTATCTTTATTGCATGAGAACAGTAATACAAAGGGTAACCGAAGCAAGTGTAACAATTGATAATACAGTAAAAGCTTCCATCAATAATGGCTTGCTTGTATTGTTGGGCATTGAAGATGCCGATACTACGGATGATATAAGCTGGCTGAGCAATAAAATTATTAACCTGCGCATTTTTGATGATGCAGATAAAGTTCCTAATCTTTCTATAATGGAAACTGGTGGAGATATACTATTGGTAAGCCAGTTTACATTGCATGCCAGTACAAAAAAGGGGAACCGCCCTTCCTACATGCGTGCCAGCAAATCAGCTGTTGCCATACCCGCCTATGAAAAAATGATTGAGCAATTAGAAAATGATTTGGGTAAAAAAATACTTACCGGCAAATTTGGGACAGATATGAAAGTGGCGCTAGTTAATGATGGACCGGTAACGATTTGGATTGATACTAAGCTGAAAGAATGATGCCTTTTAATTACACTGAATTTTTATGCACGAATTAATTTTAATAACACGAATTTTAAGGCACGAATTACACGAATTAAAGCCACCAATATGACAGATATTATTTTAAAAGAACAATCCTATCAGCTTATTGGAATTTGTATGGAAATACATAAGGAACTTGGAATGGGGTTTAAGGAGATAGTTTATAAAGATGCTTTGGAATATGAATTTAAAACAAAAAATATCCCTTACATCCGTGAAAAGGAATTTAAAATTGAATACAAAGGAATAATTTTACCACATCGTTACTACGCCGACTTTATAGTGCATGGTTCAATAATCCTGGAAGTAAAAGCTTCTTATATGATTGTAAATAATTTTGTAACACAAACCATCAATTACCTGAAAGCTTCCGGCTTACAATTAGGTATCATCGCCAATTTTGGAGAAAAGTCATTTGTATCAAAAAGAGTTGTATTTTAAATCCGTAAGCACTTAGTGTATTTCATTTAATTCGTGTAATTCGTGCCTTAAAATTCGTGTAATAAAATATTTCCGTAATAAAATTAGTGACATGACAATTAAACAAGCCCAAACCGATGTTGACAAATGGATAAAAACTGTTGGCGTAAAATACTTTAGCGAGCTCACCAATCTTGGAATATTGATGGAAGAAATAGGCGAACTATCAAGATTAATGGTGCGACAATATGGTGAACAATCTTTCAAAGAAAGCGATAAGAGCAAAGAGTTGAGTGATGAAATGGCTGATGTATTGTGGGTATTAATTTGTTTGGCCAATCAAACCGGTGTAGATTTAACTACTGCACTGCAAAAGAATTTTGAGAAGAAGAATTTAAGAGATGCAACAAGGCATTTAGAGAATGATAAATTGAAATAAAAATTGTTGAATAAACAGCCGCACAATGATTGACTTCTTAAAAATTTTAGTTGCTTATTTTCAAAAGGAAAGAATTCCTTATATGCTTTCTGGCAGCGTGGCAATGAGTATTTATTCACTGCCGAGGTTTACAAGGGATTTTGATTTCATTGTTCATTTGCAACCTAAAGATGTAAAGGGACTGATTGAATATTTTAAAGAGGGATATTATTGCGATGAAGATTCCGTAAATGAAGCCATTGCAAAAAGTGGAATGTTTAATATTATTGATCACCGAAGCAGCTACAAAGCCGACTTTATTATTTTAAAAAATGAGCCTTACCGTTTGGCTGAATTTGAAAGAAAAAAATTAATAGACTTCCTGGATTTGAAAATATACCTGGTTTCACCCGAGGACCTGATTATTTCTAAAATTATCTGGATACAACAAATACAAAGTAGCCTGCAGATAGATGATATAAAAGCATTGATCAGGATTAAAGATTTAGACTGGCCTTATATCCATAAATGGATTGCTTCTTTAAAACTACATACCTTTGATATGATAAAACCAGCATGACAGATACCCCAAAACATGTACAGGAAATTCAATTAGCGCTTTGGCTTGCCAAGAGCCCTGGTGAAAGATTGGTGCAATTTCTTACAGACAACGACGCCCTTTACAAAGGCATATTGGTTGCAAAGAAAAATATTCAAAATCAGTCTCAACCTGAACCAACCGTCATAAACCCATCCTGATAAACATGGCTGTGTAAATTAATTTTCCAAGCCCCACTTTCCATTTTACATTATTTTCTTATAAGTATATTTAAGGCTCAAAAAACAATCCTTTCAAATCTTTAGTTGGTTTTTTTATATCCCATTATCTTTGCGGCATTATGGCAAACGAAACAAACAATTTTGCAGAGCTCATTGCTCATTGTAAAGAATACGGTTATATTTTTCAATCATCTGAAATATATGATGGACTGGCTGCGGTATACGACTATGGCCAAAATGGAGCCCAGTTAAAAAAGAATATTCGTGATTACTGGTGGAAAAGCATGACACAGTTACACGATAATATTGTGGGTATTGATGCGGCTATTTTTATGCATCCTACTACCTGGAAGGCAAGTGGCCACGTTGATAATTTCAGCGACCCGATGATTGATAATAAAGACAGTAATAAAAGATACCGTGTTGATCATTTAATTGAGGCATATGCTGAAGCCCTGGCATTGGAAGGAAAAAAAGAAGAGGAATTTGCTTTGCTGAAAAATATGGATGCTTTATTAGCTGTCAGTGATTATGCCGGTTTAAAACAATTGATTATCGACAACAATATAAAATGTGCCATCAGCAAAACCTGTAACTGGACAGATGTTAGGGAGTTTAACTTAATGTTCAGCACACAAATTGGCAGTGTAGCAGAAGAAAGCAATACTATTTATTTAAGGCCTGAAACCGCCCAGGGTATTTTTGTAAATTTTTTAAATGTGCAAAAAACGGGTCGCATGAAAATACCTTTTGGTATTGCACAAACTGGTAAAGCATTTAGAAATGAAATTGTCGCAAGGCAGTTTATTTTTCGCATGAGGGAATTTGAACAAATGGAAATGCAGTTCTTCATTCGCCCCGGCTCACAAATGGAATGGTACAATTTCTGGAAGGAAGAAAGAAAAAGATGGCACGAAAGCCTTGGTGTGCCTGCTGAAAAATTACGCTTTCATGATCATATAAAACTGGCGCATTATGCAGATGCTGCATTGGATATTGAATTTGAATTTCCGTTTGGCTGGAAAGAACTGGAAGGCATCCATTCAAGAACCGATTTTGATTTAACGCAACATCAAACTTACAGTAAAAAGAAAATACAGTATTTTGATAATGATATTGATCCGCAAACAGGAAAAGCTTATGGCAATTATGTACCGTATGTTTTAGAAACTTCTGTTGGCCTGGATCGTTTATTCCTCACCATCATGAGCCTTGCTTATGCAGAAGAAAAATGGACAAAGGAAGATGGTACAGAAGACAGTCGTGTTATTTTACGTATACCTGCTAAAATTGCACCAACCAAACTGGCGATACTTCCATTACTAAAAAAAGATGGTTTACCCGAAATTGCCAAAGAGTTAATGAATGATTGTAAAGGAAGCTTTATGTGCTTTTACGAAGAAAAAGATGCTATTGGCAAACGCTACCGAAGAATGGATGCCATTGGTACACCATTTTGTGTAACGATAGATCACCAGACAAAAGAAGACAACACCGTTACTATCCGTTACAGGGATGATATGCGGCAGGAAAGAATTGCGTTAAGTGACGTAAAAAATTTAGTTTTACAACTTATCAGTTAATTTAACAGACAATGCAGCATAAATATCTTTCATTTGCTCTGCTGTTTTAAATATTTCATTTACCTTATAAAACTTTTACATTTATGAAACCATTATTATTGATTGCCTGTTTATTTATTAGCTGCTTGGTTATTGCACAAGAAAAAAACGAATCTTCTGGTCCGGGCCAAATGAGTTTTTATGCGGAATTAGGAGGACCTGGGATGTTATTCTCAGCGAATATTGATGGCCGGTTTACAAAATCACAACTTGGTTTTGGAGGAAGGGTTGGTCTCGGATTTGTACAATCAGATACTTATTATAATAATACTGGTAATTACAAAACGCACTCCGTAGCAACATTTCCCTTACAGTTGAATTATATTTTTGGAAAACCTAGCTCGCCAAATACTTTTGAAGTGGGAGCTGGGGTAACTTTTACAGGAAGAAAAATAGACCTTTTTAACAACTTTTACGACGGCACAAACCCTGAGGTTCTTTCTGCTGTTTTTGGAACTGCTTCATTCATGTACAGGAGACAACCCAAAGATGGCGGTTTCTCCTGGAGGATTGGTTTTACGCCAATCATTGGAAAAGGCTATATACAACCATCTGCAGGGGCGAGTGTTGGGTATAACTTTTAAATGAAAACTGTTGATATATTATCCAGAATTCTTTTCAAAATAAGGTATTTCATCATGACTCACGGATTCTTTTTGTTGCCAGTAAGCAAGTGTAACAACATGCCCGTCGGTTGTATGTAACAACCTTCCAAAAATTGCATTGATAGTATTAAAAGTATAATCGGTAACACCCACTGTAAATGTTTCGGGTACAGTATCTGGTGCTGGCGGAACCGGTAACGCTTCTTCTCCTTCTACAGGTTTTACAACTGCTACAGGTGCAGCCTTTGGCGGTGGTGAGGGAACTACCATTACCGTAAATTTATTATACTCCAGCAATTGCTTTAAAAACTGCACCCTGCCAGGAAGTACATTCTTTTCAACGATGCCGCATTTTACACCGTCCAGTTCTTCAAATTCGTGATTTTTATTGATAGCCATAATTTTTCTACTACATAATAAGTGATGTAATATAGTCGTATATCCAGCTCAGTAACCCCACCAATAAAATGGCTGCTGCACAAATAATCATTCCCAATTTAACAGGTGGGTCAAGCAATATTTTTTCAACAGGGTGTTCGTTTTTATCCATGAACACTGCTCGTATAACCCTGAGATAATAATATAAAGAGATAACAAGGTTTAATGCAGCTACTGTAATAAAAAAATAATTCCCTTTAGATGCACCCGCTGTTATCAAAAACAGTTTACCAAAAAAACCAGCAGTTGGTGGAATGCCTGCTAATGAAAATAAGGCCAGGGCCAGTATCCAGCTTATAAATGGATTTGTTTGGTATAAGCCTTTATAATCGCCAATATTTTCTTTACCGGTTTGTTGTGCTATAACACCTGCCACAGCAAATGCTGCAAGGTTAGAGAAAACATAAATTAAAATAAAATAAACAACAGAAGATACACCCTGTATTGAATTGCTACTAAGACCCACCAAAATAAAACCAACCTGGGCAATAGATGAAAATGCAAGGAACCGTTTAATGTTTTGCTGCCTTAACGCAAAAAGATTACCTACTATCATAGTAATAATGGATAACAGCATTACCATATTATACCATGCTTCCTGCATTGGCGCAAATACTTTATACAATGCAGTGATCAATATAAATGCTATAGATCCTTTTGAAATTACCGATAAAAAAGCGGTAACAGCTATGGGAGCGCCTTCGTATACATCGGCCGTCCATAAATGAAACGGTACTATCGATAACTTAAATGCAAAAGCGGTAAATAAAAATACAAAGGCCAGTATTTGTAAAGGACTACCATTCAGCAAGGCTGGTATTTCTGCAAAACTGATAGTGCCGGTAGTGCCATATATCAATGAAATACCAAACAATAGAATACCGGAAGAGAACGCAGATGACAAAATCATTTTCATAGCTGCTTCTGAAGATACTTTTTTCTCCAGATCGAAATTAGCCATGGCTGCAACAGGTATTGTAGAAAGCTCAAGCGATAAAAAGAACATGAGTAAGTTGCCGCTTGAAATCATAAAGAACATTCCAAGCAAAGCTGATAACATCAGTATAAAAAATTCAGGCATGTGTTCGCTTTTCTTTAACCATCCTGAAAATAATAATGAAATTAAATAAACACCCAGGTTTAAAACACTTTTCTGAAAAACCATCAAAGTGTTGGTGGTAAAAAGGCCTCCAAATAAACTGCCTGTTTCATTAAAGAAAAAACCAGCAATAAAATTCACCAGCAATAAAATTTGTACCAATGATAAAAGCTGATCATTCTTCATCTCTGTACCCACTTTTATAAAAAGCAGCAGAAAGATGATGAAGGCAATCACCCATTCAGATTTCATTAAAAGTAAAATATTGTTCAGCATAATTTTAAAAATTGCCCCCAGGGGATACTAAAAACTTACATACAAATAATCCCGTCTTTGCAGCTAAGGATGTACAGCACCCAGTTTTTGCATTATTATTTCTGTTGCTGGACTTACTAAATCATTTAACCAAAATGGTGCTAGACCAATTGCAATGATGCCGGCAATTAAAACAATGGCCGCCAATTTCTCATTCCATGTTGCATCAGTTAAATTTTCATAACCTTCCTTTAAAGGCCCCATTGCGGTTTGCCCAATAGCTCTTAAAATATACACCGCAGTAACCACAATTGACATACAGGCTGCAATAGTTGCGATGCGATGAAAAGTACCGGGATTTTGCCAGGAGCCCATAAAAATTGTCATCTCCGCAACAAATCCACTCAGGCCCGGCAAGCCCAATGAACATAGGCCCACAATAAATAATACTGTTGTTATAAAGGGCATTACTTTTAACAGCCCGCCCATTTCATTTACCTGTCTTGTATGCGTGCGTTCGTAAATCATTCCAATAACAGCAAAGAAAAGGGCCGTCATTAAACCATGCGATACCATTTGCATCACTGCACCTGTCATGGCTGTTTTGGTTAACATTCCAATACCCAATAAAACAAAACCGCAATGGCTTACAGAAGAATAGGCATTGATATATTTCAAATCTTTCTGCATCATGGTAGCGAAGGCTCCATATAGAATGGCGATGGATGAAAGAACAATAATAATGCTCGCATATTCTTTTGCACCATCAGGCATAATATAAGTAGCTACCCTTAAACAGCCATAGCCACCCAGTTTCATGGAGATACCGGCAAGAAACATAGAACCCGCTGTAGGCGCTGAAGAGTGTCCATCCGGCACCCAGGTATGAAAAGGAAATAATGCAGTAAATACGCCAAAACCAACAAACAAAAGCGGGAAACAAATTTTTTGAATTTCTATTGGAATATGAGTTTGGGATAATGTTACCAAGTCGAAAGTCTTTTCTGAACTGCCAAAGTAAACGCCCAGCAAACCTACTAACACCAACGCAGAGCCGCCCATTAACATCAACGCTAATTTATTAGCAGCATATTCTTTTTTACCGCTTCCCCAAATCCCTATCAGTAAATATTTTGGAATGACTGCAATTTCAAGAAAGAAGAAAAGTATAAAGAGATCAAGTGAAATAAAGAAACCATAAGCACCAAGGCTGAGCATAATGAGTAAGCAATAAAATTCCTTTGTCATCTTTGTTATGTTCCATGATACCAGCACTCCTGCAATTACTACAAATGCCGTTAGTAAAATCATGGCTACTGAAATACCATTTACGCCAATATGAAAACTAATATGCCATGCAGGAAACCAGTTGTATTGTAATTCAAATAATATTTGCGCCTCATTACCGGCTGACCTCTCCTGGCGAAAACCGAATAGCAAAACAAGCGCTAATATAAATTGCCCTGTTGAGCCCAATAGTGCCGCCCACTTTACCTGTGCAGCATTTCGCATCAGCAGTATGGTAACTATGGTTAGTAAAGGCAATAGTATCAGTAATAATAAATTCATTTAATTATTTTCGAATTTTAATTTATCTGAATATTCTGCTCAGCCTCAGCTTGCCTGCTCCTTGACGAGAGGAGACCTGAGCCCTTCTCTTTAAAAAGCTTTTCAATAATTGAAAAGCCTGCCTGACCTCACCCCCGCCTCTCCAAAGGAGAGGAGCCAGGGCCTTCATTCTATATAAGTCATTATTAACTGTAGGCCTATACTATTATTCTTTAAAAAATTACCCTGGCTTCCACAAATAAATAAACAACACGGCCAAACCTATTAGTCCTGCTAAAAAATAAATAGCATACTGTTGTACTTTACCAGATTGAAACCCTTTAATTTTTTCAGAAATAATCAGTGTCGTATTGCCCGTCATATTCACCAATCCATTAACAATATTTTTATCAAACCACGCTGCAGGCCTTCCTATTAAATTGAATATTATTTTTTTTGTAATAAACAAATACAGTTCATCAATGTAAAACTTATTATATGCAGCTTTATAAAATCCGCCTAAGGATGTTACGATGGCTGCCGGTTTATTGCTTTTATTTTTATATAACCACATTGCTGTAAAAATGCCTGCTAAACCTACTGCTACCGGAGCGATGGAAAATTGCCAATGAAATTCAGACTCAAGCGGTTTGCCATCAGCACTGATAAAATTTCCAAAAGGAATAAACCCTGCAGCTACAGCACCTATAGCCAACAATACCAATGGAAGCATCATTGCAAAACCTCCTTCGCCATGGTGTTCTCCATGCACAATGACTCCCTTGCTCCAAAAAATATTGAAATATAAACGGAACATATAAAAAGCTGTAAGGCCTGATGTAAATAGTGTTATATAATACAGCACTGTATTGTGCTGCCATGCAGCCAGCATTATTTCTTCTTTACTAAAAAAACCTGCAAATGGTGGCACACCTGAAATTGCCAGGCAGGCTATTAAAAATGTAATATGCGTAATGGGCAAATATTTTCTAAGGCCGCCCATATCTTTCATTTCGTTGCTATGGATAAAGTGAATGACTGAACCAGCACCAAGAAATAACAAGGCTTTAAATATAGCATGTGTAAACAGGTGAAACATGGAAGCAGTATAGCCTGCACCCAAATGTGAATAATTGAGACTGCCTGATTCCAAATTACTACCCGAAACTCCTAATGCAAACATCATAAGCCCAATCTGCGACATGGTAGAATATGCCAATACCCTTTTAATATCTGTTTGTGTACAGGCTATTACTGCGGCAAACAATGCAGAGAAAATTCCCGCAAAAGTTACCACATGCATTGCTCCATTAGACATACTGAAAACAGGAAACATTCTTGCAACAAGATAAACACCGGCCACTACCATCGTGGCAGCATGTATCAAAGCTGATACAGGGGTTGGGCCCTCCATCGCATCGGGCAGCCATATATGTAAAGGAAATAATGCACTCTTTCCTGCTCCGCCAATAAATACCAGCACAGTTCCCCAGGTTAATGCAGAAGCCCCAAGAAACATAGAAGTATAAGCAGTATGTAGCTCGTGACTTCCGTCAACAGTTAATCTTTGTATGAGTGTATTGAAATCTAAAGTATTTGCATGAAAAGACAATACCAATATACCAATTAAAAAACCGAGGTCGGCAAAACGGGTAACGATAAATGCTTTTTTACAGGCTGCAACTGCGCTGGGCCTGTCATAATGATAACCAATCAATAAAAAAGAAGAGACCCCTACCAATTCCCAAAAAATATATAACTGAAAAATATTGGAAGCCATTACCAGACCTAACATTGAAAAAGTAAACAGGCCGAGAAATGCGTAGTAAACAGGGAATCTTTCATCGCCTTTCATATAGGCTAAACTATAGAAATGCACCATCAAAGAAATAAAGGTTACCACCACCAGCATCATCACTGAAATTGGATCGAGTATAATACCCATATCAATCGACAGACCTGGCGAAAATTGCAACCATGTAAATTGCAATGGCACTAATTTTTGATAAATGCCATCTATTTTTCCATACTCAAAAAAATAACCATAAGCGGTATATAGTGCAAATGCTGCTGACAGCAATAAAACTGTTGTACCAATGATGCCGGAAAAGTTTTTAAAATATTTTTTACCATACAGGCCCAGCAACAAAAATGCTGCTAAAGGCAATAAGGGAATCAATGCTATTAAGATTGTATTTGGCATGTTTCAATTTTGGTATAGAATTTTATTGTTATAAAAACAATATTCATGTTTTCTATACTTTTAAAATGGCATATTTTTTATTTATTATTTAAAATTTCATTTCTTCTGCTCGCTCTACATCAATAGATTGATGGCTCCTGTATAAATTAATAATGATAGCAATGGCTACTGCTGCTTCTGCGGCAGCTATTGCAATTACAAAAATTGAAAAGAACAATCCATCCATTTTGTGTGGCCATAGATATTTATTGAATGCTATAAAATTAATGTTTACGCTATTTAATATCAGCTCAATACTCATCAGCATAGTAACCAGGTTTCTTCTTGTAAAAAAACCATACACACCTATAAAAAACAAAGCGGTACTGACAAACAATAAATGATATAAACCTGGTTCCATCATGCTGTTGCGGGTTTTGAACGTAAAGCAATTACAATGCAGCCAATCAATGCAGCCAGTAATAATATACTCACTACTTCAAAGGGTAATGCAAATCCATTTTCACCAACCCCCAGCATTTGATTACCTATATTGGCTACCGAAGGTTCAACAGGCTGTTCTGTTGTTGTATTAAAAGTATGCTGGTACAATTGAAGCATGATTAATGCAAATCCGCAAAAAGCTGCCAATGCTGAAAATACCTGCCTGCCTATTTTTTGTTTGGGTAATAAATCCCCTGCCTGCTGTGTTAAGAAAATGGAGAAGATAATGAGCACAGTAATACCACCTACATATACCACAATTTGTACAGCAGCAATAAAGTCATATTGCATCCAGAAAAATAATCCCGCAATTCCAATCAACGAAAACAATAGGAAAATGGCCGCACGAAAAATCTGCCTTGTAGTAACTGCAAGCAACCCGCTCACAAGTGTAAGTGCAGCCAGCATGTAAAATATAATTGTTGATCCGCTCATTTAATAATTATTATTTAATTTCTATTCTTCACAAATAACTATGGCAATATGAGTTCAAGAAAATCAGACATCAAAAAATCAGACATCAGACATTCTTCTTACTCTACTCCCTCCCTTATTTTCGACCCTGGTTTATTCAACACTTTTGTCAGGTCTGCCCTGTTAAATACACTGTGTTCAAATGTTTGCGCCATCTTTATAGCATCTGTAGGGCAAGCCACAATACACAAATTACACATGGTACACAATTCAAGATGGTAAACAAATTTATCAATAGCCTTTTTCTTTTTCCCTTCCGGTGTAATATCAAATTTGGTAATTATTTTAATGGTAGCATTCGGACAAGCCAGTTCGCAGGCAGTACAGCCGGTGCAGGCATGTTCATTATTTTCGTCATGCAGCATCACCACTTCACCTTTGAATCTTTCTGGTAAATTCATGGTTTCCCTGTTATCAGGATATTGCTGCGTAATAATTTCTTTATGATGCGTAAAATAATAAAATGTACGCCGCAAGCCAATAACCAATGACTTCAGGCCATTGAAAATATCTTTTAAATAAGAAGAAGCCCCCTCCAAACCTCCCCCGGAAGGGGAGGCTTTTGAAGAGTCTTTATAATTTGAATTGTTACTCATTATTTAAATACTCCATTTTATTTTATTCTCTTCGAAAATATTATACAATGTCAATTTTAAAACCTATACATTCTTGTCCTCCCCCCTCGGGGGGAGTTAGAGGGGGCTGCCTTAAAAATACCACCCCAATATAGCAATCGCCGTAACCAATAATAAATTAAACATACTGATCGGCAATAAATACTTCCACTCAAGATTTAGCAACTGATCAATACGTAACCTTGGAAATGTCCACCTGAACCACATGATTAAAAATATCAGGAAAAATGTTTTACCAAAAAACCAGATACTTGATGGAATAAAATCCATCACATGGTTAAAGCCCTGCCAGTTACCGATATGAAAAGGCATCCAGCCACCAAAAAATAAAGTAGCACCGATGGCACATACAATAAAAACATTTACATATTCCGCTAAAAAAAACAAAGCGAATTTCATTCCTGAATATTCTGTATGAAACCCGGCCGTGAGTTCTGATTCTGCTTCTGCCAAATCAAATGGGGCCCGGTTGGTTTCTGCTGTTACTGCAATAATAAAAATAATAAAAGCAATAATTACAGGTATATGCCCTTTGAATATCCACCAGCCATCTGCCTGCGACTGAATGATTTCATTCAGGTTTAAACTTCCAGACAAAACCACCACTACCAAAATAGATAAGCCTGCAGATAATTCATAACTCACAATTTGCGCCCCGCTACGCATGGCACCCATTAATGAATATTTATTGTTGCTTGCCCAGCCAGCCATTAAAATACTTATCACCATCATGGAAGAAACTGCGGATACATATAGCACCCCAATATTCATATTCCATAGTTGAAAATCTTTTGCAAAAGCAATGGGTGCCATCAGCAGCATGGCTACAATTATTGCAAGAATAGGTGCAAGGTTAAATAAAAACTTATCCGCACCATCAGGTGTCAGCCCCTCTTTTACCAATAATTTTATAGTGTCTGCCAAAGACTGAAACATTCCTTTTGGCCCTACCCTGTTGGGTCCTAAACGTATCTGCATCCATGCAGAAACTTTTCTTTCCATCAATACCAAAATCAATCCAAGTATGGCAAACAAACTAATTACACATATACCTGCAATCAGCATTTCAATTACCATGGTCCATGTATCACTAAAGGTTGCCCTTAGCCAACTATCTATAGATTTCGATATGGTAGAAAAGCTTAGCATGAGGCCTCCTCCAAACCTCCCCCGGATGGGGAGGCTTTTGAAGAGTTATTATAATTTGATATATTATTCATTATTTAAAGTGTAAATATTTTATGTTTTATTCTATTCAAAAGCATCGTTAACATCACTCCTAAAACCTATGCATTTCGGTTCTCCCCTTCCGGGGGAGTTAGAGGGGGCCGTCCCTACCTATCAATATCCGGTATCACCAAATCCAGCGTTCCCATCATTGCTACAAGGTCTCCTAACTTGCTGCCTCTTGCGATATGGTCCAATGCTGAAAGATTGGAAAACCCGGGTGAACGGAATTTTATCCTGTAAGGAGTGGTGCCGCCCTCACTAACAATGTATACACCAAATTCTCCCCTTGCAGTTTCCACACGCTGGTAAAATTCTCCTTTTGGTAATTTTAATACTGCTTTTGTTTTTGCCTGAAAATCTCCTTCAGGAATATTATCAATAAGCTGTTCTATTATGCGGATAGATTGATTCATTTCTCTTACCCTTACCATATATCTTGCAAATGAGTCGCAGCCTGTTTCCAGTATTTCATCAAACTGAAGCTGGTTATATATTTCGTAAGGATACAATTTACGGGTGTCACACGAAACTCCACTACCTCTTGCTGTTGGCCCTGTACATCCAAATGAAATGGCATCTTCTGAAGATAAATAACCTATCCCTTTCATCCTGTTCTGGAAAATAATATTACCAGTTACCAGCTCATTATATTCACCAACTTTCGATTTATATAAAGTGATAAAATTCTTTACCCTTGTTTGAAAATTAGGATGAATATCCTGCATTACACCGCCGGGTACCATATAATTCATGGTAAGCCTTGCACCGCAGGTTTCTTCCATTATATCATTGATAGATTCTCTTTCCCTGAAGGCATGAAAGAATGGAGTAAATGCGCCAAGATCCATTGCCATTGCGCCCCACCATAATTCGTGCGAAGCAATTCTTGTTAGTTCATCCATTAAAACCCTAATAACCTGCGCCCTTGAAGGAACTTCAATCTGCAAACCCTTTTCTACACAAAGCGCACAAGCATGGTTATTGATATGGGAAGAAAGATAATCCATCCGGCTTGTTACATAAATGAATTGGCGGTAGCTAAGGCTCTCACACATTTTTTCAATAGAGCGATGGATGAACCCGAGGTGAGGTTCTACCTTTTTAATAGTTTCACCATTGATAGTAATCACCAAATGCAATACGCCATGAGTAGCAGGATGCTGCGGCCCTACGTTTATGATGATATCACCATCGGTTGTTGTACCTATTTCTTCAACCATACCCCTATCCCTTTAATGGGAACGTTTATGTTTTGTTACAAAATATTATTGTCTGTTTATTCTTATAATTTTATCATGTTAACAGGGTCTTCAAAATCTTTTAGCATCGGGTTTTTCCCTTCCCACCCATCCGGTAAAATAAGTAAGCGCAGGTCGGGATGATTAATAAAATTTACCCCAAACATCTCATACACTTCCCGTTCGTGAAAATTAGCCGTTTGCCAGATATCACTTACTGTTTCTATTGCAGGGTTTGCTACATCTATAATTGATTTAATTACAATGTTGTGGCGAAATTTTGTAGAATCTAAATGGTATACCATGGTAAGATGTGTCTTCCAGTCTATGCAGGTAACACAAAAAAGAAAATCAAAATAAAGCGAAGTATCCTGTTTAAGTTTCACAGCAAGCGGCTTCCATTCTGCAGGCGCCACATTAATGGTAAGCCATTGGCCGGATTCATCAAAGCTGGCCTGTGGTAACAATTCGGCAATTTTCGTTTTTAGTTCTTCGTTGGTCATTGTATCCTTATCAATTAAAGCTGGTGTAATTTATCGCCACCAGATGCGGGTTTGGGAACCTGAATCTGTTCCCTTGTAAGCCCGCTTTTTATTTTTTCCTGTAAACTTATTAATGCATGTAAAAGTGCTTCAGGCCTTGGCGGACAGCCGGCAACATATACATCCACTGGTATCACATGATCTGCACCTTTTACAACTGAATACGTATTATAAAAAAACGGTCCGCCACTGATGGCACAAGCTCCCATAGCAATTACATATTTTGGGTCGGCCATCTGGTCATACAATCTTTTTAACACAGGTGCCATTTTATTAACGATGGTTCCGGCAATAATAATTACATCTGCCTGGCGGGGCGAAGCCCTTGCTACTTCAAATCCAAAGCGTGAAAAATCATATTTAGCTGACGCAACTGCCATCATTTCTATACCGCAACAACTCGTAGCAAACGTCAATGGCCACAATGAATTAGAACGTGCCCAATTGATGACTTCACCCAGTTTGCTCAACACTATTCCGCCTCCCGGTGTTTCGTGAATTTGACCGGGGAAGGAAGCCCCCTCCAAACCTCCCTCCGAAGGGGAGGCTTTTGTAGAGTCATTATAATTTGAAATGTTACTCATTTATTTATATGTACAATTTTTATTTTAAGCTTTTCAACAATCTCGTTCATCTGTAATTAGCAACCTATGCATTTGGGTTCCCCTTTAGGGGGAGTTAGAGGGGGCTGCCTTTTATAATTTGAAATATTAGTCATTTATTGAAGTGTACAAATTTTTATTTTATTCTTTTCAACAACATCATTCTTTTGTAATTAACATATTATGCATTTCAGTCCTCCCCTTCAGGGGGAGTTAGAGGGGGCTTTTATTGCCACTTCAACGCCCCCTTTTTATGCGCATATAAAAAACCCATAAATAATATAAAAAAGAAAATAACAATTTCTACAAGTGCCATCCAGCCGGTCTTTTTTGCAACTACTGCCCAGGGAAATAAAAATACCAGTTCCACATCAAAAATTAAAAATATCAGTGCAAATAAATAATACCCCACATTTAGTTGTGTCCATGTTTTTCCCTGTGTTGGGATACCACATTCGTAGGGTTGCCCTTTTTGTGCGTTTGTTGTAGCCTTTGTTACAATTTTAGCAATTAAAATAGCGATGGAAGAAAATGTCAAGGCAGCAAGGATTAAGACAATCATAGAAGAGGCACCCATAAGACCAAATTAATTTTATGAATTTTTAGAAGTACAAGTTAGTAAAAATAACAAAACGAAATTTACAAAATATAGCCAGCTTATAACGAGCAGGTATTACCGATGGTTGGGAAGATATTCGTCAGGCGGAACTGCTGGCTGCCTTTTGATAAAGATAAATATTAAGAACTAAAGCTTGACTTTGTTCGTCCCCGAACTGAAGTACAACAGAATTATTGCTGCTAATTGTTTTAAGGTAGAGCCCAACTATGAGCATCTATGTTGTACGCTTGTACGTCGTCACCTGAGTTTCTTACGAACTTCCTGTAATGTTAAAAGGTTTGGCATTATTGAGTCGGTAAATTTTATTTCAACAATATTTAATTTTTTTAAAAGAAGTTCTTCGCCAAATAATTCGTGTATGAAAAATTCCTTTTGTTCTTCGTCAATTGAGGTCTTTTTAGGTATCGCTTTTATATAAACAATTAAGTTGGTCAAATGATCTATTGGAGTAAGTTGAATTCTTAATTCTTTTACAATGGCATTAATGTTATTTATTGAAAAGATGTCTGCACTCGTGTCTGGCTGTTCATACTTGTCAATAATGAAGTAGTTTGATTTTGGTATTGGTGCAAAAATTGAATCAATAGCCTTTATATATTTTCTGTTAAAGTTTGTTGAGAGTAAGATTCTCATATGAGGGTCTGTACTTTTATTGTAAAAAAAAGTTACATCCAAACTATCACAATACTTTTTTGCTTCTAAAGTGAAACGTCCCATAAATTTAGAACTGTCCCCATTTTGAAAAGCATACTCACCCCAATTTGTGTCGTGATTTTTACTAAATAATTCAGTCTGCACTTGCTGATTAAATTCATTGAATAAGCTGTCTTTATTTTGCAAAAACCAAACGCTTAAATAGTCAGGTCTTGGCATAGTAACTTCTTTCACTTTTTGCTTGCAGGAAAGTATCCCCAAAGAAATTAATATTATTACAGTGAAATGTCTCATTAGTATAGCGTACAACAATAAAATATTACCCGTAAATTTCAAAATAAATTAGTTTTTTATCATATCCCATATCAGTAATTCTTTTCCGTGCTTCATCTATCATGCCTTTCCAGCCGCATAAAAAAAACCTCGCTGGCCTTCTGTCGATAAATAATTCTTCATATACAGCATGTACATAGCCGCTATGGCCATCCCATTGTTCCCTTGATAAAGTGGGTATAAATTTTAAGCTGGGCATTTCATTTTGAAGGTTTAGCATCTCCTGGTAATATAAAAGGCTGGCTTGTGTACGGCACCCAAAAATGAGGTAGATATTTTTATGTGGTATGTTATTATTTTTTATATGATGAACCATGCTTCTGAAAGGGGCGATACCGGTACCGGTGCAAATTAAAACAAGGTCTTCATCAAGAGGTTCCTTTAATATGAATACGCCCTGTGGTCCACGCAATAATAATTCAGACCCAACTTTTACTTCATTAAAAAGATATGGTGTACCAGCCCCCATTTTATCTAAAACAATTACCAACTCAAAGCTATTGGTGCCATCCGGCCAGGAAGCAATAGAATAACTACGCCAGCGTTTGTTTGGCTTTTCGTGAATAGGCAAATCAAGTGTTACAAACTGACCGGGAATAAAATTAAAAGATGATAATTCCGGCACCTCAATCCAGAACCGCCTGGTATCATCTGTTTCATTTTCTATACGGGTAACTTTACCGATATGCCAGGGTTGTAATGCCATACAGCAATTATTTAAAGAAAGATACAAAGAAATTTCACACAAAGAACGCTAAGGATACAAAGTTCACAAAGGATATTTGGATGTATGCCAAATCTAATAGTGACCGGATTTGTATTTCGTTTGACCTCATCCTCCTTCTCCTTCTCCCTGGGAGAAGGAGCGGCACCTGATATCTTTAATCGAATATTTATCCTTCCATCTTTACATTTATTTCTATATTCAACAAGGCTCCTAAAAAACCAGCCCAACAATAAATTAGTTAGAAATGAACCGCCCTTTGCAGCATAGGGTTTATATTTTTTTGTTCAGTATAATAAAACGATACCCGATAACCATTGGGTTAGAAAACCATTACTTTGTATTCTTTGTTTTCGTTGTAAGCTTTGTGTGAAACAAATTTTATTGAACCAGCACTTTTTCTGTATGTGTGGAATTTGCAGAAATAATTTTTAGCTGGTAAATGCCGTTGGTAATGCCGGTAATATTGATCGTATTATTTTTTCCCTGCAAAACAAAACTTTTTACCAGTTTACCTGATTCATCGTACAGCAAAGCATTTGTGCAATTGGCACTGGATGATATGGATATGGTTGCATTTTTTACCGGGTTAGGATAAATTAAAATATCATCCCCTTTGTTACTGAAATCTAATTTTCTGATATCAGAGTAGGTGTACACACCATTTCTTTGAACCATTTTAAGCCGGTAGTAATTGATACTTGAAAAAGGTTGTATATCGGTAAAATTATATTGGCCCTCCCCATTGATACTATTGGCTGTTATACTACCAAGGCTGGTGAAATTTCTTCCATCTTTACTTCTTTCAATAAAAAATTTTGCAGTATTTATTTCTTTTTTGGTTTTCCAGCCAAGCAAAGCTTTACCGGATTGTTTTGAAGCCTCAAAAGCAAACAGGGTTAATAATAATGGCTGCGAACTATTTGCTCCGCCATTATTAAACCAAAACTCACTAAAACTGTTTACCGTAAACTCAGCATAATAACCATTTCCGTGTGGTATGATGGCGGTATTAGCAGGGGTGAAATATTGAAAAAAGCCATATACATCATCATCAAGTGTACCATTTTCTTCTGCCATGGTTCCACTGTATTTTGTTACACCAAGTTCATAAGCATCTGCAGGTTTTATGCAGGATGAACAATTGCTTGCATTGATCAATGAGTCAGCTTCGGCAGCTGTAAAATATAATCTTACGCCAACATTTCCTGTTGGCGGATTTGCCGGATGAATAACAAAATTCCGATCAAGGTAATATTGATTATTATTATTTCTAACAGACCCTGTTGTATTTGAATACAGTGCTAAGTCAACCTTTCCAAGATCTTGCCCATTTGGGTTTATTTCTGCCAATACATACCAGGGACCTGTCGACTGGTTGCCTATATTAAACGGAACCCAGCTATTCCCTGTTACCGAAGGAATATCCACATTTGTAACGATGTTACTGGTAGGCACATCGCTCTTTTCATGTACGCTTATATCATCCAAACCAATACCTTCTTTGGTAACACCTTCGTCGCTGGTTAGTACAAACCGAAAGCGTATATTAGTAGCCGTTACTGGTATATCAATACTGGCCACATGCCATTTCTTATTGGAAAGATTCCAATTGTTACCCACTATATTATCATACCAGTTGGTACCGCTTGCTACATTCCCTAATTTTTTCCAAACAATACCATCCGTAGAATATTCAACCCAATTAAAATCATAATTAAGTTCTACATCTATAATATGGCTGAAAGACAAAACTGGTTTTACCAGCCCAGTTAAATCGAAGCAGGGAGAATATAAATAAGATGATTCGTTGTTATTATAATTACCGGTTAAGTTAGTGACCCATGCCTTTATACCATTGGGTGCTTTATTAATAATTGTTTTAGCAGGTGTGCCCCATTGCCAGCTTGTATTGAGGCCCTTTGTATAAAAATTTCCATCAGTGGTTTCAAAACTCTGCAGGTAGGGATAGCTTGTAATAACGGGCGAGTTATGTAAGGTGTAATTTAAAATGCTGTCATTAACTGCATAATTATCTGCGGAATAGTTTACCCATACATTAATACTGTAATCAATATAAGCAGAAAGGTCTGCTGTTTTGGCAAATGTATAATCAAGGCTTTGGTTCGCCGCAATTGAGGGGATTATTTCTGTTACAATAGTTCCGCCATTTACCTGGTAATTTATACTGATATTATTGAGTGTGGTATTATTATAATTTTTTACAGTAACCGTTACAGGGTTATTTGCTATAAGCCCGCAGCCAGTTTTAGCAGGCGATAATATATTTTTTACTGCAAGGTCATTTACGGCTTTTGCTAAAACAATGTCATCAAAAGTATACCCATCATCAATGGCGGTTAATGGCTTAACTGCGTTGGCAGAAGTAAATCCTTCCTCGCCGATTTTTATTTGAAATGTTTGCGTAATGGTTTGAGCCGGCAATGCATTTTCTAGCACTTCATTAATATTAAAATGGCCTTGTTTCCATTGTCCTACTATAGCCTGGTTTATAAACAGGTCGTATGCTTCCACCCATTTATTGTTTTCACTGCCCCTGATCCAAATTTTATTATTAGGATTATTTTCCTGCCCATGATTAAAATAATAAAAATCAAACCGGAGTTGACTGGCAGCATAGGAAGCCAAATTATAGTTGACAATAAATGAATCAACAGTAGTGGCAGTTGAGCTAAAAGGTGATTGATCTAAAGTTAAACTCCGATTGCCACTTCTTGCAAAGCCTGTGTTAACAAAGGTTCTGGCCCTTCCCTTCAAACTGCTGGCAGTAAAATCAAGAGCCCTGTTATCACCAATCGCCATTTCAGGTTTTGTAAAATCAGCGTCTGCCATTGATTCAAATCCTTCTGTAACCGGCATAACAGTTATGGGGTCGTTGTTAATTAATTTTACAGTTTTATAAGCTGTATCATTCAAATGATTGGCATCTGCTGCTAATGTGACCCATGCTTTAAAATTGTATTTGTATCCGCTTGAAATAACCGGGTATAAGCCTGTAAACGTATAAGTATAAGTGCCCCCGGCTGCTAAAGTAGTATTGACAATTTCAGTAACAGGTGCTGCTCCATAACTGTATGATACATTAAATGGGGCCACTACCGGTACGGTGCCTAAATTTTTAATTAACACTTTTACAGGAGCAACAGCATTGCCTTCATTGGCAAAATGTTGCCTTGCAGTATTGGGTTCTAAAATACTATCCACTTTTATATCATTATCAAAAGCTGTAAGCGCACATGGGCCGCTGTTTGGTAACGCTCTTACCGATATGGAACGTCTGCCTGATAATGTTCCATTTTTTGCAGCTACCCCTAACCACGTTGTTACATTCTTATTTAAATTTTTTACGATAAAATTATTTGCAATGGTCGTGCCGATAATTTTCATACTATCCCCAGTTAATTGTAGTATGTTATAAGAGGTTGCACCACTTACAGCCGGCCAGTTTAGCTGCACAGCACCTTCACACACATTAACGGCGCTTACTGCAGGCTGCCCTAAAATAACAAAATTAGTATTACTCTGCCCGTTTAATAAAGTACTGTTTCTACTCACTCTTACAAGTGCGTTGGTGGTGATGATAGCTGGCACTGTCCATGGATATATTCTGCTATCGGCTGCTACATTATTATTGATTATCGTCCAGCTTGATCCATTATCTGTTGAGTACTCAATGCTAAAAGTATTACCCTCATTACCATAAGCACTCCAACGGATATTTTCTGTTTCGCCGGGCACCAGTGTTTCACTGCCAAATGGATATTCTACTGTAACGGATGGTTGTATTATTTCGTAACTGATTACATATTGTTGCGGGCCATAAGGAACAGCAAAGCCGGCTACATTAATAGTATAATTTCCTGCTGTAGGATTTTCAATAATTACCTGTTCAATATTATTGGTATGGTCTATCCCTTCGATAGCAACATTATTAACGCTGGATGCTGCAGGATTTAGTACCATGGGATGGTGCATAACTGCAGAAGGCGCTATGACGTTTAAGTCAAGGTCATTCACAAGTGATGTAGCGGCATTGGGAGCCGCAGCAGTATCTGCCCAATACAACATTACTTTTAAACGCGTCGCATTGGCAGGTACAGTAATTATTTGAGCAGCAGTGCCACCATTGGAAATTGTATTAATAAAATATCGGTTACTGTCAATTGCTTCTACTGCTCTTCTTGCATTGAGCATTCCAAAACCAAAAGTATAGTCGGGGCCCGCATTACCTAAATCTTCCGCAGTGTTACAAACCAGCGCTTTCATTAAATCGCTGGCTGGGTTTGCGCCTCCGTGCAATTGCCTGTAGCGTTCATACATCAACGATAGTGAACCTGTTACTGCAGGGCAGGCCATACTGGTACCATAGATTGTACTATAGTTATTATTCGCAATGGTAGATACTACTGCCCAGCCATTAGCAGTAATTTCTGGTTTTATACGTCCATCGGCAACGGGACCCCTGCTGCTAAAACTTGCAATGGTATAATTTTGTGCATCCATTGCACCAACGGTAAGTACGTTTTTAGCCGTTTGCCAGCCAGATTTAATGGTGGCAAAAGAAGCAGGAAAAGCGGCGCAAGATAAAGCGCCGTCATTACCGGCTGCTACCACATGTAATAACTGTTTGTAACTACCAATTTGTTTATCTGCATAATTACTTAATACATCGTATGCACCTTCGCCCGGGCAATTGTCAATGCCCGAATAATAAGAATTATTGCTCAGCACCATATTATTGTCTGCAATATAAACTGGTGCATTGGTAATAATATCACTAAAAAGCTGGTTGATCAATGTAGCTTTGGGAGCCATCCCATGATATTTTACATTAATGATACCTGCGCCAGCAGCAGTTCCTGACACATGCGTTCCATGATTATCTGGCTGCCATGGCGTGCGTAAAATTACCCTTCCTGTAAAATCAATATGTGTAGAAATATCCGCGTTATCACCTATCCCAATGGTTACGCCTTTGCCATTTAAATTTTTTCCATTCGCCGCATTTAGTGCATCAATACCATGTACAGCAGTGCTATTATAATTAAGTGGCTTATCTTTTAATGCCTGTAAATTAAGGCTGTTTACAAAAGGTAATGCAGCAATAGCCGGTATATTTTTTTTATCTGTTTCAATAAAAATAATATTTCCCGATTCGTACTTTGTATCAACAACTACAGCACCTGCATTTTGTAACGCTGCTTTTACAATATCTTTTTGCAGTGTTGCAGAATAATTTACTGCAATCAGTGCCCAATCTTTTTTGTCATTTAATTGCTGGTAATCGTTTAACTGCTTACCAACTTTATAGATGGCAGATACTATATTGATTGAATTGATACCGTACTGCCTGGCTGTTGCAAAATCAAAATTTTTATTGATGGTAGCCAGGTAGGCATTACCGGGAATGTATTCCCCCAATTCTATTCCTGCTTTTTTTAAATTGTCCTGCACCTGCTTTGCCGGTAAAATTTCAAACTGCACCACTACATAATAGCTATCCGCAAAACGTGCTGACTCAATATTTTCCTTTTTAAAGCCTTGCTTTTGTATGTTAGAGCCTGTTATAAAATTACCATTAGCAAAACGGACAGCTTGTTCCTGTGCCTGAAGTTGTATTGAAATTAGAGATACGAAAAACAATAAAAAAAGATACAGGCATTTTTTCATTACAAATAATTTATCCCTAATTTTTAGTTCTTTATTAATAAAGAGCCCAAATATAAATATTGTATAGCTGGTATATACGCCTGTTAACGTATTTGTTACTATTTGTATTGCAACCGCTGTTTTTTATTGTGTAAAATTATCAACTCATATCTTTGCAGACGGATGAACCTGGAAGTGTTGATGAAAGAATACGAAAATGATCCCCGCTGTTTGCAAATAGTGGAAGGGGTTTCGTTGCCAAAACCAGGCCATATACACCTTTCCGGCCTTCAAGGGAGTGCAACAGAATTCATTATTGCAGCAGTTTTCAACCACGCTCAGGCGGTCAGGTTAAATCATCTCGTAATTGTAAGAGATGCTGAAGAAGCCGCCTATTTTCATAATACTTTAGAAAATATTACAGGCGCTTTAGATATTTTTTATTTCCCTGCTTCATTTAAAAACAAAAAGAATTACCGGTTACTCAACAGTAGCCATGTAATGTTGCGTACGGAGGCATTGACAAAAATTGCGGCAGCAGGTAATTTGGCGGCAATTAATAAAAAGATAATCATTACTTATCCCGAAGCCTTATTTGAAAAAGTGGTGCTCTCAAAAACCCTTTCTGAAAATATTATTTCAATCAAACAGGGCGAAACAATTGAAGTAAATGATATTCTTTCGCGGTTTGTTGATTACGGTTTTGAGCGGACTGATTTTGTGTATGAACCGGGGCAATTTGCGGTAAGAGGCGGTATACTGGATATCTATTCTTTTGGTAATGAAAAACCCTACAGGATTGAGCTGTTTGGTAATGAGGTAGACAGCATACGGCTTTTTGATCCTGAATCGCAATTAAGCGAGCGAAAATTATTGCAGGTAAATATTATACCCAATGTAGAAACACACTTTGAAACCGGTGAGCGTGTTTCGTTACTGGAATTTTTACCAGAAAACACAGTGGTATGGACAGAAGACTGGCAATTTATTAAAGAAAAAATTGAACAGCAGGAAGAAGATGTAACCTTATTTTTAGACATTGCAAAAGATATAAAAGCTGATAAAAAGCAACTGGCAGATGATGAAGGTGAAATAAATGAAAGGCTTGATGTAAATGAAAATGATTTTGTAAAAGCAGCCATACTTGAAGCACAGATCAACAAAAGAAACATTATTGAAATATCGCACAAACCATTTTTTTCAAAAACATTACCTTCTGAAGAAGGATTAAAAAAATTGGTTTTTCATATTAAAGAACAACCCTCTTTTAACCGCCAATTTGATCTTTTAATAAAAGATTTAAAACAGTATGAAGCAAAAAAATATAACATTTACTTATTTGCAGATAACCCCAAACAGCTTGAAAGGCTGCATATAATATTTACTGATCTTAAGGCAGAAATAAATGTAATTCCCATACCCACTTCTATACATCATGGGTTTATTGATGATGATTGTAAAGTGGTTTGTTATACAGACCACCAGATATTTCAACGGTACCATAAATACAAATTAAAACAGGCATTCAGCAAAAACAAAGCACTTACTTTAAAAATGCTGCGGGAATTGCAGCCTGGTGATTACGTTACTCATATTGATCATGGAGTAGGCGTGTACAGCGGGTTACAAAAAATTGAAGCCAGTGGAAAAATGCAGGAAGCCGTTCGCATCCAGTATAAAGATGGTGACCTGTTGTATGTAAATATTTCCAGTTTGCATAAAATAGGTAAGTACAGCGGTAAGGAAGGAAGCATCCCAAAAATGAACAAACTGGGCAGCGATGTATGGAATAAATTAAAAGAAAAAACCAAGAAACAGGTAAAAGATATTGCAACAGATCTGATAAAACTGTATGCAGAACGAAAGAGCCAGGAAGGTTTTGCATTTAGTCCTGATAATTATATGCAAACCGAACTGGAGGCCAGTTTTATTTATGAAGACACCCCGGATCAGGGCAAAGCTACCGAAGATGTAAAACGTGATATGGAAAAGCCCTCACCAATGGACAGGCTGGTTTGCGGTGATGTGGGTTTTGGCAAAACCGAAATAGCTATCCGTGCTGCCTTTAAAAGTTGTTGCGATGGCAAACAGGCTGCTATACTGGTTCCTACCACCATATTGGCTTACCAGCATTTTAAAACCTTTGGCGACCGGTTAAAAGATTTTCCGGTTACAGTAGATTATATCAACCGTTTTAAATCGGCCAAAGAAAAAAAAGAAACCTTACAAAAAGTTGCAGAAGGAAAAATAGATATCATCATCGGCACCCATTCTTTATTGAGTAAAGAGATGAAGTTTAAAGACCTGGGCATAATGATAGTTGATGAAGAACAAAAATTTGGTGTAGCTGCAAAAGAAAAATTAAAACAGCTAAGAACAACGGTAGATTCACTAACACTAACTGCAACGCCTATACCAAGAACACTACAGTTTAGTTTAATGGGCGCAAGAGATTTAAGCATCATCAATACGCCTCCTCCTAACAGGCAGCCCATACAAACAGAAGTAATGGTATTTAATGAAGATGCCATCCGTGATATTATTTATTATGAAACAGAAAGGGGTGGCCAGGTTTTCTTTATCCATAACCGGGTAAAAGGTTTGCAGGAAATGAAAGGATTGATACAGGGCCTTTGCCCGGATATCAGCATTGCTTTTGCACATGGACAAATGGATGGCGACGACCTGGAAGATACCATCCTGGATTTTATGGATAAAAAATATGATGTGCTTGTTTGTACCAATATTGTTGAAAGCGGTGTTGACATTCCGAATGTAAATACCATCATTGTAAATAATGCACACCAGTTTGGTTTAAGCGACTTGCACCAGTTAAGAGGAAGGGTTGGGCGCAGTAATAAAAAAGCATTCTGTTATTTGTTGGCACCACCCATGAGTACCTTACCACCTGACAGCCGAAAACGTTTAAGTACGCTGGAACAATACAGCGATTTGGGCAGCGGTTTTCAAATAGCTATGAGGGATCTTGATATACGTGGTGCTGGCAATATGCTGGGCGGCGAACAAAGCGGATTTATTGCAGAAATTGGTTTTGAAATGTACCAGAAAATTTTAGACGAAGCCATCCGTGAATTAAAACGGACATCATTTAAAGAATTGTACAAAGAAGAAATTCAGCAGCAGGATGATTTTGTAAGCGATTGTACGATTGATACCGACCTGGAAATATTGATCCCAGATAGTTATGTAGAAAGTGTTACTGAAAGATTGAGTTTATACAGCAGGCTGGATAACTGTGAAAATGAAAACGACCTGAATGAATTTCATAAAGAAATGCTGGATCGTTTTGGCCCAATGCCTGACCCTGTGGAAGATTTATTTACTACAGTGAGATGCCGGAAAATAGCGGTATCACTTGGTTTTGAAAAAATGCTTTTAAAAAATAATGCCCTTAAATGCTTCTTTGTAAGCAACCCCGACTCGCCCTATTTTCAAAGCACCACTTTCACCGGCCTGCTGCAATTTTTACAAAAAGGCACCAATAAAGCTAAATTAAAACAGGTAGGTAAAAATGGTATATTGGTGGTGGAAGATGTAAAAACTATGAGTGAATTGTTTGAGTTTTTAAATAAAATGCAGAAAAGTATTTTATAATTTTTGGCCTGAAATAAATCACCTGGGGTTATTGAGTAGTTAATGTTTGGGTGTTGATTATCTTTCAAAAAAATCATATCGCAACAATTTCGTATTTTTAAAAACCAAAACCTGCTAACTGGTTTCTATTTATTTTTAACAGCTAATGAATTTTAATTACCTGCCCATGTGCTTTTTTAGTTTTTGGCGGTTTGTATGCACCCGGCTGTATTCCCGCTATTGCGTGGTTTTATTGGTATGTTTTTCCAATAATCTATCCGCACAACTTTGGAACGGCAGTTTGGGAGCCCCTGTATTAAATATGGCGTTTAGCCGCGGCACTCAACCATTTCCATACCTTAGCACTTCGTATACTTTCGCACAGGGCTGCCCGCCACCGGGTGGCTATTCTATAGAGAGCTTTTTATTATTTGGATGCGACGGTAGTACATATCAACTTACCGGTGACCACACCCGTGACCTGGGCGGAAATTATCTGCTTGTAAACGCAGGCACGGTAACAGGCAATGTTTTAAGACAGCAGGTGAGCGGTTTATGTGGAAGTACTACTTACCAGTTTGCTGCATTTTTTTCAAATGTAATGAAAAGCTCAGCCTGTGGAGGTGTGCCGGTACTACCCAATGTAACGCTGTCTATTGAAGCTTTAAATGGCACCGTATTGGCATCGTATAATACAGGAGACATACCTGTAACTGATGGGACCACCCGTTGGACAGAATATGGTGTTTTTTACAGAACACCAGCTATACCGGAGCCGCTGGCAATTCATATTACAAGCAATGCATCCGGAGATTGTGGAAATTTCTTCCAGGTGGATGATATTACATTAAAACCAGCTGGCCCCGAAATTGCTCTTACAATTGATGGCCAAAGTATAAGAGATATAGAATTGTGCAGTGGGTATACCAATCCACTTCTTTTACAGGCTACCTATAGTAATGGATATTATGACCCTGTACTGCAATGGCAGCGCAGCATTGATATAGGTAAAACCTGGCAGGATATTCCTGGAGACACTACTGATAGTTACTTTATTCCACGCAGAAAGGATAGCCTTATTGAATACCGCCTGTCCCTGGCTGAACGCACTAACAAAGGAAATACAACTTGCACCATCTACTCAAAAGAAACAGTTGTAACAATACACCCTGTTGCGACCCCGGATCCATTGCAGAAAGTGCAGGGCTGCCTTGATAAAAACCTGGTACTAAAGCCACCACCTGATTTTTATGCATATAAATGGGCTGGGCCAAATGGATTTCAAAGTACCGCTCCAAATCCCGTAATTAAAAATGTACAGTATCCAGATGAAGGATTTTACACGGTAGTGTGTAGCGGCGATTATGGCTGTACTGTATTGGATAGTTTTGAGATGAGGATTTCTCCGAGTACTACCATTTTTACCAATACATTATATTCAGTTTGTGAAGGTACTCCCGTAAATCTTTCCGCCACGGGTGATGGTGTATATGCATGGACCCCGGCCACTTACCTGTCAAACCCTTCCATACCAAACCCCGTTGCAAGCCCAACAGACTCTATTCAATATAAAGTTGTTTTGACCAATTTGTATGGGTGTAAAGATTCTGCACTAGTTGATATTAATGTTTTTAAAAAACCAGTTGTAAGTGCCGGTGCCGATAAAACAATTTTAGGAAGCGATACTGTTTTACTGGATGGATCTGTAAAAGGCACGGCTGTTAATTATTACTGGACCACTACAGGCAATGTTGCTATAAGCCAGGTATTGCAACCCGCAGTTTCTCCATCTGTTGAAACCAGCTATAGTTTGTATGCTACATCAACGGTTGGTTGTGGCAACGCCAATTCAACAGTTACTATTCATGTATATAAAGATGTGTATATGCCCAATGCATTTTCGCCCAATGCAGATGGAGTTAATGATGTTTACCATGTTTTTAAACTGGATAGTTACCAGCTTATTTCTTTTGGTATTTATAACCGCAACGGTGTAAAAGTTTTTGGCACCACAAATTCAGGTGCCGGATGGGATGGCAATTTCCATGGCGAACCACAGCCAACTGGAACCTATGTATATTACCTTGAAATGAAACATGCGAGCGGTAAAAAAATAATCAGGAAGGGAAGTATTTTACTGCTCAGGTAACTGGCCGGTGGTTATCGTTCTAGTTTACTAATGTAAAATATGCCAACAGTATTGCTGTTGTAAGCATTAACAACAAAGAAATAATGCCGATGGTATTTGAAATTTTGTTGTTACAAAATTCCCCCATAATCATTTTATTATTGGCAACGTGCAATATAATTCCAATTAAAAACGGAGCCGAAATACCATACAAAACGGTTGTAAAAAGAAGTGCTTTTACCGGGCTTATTCCAAGTCCATTCATTGCAATGCCAAGGCACATTGCAATGGCAATAATAACATAAAACAACCGTGCTTCTGTGGGTGTATTGCTAAAACCCGATTTACGGTTAAAGGCCTCTGTAAGAATATAGGAAATAGACCCACTTAGTACAGGTATAATCAAAAACCCTGTTCCAATAATTCCAATAGAAAATAACACATAAGCCATATTACCTGCAAGTGGCTTTAAAGCTAAGGCTGCATCTTTAATAGTATCTATATTAAGGATAGCCCCATTATTATGAAGAATGGTGCCGGTAGTTAATATGATAAAGTACATGAGCAGAACAGCAAAAAAAGCACCTGCCAATATATCTTTTCGCATCATCAAAAAAGTATTTCTTTTGCTCCTTTTTTTTCTAAAATCTTCTGCTGCCATTGCATCCACTTCAGAAGAGGCTTGCCAAAAGAACAGGTAAGGAGAAATGATGGCTCCGGTTATACCTGTTACAATCAATAAAAATTCTTTATCGAAATGAAACGATGGAATAAAAGTGTGATGGATAATAAACCCGGTATTTTGCGAATATAGAAATGGCGCTATAACATACACGAGTAAACTAAGACAGATAAATTTCATCACTGCTGCCAGCTTTTTAAAGGGCAGTACCAGTATTAACAGAAACAGTAAAACCGTAAATCCGATACTGCAATACAGTGCCGGAATTGCAGGAAAAAGCAAGTTGCCGACTTGACCTAATGCGGCTATATCAGCTCCTATATTCAACAAAAAAGCAGGGCAGCTTAAGGCAATTAAAATATACAATATCCATGGCGGGTAATGTGTTTTTATTACCGCTGTTAAACCTTTGCCAGTTACAATTCCAATGCGTGCACACATTTCCTGTAATATTGCAAGAATAGGCCAGGCTACAATCGACATCCATAAAGTAGTTAGTCCAAAACGGGTACCAGCCTGCGAAAACGTGGTAATAGCAGAAGGATCTACATCACTTGCGCCGGTAATTAACCCGGGCCCGAGTGCTTTCCAAAATTTTTTTATACGGAGTAAAAATGGATATTGTTTGCTCATGCGGTTAATTAATAATTGGTGTTATGGCAAACAATACATTAAATGTAAATAAAAAAAACTTCATCCCCTTTAAGAATAAAGGTTTTTTTATTAACCCAGCAATAAAAGAAATAGCCTATTTACGATATTACTTACAAAATAAAAACTGGAACAGTCGCAAGTTATTACAGTATTAACTTATATGGGAATTGGTGAAAAAATTTTAGCCCCACCAATGCAGGCAACGGATGGGTGGGCAGTTTCCATGGCGAGCCGCAGGCAGATGGAAACTATATTTATTGCAAGCGGCAAAAAAATAACCAGGAAGGGAAGTATTTTACTGCTCAGGTTATTGGTATTCCTGGCTATTGCTTAATTTATCAGGCATTCTTATTAAAAAATTAATGCAACTCCAATAACCGGGTATTGAAGAACTTCCTCAAATCTCCATGCGGCTTTAATCAGCAAATTGTTTACCACCTTAGCCTCAATACCCAACTCTGCTACAGGTCCAACACCAATACGGTTATAGGTAGTTGTGCCTTTATAATTTGTAACTGATTGTTTTAATCCGCTTATACTAGCTCCCATACCAATGTAAGGCTGAACCCCTCCCGATAAAAAATTATATTGAATCAGAAAGGGTATTGAAAAAATAACATCTTTTGTAACTAATCCATAGAGCCAGTTTTGGGTAACAACAGTTGAAGTATAAGTGTAAGGTGTTTGAGAATAATGTAGTCCAATAGTAACATAAGCATTATGGGATAGTTTAGGATAAGAAAACCTGGCCATTATTTCGGTGCCAATCTGTAAAGAGTTATTTATTGGCAATGCTCCTGCAAATGCAATAAGTTCAAATTTGCTTTTTTCTTTGTGATAATAGTTAATAACAGATTTATTTGGGTTGGTACAATTATTTAGTTCAGTAACAAATTTTATGAGGCTTTGGTCGTTATATGTAATTACGTCTATATTTTTTTGAAGCGTATTACACTGAACAGCTAAAAATAAAAGTCGATTTTGATATTGCCCTTCTTCCTTAATTTCCCCCCTGCCTGTATAGGTGGTGTTTGTTAGTACATAGTATTGATTTTCATTAGATATCACATAAACCTTTTGGCCATCTTGTTGATAGGCAAATAAATCATACGCTCCGGCCAGTAACTGTTCTGCAAAATAATTTTTTATTGAAGTAGAATCAAAGGCATTATCAGAAAAACGAATAGATTTATATACACTTCCATTTAAATACCCAAATCCTGCTACCTCTCCAGGATGAGCAATACTTACGGTAGATGACGGTCCATCTTTTTTATATTTTACCTGCAATAATAAATCGTTCATGTTTTCATCTTCTAAGTCCACATGCAAAGTATCGCCCGTAATAAGCAGAACATAACCAGGATTGGTTTTTTGCTGACAATAAGAAAAAGTTGTAAGTAAAGAATAGATAAATACCAGGGGTAAATTTTTCATAGACAATTAAGAATTGGTTAAAGAATGGTAAACGTTACAAATTTACTTTTGAGTATACTAAAAATAAATTTAATCGGGTAAATATAAATGAATCCAGCTACTCATGCTCGAAGCACTGTGATTATTTTTTTATGTTACATAACATCATAATCTGTTACACTGCTATGAATAGCCAATATCATGGTTCCCTGGCAGGCCCTCCCTTTTGTTTTGTTTCAATACAGGTAATTTAAAAGATGGTTATTCGAGTAGGCGTTTTCTAAAAGTACCAGATGATTTTTATTCCCCCAACTCTTACTATATTTATAATAACGATTAGGCCTTTAATTAATATAAAACATTCCGATAAAATTATACACCTCTCTTTGCTAAGCAATTGTATGCTCAATAAACCAGAAAATAATGATTGAAAAAAAAAGTAACAGGTATGTCAATACTTTGGCCGTCATCGCTTCCATTGGTGGCTTTTTATTTGGTTACGATACGGCCGTGATTTCCGGCACCATTAGTTTTGTAAGTACCCAATATCAATTGGATGCTGTGGGTACAGGATGGTATGTTAGTTCAGCATTATTGGGTTGCATTTTGGGCGTAGCGGTTGCCGGTATTTTAAGTGATAAATACGGCAGAAAAAAAGTATTAATTTTATCAGCGTTATTATTTGGCATTTCTGCTATCGGCTGTGCCTTTGCTATTGGGTTTGCAGATTTAGTGATTTACCGTTTAATTGGAGGCCTTGGTATTGGTGTTGCTTCAATGGTATCGCCATTATATATTTCCGAATTATCACCAGCCCATAAAAGAGGCAGGCTGGTGGCTCTGTACCAATTTGCTATCACCATTGGTATTTTGCTTTCTTATTTCAGCAATGCCTGGTTGCTTAAAATTTCACATTCAGAAAACTTAGCACAAACAACTAGCCTTATCCATAAAATTATGGTAAGCGAAGTGTGGAGGATAATGCTTGGAACTTCTGCATTACCTGCCTTGATATTTTTATTTTTATTGCAGTTTGTACCAGAAAGCCCGAGATGGCTTACCATAAAAGGCAATGAAGCAAAAGCACTGCAGGTGCTGCAAAAAATTGTACCGGATGCCGAAGCACAAAAAGAAATCAGCGACATCAAAACAAATTTAAAAAGGGAAAGCGGTGGATTGGCAATTGCATTCAAGGGTAGTTTCCGGCTGCCTATGTTCATCGGCATTTCACTCGCTGTTCTAACACAGGTATGTGGCATCAATGCTATTATTTATTATGGCCCCGGTATTATGGAAAAAGCAGGGCTTGCCAGGGCAGATGCATTGGGCGGACAGGTAATTATCGGCCTGGTAAATGTATTGTTTACCCTTATCGCCATCTGGAAAATTGACCTTCTTGGCAGAAGGCCATTATTGATTACGGGTGTTATTGGTATCATCTCCTCGCTGGTGATTGTTGGGCTATTATTTTATTTTAATAACAGCAACGCTTACCTGCTGCTAGTCTGCATCCTTTTTTTTATTGCCTGCTTTGCATTTTCCTATGGACCGGTTATATGGGTTTTACTATCAGAAATCTTTCCTGCAAAAATCCGTGGACAGGCCATGTCTGTTGCAACATTCTCATTATGGATTGGTACCGCACTGGTAGGCCAGCTAACCCCCATCTTGTTGGAAAAGCTTGGCCCTGCAGGAACCTTTTGGTTGTTTGCTTTGTTAACTACACCTGCATTGTACCTTTCGGTAAAAATTATTCCGGAAACAAAGGGCAAGAGCCTGGAAGAAATCGAAAGTTATTGGTTAAATAAAAAATCAACAAAAACCATTCATGAGACTGAACAATAAAGTAGCCATCATCACAGGTGCCGCAAATGGTATCGGGCTCGCAATAAGTGAAGCCTTTGCAAAAGAGGGTGCCATTGTATTTATGGCAGACATTGATGAAATAAAAGGCATCGCTGAAGCTGAAAGAATAAAAAAAACCGGGGCAATCATCCGTGCCGTGCAATGTGATGTAGCTGTAAGGGAAGATGTAGAATATTTAATCAATGCAGCTATTGCTGAATTTGGCAAAATAGATATACTGGTAAACAATGCTGCTGTTGCCATCGGTGGAAATATTATGGAAATGCCCGAAGCAGATTGGGACAGGTTAATGGACACCAATCTTAAAAGTATTTACCGGACCATTAAAGCGGCACTACCTTTTATGGTAAAGCAAAGGTCGGGGTCGGTAATAAATATTTCTTCCACGCAGGCATTTCGTAGCTGGCATAACTGGACGGCATACGCAGGTGCAAAAGGTGCCATGCTATCTATTACCAATCAACTTGCTGGCCAGTTTGGAGAATACAATGTACGGTTCAACAGTATTTCGCCGGGCGCTATACTAACGCCTATGAATGCAAAAAGGGCCAGTGAAGAAGGCCCCGATTTTTTTGCGAAAAGTGAAACCATGCACGCCATGAATCGGTTGGGAACACCTGAAGAAGTGGCCATGACGGCTGTTTTTCTTGCCTCAGACGAAGCAGGATTTATAACAGGTGAAGATATAAAAGTAGATGGCGGTTTGTGTACGCTGCCACGCTATTTTGAATAAACAAACTAACAAAACGATAAAAGTGAACGCAAACTCATTGACGGCCTCATAAAAAAGGCGTTAAGAAAATTTGAAGACTTGTCGTTAAAAAATGAAATAATGTTACCAAAGCCTGGCTTTATTATTAGCTTGTAAGTCGCACCCAAGTTCAATCATGTACAAATGATCGAACTTAATTTCATTTTAGACAAGCCTTCAAATTTTTAGCTTTTTTTATGCAGCCTTGATTTTTTTTGTTACTTTTTTGCATCAAGGCAAAAAAGTAAATAGAGACCACCAAAGTTGCTCAAACTTTTGCGCTAAGTATATATCAACATTGACTAAATTAAAAATAATTTTTATAAATGAAACAGGCTTTAGAAGGAATAAAAGTGATAGATTTTTCGCAGTTGTTACAGGGTCCATACGCCACACAAATGCTCGGCGATTTAGGCGCAGATATCATAAAAATTGAGCGATACGGAACCGGTGATATTTACCGGGGTATGACTTTCTTTAATCAATGGATCGCTGGTGATGAGTCGCCCTGCTTTATGGCATGGAACCGTAATAAGCGCTCGCTTGCCATTGATATGAAAAAAGAAGAGGGCAGGGAAATCATTTTCAAATTGGTGAAAGAAGCTGATATTGTGGTTGAAAATTTCAGGCCCGGCGTAATGGAACGGTTGGGGTATGGATATGAAGATTTAAAAAAAATAAATCCAAAAATAATTTTTTGTTCTGCTTCCGGCTGGGGAAGCGACGGGCCATACCTTAAACGCCCCGGCCAGGATTTATTGGTGCAAAGCGTAAGCGGGGCCATAATGACAAGTGGAAAAAAATCGGATGGTCCAGTAGCATTGGGTACAGCATTGTGCGACCAGGTGAACGCTTTCAATTGCGTGTATGCTATTTTAGCGGCATTGTTTTTTCGGGAAAGAACCGGCATAGGGCAGGAAATAAAAACAAATCTGTTATCATCTGCCATTGCATTTCAAATGCAGGATTATTTTACCATACATAACCTCGGCGTTCATTTTGAACGGCCTGAATCCGGCATAGCGCATCCCGGTAACCCTGCGCCCTTTGGTACTTACAAAACACAGGATGGTTTCCTTGCTATTGCCATGAATCCATTTGAAAAATTGGTCGAAGCATTGGGCGATAATTCATTGCTGGAATACAATGATGCACAGGTGTTGTTTGATAAACGGGATGAAATTTTTTATCGTATACAGCAAACAACTGTTACCAAAACAACTGCACAATGGCTTGAAATTATGTTGGGGCTCGACTTATGGGTAGCACAGGTAAATGACCAGTCTGATGTAGCAAATGATCCACAGGTGCAGCACAACAATACCTTTGTGGAAATTGAACATCCCAAAGCAGGTAAACTAACGGTAACAAATATCCCATTTAGCATGAGTGAAACACCTGGTGAAATAAGAAGACCCTCTCCTATGATTGGTGAACACGGGCCAGAAATTTTATCAGCGTTGGGATATAGTGATAAGGATATTGAAAGGTTGATTGCTGAAGAAATAATATCTGTGGAAAAGGTTGTTCGGAAATAGAAGGCAATGTTTAGTTGGCCTTAGTATTTGGAGTTGCTGATTATAGCGTATAAATTTGAGTTGCGCCATCCTATAAGAAACAATACAATCATTAAACAGAATAGCAGAAATGAATCAAAAAGATCATATTTCAGAATATTCAAAAGAGCAACAGCTCGAATCATTGGGTGAAATGCAGTTTCTTTTGCAAGACACACAACAGACTTATGACAAGTGAATTCAACATATTTTTTGAAACACCAAAGACTTTTGAAATTCAAAACATCAAACCATTGTTTGGCTTAGTTGGGCTTTACTTCATTTTCACACCCGACTGCGACATTCGATATCCCTTCAAAAAATCAAAATTACTTTACATTGGAATGAGTGAAAAGAAGACAAATAGCATTGGTAGTAGACTTACTGGACACTTTGAAGGAAAGAGTAAAAATCTAGGACTAGTGAATTATAGAAAAGTAGGGCAACTTAAATTCACCGTAATAAATTTTGAAATGTTAAAGAGTTTTTGGGAACATAGAATTGAAGACTTGGAAAGTTATTTCCTTCTTGACTTTGTTGAAAAGTACGGTGTTTATCCAATTTGCAACAATAAATCCGGACTTGAGATTATGGAAAAACAGATAATAGCGAATTTTGTAATTGACTGGAAATACTTTGAATAAATCAAATATTATGGACAATAAAATAAAAAGTGGTAAGGATGTTTTAGATGATTTTTTTGCCGAAATATATAATATCCCAAATGCCGACAAAAAGACTGTTGATGCATTGGTTGACCTTTATAGTCAGGGTAAACTATCTGATAAAAATCTTCAAAATTCAATGGATGAAATAGTTCAAAAAGAACTAAAACAAACAGAAAAAGAAAATGAGTAAGATTAGAACCATAAAAATCGCCGGTATTAGAGGTGTCAGAGAAGATTTAAATCTTACTCTTGATAAAAAATCAATCCCGATTAGGCGCAGGTCTCCAGACCTGTTGCCTAACGTTACTACTCTTGCTAATTGAATAGCTATCAAAATAATTAGTTTGGTAACGGATAGAAACAGAGGCAGTATCCTTCGCCAAAAAAAATATTTAGAAACATTACAATACTTGAACGGCATGCTATACGAACACATATTAGTAGAGGTAAAAGATAAAATTGCCTGGCTAACATTTAACCGGCCCGACCAGTTAAATGCTATGAATGCGCAAATGATGAACGAGATTATTGATGCATTGGGAGTGATTGATAAAGCGCCTGCTGAACAGGTTGCTGTAGGGGTTATAACCGGCGCCGGCAAAGCCTTTATGGCCGGTGCAGATATAAAAGAATATGCATTACAAACGCAGGAAGAATTTGCCGGTTTTCAAAAAAAAGGGCAGTCAATGTATGCCGCCATTGAAGGCAACAGCAAACCCCTAATTGCTGCCATTAACGGTTATGCTTTTGGCGGAGGTTTTGAAATTGCATTGGCCTGCGATATGGTTGTTGCAGCAGAAGGAGCCAGGATGGGTTTACCCGAAATACTGCTAAACCTTGTGCCTGGCGGAGGCGGCACTTTACGGCTTTCAAAAAAAATCGGCAGTAACCTTACCAATGAAATAGTGATGACGGGCCGCACTGTGCTGGCAGAAGAAATGCAGCAGCATGGGTTAATCAATTATATTTACCCAAGGGATGGTTTTATCGAAAAAGTAAATGAATTTGCAGCCGGTTTTACAAACAAATTGCCCGACCGTTTGCAGGTAATTAAACAATTGACACAGCTCAGTACAGGAAAAATTTCTGATGAAGCTATCAGGATAGAAAATGAGGCATTGAATACATTTTATTATTCAAAGGAAGGGCAGGAAATGATACAGGCATTTTATAAAAAAAGCCTCGAGAAAAAGAAGTAACCTTGCCTTAGCAGTTTAAAAAAAATTATAAAAGAAGGAACAAATATTCATGATAACATTAAAAGGAATTACATGGGACCATCCAAGGGGATATAATCCGCTGGTGGCAGCTTCAAAAGTATACGAAGAACAGTTTGGTGTAAGTGTACAATGGGAAAAAAGGTCACTGTCTAATTTTGGAGATCAGTCACTGGTTGCATTGGCTAAACAATTTGACCTGCTTATTATTGATCATCCGCATGCAGGGGTTGCCAACGACACCGGTTGCCTGTTACCATTAGACGACTTGCTGACGTACGAACAATTACAGCAATTGGAACAACAGTCTGCGGGCCCCAGTTTTTTAAGTTACTACTACCAGCAAAAGCAGTGGGCATTACCGGTGGATGCAGCCATGCAATGCGCCTCCAGTCGCCCGGACCTTATGGGTGAGCATGCGGTACCGACTATATGGGAGGAAGTTTTTGAATTGGCTGAATCATTAAAAAGTAAAAATTTACAGGTGGGTACGGCCCTTTGTGCTACAGATTGTTTATGTACTTTTTTATCGCTTACCGCTCAATTTGGTTCGTCTGTTAGAGAGAACAATCAATTGCTGGTTACCCGTGAAGTTGGGTTACAGGTGCTTCAACTGATGCGTACCATGCGGGATAATTTCCACATAAAAAGTCTTGACTGGAACCCTATCCAACTGTATGACCACATGGCAACGGAAGATGATATTGCCTATTCTCCACTGGCATTTTGTTACACCAATTATTCAAGGGAAGTTTTTAGAAAAAATAAGCTTAGTTATCATAATGCCCCGTGGACAAAAAATGTGGTGTTGGGTGGTGCCGGTATTTCCGTATCGGCCAACAGCAGCCATCCAAAAGAAGCTGCCGGATATGCTGCGTGGCTTTGCAGTGCAGCCATCCAAAATTCTGTGTATGTAAAAGAACAGGGGCAGCCCTGTAATATTGTTGCCTGGAAAAATGATGATGCGAATGCGCTTACCAACAATTTTTTTGCGAATACGATGGATACCTTAACATATGCGTATGTGCGTCCCCGGTATGGTGGCTGGCCTGCATTTCAGCAATGGCTGGGAGAAACTTTACATGATTATCTTACAAATGATTTACAACCGGAAACTGTGTTGGATCAACTGCAGGAAGCTTATGAATTATCTTACAAAAACAAATAGTAAAACAATTATTTGATTATCAGGGTTATTTGATTATTAAAGAACATCCCACTACTGTATATATATTTTTGCTTTACGGGCATGAAATAACAATAGAAAAATAGTTGGTTCATGTAATGAAATATCACTTCATAGCACGCCATATCTCTTACATTTTTACATAATAGGGAAGAAACTAATAATGTAGGGAAACTATTTTATTTTTAAGGTTTGAATAAAATAAATCCACCAACAATTAAACTCAATCCAGGTAATAACCCTAACGTGCTAAAGTTGGGCGGGGTAAAATTGCCCAGGCCAAACCATTTAGTGCGAAACCAGAAACCATTAAAACAATTGATAAAATTATTGAATTCTTTCTTTTGCTTTCTACTCAGATTTTTATTTTTAAATTATACACAAATGCAAAAAGGCTACCCAATGAGTAGCCTTTAATTTTTTTAACAAATAAATTACCAGGCTTTTTTAGCTACACCATTTTTTACAGCTTCTAAAGCTGTTGCTTCGCTTAGCATGGTGGTCATTTTGTTGCCTTTGCCGTCGTTACCCTGGGCCATGTATCCGCCACGGGATGTTTTGGTTATTACTGCATCCTGCAATGGAACGTTTTTTTCTTTCGTTTTCATGCAATAAGCTGTTAACATTTTTGACATTTTGTAGAATTTATGGTTAGTAAATATAGATTGAAGTAGTAAGCTTCAGGTTACAAGCTACATAAATTATTGGTTTTAGCAAAAATTAGTACTAATTGCCTGCAAGCATTATTGTTTATACATCTATTTTGGCGTACCTGGCATGTGTTTCAATGAACTCCCTTCTTGGGGGAACTTCATCGCCCATCAGCATGCTAAATACCCTGTCGGCTTCTGCGGCACTTTCAATAGTTACCTGTTTTAATGTTCGGGTAACAGGATTCATAGTGGTTTCCCATAATTGTTCTGCATTCATTTCACCCAAACCTTTATACCGCTGTGTTGTTACGCTATCATCCTTACCTTGTCCAAATAAAGCAATCAGTGCTTTTCTTTCTTCATCCGTCCATGCATAATCCTGTTCCTTTCCTTTTTTAACCAAATACAATGGCGGCTGGGCAATATACACATACCCTTGTTCAACCAAGGCGGTCATATACCTGAAAATAAAAGTAAGTATCAGTGTAGCAATATGGCTTCCATCCACATCAGCGTCTGTCATAATAATCAGCTTATGATAACGGAGTTTGGAAATGTCCAATGCTTTAGGGTCTTCGGGCGTCCCAATTTTTACACCCAGCGCAGTAAACATATTTCTTATTTCTTCATTATCATAAATTTTATGCTCCATTGCTTTTTCCACATTCAGTATTTTACCCCTTAATGGAAGTATGGCTTGGTAACTTCTGTCCCTGCCCTGTTTAGCAGTACCGCCAGCAGAATCACCTTCTACTAAATACAATTCGCAACGGTGCGGATCTTTATCACTGCAATCGGCTAGTTTACCCGGCAAACCACCACCTGTAAGTACGCTTTTGCGCTGTACCATCTCCCGGGCTTTTTTTGCTGCCGCCCTTGCCTGCGCAGCCAATATTACTTTTTGAATAATGGTTTTTGCATCTTTAGGGTTTTCTTCCAGGTAGGCTACCAATACACGGCTTAATGTACTATCTACCACACCCATCACCTCGCTATTACCTAATTTGGTCTTGGTCTGCCCTTCAAACTGCGGCTCTGGTACTTTTACCGAAATGATGGCACTCAGGCCTTCCCTGAAATCATCTCCTTCAATCTCCACTTTTGCTTTTTCAAACATGCCTTCCTTTTCGCCATAGCTTTTAAACACCCTGGTAATGGAACGGCGAAAACCAGCCACATGTGTACCCCCTTCAATGGTGTTGATATTATTTACATAACTAAAAAGATGCTCCTGGTAGCCTGTATTGTACATCATGGCAACTTCCACCATTACATTACTGTTGGCATCATGCCCATCGCAATAAATAACTGTTGGCAGCAACGCATTACGGTTAGCATTTTTATCCAGCATTTCTACAAATTCTACAATACCACCTTCACTATAAAAAGTTTTGGTGTAGGTACTGCCGTCGTCTTCTTTTTCTCTAAGGTCATTTAAGATAATAGTAATCTTTCTGTTTAAGAAAGCCAGTTCCCTTAAACGCCCTTCCAGTATTTCTCTTTTATAAACACTCTCCGTAAAAATGCTCATATCGGGCCAAAAATGAACCTTTGTTCCTGTAGTATCTGCTGTGCCGATTTCTCTTACCGAATATTTTGGCACCCCTTTAGAATATTCCTGTTCAAATGTTTTACCTTCTCTTTTAACCGTAACAAGCAGTTTGATACTTAATGCATTTACGCAACTAACCCCTACTCCATGTAAACCACCTGATACCTTATACGACCCTTTATCAAATTTACCTCCCGCATGTAAAACGGTCATTACTACTTCTAATGCACTTCGGTTTTCTTTGGTATGCATACCGGTAGGTATACCCCGACCGTCATCCTCTACCGTTATAGAATTGTCTTGGTTGATATTTACGGTAATGTTTTTGCAATAGCCAGCCAGGGCTTCATCAATAGAATTGTCTACCACTTCATAAACAAGGTGGTGCAGGCCTTTTACGCCGATATCGCCAATATACATGGCAGGGCGTTTGCGCACTGCTTCCAAACCTTCTAAAACCTGTATGCTGTCTGCTTCGTATCCACCAGTAACAGAGGCTGTTTTTACCGGTATTATTTCTTCAATTTCTGTACTCATAATTAAGGGCAAATTCTCTTTATAATTATTAAATTCCGAATCCGTGCAAATATAAGGAAAATCAAGTGTTTAAGGCTATTTAAAGCAATCGTTTTATGATAGTTTTATACAAAGATTTCCACAAATAAAAATAAGTGCATTTATATAAAAAAAATTGACTTTTTCAATAAGTTGATGTGCCCATGAAAAGCATACAATTATTGTCATCATAATGTAATTATTAGTCATTTTCTTCAAAGAGGTGCCAACATGCAAAATAGCCGTGCCCACATAATCTTTAATAGCGTATATTTGCATCGAAATTTATCAATGAATCAACAAACAAGTATATCAAATATTGCCTATAACCAATCATTCATTTATAATGAACTGGATGTATTGCAGGATATTGACCGTTCAGTACCTGGGTCGGTTCATTATGCCATTAAACGCTACCGTAAAGACTCGCAATGGAATATGGAAGACACGGGCATGTTAGTATACCATTATGAAAAAAATAATCCTGATGAACATTACCTTGAATTAAAATTTTGTGTAATCGGAAATGTATATTGCCGTGAAAAGCAGGCGGAATGCAATTTCTGTAAATTGAATGCTTCTAAAACATGTTTAGAAAAAGTAGACAGCATTGATGTTTTAAGTTTTAGTTTTAAACCTTCGTACCTAACACAGTTTGTAAGGGGCAAAAAACAACGCAATATATCCGATGAGGTATTGTCATTTACACACACCGCTTCTTTTTCAAAAATGTTACCCCTTTGCGGCAAAACAAGAATGGCCATTGAAGGCTTACTAAATCATACTTATACTGATACTTTAGAAAATATTTTTATAAATGCACAAACACAAATTTTGCTTTTATATAGCATGGATTGCATGTTAGGCGATAAAGAAGAAGTATTTGTTTGTAAATTTTTAGCCAATGCAGCAGATAGGGATAAAATTACCAAAGCAAGGGAAGTATTGATTCAGCATATTGGCGAACCACTTACTATTAAAGAATTAAGCCGTAAAGTAGCCATAAATGAATGTTACTTAAAGAAGGGCTTTAAAGAAATGTTTGGCACTACTATATTTGATTTTTATCAGAGCCAGCGTATGGAACACGCTAAGTATTTGTTGTACGATAAAGGCCTTAGCGTTACCGAAGTGTCGGCACTGTTGGGTTATTCTTCTATTTCTCACTTTAGTACCGCTTTTAAAAAACATACAGGTATTAAACCTTGTGAACTTTTACTTAGATAATTAGCTTAAGAATTTTTATAAAAAAGGGCATTCTATAATTAGAACGCCCTTTTGGCTTTCAAACCTTTAAAGTATTTAATAAAACATCTTTAAAAAATTGCAAAAAATGTTTTAAAAAGCTCAATATAAACAGGATATTTAAATTAATTGGATAAAAGCAGAACCAAAATAAGGTTGTAATAATAAGATAAACGGGAGTAGGATTACTCCCGTTTTTACCCTAATAAAACCCTAAACCAGCAAAATTGTTTGAACGTATATTGACAAATCGTTCAATATTTTTAGCAAATAATTTTTAGCGTATCGCAATCAAGAAAAAATGAGCCAATACTATGCCAAACGGAAATAATGTGCAAAACTTCAAAAAATAGTTTGCCGCGTTATTTTGTACCTGTTTTTTGATTGCCACCAATAACCCTATTTTACTACCTTTGCACCCATTTTAAAGTTAGATTGAAGGAAATTTATATGTCAGCCAAATACAAAGAATACCAGCAACTGAATTTACCTGTTATAGGAGAGGAAATGCTGGAAAAATGGAAAAAAAACAACGCCTTTGAAAAGAGTGTTGCCTTAAGGGAAGGTAGGCCAACTTTTGTTTTTTACGAAGGGCCCCCAAGTGCCAATGGTATGCCTGGTATTCACCATGTAATTTCAAGAACTTTAAAAGACCTTGTTTGCCGGTATAAAACCATGCAGGGTTTCCAGGTAAAACGTAAGGGCGGGTGGGATACACATGGTTTACCGGTAGAGCTTGGGGTCGAAAAATTATTAGGCATTACTAAGGAAGATATCGGTAAAAAAATATCTGTAGAAGAATACAATGCTACCTGTCGCCGGGAAGTATTAAAGTTTAAAGATAAGTGGGATGAGATCACAAAAAAAATGGGCTACTGGGTAGATTTGAATAACCCTTATGTAACATTTGAAAATAATTATGTAGAAACATTGTGGTGGTGTCTGAAAGAGCTCTATAAAAAGGATTATTTATATGAAAGTGTGAGTATTCAGCCATATTCTCCTGCTGCAGGCACCGGACTAAGCTCTCATGAATTAAACCAACCGGGTACTTATAAAGATGTGAAGGATACAAGTGTTGTGGCGATGTTCAGAGTAATTAAAAATGAAAAGAGTAGTTTTATTTTTGACATAGTTGAACAAAAAAATGAAGCTTCTTATTATAATCATGATACCTATTTTTTAGCTTGGACAACTACCCCTTGGACGTTACCATCAAATTTAGGACTTACTTTGGGCGCCTCAATTGATTATATACTTATTAGAACATTAAATCCTTACACCTTCGATTCATGCAATGTTATTCTCGCTAAACAATTATTTAATAAATATTTTAACGGTAACCTTGATGATCCTCAAAAGGTCTATATCAGTGATTCAAAAATCCAATTTTTTGCGTCAAGAGTACCAATACTTACTAGCGTTGAAAGAAAAGAAATGTCAAAATTGTTGACAGATAATGGTAAACTCAATTATTGGGGATTTTTGGCTGAATTTAAAGGAAAAGATCTGGAAGGAATTCATTACGAACAACTAATTCCATCCGAAGCAAATACTATAGAAAAAGTTCAGGAAATAACACCGGGTGCAGAGTCTTTTAGGATTATCCTTGGCGATTTTGTAACAACCGAAGATGGTACCGGCATTGTACACACTGCCCCGGCTTTTGGTGCAGACGATTTTAAAATTGGAAAGAAAAATAATTTGGGCATTTTAACCCTGGTAGATAAGCAAGGGAAATTTGTAGAGGGTGTTGGTGAGTTTAGCGGGCGCTATGTAAAAGATTATAAAAATGAAAACGATTATGCCGATGTAAATGTTGACATAAGTGTAAAATTAAAAAAAGAAAACCGTGCATTTAAAGTAGAAAAATACGAACACAGTTATCCTCATTGTTGGCGCACAGATAAACCAATTATTTATTATCCCTTAGATGCCTGGTTTATAAAAACCACTGCCGCAAAAGACAGGATGGTGGAGCTAAATAAAACCATCAACTGGAAACCGGCAGCTACCGGCACCGGCCGTTTTGGTAACTGGCTGGAAAACATGGTTGACTGGAACCTTAGCCGCAGCCGCTACTGGGGTACCCCTTTGCCTATCTGGCGTACAGAAGATGGTGAAGAAGAAAAATGTATCGGCTCTATTGCAGAACTAAACAGCGAAATAAAAAAGGCCAGCGAAGTTTTGGGCGGAGAAACAAATAAACATTACCTGCACGAAAATTTGTTGGATTTACACAAGCCTTATGTAGATGATATTGTACTGGTAAGCAATAGCGGCAAACCAATGAAAAGGCTATCGGACCTGGTAGATGTATGGTTTGATAGTGGCGCTATGCCTTATGCCCAATGGGGGTTACCTGATGCAAGTTCCAATCAATTTGGACCATTAACAACAGAAAATTTCTGGCAGTATCATGCTGCTTCAAAAACCAATCCTGTAAAAGGTGCTTTTCCGGCAGATTTTATTGCTGAAGGGGTTGACCAAACAAGAGGATGGTTTTATACTTTACATGCTTTAGGTGTTTTATTATTTGATAGTGTTGCTTATAAAACCGTTGTAAGTAATGGTTTTGTGCTGGATAAAAATGGCAACAAAATGAGTAAACGTCTTGGCAACGTTGTTGATCCTTTTGAAACGATCAATATTTTTGGACCCGACGCCACCCGTTGGTATCTTATTACCAATGCCGCACCATGGGACAGTTTAAAATTTGATATAGAAGGTATCAAAGAAGTTCAAAGAAAATTTTTCGGCACTTTGTATAATACTTACCAGTTTTTTGCTTTATATGCCAATGTAGATGGGTTCGCTTTTAAAGAACCCAGTATTGCATTAAAAGACAGGCCGGAAATTGACCAGTGGATTTTATCTTCCCTGAATACCTTAATAAAAAATGTACAAGCCAGCATGGACGACTATGAGCCAACGCAGGCTGGCCGTGCTATTGAAGATTTTGTTGATGCGCATTTAAGCAACTGGTATGTTCGCCTTTGCCGCAGGCGTTTTTGGAAAGGTGAATACGAGCATGATAAGATATGTGCCTACCAAACATTGTATGAATGCCTGGAAACCCTTAGCAAACTGATGGCGCCTATTGCTCCTTTTTTTGCAGACTGGCTGTTTAATAATTTAAATTCAGTTTCTAACCGCTTTGATAATGAGTCTGTACATCATGCAGATTTTCCCTTAGCAAATGATACTGTAATTGATACCAACTTGGAAAAAAGAATGCAACTGGCACAGGATACCTCTTCTTTAATTTTATCACTTCGAAAAAAAGTAAATATTAAAGTTCGTCAGCCTTTACAAAAAGTTTTTATCCCTGCAACTGACCCCGAAATGGCAGCAAGAATAAAACAGGTAGAAGACATCATCAAAGCAGAAACCAATATTAAAGAAATAGATGTTTTAGGTGCCGAAAATGATTTTATCCAAAAAAAGGCAAAAGCAAATTTTAAAACACTCGGAAAAAAACTGGGCGCCAAAATGAAATGGGCCGCAGAAGCTATTGCAAAATTTGATAATGCTACAATCGACAAAATACAGGAAGGAGGCGATTATTTATTAAATCCTGACCATGCACATAAAAACGAGCACCCTGTTTTTATAACCGCTGAAGACCTGGAAGTGTCCACAGACGAAATACCGGGGTATGAAGTGGCCAGTAAAGCCAATTTAACGGTAGCTTTAGATATAACAATAACGGATGAATTAAAAAAAGAAGGCAATGCGAGAGAGTTTGTCAATAAAATTCAAAACATACGTAAAGACAGTAATTTTGAACTAACAGATAGAATAATTGTGTCGGTATTAGAAAATGAAATACTGTATCCTTCATTAAATCAATATAAAGATTATATTTGCGCCGAAATTTTGGCTGATTCGCTTGCCTTTTTACCTGTTTTAAACAATGGAACAGCAATTGAAGTGAATGGAGCCGTATTAAAAGTAAACGTAGTTAAAAAAGAAGAGTAGTATGGCAACAAAAAACAAAGCAGCAGCCAAGCCTGTTGTAAAACCTGCCCGAAATTCTGGCGGTAAATCAGCAAAACCCGTTAAAAAAGCGCTACCTGCAAAAAAAGCAGCTCCAAAAAAGCTGGCTAAGCCTGCGCCTAAAGCCCAAAAGCCTTTAACTAAAGTTGCTGTTAAAAAAGCTGTACCTGCAAAAAAAGTTGTGCCTGTAAAAAAAGCACCTGCCACTAAAAAAGTAGTTAAGCCCATAGCCAAAGCAACTAAATCCGTTTCAAAACAGGTTAAACCGGTAGCAAAAGCAGCCAAACCAGTTGCAAAAAAAGTAAAACCGGTTATAAAACCAGCTATAAAAAAGGCAGTAGTAATTAAAAAAGCTCCTGTAAAAGCTGTACAACAAGCATTAAAACCTATGACAAAAAAAGAAGAAATTAAAAAATCTATTGCTGTAAAAGCGCCTGCTGCGCCAAAACCGACAGTAGATATAAAAGCTAAAGATATTAAGGTGCCCGCTGCAAAACCAGTAGTTATACCAAAAATTTCTACTAAAACAGTTAGAAAATACCAGCCCGATTTTACAAAATCTGTTTTGGATAAGGCTGAAAGGGACCCTGGTGCACCTACCCAACGTTATAGCGACCCTGAATTACTTGAGTTTAAAGAACTGATTCAACGTAAACTGGAAGCTGCAAAAAAAGAGCTATCTTATTTACATGGATTAATTACCCGCAAAGATGAGATGGGGGGCGACGAAGGAGATAACCGTTATATGACGATGGAAGATGGAAGCCTTAGTATGGAAAGGGAACAATTAAGTCAAATGGCAAGCCGCCAGATTACTTTTATTGATCATCTTGAAAAAGCCATCATGCGTATTGAAAATAAAACTTATGGTATTTGCCGTGTAACCGGTAAATTAATTGACAAGGCCCGTTTACGTGCTGTACCGCATGCTACACTTAGCATTGAAGCTAAGATGGGGGCAGTAAAATAATCACCTGTTATTCTGAATAAAAAAGGAGTTTTGTGTATACAAAACTCCTTTTTTATTTTCAGTCCTTTATCGAACAGGCTATTAATTCATTGGAACTTCTATTGCCAGCAACTCTGCATCTTCACTTGCAGTAATTGTAAAGCTATCTGTTTCAGAAATGCCCAGGGCATCTCTTTTACCTAAAACAGTATCCCCAACTTTTACATCACCGTTAATTACTACTAAAAAAACTCCGTTACCACTAAAACTGTTGGTATACACTAATTCTTTTCCAGTCTGCAAATTGGTTAAAGCAAAACGAGCATCCTGATTTATCCAAAGGCCGTTATCTGCTTTATCAGGACTCACTACATATTGCCATTTATTAATTCTTTGATTAACATCAAAACTACGTTGATCATAACGTGGTTGTATATTATTTTCTTTTGGAAAAAGCCATATTTGGAAAAGTGTAACAGGTTCTGTAGAAGATTCGTTTGCTTCAGAATGCTGCACCCCCGTGCCTGCACTCATTATCTGTACATCGCCTGCTTTAATAACTCCCTGGCCGCCAGTACTGTCTTTGTGCTTTAGTGCCCCGGTAAAAGGAATGGTTACAATTTCCATATTATTGTGCGGATGTGTTGGGAAAGCCCCACCGCCGGCAATATAGTCGTCATTTAAAACCCTAAGCGCCCCGAAATGTACATTTTTAGAGTTATGATATTGGCCAAAACTAAAATAGTAATTAGGCTTTAACCAGCCATAATCTCCCTTTCCCCTGTCTGCTGCTTTATATAATTTTGTTGTAATGATTGATGTTTTTAATTATTTGATGTTTAAAAATCAAATAAAATACCAAAATTATTTACTGACACAATTGCAAACGCGATAGGATATTTAGTTGAAGCTTGTCATCTCATTGTAATCCAAAGTATTGGAGCCATCATCTTCCCGGTTCTCGTTGTATTCAACAATAAAATTATTTCTTCCTTCCCCGGTTACTATTATTAAATATTTTTGTTGAGAAAGTTCAAGCAGACTTAGGAATAAAAAAAGGGCATGGATCCTTTCCTGGCATACTTCAAAAATCTTTTCAAAGGAAGCATTTTTAGAAACACGGCAGGTAGTTAACATGTAATCACGGCACTCTTCCATGGTATAATTATATTGAACCACCGTGTGAACCGGCCTGTTATTTTTATCATGCAGCCTTTGTACCACTTTTTCAAAGGCCTTCATCAATTTAAATAAAGTCACTGCCTGTATCTCTGTACCTTCCCCAGCCTCCTCTCCTATCTGCGATAATTCCCGTTGAAGGTTTCCTCTTTTTATCATCAGCATCCTTACCTCTTCCATTTCCGCCATTTTTACCGACGCTTCTTTAAAGCGTTTATACTCCAGTATTTTATTTATCAGTTCCTGGCGGGGGTCAATTTCATTTCCCTGTTCATCAATTTCTTTACGCGGAATCAGCATTTTAGCTTTAATACGCATTAATGTACTGATGAATAAAATAAATTCACTGCTCAATTCAATATTCAGCTTTTCTGTATGGTGAATAAAGTCCAGGAAATCGTTGGTTATTTTGGTGATGGGAATATTATAAATATCCAGTTCGTCTCTTTCAATAAAAAAAAGTAACAGGTCAAAAGGACCCTCAAACTGGTCAAGTTTTATCTGGTAGGAAGCTGGTGTCAAAATAAAAATTTATAAATGCTCAAAGAATCATACCCCTTTTTCAACAAATAATTTTTTGAAAGAGGGGAAGATAATTATTTCTTTTTGTTATTAAAGTTATATGAAAATCCAATACCCATTGTTTGAAGAATTTGTGGTGCAGGTCCTTTAGTTGGATCTACATTTTTGGTATTATCATCATATATAATATCCAGATTGATATTAAAGTTTATTATTTTAGAAATCTTTGCTACAAATACTGTACTCCAATATATATCTATATTCTGCGGTTTATCTAAATAATTAGAAAAAAGCTCAAGCTTAGATTTTATAGCCATATTTTCTGCAATTTTTTTCTGAAGATTGAGAGAAGCAAATGCACCAAATTCATTTAGGGAATTTTTCCCGATTGGTACGCCATAGTAAGGGGCTATCAAAGCGTCGGGTACAATTATCCATCTGCCAGTAATTGGTGAAATGAAAAAAGATAAATAATCAGTGAGTTTAAAATCAAGTCCAAGCGAAAGTATCAGATAAGTTGGTTGAAAAGGTTTAGATGTTTGAGCTGCTGAGTCAGCCCCTGCAGCTGTTTTATTATATACATATCCATTTGCAAATTGAGTGCGGACATTTGTTAATACCGAAAGATTGAGATTTTTTTTAAGTTCATAACCATACTTACTGGATATGTAAATAAGATCGCTTGATTTACGGTTGCCAAGGGTTGTAGTGTTTACAACTCCATACGCAAGATCCAGGCTATTATCCCAGGAATGTTTATCTTTTTTATAAAACGCAAACAGGTTTACGGTACTATTTAATGAAAAGGAAAATTTTTCACCACCGGCACTCCAGTTACTTAAGGAACCCTGGGCAATATTTATTGAAATGATGCCCCCAGTTTTCCAAATACGTGGTATAGTGTCTTTTTCATCTTTAACAATAGCTTTTTCAGTTTGTGCCTTCATATCTTTTACAGTGGCATCCTGCGCTGTCGCATTTATTGTGATTGTTAATGCTATTAAAAATAAAGCTTGTTTCATTTGCTTGTTTGTTAATTTTTTAAAAAAGAAAAACTGCCATTTCAGGCAGCTTTTGCAAAGATAGTAATTTTTGATTTTTATTTTCTCAATGCATCCCTTATCTCTGTCAATAATTTATCAGTACTTGAAGGTTCTGCAGGAGCTTCTGCTTTCTTCTTCATGGTTTTATTCATCGCTTTGATTATAGTGAATAATACTAAGGCAATTAAGAAGAAGTCAATTATAGCCTGTAGAAAAACACCTACAGGAAATATAGTATTTCCAATTGAAAATTTTACATCTGCCACACCACCTTTACCCAATATAAGGCTGATTATTGGCATAATGAAAGCGTCGGTAAGTGCGGTCACAATTTTTCCAAATGCACCACCGATAATTACAGCAACTGCAAGGTCAACAATGTTGCCCTTCATTGCAAACTCCTTGAATTCTTTAATAAATCCCATAATAGTATATTTTTAGATTGTTAAAAGGCTTTTGAATATAATGGCACAAAAGTAATCTTTTATTACTATGTTGTCGTTAACAGGTTAAAAAAAATTAAACTTGTCAATAAAATTATCGAATGTTGAATCAATCTTTTGTAGAATTAATTCGCACGTGTAAACCAATGAATAGAAATTTAATTAATTGGATGCTGTTTATTTTACTCTCTATAATTTGGGGGAGCAGTTTTATTTTAATGAAACTTGGGCTAAAACAGCTTTCCGCTTACCAGGTAGCAGCATTGCGCATTTTATCTGCCGGGGTTATATTATTACCTGTTACCTTAAAATACATACGCAGTATTGCAACAAAAAAGCTTTTTATTATTTTTTTGTCGGGAAGCCTAGGCAGTTTAATCCCTGCATTTTTATTTTGCATTGCAGAAGAAAAAATAGATAGTGCACTTGCAGGAATGCTTAATTCGCTCACCCCGGTTTTTGTAATTATCACAGGAGCTGTTTTCTTTAAAAATAAAGTACCAGCCAAAAAAGTAACTGGTATATGTATATCTTTTACCGGTTGTGTGTTTTTATTATTTAGCAAAAGCCACTTGCAGGCAAATCAACCTTTTTCATCTGTAGCCTTAATAATACTGGCAACAGTTTTTTATGGCTTTAATGTTAATATGGTTTCAAAAAATTTGTTACATATCCCTTCTTTACATATTGCTTCTATTGCGCTTACTTTAAATGCAATACCTGCATTACTGGTGCTTATTTTTACAGGTTATTTTAGCCTTGCGCTGGGTGACAATGAAGTTATATTAGCAAGCAGTGCTGCGGTAATGTTGGGCATAGGAGGTACTGCTATAGCTACTGTTATTTTCTATATGTTGGTGAAACGAGCCGGTAGCATATTTGCCAGTACGGTTACTTATGGCATTCCATTTGTAGCAATTACCTGGGGTATTTTTTATAAGGAAAGTTTTGGATGGCTGCAGATATTTTGCCTTATTGTAATTTTAATCGGCGTGTATTACACTAATAAAAATGAAAACAATAACTTTTACCGGCGATGTTTTAAGCCCAGAAGTGCCAGCAGCACCTGTCGCTAAATAGTACCAATAAAATTTAAAAAGAAACTCCCCGGAAATATTTCCGGGG
>JANYGZ010000082.1 GCA_025362235.1 Ferruginibacter sp. | reverse complement strand
TTTTAAAAATATTTAATTGAATTTTTTTTTCTTTTTTAATGTATACCACCAGCTTTTTAAATTCATCTTCCCTATTTATAAATTGTCTGGCCACTCTACTTAAGTAAATAATGTATACCTTTTCCCTCCACGATTCTAGTTCAATATCTATATTTATTTTTTTTGCGAAATAATAAGTTCTTTCGATAAAGTCAAAATTATTAACATGTGTTTCATACGTCATAAATCTGGAAGCTTGTGAGTAATGCTTCCGAACAACATAGGAAGGTTCTTTTATAAAGGCAAGGTTTCCTTGTAGCATCATCTTTAAATTAGCTTCATAATCAAACGACTGTGCTTTTGATTCAAACACATTTGTCTTTATTAGTTTATCCCTGTTAATCAAAGCACCTCCCCAGCCCGGAGAAAACCATTTTGGAAAAAGTTTAAATACGTCTTTACCACACATAAATTCGTGATGAAACATATAATTCGAAGCATTTTCTATAGGGTGTTCACTATCCTTATGCAGTGTTGAATTCTTTGCTATTACTAAAATAATGTTTGGATATTTACTGATAAGGTTGACAGCATTTGATATAAATTTATCACTCAACAAATAGTCGTCGCTGCTTATATAAGTAATGTACTCGCCCTTTGCCCTCTGTTCTGTAGCAAGTTTGAAATTGGGAGTCATACCAATATTAACATCATTTACAAAATATTTTATTCTTTTATCATGCATGTATTTTTTTATAATAGTATCTGAATTATCTGTACTGTTATTATCGCTAATGATTATTTCTAAATTAGGATAGTCCTGATTCAATGCAGATTGTATAGCCATTTCAATAAATTTCTCTCTATTGAAAGAAGTAATAATTATACTGATTAGTGGTTGAATATCAATATCACGCATTTCATTAAAGTTTTTGTTTCCATAAAAAGATTACATCTATTTGTTTAAACTCTCTGTAACAATGAGGCAACTTATATCAGGTAAAATTCCTTGAAGCGCACACAACTAATTAAATAAGATAATAGAAGCTTAAAACTGTTATATCAATAAATTGAATGGTGATTATTAATTAATTATTTTCTACTATAGAAGCACCTTGATAAATACATAAAAATGACGGTGAAATATTATAAATGGATATTCTTGTAATGCCCTTAAAAAATATTTTAAAGCTTCTTTTTTATAACCGTTTATTGCCAGTGTAATACCAATCAATGAATATATTCTTGCAACAAAGTTTGATTTTCTATACCTCAAAAAAACTACTACTGTTTTATCGGATAAAGTACTAATTAAAAATGTTTCAAATCGCTCTATAATTTTTTGTTTGGGCGCTACAATATTTACACTTCGCTCATCATGTTCTATTAGTATTGAAGTATTTTCTTTAGAAGTATAAATTGTAAATTTCGATGCCAGCCGTAACCACAACTCGTAATCTTCAGAAGCTGAAAGCATTCTGTTTTCGTTAAAAGGAAAGAGAAATGTTATATCCTTTCTTACAAATACAGGGTTGCAGGCCAATATGTTCTCTTTATACAAATAATCATTACAAAAAGGAGAAGGTAAAATAACCTTCCTGACAGTTTTAAGGTATTTGGTAGCTATAGTAAAAGAGAGGGCAAAAATTTCGGGTTGTTTATAGTGTTGTATTATTTTAACGGCTTCTTCAAGGTGGTTTGGTAACATCAAATCGTCTGAATCAAACCAATTAATATAATCTCCTTTTGCTTTTAGCGTTCCGTAATTTCTAGCTGCTGCTCTTTCGCCATTTTCTTTTTTAAAATATTTTATATTTTCCTTTAAATAAGTTGCCACCGTCTCCTCTGTGTCATCTGTACTGCCATCATCTACAATAATTATTTCATAATTCTTATAGCGCTGCTGAAGTACACTGTTTATTGTTTTTACTATTAAATGAGCACGATTGTATGTAGGAATAATTATTGAAAAAAAAATAGCATCTTCCATTAAAATATTTTTAAGCTCATTTTTACATTTTCGTAATTTTTGTGCAGGTTATATCGAATATCCCCTCTTATTTTTTTGTGAGTTTTTGGGAAGTTAGATTCTATATATTTGTTTAATTTTATAAATTCTTCTTTTTTGCTTCTGCCCAAAACAATATAACCATATCTAATAAATTGAAATAGCATTTTTTCTTTCCAATTTTCAATTTTATCTTTCTTAATATTACAATTGTTTAAAGCAAAATTATAAGGAATAATAATAAAGTCTAAATTGTCAATAAAATAATCCCCAGTTAGATTTTTATTGTATGTATTATTTTCATGCTGTCTAAAAACGTACGTATCATCTTTAATAAAAGCAATATCTCCTAAACATAATAGCTGTAAAATTATTAACGTGTCTCCAAAAATACAATTGTTAAAACTTATTATTTTATTTAAATCTCTTCTTTTAAACAAATAGCCTCCAAAACAAACACTATGTTTACTGGGAAATTTTAGAAAAACTTCTATTCCGCTAACGTAATTTTTTTTATAAAAAGTATTTTTACAGCATTTGTAAAAATTACTTTCAATAATTTTATTATTCTTTTGATTTAATAGGAGAACTTTTGCACATACTGCATTCACATTTGAATATTCGAGCATTTTATTAATACTATCCGAAATAAATTTCTTATTTACAAAATAATCATCACTACTCACATAAGTTATGTACTCGCCTGTTGCCAATTCTTCGGTAGCCTTTTTAAAATTAGCCATCATCCCAATATTGCTGTCGTTTACAAAATATTTTATCCTTTTATCATGAATGTATTTTTTTATTACTGTATCTGAATTATCTGTGCTTTGGTTGTCGCTTATGATTATTTCAACATTTGGGTAATCTTGATCCAAAGCAGATTGAATTGTATTTCCAATCCATTTAGCCCGATTAAACGATGTTATAATTATACTTACAAGAGGTTTAATTTCAAGGTCAACCATTATATTTTACTTTTATTTTTTATATCTGGCAAAAAATTTTTTATTTAAACTATCAGCAAAAAAGAAACAGCTTATGATTGATAAAATCCCTATAGTGATAATTATTATTAATTGCATAGTGCTATTAAACCCAGATACCGCGATTATCTGTCTTGCCATAAACACAACAAAAAAACAGGCCAGTAGCGGCTTCAAACTATCCTTCCAATACCAGTTTACAACCTCACCTTTTAGGATTTTTTTATGGATTAAATGCGGCGTAATAAAAAAATACAACGTATTAATAATTGCCCATGAGAAAGCTCCACCTACGGCACCATATTTTAAAGCCAAAAAAATTGTTAAAGGAATCATTAATATAAGAAAAAAAATGTTTTGGTAAAAGCCTAATTTGGTCCATCCATAGGATAATGTTAATATATATGGAATATTCATTAATCCATTTAGCCCTGTACCTAAAGCATATATTGCAGTTATCATCCAGGTATTTTCTGCCGTAGTTAAATTTTTAGTCCAGATAAAAATTAATTCTTTGCTGAAAAACACCAAAATAAATGTGGCTGGTAACACCAAAACACTAATCATTTGACACCCCTGGTGATATAAATTTTTTAGTTCATCCGTTTTATTTAGGCTAATTAGATTAGAAAATTTTGGAAAATACGACTGTGTCAAAGGACTCGCTATTTGATAAATCATAAAACCCAAAGTGCATGAAATTGTATAATACCCGAATTGTTCCAACGATAGCATTTTACTTAAAATTATTTTATCTACCTGAGTTAGCAGGATAGTAGTAAGGCTGATACCTGCTATACCTGCTGCAAACCGCCAAATTTTTTTTAACTCTTGTTTGTCAAATATTGGTTTGGATGTTGTTTTTGGCAAACAATCCCATAAAATATATTTCATTGAAATAGCCTGAAGAATAGTTACCAATAATGTCCATCCAAAAAATGCCAATATCGAGTTTGACACAAACAATAGTACCAATAATGCTCCAACATTCTTTACGGTAGTGAATATAATCCTTATTGTATTAAGGATAACTTGCCGTTGTAAACCCTGTAAACCACCTGTATAAAAATTGATTGGTAATTGAAAAGTCAAAGAAATGCTTAACAATAAGAATGCATAAGTAATTGTTTGGACACTTAAATCTTTGGGTTGTACCCAATACCTGGCTAAAAATGGAGATAACCCTAGTGCAATTACCCCTGCTACAAAAGCCATAAACCAATACACAGTACCCAATGTTTTTACAAGGTTATGCATTTGTTGCTCTTTGCCAGGTAATACACTTAGCCTTGACATTTCTTTATTTAAAGTAGTACTTAAACCACCATCCATTAGAGATAGTACCAATTGTAAACTTGAAAAAATTCCAATTAACCCATAACCTTCCGGCCCAATATACTTAAGATATATTGGCACAAAAAGAATACCTATTAAAGCAGACCAGCCATTTCCCGCAAAATTGGCGATTATATTTGCTTTTAATGAAGTAGTTTGTAATGATTTTTTTAGCAATGTTATACAGTGTTTAGGTATACATTAAAAAACTGTTGTGCATAGCATTGCAGTTATCATAATTTTTTGCAAATATACTTTTTAAAATTTCAATTACCCTTTTATTGAGGCATGCAATAAAAATGCAACACTTCTATTTTGTACCTTATCGCAGCTAAAATTCAATTATGTTTTTGTAACCCCGGTTTTAAAAATTAACGGTTAATTTCGCTTTAAATAATTTCTGCCTATTTATAAAGGTTAATATATTTTCTTTAGTTAAAAGCAATTTTTTAAATCAAAAAATAAAATTACTTATATGAAATCTCATAATTTTATTTAATTGCTTTGAAAGTTATAAGATTTTGTTAGAAGGTATATTGAGGCAAAATTTAATTGAAAATTATGTGCGGTATCAGCGGATTTATAGATTTCAATAAAAAAATTACCCGGCAACAGCTTACCAGTGCATGTAATTCCCTTAAACATCGTGGTCCTGATGATAGTGATAATGCCTTTATTGAAACAGCGAAGGCTATTATTGGATTAGGGCACCGTAGATTGTCCATCCTGGATTTATCGCCGCTCGGACATCAGCCCATGTATAGCGATGACAAATCTGTAGTAATTATAATAAATGGTGAAATATATAATTTTAAAGAAATAAGAATTGAATTAGAATTGAAAGGCCATGTTTTTAAATCAAATTCTGATACAGAAGTAGTATTAAAAGCCTACCAACAATTTGGTACTGGTTGCCTAAGCCGTTTTATTGGTATGTTCTCCATTGTAATTTACGATGCCAACCTGCAAAAAGTTTTTTTAATAAGAGACCGCCCGGGTGTAAAACCACTTTATTATTATTTTGCCGATGGATGCCTTTTATTTGCATCAGAGTTAAAAGCCTTGCACCAATTTCCCAATTTTAAAAAAGAAATAGATGATATTGCCGTAACACTGTATTTTAAATATGGATATATAAAAGCACCCCGTAGTATTTTTAAAGATACTCATAAGCTTTTACCAGGCCATTTTGCAACCCTCAATTTAAAAGATCAGTCGTTGCAATTGACCCAATACTGGAACGTATTGGATTATTATAATAAGCCGGCTATTGATATTGATGAGCAGGATGCTGTGGAACAATTGGAAACTTTGTGTACTTCTGCTTTCCAGTACCGTATGGTAAGTGATGTGCCAGTGGGGGTGTTTTTAAGTGGCGGTTACGATAGTTCATTATTAGCAGCCATTTTGCAAAAAAATAATACCTCTAAAATCAACACTTTTACTATTGGGTTTAATGATGAAGCATTCAATGAAGCCAATCATGCAAAAAATATAGCAAAATATTTAGGTACCAATCATAATCAATATTACTGTACCACCAATGAAGCACAGGAAATAATACCTTCGTTACCCTTTTTTTATGATGAACCTTTTGGTGACAGTTCGGCTATACCTACCATGTTGTTAAGCCGTTTTGCAAAGGAACAGGTTACTGTAGCCTTATCAGCAGATGGAGGTGATGAAATATTTGCAGGCTATGTCAGGTATGATCAGTTGACAAGTATTAATAAAGTACAAGAAAGGCTACCTTATTTTGTTAAAAAAAATGCTGCTAAATTCCTTGCTACTATGCCAGGGATAAGTATGCGGCAGCGAAAAGTTGCTGCCCTACTGACTCAAAGGGAGTTGCTTGCCACAAGTGATTTACTTAGTACACACTTTCTTGCAACAGATCTGCAACAGTTATTACAAACGAAATCCTTACTTGATACTCCTTTAAATGATGATAATTCAATTCCAGATTATGGATTTATTAATACCCTGTTAGCAGCAGATTATAAAGTATATATGCCTGATGATATATTAACCAAGGTAGACAGGGCCACAATGAGTGTTGGACTTGAGGGAAGAGAGCCATTACTAGATCATCGGATAATTGAATGGGCCGCACAGTTGCCCGTTAACTTGAAATATAAAAATGGCAATAAAAAATATTTAATAAAGCAATTAACACATAAGTATTTACCTGTTGAAATGATGAAAAGGCCCAAAATGGGTTTTGGGATACCATTTGGGAACTGGTTAAAAGGGGGTTTAAAACCATTGCTATTGGAAACGGTGAACGAAGAAAGTCTTTCCAGGCAAAATGTGTTAAATAAAAAATACGTACTTACACTAATGGATGAATACCTTACTGGAAAGATAAAAGACGATTGGCAGGTATGGCTGATTTTTATTTTTATGCTATGGTGGAAAGAATGGATGAATTAAGCCTACTTTATTTGAAAATTGTAAATTGTTTTTATATTTGCCTGTTACATTCAATACTTGTTTTCAATCAAAATTATTTATGCTCATTGTTTTTTCGGGTAATACCAGTTGGAGTATGTATAATTTTAGATTAAATCTGATAAAAAAATTTATACATTTTGGTTATGAAGTATGTATTGTTGCCCCTGAGGACGAGTATACAGAAAAAATAAGGGCTACGGGTTTACAGGTTATAACTGTAAAAAAACTTAAAAGATCAGGGAATAACCCTATACAGGATTTTAATCTGTTCCTTGAATACATAAAAATTTATAAAGCATTACAACCTGCTTTCATTTTTCATTATACCATTAAACCTAATATTTACGGCACACTTGCAGCTAAAATTTGTAATGTTAAAAGCATCAGTATTACAACGGGCCTGGGAAACGCCTTTTCCACTAAAGGAGGGTTGTTTTATTTTGCAAAATACCTTTACAAAATAAGTTCTGTATACGCCCTGGAAGTATGGTTTTTAAATTCAAGCGACAGATCTATATTTATAAAAAATAAAATTATTCCGGAATATAAAAGTTTTATTTTGCCTGGTGAAGGGGTAGATACAAGTGTATTTATGCCGACTTTACAATATCCAGAAAATAAAACCACCACTTTTTTGCTGGTATCAAGAATGCTCTATGATAAGGGTATAGAAGAGTTTGTAGAGGCAAGCAAATTACTTGTAAAAAAAGGATACGCCTTATCTTCATCACTGCTTGGGAAGATTGATAATGACAACCCTGAAGCTATTGCCCTTGAAATTATAAAAAAATGGGAATATGACGGAATCGTTCAATATCTGGGTAGTACCAAAGATGTAAAACCCTATATAGAAAATGTAGATGTAATAGTTTTACCTTCTTACAGTGAGGGTGTTCCAAGAATTTTATTAGAGGCGGCTTCGATGGAAAAACCAATTATCACAACAAGGATTCCTGGCTGTGAAGAAGTTGTAGAAGATGGGGTAAATGGGTATTTATGTGAACCTAAAAATATTGAGGACCTGGCGGCCCAAATGGAAAAATTAATTCTTTTGACAGTTGACAAAAGGAAAAAGATGGGAGTAGCAGGCAGAAAAAAAATGCTGGCATCCTTTGATGAAAAAATTATCATAAATATTTATAAAGAAAAATGCGATCGGTATATAGTACAAAAAACATCAGCAAATTAGAGCTCCTGGTTTAGTAAAAATATTTATTAAAATCCTGCCCCATTTTATCCCATGTTATTTCAATAAAATTTCTTTATACAGTTTTACTGTTTCTTCACCCGTTTTTTTCCATGAAAAAAAACTTAAACGTTGTTCCCCTTTCTCAACTAATGATGGCCATAAAGAACGGTTTTCATAGAAATAAATAATTGTCTTTGCAATATCTTCAGGGCTTGATGGATCAAAATAAAAAGCAGCGTCGCCCGCAATTTCCGGAAGTGAAGTCGTATTAGAGCAAAGCAGGGGCTTTTTAAAATAGAAGGATTCTAAAACCGGTATACCAAATCCTTCATGGAGTGATGGAAATATAAATGCATCTGCATTTTTAAAAATTTCGCTTAAAGTTCCATTGGAAACAAATCCGGTAAAAATTATTTTTTGACCGGATTTATTTATATCATTTACCATTTTTTCATCTTCAGTATTAAGATACTGAATATCTCCGCTAATAATAAGTTTGATTTGGGCGGGGATTTTATCTATGGAAATAATAAATCCTTTAAGTAACCCAGATAAATTTTTGTGAACCCGGCTTCCGCCTACATAAAATAAGTAGTTATCATCACTAAAAGTCAGCCGTGGCATTTCTCCCTCACTTCTATCAGGTAATAGATGCTCCCAGCCTTCATAAACGACCCGTATTTTATTTTTTATTTTATTACTGATTTTATAATGGGTGGCTAACTCATTTTTTGTTGCTGCAGATACCGCAATTACTGCAGCAGATTTGTAAAGTGAGTTTTGGACAACGGCATGCAGATAACGTCTTGCAAAATTAAACGTCCACCATGGAGTGTTTAAATGTTTTGAGAAAATAATATCATGAATAGTGGCAATTCCATTTTTTAAAAAAAATGGATATTGATTAGAGGTACTGTGAAAAAGATCAAACCCATTTTCATTTCTTAAAAGAAACCAAAACATATCCCAATCTCTTTTAGGGCCAATAGGCCTTATTCTCTTTCTAAGAACTGTAAACCTGCCAGATTGCAGCGCACTTGAAAGCTCTTCTCTATCCACACCGGGATTAATAAGTATGATGAATTCAAATATTTCAAAAGATGCTTCAGGCAGATTATTAATAAGGCCTATAATATACTGTGATAATCCATCTTTTTTCTGTTTTACAGTTGTTGCATCAATTATAATTTTAAATTTCATAAAGGCTTCATTTAAACTCAGGGGGTCTCACGGCTTATTTATTTTATTGCAGTATATCCCTTAAATATTTCAGGGAAGGTTTGTGGCCTTGTACTATGGGGCTTAAATAATAGCGATACGGCTGGTATATCTCACTCACAGTATATTTTTTAAATAGTGATGCAAAATCATTTCTAATGAAAAAAGCATTTATGCCTGGTATATTACAGCATAGTAAAGTATAGTTGAAAGTTGTAAAAAGGTCAACGTATTCCTGTAGGGAACAACCCATATAATCAGTCTGATCCCAAACATGCGATTTATTATATTGAATTTTTAATTTATGAGGAGGATGAAACTTTGCATTGTATTCTACACAAATTACTTTAGGAAAAATTGAATTACTAAATAATTCTTCTAGTATATAAAAATCATTACCATCAATATCCAGTGAAAATAAATCCAATTCATTCATTTCAAAAAAAGCAAGCGATTCGTTGAAAATTTTTACAATATTATCTCTTTGAATAAAAGAATTTACAATTGACAATTTATTTTTAAAATTATTTCCATTTAACTCTTTTTCAATAATCTTACAGTATTTACTATCACCTTCCACCCATGTTCCTCTCCACCCTTTTAATAATAGATAAAGCGAATTACATTCAATACCAGTTTGAATACCTATTTCTAAAAAAGTCTTGTTATTTGGTATATATTTAAAAATCTCCTCAATAATACCATCTTCATCAGTTTGGGAATATATTTTATGACCGTACAAAGCAAAGTTATCAGGGTATTTCAATTGCATTTCATGCTTTAGCCTGTTATACTCAGCTTCCTGCTGAATGCGCTGTACCTTAACAAGGTCATAAGTTCCTATGAATCTTTGAAAATTTTCTGCCTGTGATTTAAAAAAGGATTTAATCATTCTTTACTTATTGTTGCTGCTGGTTATACCAAAAAATTTAAACAAATAAAGTTAGGCAAGAAAAATGGCATTAGGTACGCTATCTATTCTTGAATAAAAACACTTGTTTATATTTATTAAACATAATTTGATTAGAAAAATTATTCAACGCATATTGATACGCATTTTCTGCAAGCGTTTGTCTCATTATTAGATTTTCCAGACAATCTATTATTGCTTCAGCCATTAATAATTCATTTTTGGGAGGAACTAAAATTCCTGTAATAGATGTAGTAATCATGTTATTAATACCGTCTACATCTGAAGCAATTACCGGTAACCTGCAAGACATAGCCTGCATTATAGATGTACTCATAGTTTCGCCCAATGAAGCATGAATGTACAAATCGAGGTTTTGTAAAAAGTCTATTAATTCCTTTTCCGGTAATATACCAGCAAATGTAACATCATTTTTAATCCCTAGCTTTTCTGAAAGCCTGATAAGTTCTTCTTTCAATTCGCCATCGCCTGCAATTATTAATTTAAGCGTTTTGCCTGAAGCATCTGCATATTTTTTTACTATCGCAAATGATTTAAGGAGTGTAATAAGATCTTTAATACTTATTATGCGGCTTTGCATACCAATAGTAAATTCTGTGGTCTCCCGTTTTTCCTCTCTGGGTCTAAACACATCCCGGTCAATCCCATTAGGTATTACTATTACTTTATCATTTCTATAAAAAAAGTTTATTTTTTTCTTTATTTGGTCATTGAATTCCTTTGTTAAACACACAATTTTATCAGCCAGTAACATAGCTAAAGTCAAAGTTAACCATTGTGGTTTTGACTTTAGATGGTTAGCTTGTGTTTCCCGTATAATTATTCTGCATTTCTTCCCATGAAAAAAATTAGCAATTTTTGCTAACAATATATAGGCACTCCCATGTAAAAAAACTATATCCGAATTACTTTTTTTAATATATTTCATGATCAGCAAATAGTAGCTAATATCAAGACCGGGGTTTTTTTTTGCGAAAAAATATTTTATATTATTTTCAATACACTGCTCAATATATTCTTCCCTAACATCTTCGATACCATAAAAAAGTGCTTCATATTCCATTTCTTTTTTTATATCGGCTTTTACCATGGAAAAAAAAACATTACCATGTCCCCCCAGGCCAGAATATAAAACATGTACAATTTTCATTTCGATCAATTTTAAACTAAAGCCCTATTAAGACACTTAATTAAAGGGCTCTCAATTTTTTTATATATAAATATCCCCATTAAGCATATAAAGAAAAAAAGGCCTAAACTTAGTATGACTGTTAACAAGTGATTTGTTACATTTAGTTTCCCCATTATTTTATAAAAAGCAACAACTATTGGTAAATGAAAAAGATAGATGGAATAAGATGCATCTCCTAATTGTAAAAATAATTTATTGACTTTAATATCAAAAGTCAGTTCATATTTTACCAAAGCTAAAATGATTAGAAATGAGGGAAACCCATACATTAAAACCCTGCTATAACCATTGTTAAAAAACAACGCAGAAAGAATAAATAAACCAATACCGGTAATTAAACAAGGTATACACCATTTTTTGGGGAAATAGTTTATCAATAAAACTACTGATATTCCAAACAAAAATTCAATATTCATTGGAAAAATAAGAAGCTTGGTAAACTCATTTTTATTTGAAGTATTAAAAGATGTTAATGGAAAGAGAAATAAAACAATGAAAAAAACCAGTAATAGCGAAAGGCTATATTTTTTAATCGGTATCAATATTGCAAGCGTAAAAATAATATAAAAAAAGAGTTCGTTAGTTAAAGACCAGCTTACACCGTTAATCATTTCATGATTAGGGAGCAATAAATAAGTACTGATTATAGTAGTAGCAGTAAGTTGAAAATGTGTTCTGTAAAAGGAAGGCAGCAGTAACTGAAGCAATAAGAAAATGCTGATGATAATCCAGTAAATGGGGAAAATTCTTATTGCTCTTTTTATTAAAAATTTACCAGCGCTTGCTGCTTTTGCTATATACTGCATGTTACTATAAGTGATAATAAAACCACTTAACACAAAAAAAATATCAACGCCGCTACCCCCGAATTTAAAAATATTGCCTAAAAGGGGCTGGTGACATGTTTCTGAGAAAGTAATTGTAATATGCATTAGCGCCACTAGCATACAGGCTATCCCACGTAGCATTTGTATAAGCTGTAAATTTTTTTGGAGGGGTTGCAAATACTTTTATTATAAATTAGAATAATTGATTTTGACTAAGATAAGTTTCAAAAATAACTATTTTATTAAAAAATGTTCATTCATTTTTATTGAAAGAGTATTGTAGATTATAATATTTTGTTGCAGTTAGATATAAACTGTATTAAGATTCTATACGATTTACATTAGCCTTGTCTTTAGTTTTATAATATAATAAAATTAAATACGTATAGTAAAATGGAACAATTGGTGCTTTATATCTTACAAGTGTGCCGAAATTAAAAGAAATTAGCCCTGCTAAAGGAGCCAATAAAAAAGTAAACACAAGGGCAAACGTTAAAACCCTGTTTTTAAACGCAAATGTAAAGAAGCCAATAATTTTTGATTTTATTAATAGATAAACTGTAAATAGTAAGACAATGAAAGATTCTAATGCATTAGCAAATACAATTACACTTGAAGATTCCCAAAAATAAGGGCGAAACAAAGCAACATTTAAAGATTGCAAGTATATTCTTATAATACCCAAAAAGTTTCCACTATCTACGTTTGTTATAACATATACGGATCCTCCTTGATCTTTTTGTACATTTTGAACAGTCATTACAGTTTTCATAACACCAAAGGAAAAAACTTCATATAAATAATCTTTTTGCCATACCGCCCAAATTGTAAGCAAGAGCAGTACAGAAAAAACTCCCAATCGCATCAAAAATTTGGATTTAGAATTCGAAATTAAATGTACTCCTACACTAAAAAATCCCGCTATACAAAACATAAAAAAAATATACCTTTTTAACGACAACATTATAAATGCACCTGCAAACATTTGTAGGAATATTAAAAAGCTATGTCTGCCTTTCATCAAATTGTATAATGCACTCACACATAAACCTAATCCATAAATGCACAAAGGATCTTTTAATATATTAGTACTCCAAAAAACAAAAGAAGGTACAAAAAGACAAGTGAGGGCAATTTGTTTATAATGAGTTGGAAATTCTTCAGCAAATACCATAAAAATTTTCCAGCTACCAATAAAACTAAATAAGGAGATGAATAATGCAATAGGTAAATAAGTGCCAAAAGAAAACATACCAATAAACCCTGAAACTTTAAACATGTTAACTATTTCCTCATTAAATTCTGGATATAAAATATGTGTTGCAAATTCTTGTTCTGCAAGTGAATATTGATTAATAGGCTTAAAAACAAGTTCTAAACCGTACAAGGGGTTTTCTTTAGTGGCATTCCAAATTTCAACAGCGCCAGTATAGTAATTATGGGGATCACCAAAACCGTAATAAAACTCGTACAGCATGGCTAGCAGGATGCAGCAAATAACTTTTATTACAAACGCAGGGAGTATATATTTTTTGTAGGGAGAATCCTGATAATACTTTTTTTTCCAAAAAATGATCCATCCCAATAGTATTAAAAAATAAATTGGTGTAAGTATTAAGTCATAAAAAGATAATATATGGGGTAAAGCTGACATTTGCTCTTGAATATATAAATTTTATGATTAATTAAGTTAAAGATATCGAGATTTATCGATTGGCATAATCATTTTGAAATGTCCAAAACTGGCATTCAATTAAATATTTATTTATACTTTTACCGTCCCATTAATATAAAATTTATGCATACTATCTTAATTACAGGCGGTGCCGGCTTTATTGGCTCACATTTAACCAGACTTTTTGTTACTAAATACCCGCAATACAAAATGATAAACCTTGATAATCTTACGTATGCAGGTAACTTAGAAAATTTAAAAGATATTGAGGGCCAACCGAACTATCAATTTGTAAAGGGCGATATAACCGATCTGCCTTTTTTGAAAACTTTATTTGATAAACATTTTTTTACTGCTGTATTACATTGCGCCGCTGAAAGCCATGTTGACAGGTCTATTACAGATCCATTGGCATTTGTAACAACAAATGTTTTAGGCACAGGGGCTTTATTGCAAACAGCTAAAGAAAGCTGGAAAAATGATTTTACCAATAAGATATTCTACCACATTTCTACCGATGAAGTATATGGTTCTTTGGGAGCAGAAGGTTTTTTTACAGAGGAAACAGCTTACGATCCCCGCAGCCCATACTCAGCATCCAAAGCGGCTTCTGATCATCTGGTAAGGGCATTTTATCATACTTATTATTTGCCGGTTAAAATTTCCAACTGTAGCAATAACTATGGCCCTTTCCATTTTCCTGAAAAATTAATTCCTCTTTGCATACATAATATCATTAATAATAAACCTTTGCCTATTTATGGTAAAGGCGAAAATATACGGGATTGGCTATATGTTGAAGACCATGTAAGGGCAATCGATGTTATTTTTCATACCGGTAAAATTGGTGAAACCTACAATATCGGCGGACACAATGAATGGACCAATATTGACCTGGTTAAAGAATTATGCAAACAGATGGACGAAAAACTAGGCCGTAAAAAAGGGGCATCACAAAAACTGATTACTTATGTAAAAGACAGGGCTGGCCATGATTTACGCTATGCCATTGATGCAACAAAACTTAAAAATGAATTGGGCTGGTTACCTTCGCTTCAATTTGAAGAAGGTATTTCAAAAACAATTGACTGGTACCTGAGCAATACGGAATGGCTTAACCACGTTACGAGTGGGAATTACCAGCATTATTACCAGCAACAATATGAAAAACGATAAAAAAGCAGTTTCCCTTTAGGAAACAAGGCAATATGAAAGGAATTATTCTTGCAGGGGGTTCGGGTACAAGGCTGTACCCAATAACAAAAGGTATTAGTAAGCAATTAATGCCTATTTATGATAAACCCATGATCTATTACCCGCTTAGCACTTTAATGCTGGCAGGCATCAGGGAAATCCTAATCATCACAACCCCTGATGACCAGGCACAGTTTATGCGTTTATTGGGTGATGGGTCGCAATGGGGATGTGCTATATCTTACGAAAAACAGCAAGTACCTAATGGCCTGGCACAGGCTTTTGTTATAGGCGAAAAATTTATTGGTACCGATAGTGTAGCGCTCGTTTTAGGAGACAATATTTTTTATGGCAGTGGTTTTAGCAAATTGTTACAGGATTCGGCAGACCCTGATGGTGCAGTAATTTTCGCTTACCCGGTAGTAGATCCTGAACGATATGGTGTAGTAGAATTTGACAATTCCTTAACTGCAATCAGCATTGAAGAAAAGCCCGAAAAACCAAAAAGCAATTATGCTGTACCTGGTTTGTATTTTTATGATAATGAAGTTGTAAATATTGCCAAAAATATTCCTGCCAGCCCAAGGGGCGAATATGAAATTACCGATGTAAACAGGATTTACCTGAAAAATAAAAAATTGAAAGTAGGTGTACTCGACAGGGGATTTGCCTGGCTGGATACCGGCACTTTTGAATCATTAAATGATGCCAGTGAATATGTACGCGTAATAGAGAAAAGGCAGGGTTTAAAAATTGGTTGCCCGGAAGAGATTGCCTGGAGGATGGGATTTATAAATAAAAACCAATTGATGAAAGAAGCTGAGAAGTTGAAAAAAAGTGGCTATGGTGATTATTTAATGAAAATTGTGTAACTATTCTTAATATTTTAGGCAGGAAACCATATACCATAGATTACTGCATTTATTTTTTTATACTACTTTTTATTATAACAAAAAGTAAATCATAACTCATTATGCTTCTTTCAAAAATTTTAAGATTTTTTTTTTGAAATATAAATCACTGTGTAGTGTAGTCCGGATAATTAAAATAAAAATGCTTTATCCCGGTGCTAAAATTGACTACAAAACTACAATTGAAAAAAATTGTGCTGTTGTTTGTGTGAAAGGTGGAAAACTGGAGATTTCTAACTGCGCAATTAAGGAGGGCACACAAATTATTGCAGATGCAAATGGTAAAATATTTATTAAAGATTCTTTTATTGGAAGAAACTGTGTAATTGCTGCCAAGAATATGATCAATATAAAAAAAGGCTGCCTTATAGCCGAGATGGTAGTTATAAGAGATCAGGATCATGATTTTAATAGCGTAAATGAAAATAGAAAAAAAGATAAATTTATAACTGCTCCGATTTGCATTGAAGAAGATGTTTGGTTAGCATCTAAAGCCACTATTTTAAAAGGGGTAACCATTGGTGCAGGTGCAGTTATTGCGGCTTCTGCTGTTGTTAAAACTAATGTACCTGCTAAGGAACTGTGGGGCGGTTTACCTGCAAAATTTATCAAAAAAATTATTTAGTGTTTTTATGATTAATTCAATATGAATAATATTCCGGTATTATCGTTTTTTATAAGCAATCATATTTTTATAGCACAATAAAAATAACCGGCAAAAATTGAACTCATTTTGTTACAAAAAATAAAATCAATTCTATCAAAAACCTCTTCCAGACAGGTTGGCATTTATACTTTTGTCGGTTCTTTAAGTAAATTAATTTCATTTGCTGCATTACCTTTTTTTGTTAATAAATTAAGTGCAGGAGATATCGGTATCCTGAATATATTCAGCAATTGTATTGTGTTTTTAACCCCAATTATTTCCATGGGTGTTTTATACACTTTTTCGGTAGATTATTTCAAATTACCTAAAGTTGAATATGCAAAAAAAATTTCAACAGGCCTTATTATTCCAGCTGCACTAAGCCTTCTATTGATACCATTTTTGTTCCTGCTTAAAGTGCCGCTTGCTAAAGCGTTTAATTTTCAGCCTGCATTTTTGTGGCTTATACCTGTCTGTCTTTTTCTAAATTTTTGTTTTGAGGCCTTTACTATTTTAATGCGTAATCAAAACAAGGTAAAGCTGTTTGCTGTTGTATCTATTGTAAAAGTGGTAACCGAAATTGGCCTTTCAATCTTATTTATACTTTTTATATATCAAAGCTGGTATAGCAGGGCTTTGGCCTATTTACTATCTGGTTTGGTTATAGCAGGATTATTTTTTTTTTATGTAGGTAAGCAACAATTTTTAGTAAACAGGATTGAGACAAAGGTTTTGCGGCGTGAATTGCATTTCGGGCTTTCTGGTATGGTATTGCAAACGGCTATTTTTTTTATTAATAGCTCTGACAAATTTTTTGTGATGTCTTTTTTTGGAAAAGATCAGGCTGGCTATTACGCAGTGGCTTCCACATTTGCCGGTATTCAGTATATATTTGCTATATCATTATTGCAATACCTGCAACCTGTTTTGTTCAGTCGATTTGTGGATAGGGATAAATGGAACGATGTAAAATTTCTATTTTACAAATATTTTCTTGCGATGGCTGCAACAATGTTGGCTGTAGTGGCAGTGACTTTTATAGTGTATAGTTACCTGCTGCGTCCTTCTTATCTATCATATTTATCTTATTTTTATATTTTAGCCGTTAATACCTTTTTGTGGACTATTGCTAATCTTTTTTTGCAATACATTGTCTTCATTAAAAATAAAAAGATACTGGTTCAACTGTCAGTACTGAGTATTGCTGTAGCTGTTTGTATAAATTATATTGCCTCAAAATATTATGCTATTACTTATCTTGCCTGGGGACAGGTACTTATCGATTTGATAGTGATTGGTGTAATTCTTTTCTATAACAAAAAATTATTATTTTTTACCAGTAATGAAAAAGGTTTTTAAAAAAATATATCATTTAATTCCCTTCAAAAAAGAGGTATTTACTATTGTAAAAAAAATATGGGCCCCATCTAAAAATGTGTTTCAGCATTTGTCATTTCACGATACAATTACTTTGCAGGCAGGTGAGGGAAAAAGCTTTAAGATGGTACATTACGGGTATAGTATTGAAAATGATTTGTTTTGGGAAGGCCTATACAATGGATGGGAAAAATATTCATTGCGCATATGGTCAAGCCTTGCGGAAAAATCAACTGTAATTTTTGATATTGGTTCTAATACCGGCGTCTATTCAATGTTGGCCAAAGCAATAAATCCACAGGTAACTGTACATGCATTTGAACCATTCAAACCTGTGTACAATAAGTTGGCAAACAATTTAACAAGTAATGGATTTCAAGTAAATGCAAATTGCGTGGCCGTTTCCAATTTTACCGGTAAAGCCGTGATTTATACCGACAATGAAGATTTTGCTTATTCTGTTACGGTTAATAAAAATTTATGGGTAAAAGATAAAGAACCTTTTAAGATAGATATAGATACCATTACATTAAAGGATTACATTGAGAAGAATAAAATTGATACAATAGACCTTATGAAAATAGATGTTGAAACACATGAGCCTGAAGTGATGGAGGGTTTTGCAGAATATTTTTTACGCTTTAAGCCCATTATTTTAATTGAAATATTAAATGAAGATATTGCTGAAAAACTGAACCCCTATTTTGATACAGCTTTATTTGATTTCTACAATATAGATGAGCGTACCGGAATAAAAAAAGTGGATCGACTTTCAAAAAGCAATGATTACAATTTCCTGGTGGTGCCAAAAGAAAAAGCCCATTTATACGATGAGAAAAATTTTATTTATTATTGACAACCTTGCTGGCGGTGGCGCAGAAAGGGTAATCGTAAATATTGCGAATGGCTTTGTTGAAAATAATATTCCAGTAGAATTACTTGTTGGCAATAAAATAGGCGTTTACTTTGATATTTTACATCCATTAATTCCTGTTAGTGAAGTCGGGGGCATTTCATTGCTAAAATATCTTCAGGTATTGCCTGCTATATTTAAAAAAAATAATTATACCCACATTTTTACTACTGGGCAATATGTTAGTGCTGCGGCTATTATTTCAAAACAACTGGTTCACACACAAGCTAAAATTTATCAAACTCATCATTATTCTCACCCGAAAAAACGCAAACCCAGGTACTGGAAAGGCGATCTGCTTTTGAAATTCCTTTATTATTTTACTGTATCCTCTGCAGATAAAATTATTGCTGTAAGCAAAGGCAGTCTTGAATGGCTACGTAAATTCAGTCATAGAAAATTACCACAGGGTATATTTATTTACAATCCGGTTTTTGATAATACTATTTATAAACAGGCAAATGAGCCCGTCAATTTTCCAATAGACATAAACAATAAAACCGTGCTACTTACTGCTGGTAGGTTGACTGAAGAAAAAGATCATTTTACTTTAATAAAAGCTTTTTGTATTTACAAAAAAACTAATAATAAGTCCATATTGTTCATACTTGGCGCAGGCCCGTTTCAGCAAAATTTGCAACATTATATTGCCTCTCAGCAACTACAAAATGATGTAATATTGGTTGGCTTCGAAACCAATCCCTATAAATGGATGAACAAATGTGATGTGTTTATTTTATCATCTATAAATGAGGCTTTCGGGAACGTTATTGTTGAGGCAATGGCGCTTGGTAAAACCGTAGTAAGTACAAATTGTTGGGGGCCAAATGAAATATTAAATGAAGGTAAATTTGGTTATTTATGTCCCATTCAAGATCCTGTACAAATGGCTGATGCCATTTCAAAAGCGGTTTCAAAACCCATCGATAAGGAATTGCTTATAAATGAAAGTAAACAATATACAATTGATGAAATAGTAAAGGATTATATTAAGATACTTTAAATGAATTCTATTATGATTGTCGGCATATCGCTGAAATTTAATTTTAGCAAAAAAAACAACAATTCATAAAAGAAAGCGTAAATCATTTGGCTTAATCGTCTAAATCGCCAATAATTGTTTACTATTTTCGTTTTATATTAAATTCTTTAATGCATGTGCGGCATTGCAGGGTACATTTCTATAAACAATGCTATTTCAGAGCAACAGCTTAAGCAGGCTGCTACACTATTACAACATCGTGGCCCCGATGCTGAAGGGTTTTATTTTTCAGATGATAAAAAAGTTGGGCTTGCACATAGGCGTCTTTCAATTTTAGATTTGTCTGCAACTGCCAATCAACCAATGTTTTCTGTAAATGGAAGGTATTGTATTATATTTAATGGAGAGATATATAATTTTAATGAACTAAAACTACAGCTTGCCGATAAAGGGGCTTCATTAAAAACAAGTTCTGATACAGAAGTAATTCTTGAGCTTTTTACACAGTTTGGCCCGTCATGTTTTGCAACAATGAATGGCATGTTTGCATTGGTTATTTACGACAAAAAAGAAAATGTGATAACCCTTTGCCGCGACCATGTGGGCATTAAACCATTGTTTTATTTCAATGATGGAAAAACCATTGCCTTTGCTTCAGAATTAAAGGCAATAAAACATTTAGTGCCTGTAAAGCTGCAATTAAATAAAGAGGCTATCCCTTATTATTTTCATCTTGGCTTTATACCAGAGCCTTTAACCATTTATGCAAACACTTATAAATTTCCGGCTGCACATTACCTTCAGATAAATGTTCAAGCCGGTTCCTTTAAAAGTATACAAGAACAAATTGTTCCTTTTTGGAAATTGCAAAATGTTATTAGTTCAGTAGCTATAACTGATGAGTCGTCTGCAAAAAAACAATTAAGCGATTTACTTTTTGATTCAGTAAAAAAACAATTAGTCAGCGATGTGCCGATTGGTACTTTTTTAAGTGGTGGTATAGATAGTAGTATTGTTACAGCTATTGCTGCAAAAATTTTAGGAAGCAATAAAATAAAAACATTTAGTATAGCTATAGATGATGGGAAATTTAATGAATCAAAATATGCAAAAGAAGTAGCAAATTACCTGCAAACCGATCACCATGAATTTGTAGTAAAGGAAAAAGAAGTAATTGAGCTAATCGATAAACTGATTCCGGCTTATGACGAGCCTTTTGCAGATTCTTCAGCATTTCCAACAATGATGGTTAGCCGTCTTGCAAGGCAGTATGTAACAGTAGCACTTAGCGGCGATGGGGGTGATGAATTATTTCTTGGATATGGAATGTATCAATGGGCAAATCGCTTGTCTGCACCTTATTGGAAATTAGTAAAAGACCCGTTATTAATTGCATCAAAACTTCTAAACAATAAATATCAACGTATTGGAAATATGTTTGGTTATAGCAATAAGAAAAATATAATCACTCATATTTTTTCACAGGAACAGTATTATTTCAGGGAACAGGAATTGGAAAAACTGCTGATTAACACTACATTTAATTTTAACGAAATTAGTGTATTGCCAATTGTAGCAAGAAATTTAAGCGCAACAGAACGCCAATCCTTCTGGGATTTTAATCATTATTTAAAAGATGATTTATTAGTTAAAGTAGACCGTGCAAGTATGCAGTATTCGTTAGAAAGCAGGGTACCCTTATTAGATTACAGGTTGGTAGTATTTGCCTACAACCTTGATGAAAAACTGAAAATAAAAAATGGGTCAATGAAATACCTTTTAAAACAGGTACTTTTCGACCATGTACCAAAGGAAATTTTTGAAAGGCCAAAATGGGGATTTAGTATTCCGCTTTCGAGATGGTTGAAAACTGATTTAAAATATTTATTAGATAAGTATACTTCAGCAGAGGTGATTAATAAGTACGGCTTGGTAAATTTTACTGTTGTAGACGATATCAGGAAAAAATATTTAAACGGAACTGATTATTTGTTCAACAGGCTCTGGCTTATCATTGTGTTACACTGGTGGCTGGAGGAATCCGGTTCTTAAACGTAATTGTAATGCCAATTAAAAATATTCTTTTTATATCCTACGATGGTATGACAGACCCTCTTGGCCAAAGCCAGGTGATACCTTATTTATCAAACCTTACAAAATTTGGTTACAATTTTACCATACTAAGCTGCGATAAAGCAGATAAATATGCAGCCAGTAAGGAATATGTGGAAAAACTGATTGCACCTTTTCCAATTAAATGGGTATCCATCCCTTACCACAAAAATCCTCTTGTACTTTCTTCAGTATATGATTTTTATACGTTAAAAAAAGCTGCAAAAAAATTACAATCCGTTTACCATTTCGATATGGTTCATACAAGGCCTGGTTTGCCTACGTTGGTAGCTTTATATCTGAAAAAAAAATATGGTATAAAATTTTTAAATGATATTAGAGGATTTTGGGCCGATGAAAGGGTAGATGGTGGTATGTGGAATTTACAAAACCCCGTTTTTAGGCAGGTGTACAATTTTTTTAAACAACACGAATATGAGTGTTTACTGAATGCCAATTATGTAACCTGCCTTACCTATGCTGCCCAAAAAGAAATACATAGTTGGGGAAATATTCCTAACCAACCAATCCCAATAGAAGTAATTCCATGTAGTGTGGATATGGATTTATTTAATAGCAATACTATTGATGTGACTCTAAAAGAAAAATATAAAGAAGAACTAAATGTACAAACGGGAGATTTTATAATTAGCTACCTTGGATCAATTGGCGGCTGGTATTTAACAGATGAGATGATGCGCTTTTGTAAAATGCTTAGTGATAAGATTCCTCTTGCAAAATTTTTGTTTATTTCTCCGAATGGCCATGAAATGATTGCTGCCGCTGCTGCCAAATACGGTCTTTCTGCAGATAAATTACTTGTTAAACAGGCTAAACGGCATGAAGTACCAGTGCTTTTATCATTTAGTGATTACGCACTCTTTTTTATTAAACCTTGCTATTCAAAAATTTCTTCATCCCCTACTAAACATGGAGAAATAATGTCCATGGGCATCCCCGTGATTACTAATGGTGGTGTTGGCGATGTTGCAGAGATCGTTACAAAATATAATGCAGGTTATATTGTCAACGATTTCACAGAAAGATCTTTTAGCAATATAATAGAAAAAATAAGCTCCGGTAATATATTTGATAAAGATAAAATTCGCAACGGGGCCAGAGAGTTTTATGCATTGGAAACTGCTGTAGAAAGATACCGGAAAATATATAATAAAATATTAGATTAATGTTTACGTTTTATATGCAAGAGGTAGACTTACTTCTACCTTTTAAATTTGCTGTTATTAAATGATAAAAAAAATGTCAAAACGTTATCTGGTTATTGGTGCTGGTTTTTCCGGTTGTGTATTAGCCAATCAATTAGTGACCCAGTCAGATTGCACGATAGACATATGGGATGAGCGGGATCATATTGGCGGCAATTGCCACACCAAAAGGGATGCGGAAACAAATGTAATGGTGCACCAATACGGACCTCATATTTTTAATACTGGTAAAAAAGAAATCTGGGACTACGTAAATAGTTTTGTAGAATTTAAGCCGTATGTACACAGGGTAAAAGCCGTATGGAAGAACGCAATTTATCCTTTGCCAGTTAATCTTCATACCATCAACCAGTTTTTTAATAAAACATTTACCCCTGCAGAAGCAACAGATTTTTTAGCAAAACTAGCAGATAAGACGATTACGGATCCTCAAAATTTTGAAGAACAGGCCTTGCATTTTATTGGTAAAGAATTGTATGAGGCCTTTTTTTACGGTTATACAAAAAAACAATGGGGTTGCGAACCAACTCAACTTCCAGCTTCAATAATTAATCGTATCCCGGTCCGCTTTAATTATGATGATAATTATCATAACAACCAGTTTACAGGTATACCCGTAGACGGTTATACTGCTGTAATGGAAGAAATGATCCGTCATACTGCAATTACTGTTACGCTAAGTAAAAAGTTTGATGCAGCTATGGATTTAAGTGAATACGATCATATATTTTATTCTGGTCCGATTGATGCTTTTTTTAATTTTCAATATGGCAGGTTGGGTTACAGAACAGTTACTTTTGAAAAAGCATATGCTACTGGAGATTACCAGGGGACAGTGCAAATAAATTATTGCGAAGAAGAAGTACCTTATACAAGAATTACAGAACACAAACATTTTACTCCATGGGAGCAGCATGAAAAAACTGTCTATTTTAAAGAATACAGTAAAGAAACTTCAGAAAACGATGTTCCTTTTTATCCTAAAAGATTAGATGTTGATAAAAAATTATTAAAGCAATATCGGGATGCTGCAGAAAAACAACAACATATTTCCTTTTTAGGACGGTTGGCCACCTATAGATACATGGATATGCACCATGTAATTGATGAAGCAATTCAATTAGCAAAGAAAGTTATTGAAAATACCGTCAAAAACACTCCCATACCTGTTTTTTCAAATGTTGAAGTTTTCTAAATTTTTCTCTTTTCAACAACATTCAGCCGCCAAAAGACCATTAATTAAAGCCTTACTTCCTCAAATAGCTTAATTGGTGCAATAACTGCCATAAGGAACTCGTTATCCCCTTGTCCAAAAATCTAAAAAACTAAACTACCCGCTCTATGGAAAAAGTAATTGCAGTAGTTGTTACTTACAACCGCAAGACACTTTTATCTGAATGTATTACAGCATTGCGAAATCAAACAAAAAAGCTTGATGCTATTTTGGTTGTAAATAATGGCAGTACAGATGGCACTGAACCCTGGTTGCTTTCCCAACAGGATCTATTTACCGTTACACAAAAAAATGTTGGATCAAGTGGCGGATTTAACACTGCCATTAATTGGGCTTATAAACAAGGGTATACATGGATTTGGTGTATGGATGATGATGGCTACCCTAAAGAAGATGCACTGGAAAAAATTCTGGAACCAGAAATGGACATGCTTTGTCTTCGTAACTGTGCGGTGTTAAACAAAGAAGATAAAAAAACTTTTGTTTGGAAAACTAAGCAATATGCTACAATTGATACCGTTGATTGCAAAATAATTAAGGGTATTGGCCACCCGTTTAATGGCACTATGCTAAATAGAAATATTGTAGAAAGAGTAGGCTTACCTAAATCAAAATTATTTTTGTGGGGCGATGAAACAGAGTATTACTGGAGAATAGTAAAAGGTAACAATATTCCTGTATGTACCATTACTGATAGCATTCATTATCATCCCGCAGCAGGATTTACTTTTAAAAATGACTGGAATTATTACACTACATGGAAAATGTATTTTTATGTACGTAATCGTTTTCACATACATAAAGCCAAATACAATTATAAATTAACCGCCTTTATAAATTATTGTTGCTTTTTAATAGCAATGGCTGGCGTTATAATGGTTTATCAAAAAACAGATAGGTTTAAAAAACTTGGTTTCATTTTTTGGCCAGCGGCTGATGCATTTAGTAATAATTACCAGGCTACCCCACAAACAATCTTAACCAGGTTAAGCTCCGCCTCAATTATTTCAAATATATCATCTGTTGCAACAAACCCTTTTTCTATATTCCGGAAAGTAAAAACCGCAAATGCATAATCTTAATTAAGTTCTGTTTCTACTAAAAGGGTTGCTTTTTGAGTATTTTTTTTTGCAATAATTGCAGCTTCCCATATTAAAAACAAAGCAATAATATAAAAAGGTAAACAAGGCACTTTATATCTTACCAAAGTACCAAAATTGAGTGTTGTGGCGCCCACAAATATGGCAAAAATAACAGAATAAAAAAAGCAGAAAAACACCATTGAGTTTGTAAAAAGTGTTCTGAAAAATTTAAGCGGGCCTGCTTTAAAAAATACATACAGGGTAAGCAGTATCAAGGCAAGGCTTTCTAAGGAGGATAAAAATGTAGATATTTTTTTTGACTCCCACAAATAAGGCCTGAAAAAAGTAGCCGCTATTGCAGCAGGTGTCATTTTTAATAAACTTATTACTGAGCCATCATATTCTACACCAAGTGAAAAAGACGATTCTGCCTGGTCTGACATATTGATAAAATTAGTTTGCTGGGTTTTAACTGACTCAGCTATTTTATCTAATGCAAAATTACCCAGTTCTTCTGTTAATTTATCGGCCAAAGCAAAAAGCCCAATAATACAAAAGATAACTATTGCTACCCCTGCTGCAATTTTTACAAATGTGTTTTTTACTCTCTGTATGTTGCTCAACACTAAATACAAAGCATAAAAAGGTAAGTAAGAAATAATGATATACACTTTAACTATATAAAGTATATAAGCTGCTAGAAAAGCAATGACTAAATTTTTTATAATGGATTGTCTTTTTTCAAAAATGCAATATAATGAATAGGTCATCCAGCCAAGCATTCCTGTGCATATTGGATCTTTCAAAATACCTGAACTCCAAAAAATAAAGGTGGGTAAGTAAATAATAGCGATAGCTAATTTTTTATGCAACTGAGGATAGTGTTCATAAAAAAATCTATATAAACGCCAGACACCACTGTAAGAAATCATTGAAAAACATAAGTTTATCAATAAATATTTTCCCAAAGTAAAAAAAGCTAAAATGGCAACTAGCCTGGATATAATAAAATTGCTCTCTAATCTGAAGTAACCTGAGTTATAAGAATCTTTTAAAAAAATTTCATCGTAATTAGAACCCGGCCCAAATAGTAAATGAATGTTTTTAGCAGGATCCTTAAGAATTAGTTCATATAAATGCTGTCCCTCAGGAAAATATAGAGAAGTACTATCCCCAGTAGTGAGGTAAGCAAAAAAAATGGTAAACGCAATGCTGCTAAATACCTTTATCCAAAAGCCCTGTTTGTGGTATTTTTTTAATATTGGATCATTTATGCGTTTTCGACGTACCGAAAAAATTAAATGAAAAATTAAAACATAAAAAGGAAATAATATAATGTCAGTAAAACTCATCCTTTTTATCAGAAACTGATTGTATTGAATATTAACAAATGTGTACAGACAAATTTATCCTAAATTATCATTTGCTATTCAATAATATAGAGTTATTTTGCCCAGACTAAAGATAGTGCTATATGTGTGGTATTGCAGGTTCAATAAATTTTAAATTATCATATAAAGATATTGATCAAACTATGTTACACCGTGGACCAGATGAACAGGCTGGTTTTGTTGCGGATAATGTTGACTTATATCACTTGCGTTTATCCATTTTGGATATTGAGGGAGGGAAACAACCAATGCATTTGAATGACCGCTTTACAATTATATTTAATGGGGAAATTTACAACCACAATGAGATAAGAATACGCTTTAATCTGAAGGGTACAACCAGTTCTGATACAGAAACATTATTACTATTGTACCAAAAATATGGTGTTGAATTTTTGCAATACCTGGATGGCATGTTTGCTTTTGCCATTTACGATAGCAAGGAAAAAAAATTATTTATAGCAAGAGACAGGGCAGGTAAAAAACCGGTTTACTATTATTCCGATAGCCAAAAAATTGTTTTTGCAAGTGAATTAAATTGTCTTAGAGCACTGTTACCATTAAAAATTGAAAACAACAATTTTTATCATTATCTCAGGCTGGGTTCATTTTATGGAGCACTTACTCCATACAAGAATGTAGCAGAACTAAATGCCGGTCACTTTTTAGTAATTGATTGTACTACTTTGCAAATTGAAAAAAAATGTTGGTGGAGCATAAACAATTTTTATGAACAACCAAATAAAGATAGTTTTGAAGATAGTCTTGAAAAAGTGGATAGCTATTTGAATACGGCAATAAAAAGAAGGGTACAATCATCTGATCTGGAAGTAGGGAGTTTTTTAAGTGGTGGCATCGACAGTGGTTTAACTACAGCTATAGCCAGCAGTTATAATAATAAAATTAAAACTTTTACAGTTTCATTTAAAGGAGAGTATGATGAAGCCCCTTTGGCTAAACTAGTAGCCGATAAATATGATACAGATCATGCAGAAATAAATATTTCCTTTGATCATCTTAAAAATGACCTGGAAAAAATTTGCTGTAATTATGGCGAGCCGTTCTTTGACAGTTCTGCCATCCCTAGTTATTATGTCAGTGCGGCAGCCAAAAAACATCTTACTGTTATTTTAAACGGCGATGGGGCCGATGAATTGTTTGGTGGCTACAGACGGTATGTCCCTTTTTCAAAATACGATTTTTTTAAAAGCTCTGCTCTTATTAAAAACTCCGCTGGTATAGCAAAAAATATATTACCTTCTTCCAATAATAAAAAATCTACTCGTAATTATTTCTATCGACTTCTTTCGCTTGCATCAAAAAATAACCTGGAGATATACTTATCAGCCGGGGTAGATATTCTGGAAGACTACGAAGAAAATATTTTGAGTCAGAATATAGATTACCTACAGCTCATTCGAACTGATTTTAATGCGATTGCTGATGCAAACATCAGCGGTTTACAAAAGATCATGAACATGGATTTTACCATAACTTTGTTTACCGATTTACTGGTAAAAATGGATATAGCCAATATGGCCAATTCATTAGAAGGAAGAAGCCCTTTTTTATGTAAGGAATTACTGGAATATGCACCTGGTATAAATGACGGATTTAAAATAAAAGGAAGTACCACAAAATATTTACTAAGACAATTATCAAAAAAATACCTTCCCGCAGCAATAATCAATCAGCCAAAAAGAGGTTTTGAGATTCCTTTAAAAAACTGGGTAAACCAGGAATTAAAAGAGCCTGTTTTTGATTATGTGGGTTCACCAAATGCCTTAAGCCGCCAGTTTATTAACAATAATTTTTTGGATGGACTGTTAAGTAACAAGGTAAAAATACCTGCTGAAAAAAGGGCAAAAATTTTATGGACCTTACTAAGTATGGAAATATGGTATAAAAAAAATTATTTACAATAAATGAATCAACCTCTCTTAAAGAAAACAAAAATTCTGCATACAACCACCCGCCTTGTTTTAGGTGGAGGGGTTGAAAAAAATATTTATTACACCATTGCCAGCCTTACAAACGAATTTGAATTTCATTTAAGTTGCGGGGTACATTTTGAAGATGATTTATTTTGTCATTTTCCTGAAGTTAAAATTATTATTTGCCCTCATTTAATGAATGCCATTCACCCCATAAAAGATTTAAAAGCACTTTGGTTTTATTACCGGCTTATTAAAAAAGAGAAGTATGATATTGTGCATACGCATGAAACAAAAGCCAGCTTTATTACAAAACTAGCGGCATGGCTGGCAGGTTGCCCCTATGTAATTTATGGTTTACATGGTGTAACTTTTAATGATCCGATGAGTCGTTTCAAAAGAAATTTTTATATACTGCTGGAAAAACTAACCATCCGTTGTGCCGATATAATAGTTGCGGTGGGGCAAAATACCATCGAAGCGTACCATAAAGAAAATATTGGCAAAAATATTCCCTTCCAGGTTATAAGAAGTGGCATTGACATCAATGGCTATTTAAGGCAGGCAATACAATCTGATGAAAAAAAATTGCAATTCAGAAAATCCCTGGGCATCAATGCTAATGATATTGTGTTAATAACAGTAGGGAGATTTTCTTATTCAAAAGCACAACGTTATTCAATAGAAGCTTTTGCTACTTTACAAAAAAAATATAGCAACCTAAAGTTTTTACTTATCGGAGAGGGGGAATTGTTACACGACAGTAAGGTTTTAGCTAAAACCTTAAAGATACCTGATAACAGTATTTACTTTTTGGGATATCAAAAAGATATTCCCCGGTATTTGTCCATCAGCGATCTTTTTATATTTACTTCATTAAGAGAAGGTTTACCGAGGGTTATTGTTGAAGCATCAGTACTAAAGATACCGGTAGTAACATTTCAGGTTGAAGGAGCTGAAGAAGTATTGCAAAATGAAAAAACAGGTTTTATAATACCGCAGGGTAATGCAAATACATTATTATCCAAAACAGAAGAGCTAATTTTACACCCTGAGTTAAGACTATCTTTTGGAAAAGGGGCCTATCAGTTTGTAATACAACATTGGGATGTTAGTATAATGACTGAGCAGCTATACAAAATTTACAACAGAAACACAGGGTAATGAAAATTGCGTTTACAATTGATTTTGAAGACTGGTACCAAGGCATTGACCTTCCTTTTGAGAGATGGAAAAATCTTGAGAAAAGGTTGCACATAGGTCATTATAAATTGCTGGAATTATTTCAAAAAGCCAATGTAAAAGCCACCTATTTTATATTAGGTAAAACCATTGAGGATCATCCAAAAATGATCAGTGAGATAATTAATGAAGGTCATGAAATTGCTTGCCACACGTATTCTCATCCGTTTATTTATAAATTATCTCCTGAAGAATTTAGAGAAGAATTGCAAAAATCCAAACAATTAATTCATTCATTTGGCGTTAATTATACCGGTTTTAGGGCACCTTATTTTTCTATAGATGCAAGAAGCCTTTGGACATTGGACATTTTGAAAGAAGAAGGCTTTACATTTGATTCAAGCATTTTTCCGGGAGATGCAAAGCGCACAGGCATTCCGGGGTTTAATCCTAAAATTCAACAGTTGCATAATGGATTAGTTGAATTTCCAATAAGTACTGTTAAGGTCTTTAATTATGATTTTGGTGTGGGAGGGGGTTATTTTAGATTACTGCCCTACAATTTTTTTAAAGAAAAGATGGAAAAAATTTTAAAGGAACGGCATACTATGTTTTATTTACATCCCTGGGAATTGGATATTAAACAACCCAAGGTTCCGGGAATAAATAGGCGAATAAGATTTACCCATTATGTAAATTTATATTCTGCAGAAAAAAAAGTACGACAATTATTACATGATTTTGAATGTACTACAGTATCTGATATTTTAAACAATCAATAACTAACAATAATAATACAATGGATAATAATAAAAACTATGCTGTAACTGAAACAAAAGATGTAGAGGCTTTCTTTCATGGATATGCTGCGGATTTTGACAGTATTTATGGGCATACAAAAAAACGTAGCGTGTCGGATAAATTTTTAGACACCTATTTTAGAAAATCAATGCGGCTGCGGTACGATTTGGTTTTAAAGTATACGGCCAACACTAATATTAAAACAATATTAGATGTAGGCTGTGGCGGCGGAGTTTATTGTGAAGCTTTATTGAATATGGGCAAAACTGTTACAGGGCTGGATATTGCAGAGGGAATGCTTGAATTGACAGAAATAAAAACTAAAAAATTTGTAGCAGAAGGCAAAGTAAATTATGTGCATAGCGGATACCTTGAACATGAGTTTACAGAAAAGTTTGATGCTGCTGTATTAGTTGGTTTTTTTGATTATATAAAAACACCGTTGGAGGTTTTTAAAAAATTAGAAACGGAAATCACAAAAGAACTATTAATGAGTTTTCCTAAATCAGGAGGCTTTTTGGGCTGGCAAAGAAAAATACGCTATAACATGAGGAATTGCCCATTATACTATTATTCAAAAAAAGATTTAGAAACATTATTTTCAAAAATAGGCTGGTCTGGTAAAGTTGAAATTTTTGATATTGAAAGGGATTTTTTTGTTCGGGTTAAATTTTAAATTAATTACATACAATTTTTTGCCCGGTCTATTTTGACCGGGATTTTTTATTTTAAAACAAGCTTTGCAAAATAAATCGGTTAATCTTTTACGGGTTATCTTCAAACAAAATATATTCAACATTGTTACAATGAAGGATATACATCAATAATATGAATTCATTTACAATAAAAGACCTCGAAAATTTATCTGGCATTAAAGCACATACCATAAGGATATGGGAGCAACGATATAATTTTTTAAAACCCAGCCGGTCAGATACTAATATAAGATACTATAGCAACGATGAATTAAAAAAAGTGCTGAACATTGCCTTGCTCAATAAATATGGTTATAAAATATCACACATTGATAAAATGGGTGATGTAGAAGTAAAAGAAAAAATATTCTCGCTTACCCAGCTACAGGCTCAACAGGAACGCATTGTAAACGATTTGATACAATGTATGATTGATTTGAATATAGAAAAGCTGGAGGATATTTTAGATGACCATATAAGGGCACGTGGTATTGAAAGAACTATTACGCAGATTATTTTTCCATATATGGAAAAGATAGGTATTTTATGGCTTACCAACCATATAAACCCGGCACAGGAACATTTGGTAACTAATATCATCCGCCAAAAACTGATAGTAGGTATTGAAGGAATTACTTCTTCATTAAAAGTTAATAAAACCGTATTGCTATTTTTACCCGAAGGCGAATATCATGAACTGGGGATGTTGTTTATGTATTATTTATTAAAAAGCAGGGGGGTAGCTACCATTTATCTTGGTGCCAATATTCCATTAAAAGATGTTGAATATGTTGTTAATTTAAAAAAGCCGGATTATTTGTACTCTCATTTAACTGCCGTAGGCCATAACTTTAATTTTGATAAGTTTATAAGTAATATCACAAAAAAATTTAAAGGCACACCTATCATTATTTCAGGGCTTTTAACCAATACTTACGAAAAGAAAATCCCTGCACACATCAACTTTAAAAAATCATTCCCGGAAGTAATGCAGTTTGTATCTGAACTGTAGAATTAAAGCATCACCCTGCATATCATTTTTCAGTTTTAAATTTTGTTTAACAATTAATTAAAAAAAATAAACAAATAAATTTGTTTTAATTAAAATTTTGTTTAACTTTACACCATAATAAATTAAACACTTTTGTTATGGCAACTATCGACTTCAATCAATTACTGATTAATAATACTGAGTTTTTAAAGCCTTTTGCCATTACATTAACCAGAGATAATGAGGTTGCTAAAGACTTGCTGCAGGAAACAATGTACAGGGCTTTAGCCAATAAAGAAAAGTACAATGTGGGTACCAATATTAAAGCATGGTTATACACCATCATGCGTAATATTTTTATTAACAACTATCGCCGCAAAGCAAAACAAAATACCATTTTTGATAATACTCCCAACGAATTTTTGTTAAACTACAACCAGGTTACCACTACCAATGCTGCTGAGGGTGCTTTAAAATTAAAAGACATACAAGCCTGTATACATCAGCTTCCTGCAATTTTCCGCAATCCGTTTATGTTGTATTTTGAAGGATATAAATACCACGAAATTGCAGGCATGCTCAATGAACCATTGGGAACAATAAAAAGTAGGATACACTTTGCAAGAAAATTGCTTAAAGAACAACTTTCAAGGTTTTGATTTATACTATAAAAATAAATATCCCCGCTTTAAAATCAATAAGCTTTACTTTAGATAATTGAAAACTGTTGTTATTATAGGAAGCGGTTTTGCAGGGTTGTCAGCTGCATGCTTTATGGCCAAAGCTGGTTGGCAGGTTACCGTATTGGAGAAACAACCCATGCCAGGCGGAAGAGCAAGGCAATTACAGGCAGAAGGTTTTACTTTTGATATGGGCCCCAGCTGGTACTGGATGCCTGGTGTATTTGAACGTTTTTTTAATTGTTTTGGAAAGAAAGTTGCAGACTATTATCAACTTGACAGATTAGACCCATCTTACAGAATTTACTGGCCAAATAGTTGCATGGATATACCAGCAGATTATAATTCACTAGAGAAATTATTTGAAGATATCGAAATAGGAAGCGGTATTATGCTGGATAAATTTATGAAAGAGGCCCAATATAAATATGAAGTGGGTATTAATAAATTAGTACATAAGCCCGGACAGTCAATTACTGAATTTGCGGATGTGGATCTTATAAAAGGATTGTTTAATCTGGATGTATTTACATCAATGAAAGCCCATATAGGTAAGTATTTTAAGAATAAACAACTTCAACAACTATTAGAATTTCCGGTATTATTTTTAGGAGCATTGCCCGAGAAAACGCCCGCATTGTATAGCCTGATGAATTATGCTGATATAAAACTGGGAACATGGTATCCACAAGGCGGCATGTACAAGATTGTATTGGGAATGCATCAATTGGCTACTGAACTGGGTGTTACATTTCATTTTAATCACAATGTTGTAAAAATTGATATTGAAGCAGGTGTAGCAAAAAAAGTAGTTGCAGAGACTGTCAACAGCCATCAGCAAATTATAAATACTACATTTGAAACAGATGTGGTAGTTGGTGGAGCAGATTATCATTTTATAGAAAGTAAATTATTGCCACTTGAAAGCAGAAGTTATACTGATAAATATTGGAACAAGAGGGTAATGGCGCCAAGCGGTTTATTATATTATGTTGGCTTAAACAAAAAGCTGAAAAATATTTTGCACCATACATTATTTTTTGATGTAAGTTTTGATGAACATGGTAAAGAAATTTATACTACACCCCAATGGCCAACAAACCCTTTATTCTATGTAAGTGCAACCTCTGTAAGCGATAACAGCGTGGCACCTGAAGGATGTGAGAATCTATTTTTTCTTATTCCGGTAGCAAGCGGCTTACAAAATGATACAGAAGAGGTTAGGGATAAATACTTTACTGCTGTTATAAAACGCTATGAAGATAAAATAGGGCAATCTGTAAAAGATGCCATTATATATAAAAAATCCTATTCTGTTAGTAACTTTATAGAAGATTACAACGCATTTAAAGGGAATGCTTATGGCTTGGCGAACACTTTGATGCAAACGGCTGTTCTAAAACCAGCATGCAGAAGTAAAAAGGTTACAAATCTGTTTTATACAGGTCAGCTAACAGTACCGGGGCCGGGTGTACCACCAAGTTTAATTAGTGGAGAAGTTGTAGCTAAGGAAATATTAAAACAGTTTTAAACAACAAGCCAGTCTGGTATTAAGCCGAAAATGTATAATAGAAATAAAAACTTGCATTAAACAAAACTATCCCAAACTTGTTATTGGGATAGTCAACAATGACGAACATAATAACTGATATCAAAAAAGCACAGAGCCATGATGAACCTTTTTCATGAGTTGAGCCACGAGTGCAGTAAAGCAACTACAGAAAAGTACAGTACTTCTTTCAGTAGTGCTATTAAATTATTGCATCCTAATTTGCGTATACCTGTTTTTAATATTTATGGATTTGTACGTTTTGCAGATGAAATTGTTGATACATTTCATCAACATAATAAAACGCTGCTGCTTGCAGAATTTAAAAACGAAACTTATACTGCAATTGAAAGGGGCATTAGCCTGAACCCTATTCTGCATAGCTTTCAATTAACAGTTAATGAATATAATATTTCGCACAGTTTGATAGCTGCTTTTTTCAAAAGCATGGAAATGGACCTTAGTAAAGCATCGTATGATTGTGAGGGGTATAAAGACTATATTTATGGAAGTGCGGAAGTTGTAGGTTTAATGTGTCTTTACGTATTTTGCGAAGGAGACACAAAGATGTATGAAAAATTAATGCCGTCAGCAAAATCGCTTGGGGCTGCTTTTCAAAAAGTAAATTTTTTAAGGGATGCTAAAACTGATTATGAACAATTAAACAGGACTTATTTTCCGGAAGTTGATTTTGGAAATTTTACACCTGCAATGAAAATTCAAATTGAAAATGAAATTGCCAATGATTTCTCCGATGCTTATAAAGGCATTGTACAGTTACCTATTAAAGCAAGGTTTGGTGTATATGTAGCTTATAAATATTATTTGTCGCTCTTTAAAAAAATCAAAAAAACAAAACCAGCGAATATTCTAGAGCAGCGTATCAGGATACCTAATTATGGTAAAGTTATTATAGTGGCAAAAGCAGGTGTAAGAAAACAGCTTAATATTTTGTAAATAACCGGTATTTATGGATGTTATTTTAGTAGATGAGGACGATGTGCCGATTGGCACAATGGAAAAGTTAGAAGTTCACCAAAAAGCCCTGCTGCACAGGGCTTTCAGCATTTTTATTTTTAATACTAAAGGAGAAATGCTGTTACAGAAAAGAGCAGAAAATAAATACCATAGCCCGGGATTATGGACCAATGCGTGCTGTAGCCATCCTGCACCAGGTCAGGACATTGTAGCAGCCGCCATAAAAAGATTACAGGAAGAAATGGGTTTTACCACTTCGCTGGAAAAGGTATTTGATTTTATATATAAAGCTCCTTTTGATAACGGTTTAACAGAGCATGAACTGGATCATGTATTTGTTGGAACTTATGATAATGAAATTTTCCCGTGCAGAGAAGAAGTAAGTGATTATTGCTATATGGCAACAACTGAAATAAATAACTCCTTTCAATCTCATCCACAAAAATATACTGAGTGGTTTAAAATTGCCTTTCCAAAACTGCTGGCATATCTTGCAGTAAAAAGTTAGCACAAATACCTCCTTTGACACGGGTTACTTAAATTGGAACTGCATTTTAAAACGCATGCAAACAAACAAAGCAATAATTATTGGAAGTGGAGTTGGTGGCATGGCAACAGCTATACGCATGGCGGTGCAGGGTTTTGAAGTTAGTGTGTATGAAAAAAATCTTGGTCCGGGTGGTAAAATAACTGCTTTTGAAAAAGATGGTTTTCATTTTGATGCTGGTCCTTCTTTATTTACGCAACCGCAAAATATAGAAGAATTATTTTCTTTAGCACAGGAGCCCATACAAGAATATTTTAACTACCAAGCTTTGCCAATTGCCTGTAAATATTTTTATGAAAATGGAAAAGTTGTGCAGGCTTACACAGATACGGATAAGTTTGTTCAGGAGTTAAAAGAACAATTGAGTGAAGAACCGAAAAAAGTAATTGCTTATTTAAAAGAGTCTGAAAAAATATTTGATAATATAGGTACGATATTTTTAAATAATTCTTTACATAAAGTAAAAACATGGTTTAATAAACGTATCATCAGTGCACTAAGCGCCACCCGGTTTGGTTATTTGTTCAATACCCTTAATCATCACAATAATAAACATTTTTCATCTCCGGAAACCGTACAATTATTTAACCGCTTTGCTACCTACAATGGAAGTAATCCATACAAAGCTCCGGCCATGCTTAGTTTAATACCCCATCTTGAGCAGAACTTGGGAACTTTTTATCCAAAAGGAGGCATGATTTCTATCACGAATGCCTTGTATAATCTGGCCATAAAAAAAGGAGTACGGTTTTTTTTCAACAGCCCTGTACAGCTGATCATTCAGCACAAAGCTGTGGCGAAGGGCGTAGTAGTGAGCAATGAAAATATTATGGCGGAAGTGGTTATAAGCAATGTGGATGTCTATTTCACCTATAAAAATTTACTGGGCAATTACGTCAAAGCAAAAAAAATATTAAAACAGGAACGTAGCAGCAGCGCCATAATTTTCTATTGGGGCATAAACAAATCTTTCCCTCAATTACAGTTGCACAACATTTTTTTTAGCAAGGATTACAAAACCGAATTTGATAATATTTTTATTTACAAAAAAATAAGCAGTGACCCCACGGTGTATATTAATATAACATCCAAAATAGAAAGCAGCATGTGTCCCGAAGGGAAAGAAAACTGGTTTGTAATGGTAAACGCACCTGCTAATACTGGGCAAGACTGGAATCAACTAAAAGTTACTTTACGTAATGATATCCTCATCAAGCTTAGTCGTATGTTAGGCGAAAACATAGAACCGCTAATAGTTACAGAGCATACATTAGATCCCGTGCAAATTGAAGAACAAACAGATTCCTACATGGGCTCTTTGTATGGCACCAGCTCCAATTCAAAGCTGGCGGCATTTTTCCGTCATGCAAATTATAGCGATACTATCAGGGGGTTGTATTTTTGCGGTGGCAGTGTACATCCCGGTGGCGGCATTCCGCTTTGTTTAAAAAGTGCAAAAATTGTAAGTGAATTAATAGCCGACGATTATAAAAAATAAGCAACTGACTTTGTTAAACAATTTATCTAAATATCAAATAGCTACTTTTCTTGCCATTTTATTTCACCTGGTTGGTTTAGTTGGTATTGTATTTTTTGACAACCCTTTCTTTATACAGTCTACCCCTTTTAACCTTTTGTTAAGTGGTGTACTATTAGTGTGGACGCAGAAAGAAAAAAATAAATATTTCTATTTTTTTGTACTGTTAACTTTTACGGTTGGTTTTGCTGTTGAAGTAATTGGCGTAAACACTGGTTTTCTTTTTGGCAATTACAGTTATGGAAAAGTATTGGGGTTACAATGGCAAAAGGTTCCGCTTGTTATTGGGGTTAATTGGTTCATCGTTATATATTGCTGCGGCATTAGCATGTATAGTTTACTAAACAGGGTTATTAAGCAGGTGGCCGAAAAAACCCAGGCCCCGCCGCAGGTATTAAAAGCAATATCTGTAATTACAGATGGCGCAACACTGGCTGTTTTATTCGATTGGCTGATAGAGCCGGTTGCAGTAAAATTAGGGTTTTGGCAATGGCAGGGCAATGGTGATATCCCACTATATAATTATGTTTGCTGGATAACAATAAGCGCCTTGCTGCTCACCGCTTTTCATTTTCTAAAATTTAACAAGCAAAACAAATTTGCCATAAATTTGTTGCTTATACAGTTAATGTTTTTTTTACTGCTACGAACATTTTTGAAATAATATTTTGTACCATGCACTGGCTTTTATTTATAGCAATAATATTAATTACTTTTTTCATCATGGAAGGCATTACATGGCTTACGCACCGTTATGTAATGCATGGGTTTTTATGGTACCTCCACCAGGATCATCATCAGAAAGGGCCTGGCTTTTTTGAAAAAAACGATGCCTTCTTTCTTATTTTTGCCCTACCCAGCTGGCTTTGTATCATGCTAGGTTTACAGGCTAAAGTATACCCAGTAGCTGCCATCGGCTTTGGGATTGCAATGTATGGGCTCGCCTATTTTGTAGTACACGAAGTGATTATACACCAGCGGTTTAAATGGTTTGCCCGAAGCAATAATACCTATATACGCACTATACGCTGGGCACACAAAATGCATCACAAACATATAGACAAGTTTCAGGGAGAAAGTTTTGGAATGCTGTTGGTGGCAAAAAAATACAGGCAAAAAGTAAAAGCCGATAAATTAAAAACCGCGTAATAAAATATTTTGTGCCAGGCAGTTGAATTGCTATGAAACTTTATTGGCGTCGCACTCTTTTGCTGTTTTTCATTATTCATCTTTTATCTTAGCGTAGCAATGCATTTGCAAAAAGCATTTAATTTTAACAGTTGAATAATAACTACACTTATTTTTTAATTCTTTGCTGCTCCTTAATTGGGCCACTGGCTTTAAGCTTTGATAAGAAAGTAGGCTTTTACAAAAAATGGAAATTCCTGCTTCCGGCAATTGTACTGCCGGCATTATTTTACATAATTTGGGATATTTTTTTTACCGCAAAAAATGTGTGGGGGTTTAATGAAAACTATATTACCGGAATAAAAATTTCAAACCTTCCCGTAGAAGAAGTATTATTTTTTTTCGTTGTCCCCTATTGCTGTGTATTTATTTATGAATGTGTTCGTTGTTATTTACCCAGCTTAAAAAATAAACTAACAGCCGATACAACTTTAAAAGTATTGGCAGTAGTACTACTGATAGCTGGCATCATTTTTTATAAAAAAAAATACACTTGCTATACATTTATTTTTAATGCTGTTTTTATTGCTATCATTTATTGGAAAAAATATTATTTTAAAGGATTTGATGCCCTTTCATTTTTAGCTGCTTATGCTATTATTTTAATTCCATTTTTAATTGTAAATGGTTTTCTTACAGCAATACCGGTGGTGGTGTACAATGATGCAGAAAACCTGGGCATAAGGATATATACCATTCCTTTTGAAGATACTTTTTACGGCATGTTACTGATACTGATGAATATAGTTATTTATGAAAAACTTAAAAGCAGCCGCAACATTTAACTTTGTACTGCTAATAATTAAATTATTCTACAAATATGGAATTTGGAAGAGTCCCAGAGAATGAATTGAACAGCATTGATTTTTCTTTGCCTGCTGAACCTGCCTACAATAAAAGTATATTAAAAGGTAAGCCTGTAAAGGGGCCCAAAATATATTTTGGTTGTGCCAAATGGGGCAGAGAAGAATGGGTAGGTAAAATTTATCCCCCAAAGACAAAGGAAAAAGATTTTCTACAACACTATGTGCAACATTACAATAGCATAGAATTAAACGCAACACATTATAAAGTGTATGGTGAAGGAGGAATAAAGAGATGGACAGAAAAAGCTGCAGGAAAGGATTTTAAATTCTGCCCTAAAATGTACCAGGGTGTAACGCACCGGGGAAGCCTAAATGGAAAACAATTTATTACCAATGAATTCTTCCGTGGAATTGTTGCGTTTGAAGAATATCTCGGCCCCATATTCATCCAGGTGAGTGATACATTTTCTCCAAAAAGAAAAGATGAGTTATTTAATTATTTAAAAACATTACCTACCGACCTGCAATTCTTTTTAGAAGTACGCCACCCGGGCTGGTTTAAAAAAGACGGTATCATGGAAGAGATGTTCGATATGTTAAAATCATTGAACATGGGAGCGGTAATTACTGATACTGCGGGGCGAAGAGATTGTGCACACATGCACCTTAGCATTCCAAAAACATTCATCCGCTACGTAGGTAATAGTTTACATCCGTCGGATAATACAAGAATTGACGCATGGGTAAACCGAATAAAATACTGGCTGGACAATGGTTTGGAAGAATTGTATTTTTTCATGCACATGCATGATGAAGCCACTTCACCTGAATTGACTGTATACTTGGTAGATAAAATGAATAAGGAAATAGGATTGAATTTAATAAAGCCAACATTTGTTAAAACGCAAAAGGGGTTGTTTGATTAATCCAACGGCGGTTAGTCTTTTTTGATTGCTAATGTATTTTTTAATGAACTTCAAATAACTCTTCCCATCTTGAAGTATATCTTGGGCTCCTCATTTCCATCCTCATTTTCCAATTTCTTTTCGTACCACTTGCAGCAAATTTCAATACATCATCCCGTTGGCTAAAGTTGATGTTGTCTATCATATTCATTAACAACCTTTTTCCATTGTCTCTTTCTGCTACAAATAAATTTCCCTGTATCGTTGTGTCTGACACTAAGCCACTCAGCATTACACCCGCCTTTTTATAAAGCCTTCCATGTTCATATAGTTTATCTACCAGTTGTACGGCAGGTTTTATCAACTCATTGGTAGATGAAGTAGCTATTGGCAATGTAACATAGCTACTAATTGTAGGCCCGTGCCTGAAATAAGTATTGTGGCTTTGTTCTTTTGGTACCACAAATACACTGATGATGTTGGCAGCACTTCCTTGTCTTCTTAGTTTTTCTGCAGCCCTGGAGGCATAAGTTGCTACTGCTTCTTTTATATCGTTTATATCCTTTACGGGTTTGCCGAACATCCTGGTAGTAGCAATCATTTTTTTAGCCGTTAATTGTTCTTCCATTTCATTAACAGGCTCGCCCTTTAATTCTTTTACTAAACGTATACCCACCACTCCACCCAAATTTTTATGGGCCCATTCTCCTGTTTTTTTAGAAAGATCAAATGCTGTGAATACTGCATTCAGCTCTCTCAGCTTTTCTGCATACTGCCTGCCTACGCCCCATACTTCGCCAATGGGCGTATCCTGCAATGCGCTGTCTATTTTTTCTTTCGTGTCCAGCACTACCACACATTGGGTTTCTATCTTTTTTTTCTTTGCTAAATGATTGGCCACTTTTGATAATACTTTGGTAGGTGCAATACCGACTGATACTTTTATGCCGGTCCATTCTTCTACTGTTTCTCTTATTCTCAGTCCTGCTTCCTGCAAATCTCCCTTCGCAAATTCATCCAAATTTAAAAAGGCCTCATCTACAGAATATACTTCCACATTTTCTTTGCCTACCAGCATCCGCAGTGTTTCCATTACTCTCCAGCTAAGGTCGCCATACAAATTATAGTTGGAGGAAAATGTGGCTACATTATGTTTCTCAATCAATGGCTTTGCTAAAAAATACGGGCCGGCCATCTGTACCCCAAAAGCTTTGGCCTCATCGCTCCGGGATATGATACAACCATCATTATTGCTCAGCACAACAACAGGTTTGTTATCTAAATGTGGTTGAAACAAGCGTTCGCAACTACAATAAAAACTGTTACAATCTACAATGGCTTTCATGTCATCCGTATAATTAAAAGTTGATTACTAACCCCGACGGCGGCTATAAGCCCCGTCGGCGGTTAAATAAAAAGACTTCCTATAAATAAAAGACTGGTATCTCAAAATAACTATTCAATAATAAATTTCCCTACGCCATCTTTCTCAGATTTCTCCAAATGTGCTTTTTCAAAAACTGTCAAACCTCCAAACCAATTCAATACTTTCTGAGCTGCCAAAAAACTATTATCATTATTTACAATGGCATTATAAGAAGTAAAATTCCAACTTTTAAAATCATTTGTAAAACCATGTAACTGTGGGTTATAATGGCAGTAAAAAACCAGGTCGGTAAAGTAACTATTAGCATCAACCAGCTTCCTCTCAAAAGGCGATTCAAATAATGGCCCGGTGCGTTTGTAAGCCTTATTAATTGATTGGGCGTACGAATTAAAAAAGTGCGACAGTTGTTTAGATGCATTCAATTTTACAGTGCGTTGCCCGTTGTGTTTTGGAACCTCTACATTTTCCTTTATATACACCAACATATGAAAATGATTTTTTAAAAGTGCATACGCAAACGTTTCCATTACATTAGAGCAATACGCACCATATTGCTGTAGAAAATAATAGTAGTTCCGCTCCTTTTTAAAAATGTCTTCTCCGTTTACACCTCTGTTATAAATATGAAAATATTGACCTTCAATAATTGATTGCATTTCCATAATCAAATTTTTAAACTGTTCCAATTAACCCCGACGGCGGCTTAAGGCCTCGTTGGTGGTTAATTAAGGTCGAATATAAAGTTAATAAAAAGCAATTTCCTTCTATCTAATCAACCGCCGTCAGGGTTTGCAACCGCTGACGGGGTCTCGTACCTCACACATTTCTAATAATATAAATCACTACTCCCCAAATTTTAAAATCCATAAATTCACTCACCTCAATCGTAGAAAGTTTTGGCGTTTCGGGAACCAGCCGCAAACGGTTCATTGTTTTTTCATAACGCCGTATCAGCATTTCGCCATCAAGTACAGCAATTACAATTTTACCATTCAGCGGCTTAATACTCCGGTCTACTATCACAATATCGCCGTCAAAAATGCCCGCGTTAATCATACTGTTGCCACTCACTTTCATAAAAAAAGTTGCCGGTTTATTGCGGATCAGCTGTTCATTTAAATCAATACCCCGCTCCATATAATCATCTGCCGCAGCACCAAAGCCAGAGGCATTTGCCATAGGCACATCGTGCTGACTGAATTTTTTACTACCTGCATAGCTGCTGCCAAAAAAGTTTTCAACTTCCATATAAATTATTTTATCATTAACTAAATTATTTAGTAAATTTACACTAAATAAATTGGCAATTCCAAATTTTAAAATACATATTTATGGCAAAGCAATTACTGGCTACACCGCCGCCCTCTTTCAAACCAAAAGAGCGGGATCTTAGTAACACTACTCCTGGCTATAAAATTTACGAATACCTGCTGGTGCTTAATCCCCATGAAACATTAAAGGATAAAATCATGCAGGTAAAGCAATATTTTTTTGACACCTATAAAAACCCATCAGCAGTATATGGTAAGCCGCATGTTACCTTGGCAAATTTTGTACAATACGCCCTAATGGAAGAGCGGCTTGTAAACAGGCTGCAGGCTGTTGCCATGGCTTTTCCGCCAATAAAAATAGAGCTGAAAGATTATGGGAGTTTTCCTTCGCACACAATTTATATCAACATCACCAGTAAGGTGCCGGTGCAAACACTGGTAAAAAATATCCGTGCAGAAACCCAGCGTTTAATGAAACTGAATGATGATAACAAGCCGCATTTTATAATGGAGCCGCACCTTACCATAGCCCGAAAGCTACAGCCATGGCAATATGAAAAAGGCTGGCTCGAATTCAGTAACCTTCATTTTACCGGCCGTTTTATTGCAGATGCCATGTTGCTGTTGCGGCGACCTTTAGATGAAATGAAATATCAAATTGTACAGCGTTTTGAGTTTAAGAATTTACCTATCGCAACGGTGCAGGGAGATTTGTTTGGGCTGTAAAAATAAGATGGCTGGGCCAAAGTTTTGATTATCTATTTTACTTTATTGGCAGCCTGTCCGCCGGGGTGGATCGCACCCTTGTACTATATAACACTGTTCAGCAATCCTGGTAATAACCTTATTCGCATAAATAATTTTTAATCATCTTAAACCTTTGTCAACAAAATAAATATGAACAACGATAAACTACAACAAGACCATTATAAAGTAAAACCAAAAACGCACGAAAATCCGCAACCGACTTCGCCACAAGATGAAGCACTGGAAAAACCTGCATCAACTGAAAACAGTAATTATATACATGGCAGGGGTGCACAGTTCAATACAAAAAACCGTTTTTTAAAAAATGAAAAAACAAGGGAACATATTGAATCGGTAGATGACTGGAGCGATGAAAATATTCCAACATCTTACCTGGAGCAGGAAAGCAAAACCATTGTAAATAAAGTAGAAAGTAAAGATGTAGGCATGGGCTATAGCATGAACCCCTATGCAGGTTGTGAGCATGGTTGTATTTACTGTTATGCCCGTAATGTGCATGAATACTGGGGATATAGCGCCGGTCTTGATTTTGAAAGAAAAATTATTATCAAAAAAAATGCTCCACAGCTATTGCGTAAATTTTTAATGCATCCAAAATGGGATGCAACCCCCATCATGCTTAGTGGTAATACAGATTGTTATCAACCCGCTGAACAAACCTACAGGCTAACCCGCAAAATGCTGGAAGTATGCAATGAATTTAACCAGCCGGTTGGTATACTCACTAAAAATAGCTGGATACTAAAAGACAAAGATGTATTGCAGGAAATGGCGAAGAAACAAATTGTATCTGCCATGGTTTCCATTACTTCTTTTAATGAAGACCTGCGGAGAGTAATGGAGCCAAGAACAACTACGGCCAAACAAAAATTGAAAGTAATTAACGAACTCAGCAGCGCGGGTGTACGAATGGGCATAATGATGGGACCAATGATACCCGGTTTAAACGAACATGAGATGCAACGCATTATGAAGGCAGCAGCAGACAATGGTGCAACCTTTACGGCCTATACATTCATCCGTTTAAATGGAGCCATCAAATTTTTATTTCACGACTGGTTGTATAAAAACTTTCCCGACAGGGCAGATAAAGTTTGGCACCTTGTAGAGCAAAGCCATGATGGGCAGGTAAATGATACCCGCTGGGGCGTACGCATGCGTGGCGAAGGGCATATTGCCGCAATGGTAGCTCAGCAATATAAAAAATACGGCAAGCTCTACGGAATGAATGCTGAAGAATGGAGCCTGAATACATCCTTATTTAAAAGGCCG
>JANYGZ010000010.1 GCA_025362235.1 Ferruginibacter sp. | reverse complement strand
TAAACACCTATTTTTAACAACGAAAAACAACCTTTTAATGCAGACAAAGGGCAGTTAACTTTAGGTGTTTATTTATTGTTGTCTTCTGTTTTCTTATTCCATTTTCTTCTGAGTGATTCTCCTTTTAGTTCTATACGCTGTGTGTTATTGATTATTCTGTCAAGAATTGCATCTGCTACCGTTTTTTCTCCAATTACCTCATGCCATTGTTTGATTGGCAGCTGTGATGTGATGATGGTTGAACGCTTTCCGTGGCGGTCTTCAATAATTTCCAGTAAAGAAGCCCTGCTTGTTTGATCGAAGGGTTGTATACCAAAATCATCCAGGATAAGCAGATCTTGTCTTTCTATTTTGGCTAAATCCCTGATAACTGAGCCATCTGCTTTGGCCATTTTAAGTTGAGCAAACAAACGGGTAACATTGGCATATAAAACTTTAAACCCTTGCTGGCAGGCTTGCTGGCCCAATGCCGATGCTAAAAAACTTTTGCCCGTTCCGGTGGGTCCGGTGATGAGAATATTTTCATTTTGGGTGATGTATTTGCCATCAGCAAGTCGGTGGATTTGATTTTTATCCAGACCTCTGCCGCCATCGTAATCTAACTGTTCAACAGTGGCTTTATAACGGAAGCGTGCATTTCTGGTTGTTCTCTCAATAGATCGGTTGTGACGCTCATCCCATTCGCTGTCAATGAGCAATGCTGTCATCTCATCGGCGGTTAGCTGTTCATTATTTGCTGACTCTACACTGGTTTTAAAAGCCCGGTGCATCCCCACCAAGCGCATTTGTTTCATTTTTTCAAGCGTGTCTGTATTCATTTGATTTAATGTTTATGAGTGAATAATAAATGTCTTGTGTTATTGATAGTAATCGCAGCCACGTATGTTTTGATGCTGTGGCATTGTATGGGCATCGTGTTGTTCTTCATCAGTTAATGCATCCAGTTTCTTTTCCAGTATTTGGACAATGATGGGATAATTGTAAACACCATAATTGTTTGCCCTGCGGCAAGCCATGGTTAATCTTGTATTGCCCACTTTGCGTGCCAGGCTAAGTATGCCTGTACAGGATTTATAAGCCTGCTCCGGATGAGGCTTGTTCTCAATTACGTGCAGGATATACTCAGCCACTTCTTCATCTATAGCTTTTGCCTGTTCAATAAATTTTTCCGGAGTCCACTCGCTGAGGTAACGATGTGCTGAAGCCAGATGTTCATCGGTAGTGGTGTAATGATATTTGCGGTACTGTCGCTGATGTGCCGCTATCTGCTCATACTTATAATAAATCTCAACTCCTGCAGCCGTGTATTGTAATTTTACCTTCTTGCCAATATAACGATAGGGTACACTGTAATAATGTTTATCAACAGCAAGGCAAACATGGCCATTTTTCATTACGGTAACAATATGCTGCAGTTTAAATTCGTAACGATATACCGGCAAAGGTTGTAAGGTTTCCTTTTCCACTTCGTTAAACTGCTGACGACGGCTGTAATTACGCCCTTTAAAAGGAGCGTTGTTTAATTGTTCCAAAGCTTCCCGGATAGCAACATTTAAAGCTTCGAGCGTAAAATAAGTGTGTGAACTTAGTTGGGTATAAATGCGGTTGTATACAATTTTTACCATCCCTTCTACTAATGATTTATCTCTTGGCCGGTAAACTCTGGCAGGTAGTACAGCCGTGCCATAGTGCTCTGCAAAGTCAGCAAAGGCCTCATTGATGGTTGGTTCATATTTACTGCTTTTAGTAACAGCAGATTTTAAATTATCAGGTACAATGGCCGCGGGAACTCCTCCAAAATATTGCATGGCATTTTCACAGGCTCCAATAAAATCCTGCCGGCGTTGTGTGGCTACTGCTTCCACATATGTAAGCTGGCTGCAGCCCAGTATGGCAATAAATACTTCTATAGCCTGTACCTCACCCGTTTGTTTATCTGTAATGCTAAGCTTCTCACCGGCAAAGTCGATGTACATTTTATCGCCTGCCTTATGATCCATATGCATAACAGCCCTGGCCCTTCCGGTATAAACAGTAAAGTGTGTGTGAAACTGTGTATGCCTGTACCCATCAGGGTGGACCTGAAGATAGCGTTGCCATAACATGTATATGGTTACACCCTTTTGTTTAAAGCGCTTCTCCAGCTCGGGAAGCAGTCGCTGAAGTTGTTCATGCCGCTCTCCCTTATCAGGAGGCTCTGTTGAACCAAACAAGACCTCTAACTCAGTATCAGTAAGCATGCTGAGCATATCAAAGGTCATTTTCTCTGCAAGAAATTTCCGAATATATTTCTTTACAGTATTGCGGGACGCACCAGTTTGTTCACTGATTTGTACTTTACTCTTACCATGGGTAAAAGAACGAAGAATCTGTCTTATCTTGGTCATCAGAACTGTTTTATTAGCCATGTTTGGGTTGAGTTTAACACTCAACCTCCAACATTAATGGCCGTTAAAACAACCTCTTTTAAATACAGCTAAGGGGATGGTCAATTTGAACCGGATTTACCTGGTCAGTTTGCTCCGGATTTAGGTGGTCAGCTTCGACCGGATTGAGATGGTCACATTGAGCGGATTTTCCACTTTATGCCCTGTTACCTGGCATATGCCCTTTTTTATTTCGGCTAATAAACCAGCCTCTTCTAAAGACCTCTTATGGCGTGTACAGTTTTTCTGAAGTATACCCGTGGCTTTACAAACCATGCTGCAGGTTGCAGTGTGCAAGATTAGGTATTGAAGGAATTTTTTCTTTTCGGCCAAATGGTGGGCTTTATTATCTTTGAGCTGCTGAATTCTCAAATGATTTACGGGGGTGTTTTGATTATCCATGATAATTAACGCCCCCTTTCGTTTTAACGTAAGTGGCTGCCTCTACTTGTTTTTCTGACCGGCTACTACTTGGATTAGATAGCATCCAATTTTCCAAAAGCTCTCTATTGAAAAAAATAGCCTTCCCATTTGGTTTCGAAAAGGGGAGGATTCCGGCGCTTGTCATCTTATAGACGTATGATTTCTTATATCCTAAATACTTACAACCTTGTTCAAAGGTTAATACTTTACTGTTTGAAAAATCCATTTTGATAAATTGAGATTTAAAAAAATAGATAAAGCTTTATCTTGTTAACAGGAGTGAAATTAGCTATGAGAGTTAAGTAATATCAGAACATTGACAATCGGTGTAGTTAACGTGTAGTGGACGTGTAGTTGTAAAAATTAAAACCTTTATTGGTATTGACTTTCAAAGGAATGAAAATACTTAATTTATGAACTACACGTGAACTACACGTTTATTTTGGTGTAGTTGGTACTGGCTTCCTAAGGTGATTTACAGCTTTTAATAGATAAGAAAGCCTTTTTTTATCTTTCAATTGCCTATTATTATCTTTTAAAGCCAGGGCTTTTATTTCTTTGCCATTGTGGGAAAAAATATGAGAGGATATTTCATAAATATTTGATTGTCGTTTACAACCAGCTTTATTATTATCAATTTCATAATTATTATGCAGTAGAAAAATAAATCTTCCAAGTTCGGGCAAACTACCAATCCATGATATTTTTGTAATAATTCCCTTTTTATCGAATATTGAATTGAATACTTTTTTTGTTGTTGCTTTATCTATAAAGTAACTCTTCAGAACATTATAACAACTTTCAGTATCGATATTGTCATTTAATTTCAATGAATAAGTTTCTGTTTTCGATGCTTTATTTTCAATTATGCTTCTACTTTCATCTTTTTTAATAGATTTTTCAAATAGAAAAAAGAAATCTATAATGTTCTGGCAAATAAGGGCTAAATAGCCGTTGTCAAAGAAATACCTAAATTCATAATCTTTCTTTTTCCAGCGGTTTACACCGCCGTTATCAAAGCAAATTGCATTTATGTAATAGTCAGAAATGATAATGGTAGTGCTATGCTGTTCCATTTTCTCCTTTTGTTCGGAAAATGGCAAATCATTTATTTTTAAATAATCAATGACAATTTTATTTTTGTTGGTTAGGTTGTTATTATAGAAATCCCTTACCTCCGTAGCTTTTTTATGTAGAGTAAGAAGTTGATTTTTTATTAATGTGGGATCATTTGTATTTTCAAATCTATTTGTAAAATCAGCTTTAAATGAATGCAGATTAAATAATTCCACATCAGACCAACAATCAATATGACAAATGTATTTACCATCAATCCCTCGGCCGCTTTGACCTTTTTCATTTTGAATTGACGGGTATTGTATAAAGAATAATTTGTCTTTTGGGTATACTTGAAATTGAGCCTTGTAGATATTTTCTATTAAGTCTAATTCTCTAAGAATCCTATCAAAAATTGTAATTTTCTGTCTTTCGTCCTCCATCAGGTTTTATTAAATAGCTTTTAACTTAAATGTTTTTTTTGCCGGGCGAAGTTCATTAACCAAGGTGTATAGTAATTCAAATTTCATAACACTATCATCCTTTAATTCCGAAGACATTTCTATTTCTGATTGTTTAAAGTATAACCCTTGCAATTCAAAAAGAAATTTGGACATTTCCTTTGCGGTATCTTCTCTTTTTATCCCAAAAAAATGATTAATAGCCTCTGTATTATGTTTTAGCATTTTGTTACTTTTCATCTTTTTTAAAATTTAAAGGTTAGTTGATACGTTTGGAAAGGAAGTTTTCTAACTGCTTGTGAGTTAAAAATGTTTCAATTTTCTTAGCAGCAGCCTGGTATTTATAAAAGTTTTCTTGAAAGTACCAGCAACATTCTAATAGATATTGTTCAACATGGCATGCTACTGGACAAATTTTAAAGTTTGGGCAAGACTTGCAAATTGGGTGAAAGTTTGTCATTATTATTTGGTTTAGGTGTGAATAATTCAATTTTGTATGTATTTAAATTAGGGGTTTTGCAATTTTTTATAAGTCAAAATTTAACTTATCAGTCGCTTTCTGTTTCATTTCCTCTGCAGCTTTTACATAACGCATTGTCTGATCAGTGCTAGAATGGCCGAGCAGTTTTGAAGTAGTCAAAATATCTACATCATTTAATATTAAATTGGTTCCATATCCATGCCTCAAATTATGCCAGGTTATTTTCTTGTCAATCCCTGCTCTGAGCACCCACGCCTTTAATGTTTTATTAGCACCATTTGCCGTCGGTAAGTCAAATATCTTTGCATCAGGTAAGCTAGCTTTACCAAGTAATTTAATAGCGGTATCATTTAAAGGAATTGTAACCGTATTATTCTCATCCTTTAGTTTTGATCTAACAATTTCTAAAACCCTGCTATTAACCTTTATTTTACTCCAGGTTAATTGTTTTACATCAATCCAGGATAAACCCGTTACACTACAGAATAATGCAGCCCTTTTCACTTCGCTACTCTCTGTTGGGGTTGCCGCTAAAACCTTCATTTCTTCCAGTGTTAAAGTATCTTTCTTTTTTGCTTTACCCTTTACCTTTCTTTCAACCTCATCTAAAATATTATCTTTCATGAATTTTTTGCGGTATGCATTTTTAAGCATTTTTTTAAACCGGCTGTAATAAGACTTTGCACCCTCTCCGGTGCTTTTGGATTGCAGGTAATCAATAAAATCCTCAATTAGTAAAGCGTTAATATTCCCAAATGTTAACCCTGTCTTTTTGTTTTGTTTCAGAAATTCAGTAAAACGATTAAGAACGCCCTGCATATTTCTTTTATCTTTCTTCGTATAGCCGTCAATGTATGTTTGCATCCATATTGTGATAATGGTTTTTTTTGCAGCTTCACTATCTGTACTATAATTATTGCTCTCCAATTCAATGGCCCTGGCTAACCTTATAGCTTCGGCTTGTTGTAATAATTCTTTGTTATTTTCTCTATCATTGATATTTGAAGTCTTCGCAAGCTGTAGGTGTTTTAAAGTTTCAATCTTATGCTTTCCATCCCTATAAATATCTAACCTTAAGGAGGTGGTGCCATCAGCATTTTTTCGCTTTCTTAATGTTACACTCATTTGACTTTGGTTTGATTTTCTTTTCCGAAGGTATGAGATAATTTAATACAAATGTACCTCGAGGTACAATTAGGGTACAAGTTTTGCGAAAGTAACAGATAATTAAAGGAAACGAAAAGAAAGGCAAATGGCTGAAAGCATTGTTAATGCTGCGTTTATAGGCATAAAAAAACCTCCCGAAAAGGAGGTATTGTGCCCACGAAAGGAATCGAACCTTCACACCCTTGCGAATGGCAGATTTTGAGTCTGCTGCGTCTACCAATTCCGCCACATGGGCAACTCTAAACGGGCTGCAATAATACGTTAATCATCCAATCTGTCCAAAATACGTTGCAAATATTTTTTCTTAAAATAATATTCTTTAATTTTTAGTAATTCAGCAGTACTAATGGTATTATCATTATATGTTTCAATAATTGGTTTTACCTCAGCATAAATATCATTTTCAAAAGCAACAATTGCTTCAGTGGAATTGGCTCCAAGGTTTTCATTCAGTTCCATTACGTCCATTAAAAAGTCCGGTGGCAAGGAATATTTTTCTTCCTCTTCCAATAGGCCTTTTAACTGCAAAACATATTTTATGGTGCTGTCTTTATTTTGAAAAGTTTTCAGGGCCTTATTGATGGCTGATGATTTTTCCAGCATATCCTGCTGTTCGGCTTCATCGGACTGTGTATAAAAATCGGGATGGTATTTTTTTTGTAATTCAAAATACTTTTTTGGTAAGGTTGCTTTATCAACATGTAGGCTTACGGGGATATCAAATAATTCAAAGTAATTCATGTGGCAAATTTCAAATTACAAATGCCAACTTCCAAATTAATAATAACTTGCCGGTTAAAATACTGTTACAGATGTTGCAAATTGGTTTAATAAGAGAAGGAAAATTACCTGTAGATAATCGTGTAGCGCTTACCCCGGCTCAATGTAAATGGCTAAATAAAAATTTTGCTGATATAAAAGTAACGGTACAGCATAGCAGCAACCGTTGCTATAGCGATAAAGAATACCAGATGGCGGGTATAACAGTACAGGAAGATTTAAGTAATTGCGATGTATTGCTGGGTATAAAAGAAGTGCCCGTTAACATGCTTATAAAAAACAAAACCTACCTTTTTTTTTCGCATACAAAAAAATTGCAACCTTATAATCAACCCTTGATACAGGCTATTGCTGAAAAAAAAATTACCCTGATAGATTATGAATGCCTGGAACATGAGGATGGCACAAGAATAATTGGCTTTGGTTTTTTTGCCGGTATAGTTGGTGCACATAATGGTATGATGGCTTATGGAAACCGTACGGGACAGTTTCGGTTACAAAGAGTATCTACAGTAAATAGTTTTCAAAAACTGATACATACTTATTTTGGATTAAAAGTGCCACTCGTAAAAATTGCCGTAACCGGCAGCGGGCGTGTGGCACACGGTGTACTGGAAATTATGAATCTGCTGGGTATACACGAAGCTGAGCCTGAAGAATACCTGGAAAAAAAATTTGCTTACCCGGTGTACGTTCATCTAAAAGGCGCTGACCTGTATGCACATAAACAAACAGGCAAATACAACCGCGATGATTTTCATGAACATCCGGAAAATTATGCCTGTAAATTTTTACACTATGTTGACGAAACAGATATTTTATTAAATGGTATTTACTGGAATAAAAATGTGCCCCGTTTATTTGAATTGGACGATTTGACAAAAGAGAATTTCCATATTACTACCATTGCTGATATTACGGATGATCTGTATGGATCGATACCCTGTAATTTAGGCGACAGTACTATTGTTGAACCAATTTACGGGGTTGATAAAAATACTTTTAAACGCACTTCACCTTATTTATCCAACTCTGTAGATGTAATGGCAGTGGGAAATTTGCCCAACGAATTGCCAAGGGATGCAAGCCGCTATTTTGGTGAGCAACTGATAAAATTTGTACTGGACGATATTAGGAAAGGTGGTAGCGAAACCATTAATAAAGCTACCATTATTAAAGAGGGTTTATTGAATAGACCTTTTGAGTATATGCAGGATTATGTTTCAGGTAATTGATATTTTATCAGGAATATTCGAAAAATATGAATCGTCGAATACCCAACGTTTGGGGTAGAATGAAAATCCCCTTTAAGCAAGTATCTTCCAAATCTTTTAACTGGATTTCTGGCTCCGCAGGAGCTTATGCTTTGTAAGCAATATCGGGCTTGTATTTGCGTGCCTTAGGTACGCCCCACTAACTTAGCTATCCTATAAGGGGATGCTCCCATGGAGCAAATGTTTATCTTATTGTTTTATTACAAAGCGCAGGCTCCTGAGGAGCTAAGCATATTATAGTTTTAGCATGATTAATAAAATAAAAAACCGGGTTTAACCTGGCGACTATTCGATTTTCGTGAGTAGGCCTACCTGAATTCATTTTGGGATGATGGGGGCTGTTCTTCGTTTTACAAATACAAATAATAATCTTTTAATAGCGCCACAAATTCACTGGTGTAATCACCTGCTTCATTTTTTATTACCAATTGTCGGTTTATCGTTGGCATATTTATTTTTGATAAAAACAGGATGCCTCTGAAATAAGGATGATTCAGATTGTTGCGTAACAATATTTTTTCTGCTATACAAAAATTTAATGCAGAGGCTTTATTTATAAAACTATCTACGCGGTGGTAAGGTAATAAAACAGCTAATGTTCCATCATCTTTCAAATGGGCATCTGCTATCAATAATAATTGTTGCAGTGTTAAGCCGGTATCATGCTTTGCAGTATTTTTCTTTTTATCTGTTGATTGTAAATCTCCCTCAAAAAAGGGTGGATTACAAATGACCGCATCATATCTTTTACTGGACTTGAAATGCAGGATATCGCTGTTGTAAATGGAAATCCTTTCTTTAAAAATCGACTCATTAAAATTATTTTTTGCCTCTTCGAATGCTTCATTGTCAATTTCTACTGCATCAATAAAAGCTGTTGTTTTTTGTGCCAGCATCAAGCTTAGTAAACCGGTTCCAGTACCAATATCCAGGTAATGATTAATAGAGCCAGCATCCTGTAACTCTTTAGCAGCTAGTGATTCCGCAATAGCTGCTCCAAAAATGCAGGGATCTGTACTTACTTTCATGGCGCAAAATTGCTGATGAACAGTAAATTGTTTGAATTGAAAAAAAAGATTTGCCAAAGTGAAAAAATAATTAAGACAAATAAAAATAATGTTATACCATAAAGGTGGCCCTGGGCGATGGGCTTATACTCAATGGAACAAAATCGTTTTCCAGAAATTTGTAATAACCGGTAATCGCTATCATTGCAGCATTGTCGGTACAATATTCAAAGGCAGGGATAAAAGTTTTCCAGCCGAGTTTATTGCCCGTATCTGTTAATGCCTGGCGCAAGCCTTTATTGGCACTTACGCCACCTGCAATACAAATATTGCTAATGTCAGTTTCCTTCGCAGCTTTCTTTAATTTATTGATTAAAATACTAACAATTCTGTATTGTACCGAAGCGCAGATATCCGCAAGATTTTCGCCCACAAATTTTTTCTTTTCTTCTGCTGTTGCAATAAATGTTTCTTTATAAACATTGGAGGCACCTGCATTTTGTAGAAAATATAAAATAGAAGTTTTTAACCCGCTAAAACTAAAATTTAACCCCTGTATTTGAGGTTCAGGAAATTGAAAACGTCTTGGATTACCACCAGCTGCGTATTTATCTATTAAAGGGCCACCGGGATAGGGAAGGCCCAACAATTTGGCAGTTTTATCAAATGCTTCTCCTGCTGCATCATCAATAGTTTCGCCAATTACCTTCATTGAAACTGGCGTTTCGCATAAAACAATCTGCGTATGCCCACCACTAACGGTTAAGCATAAAAAAGGAAAGGTTGGTTTTTGCTCTGGAATTAAATTTGCCAGCACATGTGCCTGCATGTGGTTAACAGCAATTAAAGGTTTGTCCAAAGCTAGTGCAATCGACTTGGCAAATTGAGCACCCACCAGTAAAGAACCTATTAAACCTGGAGCTTGAGTAAAGGCAATAGCGTCTATAGCTGATAGTGAGCAATTACTGCTTTTTAATGCAGCATCAACTACGGGTACAATATTTTGTAAATGGGCCCGGCTGGCCAGTTCGGGTACTACACCACCATATTTTTCGTGAACTGTTTGATTGGCTATACAATTGGATAATATTTGCCCATCTACACAGACAGATGCAGCTGTTTCATCGCAGGAAGATTCTATTGCTAAAATTGTAATAGCCATAATTGGCTCAAAGATAACTGATACTGGTAATTTCTGCAATGGAACCATTCATATAGATACTCATCCTGTCTTTAAGAATGGTATAAGTAAGCTTTACCCTTTTATCTTTTTGCAGTGTAAAGCCTTGTGGTATACAATGGGTTCCAGGGTTGTTCCATTGTTTAATTTTATTAATAAACCACATCTATCTAAACCACTTACATCTGTAACTGTTCCCATTAATTGATTGCCCGAAACTTTAGAGTTGCGCAGGAAAGAAATAAAAGAAATAGGGGCAGTATGAAGAATATCTTTTTCATAAATTTTAATTGGGCTAGATGCACAAATAAATTTAGTGTAAAATTCAGCAGTAAAAGTATTTACTATTAACTTCTAATAGCAACTACAGGATCCATTTTAGCGGCCCTGGATGCAGGAAAAATACCAGCTAATATCCCTACAACCAGGCAAATAACTACGGTGCCTATTAAAAGTGGCAGCGAAACATATACCGGAAAATCAAGTAGCTTAGAAAATACCACTGTAAGTATATACACCAACAATAATCCAATAGCTCCGCCCATCAGGCAAAGTATGGCAGCTTCCAATAAAAACTCAAAAAGTATACTGGATTTTTTGGCGCCGATGGCTTTTTTAAGGCCAATCATACTGGTTCTTTCCTTTACGGTTACAAACATAATATTGGCTATGCCAAACATGCCTACAATCAGGCTTACTACACCAATTAGCCCACCCACAATATCAACGGTGCCAAATAAGCCACTAATGGCCTGGCTAAATGCTTCTACGCTGTTCAATGAAAAATTATCTTCCTGTGTAGGGCTCAATCTTCTTATCTGCCTCATGGCACCTTGTAATTCGCTACTCAATTGTGTAGGGGTTATGTTATCTTTTCCTTTTGCAATAATCACAGGGTTACTATATTCTTCAGAAATAATTTGCTTGGCTAGTTTATAGGGCAGCATTATACAATTATCATAATCCCATCCAATAAAATTTTTACCTTCTTTTTTTATTACACCTACAATGTTTACACGCTTTCCTTTTATTTCATAATATTTCCCCAAAGCCCTTTCTGCGGAGCCATATAATTTTTCTGCATTATCATACCCAATCAGTCCAACCGAACTTCCACTGTTAAATTCTGCAGACGAAATAAAACGGCCATAGTCAAACATAATCGGCTGCACAGTCATTTGCGATTCCATAATTCCATAAACACTGACGTTGTCAATTACGTCATCTTTATACATCAGGTTGCCATTACCCCTCATTAAAAAGCTAAAATCATCTGCCAGTTCGGACCGTTGTTTTAAAAGAGCAACTTCTTCGTATTTCATAACCGGCCTCGCCCTGAATTTCCACCATGGCCTGTCGGGGCCGCCGCTATATTCCCATTTATCTATATAAATGGTATTGCTGCCAAGGGTTTTTACTTCATTTTGAATATTACGTTCAAGGCTGTTAACAGTTGCGAGTACACCAATTATACAAAAAATACCAAAAGCAACTCCTGTAAGACTAAGGCCTGTACGCAGTTTGTTCACTTTTAGTTCCTGTAAAGTGAGCCGTAAAGAGTTGCTAAGGATCTGCAGCATTTTTCGCATATTCCAAAAGTACAGCAAGCAACGTAATTAGTTATTAAAAATTGATAAATGGTTATAATTCGCATATAGGGTTATTTACACTTACAACAGCGGATAGTGCAGTGCAGGTGATTGGCTGTGGGAATGGCGCAACGGCGGATACAAGGAGATTGATGGAAGTGGTTATTATGTGTATATACCGGTGATTGAATCCATCAACAAAATGGACAGTGAAAGTAAAAATCAATTTGACCTAATGGAAGAAAATGAAAATGAATTAAAAATTCGGCGGCACCTAAAAATATTAACTTCTAATAGCAACAACAGGATCCATTTTAGCGGCCCTGGAGGCAGGAAAAATACCAGCTAATATTCCCACTAACAGGCAAATAATTACAGTAGCTATCAGAAGCGGGATGGAAACATATATCGGAAATTCAAGCAATTTGGAAAACACTAAAGTAAGTACGTATACTAAAAATAAGCCAATAGCTCCTCCCATCAGGCAAAGTATGGCCGCTTCCAGTAAAAATTCAAAAAGTATGCTTGACTTCTTTGCTCCAATGGCCTTTTTAAGGCCAATCATACTTGTCCTTTCCTTTACGGTTACAAACATAATATTGGCGATGCCAAACATACCTACAATCAGGCTTACTACACCAATCAGCCCACCCACAATATCAACAGTGCCAAATAAACCACTAATGGCCTGACTGAAAGATTCAACACTGTTTAATGAAAAATTATCTTCTTGTGTAGGGCTCAATCGTCTTATCTGCCTCATGGCACCTTGCAATTCAGTACTCAATTGAGTTGGAGTTACATTGTTTTTTCCTTTAACAATAATAACAGGGTTACTATTTTCTTCTAAAATAATTTGTTTGGCAAATTTATAAGGAAGCATTATACATTTGTCTTTATCATCTCCTATAATACTTTTACCACCTTTTTTTATTACACCAACAATATTTACACGTTTGCCTTTTATTTCAAAATATTTACCCAATGCCCTTTCTGCTGAGCCATATAATTTTTCAGCATTATCGTAACCAATAAGCCCTACCGAACTTCCGCTGTTAAATTCTGCACTTGAAATATACCGACCAAAATCAAAATTAAGTGGTTGCGTAATCATATACGCTTCTGTAATACCATAAACAGCAGCGTTTTCAATCACATCATCTTTGTAAACCAGGCTGCCATTGGCTTGCATTAAAAAACTAATGCCATCTGCCAGTTCGGAGCGTTGTTTTAAAAGTGCCACTTCTATATATTTCATACTGGGCCTTGCCCTGAATTTCCACCATGGGTAATCAGGCCCCCCGCTGTATTGCCATTTATCTATATAAATGGTATTGCTGCCAAGGCTATTTACTTCGTTTTGGATATTGCGCTCAAGGCTGCTAACGGTTGCCAATACACCAATTATACAAAAAATACCAAATGCTACACCTATAAGGCTAAGTGCCGTACGCAGTTTGTTCACTTTTAATTCCTGTAAAGTGAGCCGTAAAGAGTTGCTAAGGATCTGCAGCATTTTTCGCATACCCAAATGTACAGCAACCAAAGTAAATAGTTATTAAAAATTGATCAATGGTTATAATGCGTTTTACCGCTTTTTCTTCTCCTTTTTGCTTTAACCTTTACCAACCCTTACCTTTGCGCCTCAAAATAATGGCCGTATCAGTCATTACCCATCAAAATAATAATGAAGTATAGTAAAGAAATAAACAGGCGTAAAACATTTGCAATCATCTCTCACCCGGATGCAGGAAAAACTACCCTTACAGAAAAATTTCTTTTGTTTGGGGGAGCCATTCAAACGGCAGGTGCGGTTAAAAGCAACAAGATAAAAAAACATGCTACCAGCGATTTTATGGAAATTGAAAGACAGCGTGGTATCAGCGTGGCTACAAGTGTAATGACTTTTGAATATGACGGGCATTTAATTAATCTTTTGGATACGCCGGGCCATAAAGATTTTGCAGAAGACACCTATCGCACGCTAACAGCAGTGGATAGTGTAGTATTAGTGATTGATAGCGTAAATGGGGTAGAAGCACAAACAAGGCGGTTGATGGAAGTTATTGCCATGCGTAACACACCAGTAATTGTATTCATCAATAAAATGGACAGGGATGGTAAAAACCGTTTTGACCTGATGGAAGAAATTGAGAACGAATTAAAGATTCAGCTCCATCCTATGACGGTACCGATTAATAGCGGTAAAGAATTTAAAGGTGTGTACGACCTGCACAAAAAAAGCCTGGTATTATTTGCCGCAGGCACAAAGGCAAATGATGAAGATGTGGTGGAAATTACTGACCTGAACGATAAGATACTGGAAGAAAAAATTGGAGAAAAAGATGCGAATACTTTAAGAGAGGATGTTGAACTGATAGATGGCGTGTATGGGCCATTAAATATAGCAGACTATTTAAGTGGTAAAACCGCCCCGGTATTTTTTGGCAGTGCGGTTAATAATTTTGGCGTAAAAGAAATGCTGGACACTTTTGTTCGTATTGCACCAACACCACGCCCACGGCATACTACAGTAAGGGATGTAAACCCAGAAGAAGATAAATTCAGCGGTTTTATTTTTAAAATACATGCTAACCTGGATCCCAAACACAGGGACAGGATTGCTTTTTTAAGGGTATGCAGCGGTAAGTTTGAACGAAGTAAATATTATAACCATGTACGCATGGAAAGGGATTTCAGGTTCAACAATCCCTATAGTTTTTTGGCCCGTCAAAAAGATATTATTGAAGAAGCGTATCCTGGTGATGTGGTAGGTTTATTTGATACAGGTAATTTTAAAATAGGCGACACATTAACCGAAGGCGAAAAATTTTATTTCACGGGGATTCCCTCTTTTAGTCCAGAAATATTTAAAGAAGTAGTAAATAAAGACCCCATGAAAACAAAGCAACTGGAGAAAGGAGTACTTCAGTTAACAGATGAAGGAGTGGCGCAGTTATTTACACAATTTGGCGGCAATAAAAAAATTATTGGTTGTGTAGGCGAATTGCAGTTTGAAGTGATACAATACCGTTTGTTGCACGAATATGGGGCTTCAGTACAAATGAACAGCCTGCCATTTTTTAAGGCCTGCTGGCTTACCAGTAAAGAGCCAAAAAAACTGGAAGATTTTATAAAATTTAAACAAGCCAATATTGCGCAGGATAAAGACGGTCACCTTGTTTACCTGGCACAAAGCGAATGGTTTTTAAATACCGAACGGCAAAACAATCCTGATATAGAATTTCATTTTACCAGTGAGATACATAAGTAGATTGATGTACTGATTCGATAGGCAATATTTTTACAAGTGTTACCTGTCTCTAAAATTTAGCGTAATTTTATTTTATGAAAGATTTTAAAATGGATAAAACTTTTTCTAAAGCGCAATCATTTGAACAGGCTGATAAAAGCAATATTTTTGATATTAATACCACACCTGCCGAACGTCTTAGAATGGCGTTTCATTTAAGCTGCACGATTAATGGTATTAAAGAAAGCGATTCTTTAAAATTAGACAGGACGATTTTTTCTGCATATAAATTTAAGCAAGCCTGATATATTTGAATCTGACTTCACTGATTTTATTTTTGCACTTAATGTTTCCAATACCGAATATTTAGTGGTAGGGGGTTATGCTGTTATCCTGCATGGTTATTACCGCACAACACAAGACCTGGATATCTGGGTAAATAAAACTCCTGATGGCGGGTGAATATGTATCAGCCCATCGCCTTTTACATGAGTTTATATTCCTGTATAATTATGCGGCGTAATTTTTTTTAATTCACTTTTTAGTGCTGTAGAAATTTTTAATTTGGAAATAAACTGGTGAATAGCTTTTTTATCAATTGCATTTTTGCCTCTTGTTAATTCTTTAAGGGCTTCATAAGGAGCAGGATAATTTTCTCTTCGTAAAACAGTTTGTATGGCTTCTGCCACAACGGCCCAGTTATTGTCTAAATCTGTTTTTAATTTTACTTCATTCAGCACCAGTTTATCGAGGCCTTTTTCTATGGATTTAATGGCTAAAATAGTGTGTGCAATGGGTACACCAATATTTCGTAGTACAGTAGAATCTGTTAAATCCCTTTGCAATCTTGATATGGGTAATTTGGCTGAAAGATGCTCCAGCAGTGCATTGGCAATACCCAGGTTTCCTTCTGCATTTTCAAAATCAATCGGGTTTACTTTGTGCGGCATGGCGCTGCTGCCTATTTCTCCTTTCTTTGTTTTTTGTTTAAAATAGTCGGTACTTACATAAGTCCATATATCCCGGCAAAAATCTATAAAAATGGTATTGATGCGTTTAATGGCATCAAAATGTGCAGCCAGCGTATCGTAATGTTCTATCTGGGTAGTGTACTGCTGGCGTTGCAAGCCTAATTTTTCTTCTGTAAATTCATTGGCAAATTTTACCCAGTCGTATTTTGGGTATGCTACATGGTGAGCATTAAAATTACCGGTAGCTCCGCCAAATTTTGCCATAAAAGGTATATAGCTAAAAAGCTGAATTTGATTTTCGAGCCTTTCTACATAAACCATTATTTCCTTTCCTAAACGTGTGGGAGATGCGGCCTGCCCGTGAGTACGGGCCAGCATTGGAATGTTTTTCCAGCCTTTGGCTAATTGCAATAGCTGATGTTGTAAATTAATGAGGGAAGGCAGGTAGTCATGCTCTACCGCATGTTTCCAGCTAAGCGGAATTGCCGTGTTATTAATATCCTGCGATGTTAATCCAAAATGTATCCATTCTTTTAAATCACCGGCATTACATTTATCCAGTTCTGCTTTTAAAAAATATTCTACTGCTTTTACATCATGGTTGGTTATTTTCTCAGTTTCTTTTATAATGCCGGCATCTTCTAACGAAAAATTTGCAGCTGCATTTTGTAAATGTGTTTTTACCGCCACAGGTATTTTGAAAAACTTTTTTTCTGCCAGGAACATAAAATATTCCACTTCTACCAATACCCTGTATTTAATAAGGGCATATTCACTAAAATATTCATCTAAATGATGTAATTGTTTACGGTAGCGCCCGTCAATTGGAGAGATAGCAGTAAGTTGATTTAATTCCATGTTGTTGCTGTAAATTTGCGCCAAAATTATACTAAAGCAATTGGACAGAAAAATAAGAGTAGGAGCTGTTAGCTATCTTAATACAAAACCCCTGATTTATGGATTTGAAAAGGGAATGATGAAAGAAACGGTTGAACTGGTAATTGATTATCCTTCAAATATTGCCACAAAACTTATAAATGATGAAATTGATATAGGTTTAATTCCGATTGCTGCTATTCCTGTATTAAAGGAATATTATATAATATCTGATTTTTGTATAGCGTGTGATGGAACTGTAGGGAGCGTTTGCCTTTTTAGTGATACACCACTTAACGAGGTTAAAACCATTTTACTCGATTATCAAAGCAGGACCTCTGTCGTGCTTTTGAAAATATTATTAAAAGAGTATTGGGGAATTTCTCCTGTATTTATTGAAGCTAAAGAGGGCTACGAAGATTCTATAAAAGGTACCACGGCGGGCCTGGTAATTGGTGACAGAGCTTTACAACAGCGCCTGCGGTCGAAATTTATTTATGATTTGGGAGAAGCATGGAAAAAAATGACCGGACAACCGTTTGTGTTTGCAGCCTGGGTCAGCAATAAACAGCTGACTCCTGAATTCATTGCTGAATTTAATAATACTAATGAGTTTGGGTTAATAAATATTGATAATGTGGTAAAAGAAAACCCATATAGTGCATACGACCTGCACCATTATTACACAGACAACATAAAATTTAAGCCGGTATTTAATAAGCTTGAAGTAATAACTTTATTTTTGGAAAAATTAAACAACTACAAATGAAAGTAGTACTATTTGCAGGTGGTTTGGGTACCCGTATTTCTGAAGAAACAGACACAAGGCCCAAGCCAATGGTTGAGATTGGAGGTAAACCGGTTTTGTGGCATATCATGAAAATTTATAGTCATTATGGTTTTAATGATTTTATAATTTGCCTTGGCTATAAAGGATATGTTATTAAAGAATATTTTATGAATTATTTTTTGCATAACTCTGATATTACAGTAGATCTGCGAAACAATAAAACCGAGATTCATGGTACCAGCGCAGAGGCATTTAAAGTAACCCTGGTTGAAACAGGTTTAAATACCAAAACAGCAGGCAGGTTGCAACAGGTGCAAAAATATATTGGTAACGAAGATTTTTTATTGACTTATGGAGATGGGGTATGTGATGTAAATTTAAAAGATTTATTAGCCTTTCATAAAGCTCACGACAAAATAGCTACTGTTACTTCAATACAATTGGATGCTCGCTTTGGAGGAATGGATCTTGGGCCAAATGGTGAAGTAGTTTCTTTCAGGGAAAAGGCAAAGGATGAAAGTAAATGGATAAACGGAGGGTTTTTTGTTTTAAAGCCAGAAGTATTTAATTACCTGAAAGAAGATATGAGCGATATGATGTGGGAAGATGAGCCATTAGAAAGATTGACGAATGATAAGCAATTAGTAGCCTACCAGCATAAAGGTTTTTGGAAATGCATGGATGCGCTGCGTGATAAACTTGAACTGGAAGAACTTTGGAAAACGAATAATGCAAAATGGAAAGTGTGGTAACGGAAAATTCATTGTCATATTATAAGGGTAAAAAAGTTTTTGTAACCGGCCATACTGGTTTTAAAGGTGCATGGTTGATTACATGGCTTCATTTATTAGGAGCTAACATTAAAGGGTATGCGCTTGAAGCGGAAGATGAAAAGGGGCTGTTCACAATCATTGCTAAAGAAATTAAGTTTGAAAATATAATTGGCGATATCAGGGACAAGGAAAAATTACAAAAGGAGATTCAAAATTTTCAGCCCGATTTTATTTTTCATTTGGCTGCACAGGCATTGGTGAGAAGATCGTATGAAATCCCGGCAGAGACTTTTGAAGTAAATGCCATTGGTACCGCCAATGTTTTGGAGGCAGTTAATAAATTATCTAACAAATGCACCGTTATTGTTATTACTACAGATAAGGTATACGAAAACAGGGAGATCAATTATCATTATAAAGAAACAGATGAACTGGGCGGGTACGATCCTTATAGTGCCAGTAAAGCGGCTACAGAAATAGTGGTAAGTTCATTCCGTAATTCTTTTTTTAATCCCCAAAAATATTCTGCTCATCAAAAAGCAGTAGCAAGTGCAAGAGCTGGAAATGTTGTTGGCGGGGGCGATTGGAACAAGGATAGAATTATACCTGATATCATTCGTTCTTTAGTGGCTGGTGAACCGGTTGCAGTAAGAAATCCAAATGCTGTAAGACCATGGCAGCACGTATTAGAGCCATTATCCGGATACCTGATGCTCGGAATACTACTGAATAAAGATGCTGATAAATTTTCAGGCGCCTATAATTTTGGCCCATTACCAGATGATCATTTAGCGGTAAAGGAATTGGTTAAAATTGCATTGGATTGTTGGGGTAGCGGTAATTGGTTAGATAATGCTGATATATCACAACCACATGAGGCAGGCTTGTTACAGTTAGACATCAGTAAGGCAAAAACAGCATTAAACTGGCAACCAAAGTTAAGTAGTAAAGAAGCTGTTCAGTGGACAATTGATTGGTACAAACAAAATGCTGAGAATATTTTCGAATACAGTGTACAACAAATTAAAAACTATCAGCAAAAATGATTTTTACAGAAACATCATTAAAAGGTAGTTACGTAATAGACCTGGAACCTATTGGCGATGATAGAGGTTGGTTTGCCAGAACATATTGTAAAAATGAATTCGGTAAAATCGGTCACACAAAAGAGTGGGTTCAGTTAAATCATTCCTTTACCAAACAGCAGGGAACTATCAGGGGAATGCATTACCAAATACCTCCCTTTAGTGAAATAAAATTAGTTCGTTGTATTGCAGGAATAGTTTACGATGTAATTGTTGATTTAAGACAGGGGTCATCTACTTTTTTACATTATTTTGGAGTTGAGCTTTCGGCAGCAAATAAAAAAATGATCTATATACCGGAAGGTTTTGCGCATGGTTTCCAGGCCTTGACGGACGATTGTGAGTTGATTTATCACCACTCTCAATTTTATTTACCGGGGGTTGAAGGAGGAATAAAATACAATGAACCGATGGTAAATATTGAATGGCCATTACCAGTAATGAATATTTCAGCAAGAGATAATATGCATCCATTAATTGATACAAATTTTAAAGGACTTTAATTATGCAATGCAGATTTTGTAAAACGGAATTGAATAATGTGTTTATTGACCTGGTGAATTCACCGGCATCTAATTCTTTTTTAACTGCCAGCCAGTTAAATGAACCTGAAACATTTTATCCCTTGAAAGTATATACTTGTCATAATTGTTTTTTAGTGCAGGTAGATGAATATAAAAAATCGGATGCCATCTTCGATAGCAATTATGTTTACTTCTCTTCCTACAGCACAAGCTGGCTACAACATGCAAAAGAATATACCGATTTGATGGTTAGCCGGTTTGGGTATAATGAAAATTCTCTTGTTATAGAAGTGGCGTCAAATGACGGATATTTACTACAATATTTTAAACAGAAAAATATTCCTGTACTTGGTATTGAACCAACCGCTAATACTGCCGAAGCCGCTAAGGAAAAAGGGGTAGACTCTGTAGTTGATTTTTTTGGTTTACGATTGGCGAATGAATTAGTTGCAAAAAATATTAAAGCAGATCTTTTATTGGGTAATAACGTTTTGGCACATGTGCCGGATATTGTAGATTTTGTTGCCGGTATTAGAATAATTCTGAAAGAAACAGGAGTTGTTACAATGGAGTTTCCGCACCTGATGCAGTTGGTAGATAATAACCAGTTTGATACTATTTACCATGAACATTTTTCTTACTTGTCCTTTCATACAGTAAAACAAATATTTGCATCAAAGGGGCTAGAAATGTTTGATGTGGAAGAGATACCAACACATGGTGGATCTTTACGCATTTACGCAAAACACAAGAATGATACAACAAAAGAAATTAGCGAAAATGTCGCAGCCTTATTGGCAAAAGAAACCAAAAAAGGATTAGCAGGCTTGAGTTATTATGATCACTTTCAGGATAAAGCACTAAAAGTAAAATTAGATTTAACCGATTTCCTGATACAGCAAAAAAGAGCAGGTAAAAAAGTTGCGGCTTATGGAGCTGCTGCAAAGGGAAATACCATGTTGAATTATTGCGGCATTAAAAACGATCTTATCAGTTTTGTAGTTGATGCCAATCCACATAAGCAAAATAAATTTTTACCGGCCAGCCATATTCCAGTTGTGAATGAACAATACCTGAAAGATACACAACCTGATTTTGTGGTCATCTTTCCCTGGAACCTGAAAGATGAAATTACAAAGCAACTTTCTTACATTAAAGATTGGGGAGGGAAATTTGTAGTGGCTGTACCCAATTTACAAATCATAGCATAGTTTAATTAATGAAAAAAATACTCGTTACAGGTGCTACCGGTTTTATTGGAAACTATGTTATTGAACAATTGCTGCAACAAAAAAATTTTGCCATAATCGCATCCTCATCAACAATTGAAAATGCCCGATCTGCTCACTGGTTCCCCCTTGTGAAATATATTCCTTTCAATTTAAAAGAATTTGATGATCATATTAATTATTATGAATTCTTTGATAGGCCTGATGTAATGATTCACCTGGCGTGGGAAGGATTACCAAATTATAAAGCGGCCTTTCATGTAGAAGAAAATTTGCCACGGCATTTTTCATTTTTAAAAAATTGCATTGAGCATGGATTAACCGATGTAACTATCACGGGCACTTGTTTTGAATACGGGATGCAGGAAGGCTGCTTGTCGGAAGATATGGATACTATGCCAGCTAACGCTTATGCAATAGCAAAAGATACATTACGTAAACAACTGCAGCAATTGGAACAAGTAAAAAGCTTTACATTAAAATGGGTAAGGTTATTTTACATGTATGGGGTTGGACAAAGCCCTAATTCGTTACTTTCGCAGTTGGACAGGGCCCTGGCTAATAGCGATACGGAATTTAATATGAGCGGAGGGGAGCAGGAAAGGGATTATTTACCGGTTGAAAAAGTAGTAGCTTATCTTGTTAGAGTAGCTTTACAAGACAACGTAACGGGCGTAATCAACTGCTGTAGCGGCAAGCCTGTAACAGTGAAAGCATTTGTAAAAGATTATTTGGCAAAAAAGAAAAAAAATATACAACTCAACTTAGGCTATTACCCTTATGCAGATTATGAACCAATGCGTTTTTGGGGAGATACCGTAAAATTAGAAAGCGTTATAAACAAATGATGATATTTAAAGATAATTTTTCAGAAAATAGTGATGATAATTTGGCGACAGTTTTCAGGCAGACCAATGTTCCGATATTTCAAAATAAAGTATACCCATCTGCTGAAATGGCTTTAAATGCAGAGAAGGGAGAAGTTGAATTGGTTCAATCACTGATATCAGGTTTCGTTTTCAATAAAGCTTTTACGCCCCACAAAATGAATTACGATGTTCATTACCAGAATGAACAAAGTAACTCAGTGGTTTTTAAAAATCATCTTTCTCATGTATTTCAATTACTAAAATCATTTGGTATCGAAAATAAAAAGGTTGTAGAAGTAGGTTGTGGGAAAGGTATTTTTTTTGATATGATGCAAAATGAAGGAATAGATTGCTGGGGGTTTGACCCAACTTATGAAGGGAATAACGAAAGAATAAAAAAAGAATATTTTGATGAAACACAAAAAGGAACTGCGGCCGATGTTATAATAATGCGTCATACACTGGAACATATAACCAGGCCTTTTTCTTTTTTACATACCATTGCAAAAGCAAACGAGTATAAAGGATTTTTATTTGTGGAAGTGCCAACATTTGACTGGATAGTTAATAAGAATGCTTTTTGGGATATTTTTTATGAACACTGTAACTATTTTACGGAACAAAGCCTGGGAAGCATGTTTGACGATGCAACAACTGGTAATTTTTTTGGAGGGCAATATATCTATTTGTGGGCCGATTTAAGTAAAATAAGAAATACAATACCCACAAATGTAAAGTTTGCAAAGCATGATACATCTGCATTTTATAAAAAATTAGATGATTATAAAAAGATGTTGAATAACGCTGGGTCATTTGCTGTTTGGGGCGCCGGCGCCAAGGGATCTACTTTTTCAAACCTGCTTGATACAGAAAGAAAAGCAATACAATATGTTATTGATATTAACCCTGCAAAACAGAATAAATATATAGCAGGTACAGGCCATCCAATTTATGCGCCTGGTATTTTATTAGAGCAACCGGTTCAAAATATTTTAATAATGAATGAAAATTATACAAAAGAAATAAAACAACAAATAACACAGTACAATATTTCTGCAAATACAGTAAGTTTATAATTATGAATGAAATAGAAAAATTTAAGAAAGAAAAAGAAGATAGTATTTTATTACAGGGGAGTGATGAACAGGTAAAGAGTGCTGCAGCTTCCTTTATGGAAGCTTCTATTAAATCCCGTTACTCTTATAATTTTACATGGATGGGGCGGCCTATCATTCAATATCCGCAGGATATGATTGCTATGCAGGAAATTATATGGGATATAAAGCCAGACCTGATTATTGAAACAGGAATCGCACATGGAGGCTCACTCATTTTTTATGCCTCTTTATTAGAGTTAATTGGTAAAGGCGAAATAGTAGGTGTTGATATTGATATACGTGAGCACAACCGTAAAGAAATTGAAAACCATCCAATGTTTAAACGCATTAAAATGATCCAGGGGTCATCAATTGATCCGGCTATAGTTGCCGAGGTTGCAAAACATACCAAGGATAAAAAAACTATCCTGGTAACACTTGATTCTAATCATACACACGATCATGTATTGGCTGAATTAAAAATGTATTCACCTTTCGTTTCCTTAAACTCGTACCTGGTTGTTTATGATACAATAGTTGAGAAATTACCAGAGGATAATTTATCTGGCGATGTAAGACCTTGGGGAATAGGAGATAACCCATGGACCGCACTCAATACCTTTGTTGGGGAAAATCCACAATTTGAAATTGATCAATCTATTAACAATAAGCTTTTAATTAGTGTGGCTCCCGATGGGTATCTTAAAAGAATAAAATAGACAGGTTATGGACTACGAAAAATTTGAAAAACCCTGGGTAAGTTTTTGTATGTCAACCTACAACCGTCCAGTATTTTTAAAGCAACAATTAGAAACAATACTAAAACAGAGTTTTCAAAATTTTGAAATTGTAATATGTGATAATGATCCCGGCTCTTCGGCGGAAAATGTAGTTAAAACCAACGGCGATCCAAGATTAAGATATTTCCCAAATGGCACAAATCTTGGCATGATCAAAAGCTTCAATAGAAGTATTGAAATGTCAACGGGTGAATTTATCGTAATGATTACTGACGACGATCCGGTAATACCAGAAATGTTAGAAAATTTTCGTCATCTAATAGAAAAACATCCTGGATATGGTATTTATATTGGATGCAGCAGGGTTAATAAAAAACAATATGCTGTAGAAGTTTTTGATGGCCAAAATTTCCCTTTCCAGATTTTACACCCAAAATTAACAAGTAACTTATTGTGGTCTAGTTGTGTATTTAAAAAAGATGTGTTAACAGGTATTGGTGGATTACCCGATTATGGAAGTCCACATTTAGCAGACCATGCGATGATGGCCCTGTGTGGCAATATAAATGGAGGTGTAATGATTAATAAAATGTTTAGCCAGCTTATTGCGCATGATAATAATTTTTCAAAGGGTAATATTAATTTATACTACAATGCTTGTACACAATTTTTTAATTTGATAAATAGTTCTTTAAAAAAAGAGTGTTACATTAAGAACGGTGATAATGCCTTAGTAAAACATCTTGATAGATGGTTTATTACAGCAACATTTAGTTTACGAAAATATTTTACATATCAAAATAAAAATAGGGAGATTATAACGCAGATTAATTTAGAATCAGCCAAGGTATTGCAATTGCCTTTTATGCAGCATACAAGAATAAAATATTTTCTAAAATTAATAATTTTCAATCTTAAGAGACCTCTATACTTATTTAAAATACTGCATTAAAAAAATGAAATACAGCATCATACTTCCTGTTCGTAATGGTGGCCATTATGTAAAAGAATGTGTAGCAAGTATACTTGCTCAAACATATACCAATTTCAATTTTATCATCCTGGACAATTGTAGTTCTGACGGCACTTTTCAGTGGTTACAATCAATAGGAGATAACAGGGTAAAAATTATTCCTTCTGACAAATCACTTACAATAGAAGAAAATTGGGGCCGGATAAAAGATGTAGAAAAAAATGAATTTATTACTTTAATTGGTCATGATGATATTTTTTATCCCGATTTTTTAGCCGTAATTGATCAGCTTGTTAATTTAAATCCGCAAGCATCGTTATATCACACACACTTTAATTTTATAGATGCAAAAGGTAGTATAATGCGGGCTTGTAAGCCTATGAATCAACAAATGGACGGATACAAGTTCCTTAAAATATTTTTAAGGAACTCCATAGATTCAATGGGTACTGGATATATAATGCGGTCGAAGGATTATGATGAATTACAGGGTATTCCGGTTAAATACCCTAATCTTTTATTTGCTGATTTCGAGTTATGGTTAAAGCTCACTTTTAAAAGTTACGAAGTTATTGCACCTGAAAAATGTTTTGCCTTCAGAATACATCAAAGTACTACAGGCACATCGCAGGATAAAAAATTGCATAAGGCTTTAGAAGTATTTGTTGATTTTTTGTCAGCATTAAAAGAGAAGGATGTTCAGGTAAAAAAAATAATTGATGAATTTGGCGCTCAATTTCTTTTATTTTATTGCAAAGGATTTTCGCATCGCTTGTTAAGGACCCCGCTTAAAAAAAGAGAAGGATTAACTGTGCAGGATTTTATTGGGCAAACAAAAAAATTAGCACTCAAATTAGGTATACAAGATAGATATAAGCCCGGGCAGCTTTTATCTGTAAGACTGGCTGGGAATATTGATAGCAATATAGCATTAAGAAAATTATTTTTAATTTTTAAGAGTATTTATCCCAAGCCAGTAGCCAGATAGCCGCACTTCAGAATCGAAGTGTTCTGAGATTTTAATAATTCAACTCTAATAGTGATCATTTAAATATTTTGCCCAACCATAATGCTCCATATTGTTTGGTGTAATAGATAGCCGCAAAAATATACCACCTGAAATCCGGATAAAATTTTTTCATAAATTGGGCATGGTTGCGGATAGAGGTGGTGCGTATTTTTAGCCATTTGTCTTTGCTTACACTGCCCTTATGTACATGCATTACTTTAGCCTGTGGTAGAAAATGAATTTTGTAGCCTAATTGTTTAAAATCCCAACACCAAAGCGTGTCTTCGCAATACATAAAAAAATCGTCGGAGAGTTTTTTCTTTGGCAATTGCTGAATAATACTCTTCGGAAATAACATGAAAGCACCCCACACCCAATCACAATCGGCAAAGCTTTGGTGGTCAAAATAATGGTGCAGCATCAAAGCTTCTCTTTTTGCTTTGGGTAAAAATTTATAAAATGGGAAAACTTCTAATAGCTCCCAGCTAATGTTTCTAAAGCGGCGGCAATTGTATTGAATTTTTCCATCAGGATATAATAATTGGCAGGTAGTCATTCCAACTTCTTTGTGTTGCAGTAAATAATCAAGACAAATTTTTGGGGCATTGTTGATTAGTTCAGTGTCGCTGTTAAGCAGCAATAAATAATCGCCTTTGGCATTTTCAACGCCAAGGTTATTGCCGCCGGTAAAACCACTATTTACAGGGCTAATAATTAAATGAATGCCCGGAAATTTTTTTGTAAATAAATTGGCATCGCATTCGATTGAGGCGTTGTCAACCAGCACAATTTCAAAATCCACATCAACCAGCTTATCATAAATAGACTGTATACAATTACAGGTAAGTGTAAAAGTATTGTAATTGATGATGATGATAGATAATTGCATAGTATCAGGCTACTTTATAAAAATGGGTTTTGTTTAAAAGTATACTAAAAAAGTAACGCAATAATACACCCATATTTTTTATATAGTCAATCCAGTTTTTCCAGGTGTACATTGCTTTGCTACCGGAAACAATTTTATTGATCAGCAAACAAAAAAAGAAAATTGGTATTTCAAAAAAATAAGTGCCGGCAATAACTAAAAACCAGCCTATGCCAAACTGCTTTCTTATCCGCAGCATATTCGATATAATAATTTGCCTGCCTTTTTTGTTCCAAAGATTCTTACTGTTTTCATTTTCAGTTGTAGTATAATAATCGCTGCTGGTTCCGCCACCAATATGGATAACTTTTGGCTCTGCAAAAAGGTATAATTTCCCTTGCTTTCTCAAACGGCTGCACCATTCAATTTCTTCTGCATACATAAAAAAATCCTCATCCATTAAACCGCTTTTTTGCAGCACATCTTTCTTTACTAAAATGTAGGCACCAACAACCCAGTCCACTTCAATTTTATCAGTAATTGTTTGTACGCTGGGTACAGTAGATTTAAAACGATAACCTAAATAACGTACCAGCTTACCAAGGTAGGGTAGAGGTAATAAAGTATTTAATCCGCCTTTAATAAAATGAGCACCTGAAATTTGATTGCTGCCATCTGTATTTAGTAATTGCACGCCGCAGCCAACACCAACTGGTTGCTGTTTTAATAAGGCAATGCTTTTATCAATAGCTCCATCAGTAACGATGGTATCAGCGTTTAATATTAAAACATAATCGCCTGTGGCAATACGGATACCTGCATTGTTAGCCCTCGCAAAACCTGCATTGTAGCCGGTTTGCAGCCAGCGTGTATTTGGGTAAGCAGCCAAAACTTTCTCTTCACAATCGTCTTTTGAATTATTATCAACAATAATTATTTCAAAACTACACAACTGTGTTTGCTGATAAATGCTTTGCATGCAATTCAGTACCAATTTGGCAGATTTATAATTTATTATGATGATTGATACATCCATGCGGTTTGGTTCTCAATGGTGAATGGTGAATAGTGAATAGTCAATAGTCAATAGTTCAATTATTAGTTATCAATTAATTATATGCTATCACATTTACAAAGGGTGAAAAAAAATACCCTTTTTTACCTGACAGGTTTATTACTTTGTTTAAAAATTTTGCGAGTAAATTCATTATACCCGATTTATAATTGGCGTCCCAGTAACCAGCTGTGTAATCCATTTTGTAACCAGCAGTTGTTATGATGCTTTTATATTCTTGTTTTGATAACAGGTGTTCGCACCAGTAGCCTGTGGTGCTGATGCAGGTATTGGTTCTTAAATATTGCACGGGAACAATTGGCCTGGCGTTTTTATAATTGTCAATAGCATCAATAAAATCTTCCTTTGCTTTCCCCCTCGTTAATGCACCCAATTCATTCAATTGTTCTGCTGAAATACCGGGCCATATATTTTGAATTGCTGTTTTTCGATGAGGTAAATACTGTTCCCTTTCAATTTTTTTATGCAGTAAATAATGTTTTAAATACATTGCCGGGTTATGATAGTTTGCAGAAGTAGTTGAAAAAATCACCGCATTTGGATTGTGCCTGAAAACTTCCTCGTAAAAAAACGGAAGGCTGTAGATATGTTCAATCACATTTCTTGAAGCGATGATGTCATATGTAAATGCATTGTTTGTTGCATAGTTTAATACTTCATCAATATCACCGGTCACATACCCATCAATATTAATTTGCATGGCCCTGCAAATTAATTCAGCCGTGTTTTTCCAATCAGGCAAATAATCATTATAAACTATTCTTTTAAATGGCAGCATGCCAGCCAGCATATAAAGTGTGCCGAGCCCGGCACCATAATCCATTATTGTAATTTGTTCAATTAATTTACCCGATTTTTTTACAGACTGATAAATAATATGGGTGCTGTTTTGAATTGAAAAAAACAACCTTTTACCCAAATGATGGTCAATGAAATAATCCTTAAAACTATCTTCAATATCCAGCGACGTGGCATCAAAATTTTGCAGGGCAAAAAATAAGTCAACAGCTTTTTTGTTAATCAGTACTGCTAATTGATCCTTGCCTTTTAAAAAAATAATTTCCGGTTGCATTGCTGTCATTATTGCGCAATTTGCTTGCCTTTTTGTTTAAAAACATATACAGCATAAGCAATTAGTAAAATAACCAGTAGCCATGTTGCAAACATCGAAATGTTATAACTTAATTTGTACACCACGGGTTCAAATTTAAATTCAATAGTATGTTTTCCTGCTGGTATAACCAATGCTCTTAAAACATAATTTGCTTTTGCAATAGGTGTTTTTTTACCATCAATGTAGGCATTCCAGTCTTTATAAAATATTTCACTAAATATTGCTACGTTGGCCGCGTTGCTGTTGCTTTCATATTTAATAGCCATATTATCAAAAGCCGTTTGTTTTATATTGGCAAGGCTGTCTGCAGCGGTAAAACCGGTAATGATATTTTTATAACTATTGTCTATAATGGCGGTATCTCTCGGGTTAAAATTATCCAATGACTTCATTTCTTCTGTAGGGCCATTTACAAATTTTACACCTTTTACAAACCAGCAATTGCCTAATGCCTGCATATTTGGATAAGCTGTTGTATTATCACCTTTCTGATTTTGTTGTATAATATATTTTACGTTTAGCATATTCAGTACCGAAAAATTGGGCTGGCCGCTCAATTGATAAGTAATAAGGTCATCATAAATACCCAGTTTTGCCGGATGGTAACCGCCAATTGATTTATGATAATAAGAAGTTTTTGCATCCTGGAACGGATCGCCACCACTTAAATTAAACACACGGTAATTTGGATCAACATCTTTAAGGATAAAAGCATCTGCATTGCTTTCCTGAAATTCACTTGCATGATATTTTTCTGCATTGTCAAAACTTTTTTCATTGATATAGTGCATATCAAATGGTATAAGATCAAATAATGTAAGCAATGGTAAACCTATCATTACAATAACAGCATTTATTTTTTTATAAACAAATAGCCCTATCAAACCAATTGTAAGTGCAACAAAAATTAATGAGCGCAGTATATCATTTCCAAAAAACGATTGCCTGTCTTTATGCAAGGCACTTACTACGGCTCTTGCAACCTTTGTATCACCCTTTGTTTGTTGTAAAAAATTCTCGTATACTCTATTATCAACCAGCCCTTCATATTTCTGATTGATCTCCTGCATTTTTATATTCAGGGTACTGTCAGGTGTAGCAAAAGCTGTATTTACAGCAGCGGTTCTTTCTTTATTTTCTTTTGCGTAATCGAGACTGAAATATAATAAGCCTGCAATAATAAATATCCCTGCCATTGCTATTACACTTATCCTTAATTTTTTTATAACAAGGGCATCGTCATTATCAAGTATTTTTTGTGTTGTAAGCACTGCTAAAATGGGGAACAAAATTTGGGGAATAACAAGTGCCATCTCGGGTGTACGAAATTTATTATACATAGGTAGATATTCAAATAGCAGGTTATTGATTCCGGGCATGTTTTTACCCATCGCCAGTATAATTCCAAATGTGCTGGCCGTTAAAATCCACCATTTATGTTTACCATCCACCAGAAACATTCCTAAAATAAATAAAAAACAGATAGAAGCGCCTAGGTAATTAGAACCTGAGGTAAAAGGTTTATCGCCCCAATAAACGCTGCCGGAAAGATTGTTGGAAATATCTGCAGCCTGGTCTTCGGGAACATTTAATTTTTCCTGCAGGTAACTGCTTACGTTAGATGTTTCTGACAATTTTGGAAATATATTGTACTCTCCATCACGCATGGAATAATACGATCCATACCCGGTTATACCCGGAAATAGTAAGCTTAAAGACTCCATTTTACCATAGCTCCATTGAAAAGCATATTCTCTTGAAAGGCCTGTAGTTTTATTTTGTTTAATAACATTTGTTTTTGCATCTACCTTATTATCCATTACCAACTGACCGCCACGCTTACTATATTTAGAGTAATCAAGAACCGGTAACAACAGTATAGCATTGACCAAAACCCCAATAAACGCTGCACCCAACGCTAGTGGCAATACTTTTATCAGGTATTTGTTATCTTTTTCCTTTATCCATCTTACAGCAAAAAAAATAGTCATAATTGCAATTATTAATAAAACATAATAACTGATTTGCTGGTGATTTTGCATCAGGTGCATGGTGGAAAAAAGTGCAGTGAAAATAAAACCGCTGATGTACCTTTTATTAAATATTAAAATAACACCTCCAATTAACGCAGGGGCATACGCTAATGCAAGCAACTCAGTATCGTGCCCTGCTGCAGCCAATATAGGACTAAAACTGCTAAAGGCAAATGCAAGACTACCTAATATGCCCACATAAGGCTTAATGCACAGACACATACATAAAAAATAAAAGCAAATACAACTTAAAAAGAAAAAGTTAAGTGGCTTGGGTAACCATAATTGAAAAAAATGATCTACAGTATACAATGGCGAATAGGCACCTTCATACATTATGTTGTAAGCAGGCATGCCAGCAAAACTGGATGTTACCCATAAAGGATAAACCCCGTGCGCTTCCCTGTATAAATTAGACTGACGTTTCATCCCATCAGCCTGGGTATAATCGCTCTGTTGCATTGCAACCCCCGGTTCCAGTGCAGGCTTACAAAAAATTACCGTTACCAATAAAAAAACCGCTATGGCAATAATATGAGGTAAAAGCTTCTTTACATTTAAATTCTTCATGTGTTTTTTGATTATGAGGCAGCAAATTAACTTAAATATTTTACGCAAAAAAAAGCAGCACTTTTTGTACTGCTTTTTTAAGAATAAAAGTAATGGTTTAAGGCTGAGGGCACTTATAAGCTATCACTCATAACTTATCACTCATAACTAATTATTGTCCCCCGGCTCCCTGCTGACTGTTTTGAAGATTTTCCATATCACCCTTTAAATTTTTTCGCTTAAACAGGCTGGTATCTATTTTACCAAAGCGCCAGTTAAAGTTTAAGCGTACAAGCTGAGGGTCTCTCTGGCGCTCATAATCCTGTACATAATAAACTGATTCTGAATGGGTGCTGTTAACCCTTGAGGCGAATATATCGCTAAACTGCAAAACAAGCGATGCGGCATTGTTTTTTAAAAATTCTTTTTTAATAGCAATGTCAACGCCGTACAATGGGTTAATATACCCTTGTGCCAATGGAAGGTTGCCGCCGCCAAAGATTCCGCCGCCACGGCCGCCACCACCTCCGCTACCGGGTAAAATTAAAGTTTTGGCCTGGTAATCGCCGCTTAACTGGATAGAATAATTCTTAGGCAATTTGAATTCGTTGTTTATTTTGGCAAACCAACTAAACTGGTTGCTGTTAACACCGCCGGCAATATTATCTGCATTGATGGTTACATGAAATAAATTTATATTGGTTGTTAAATTCCACCATTTGGTGATTTTATCTTTACTCGTCAACTCAAGGCCATAAGTATAACTTCGTGATGCATTGGCATAAGATGTAATAAGAATACTATCCAGTTTATAAGGGTTTGGGTTTGCATCCTTGTATATGTACCGTGTAATAAGATTATTGGTATTTTTAAAATATACAGAGGCTAAAAGATTATGACCTGCAGCTATTTGATTTTGATAAGAAAATTCTAAAGAATTTGTAAACTCCGGCTGCAAGTTGGGGTTGCCCTTTGAAATATTTAAAGAGTCGCTATAATCATAAAAAGGAATAAGCTGAAAAAAATTAGGCCGGTTAATTTTCCGGGAATAATTTAATTGCATATCTTCTTTATCGTTTATTTTATATGTTGTAAATGCACTGGGGAAAAGGCTGAAAGGGTATTCATTTGAAAATTGCTGGCCAGTATTTATCAATGTGCCTTCATATTTAGAACTTTCAACCCTTAAACCAATATTGTAACTGAATTTTTTAATTTGTTGCGAAAAAGTACCATAAGCCGCCAGCACATGGTCTGTAAACTTGTAGTTGTTATTTAATCCAGGTAAAGGAATATACTCTCCATTAGGAGCTTTTATAAAATTATTGTTAAAGCTTGAAAAGTCCCTGAAAGCAGCCCTTAAACCTGTTTCAAATTTGGTTGTTGGGGTAATGGGATTTACATAATCCGTTTGCAGTGTAATAAGTTTTGTTGTACTTCCTCCAACAGATTGTTGATATTGAGTGGGTGCCTTAGGTGATGTATTGGTATAAAAATACTGCGTGGCAAAATCATTTGTATTATCGCTTTTACTGTAATTGTAATAAGCATCGGCGGTAAGTTCTTTATTGGCTTTTGCAAAATTGTGTTTAAAACTTAAAGTAGTTCCAGCATTTCTAAAATTGAAATGGCTATTGCTATTTCTGTACCCATAATCAGATTTTATAATGGAAACATAATCTGTATCCCTTACAATATTGATTGAGTCAATATTGTCAAAATGCCCCCTGCTGTAATTACCCGAAAGGGATATGGTATTTCTGTTATCAATAAAATAATCCATGCCAAGTCGGCCAAAACCAAATACGCCTTCTCCAACCGGGCCGTTTGTTTGTGTTAAATAAGCCACTGTATCTTCAATATAATCTTTCCGGGTAGTTTTTACAGTGCTGATAGATTTGCGAAAACCAATTTGGGTGCTTGCAAAAAAGTTTACTTTTTGTTGTTTTAAATTAAAGTCGCCACCAAACGAAGGTTTGCCACGGCTGTCGATACTGGCTCTTACATTACCATTGTAACCCACTTTCCGGTTCTTTTTCAGAACAATATTTAAAATACCTGCGCCACCTCCGGAAGCATCAAATTTAGCAGAGGGGTTGGTTATAACTTCAATGGTTGAAATGGCATCAGCTGGTATTTGTTCCAAAGTCATTGTGGTGGGGCGGCCATCAACAAATATCTGCGGGGCGGCGTTGCGAAGCAAAACATTGCCATCAATATCTACATTTACACTGGGTACATTTTTCATTACATCTACTGCAGTACCGCCAACACTGGTTAGGTTTTTTTCTACATTAAATATTTTCCTGTCTACACTCATGGTTAGCAGGCCCTTTGAGGAAGCTACGGTTACATCCTGCAACTGTTGGGCATCTACTTCCATTTTAATATTACCCAAATCTTTATCTACTGCACTTATCATGCTGCTGTAGTCACCATTTTTTGCGCCACTCATGTTTAACTCAAAAGCAGCTTTTCGTTCAATAGTTTTATAGCCGATAGCAGAAATCCTTAATTTATAAGAGACCATCACTGAAAGGTTCTCTAAACTAAATTCACCTTTTTTTGAAGTCAGCATTCCGGATACAATAACATCTTTTTTCTTTTTGGTTACAGAATCAAATTTATTTTGTACCAATTGAACAGATGCTGCATCAATGGGTTTATTGGTGGCAGAGTCTATTATTTTTCCATAAAAATGTCCCATCGTCATGCCCTGTGCCGCAGTGCCGCCGCGGTTTCCCCCTGCCGGAAATTGCGCACTAACAGTCGTTGTGCATACTAAAAATGCAATAAAAATAAAACCTGTAAACTTTGTAATCATTATATTTTATAAGTAGTTAATTAATTCAAAAACCAAAGTTCTTTGCTATTGTTTGTAAAAAATAGGAAAATTGATGAATGGTAATATTATTCAGCAGGTTAAATTAGTTTCTGTTTTGTAATCAATGGGTTAACAGGCTTACAACTACCTGTATCAAACCAATAATAAACCCAAAAAAACCACCAATAAATTCTAGAAATTTGAATTCTTTTTTAGTGATCTGGTTTAAAATATCTTCTAATTTTTCAGATGAAAAAGCGGCTACTTTTTCTGTAACAATTTTTTCCAGGTCGAGGTCTTTCTCGAGCTTTGTCATATAGCTTTTCATCAACACAGGAAAAAGAGTTTCCAGTTCCAGTAAAAAAGCGTCTTTTAATTGGAGGATTGTTTTTTCACCAATAAGCATGGCCAGCATTGGAAATACTTCTTTTAATTTATTACGCAAAAAATTATCAATATGGAGTTCTATATCCGGCCTTAATTTTTGAAGGTTTTCAGGATTGGTAACTTTTTGCTCTATTTCATCAAAACTTAATAATTCTTTACCAACCACTTGCCCAAGTTTTTCTGCAATAATGCGTTGATTTTTAGGAAAAATGCCTTGTATGGTAAAACCTGCTATTTTAAATGGCCTTCTCGGGTGAAAAAGCATTTTGATAGCTATCCATGTTGTTATCCACCCGGTAAATGAAGCAAGTAAAATGGTGATTATATTGCCTGTCAAATTCATAATATTCTTTTGGACTGCAAAGAAACAACTTTAAAAAACAACATCATTTTATTAAGTAATTCTTCTTATTGTTTCTACTATGCTATTTTTAAAAATCATTGAGTTTATCGGTATTTATTGCAGAATTTTATTATATACGGTCAACTTTTTTAATAAAATCTGGCGAAAACTTTAAATGTAATTTTGAAGGAGTACAGTTTTTTGCTACTTTTGCCCTCCAATAAAACGGTAGTCGTAGCTCAGTTGGTTAGAGCATCAGATTGTGATTCTGAGGGTCGGGGGTTCGAGCCCCCTCGATTACCCACCGTTAAAAAAGTTCTGTTTATTACAGAACTTTTTTAATTTCAGCCGGTTTGTAAATAGTTTATTATTGCCATTCATCATTTTTTAAGAAAACATTAGAGCATAATGAACTGTTAATCCAATAAACGCAATCATTTTTCCGTTAATTTTATGTATGCTTAAAATTCAGCAAATAATTATGAGTAAAAAATTTCTGCCAGTATTACTGGTGCTAACGATTGCCAGCCTTTTTGTTGCTTTTCAAACTCAAGGCCGTGGCGGAGATAATCCAAAAACGAAAAATGAAAAAATATTACGTAATGTAGGATTGCTGCTTGAACAGGGACATTACAGCCCAAAAAATATCAACGATAGTTTTTCAAAACTGGTTTTAAAACGTTTTGTAAAAGACCTGGATGAAGATAAAAGTATCTTTTTACAAACAGATATTGACAGTTTTGGCAAATACGATAATCGTATAGACGATGAAATACATGGCGCTAAACTGGAGTCTTTTTATACTATCACTGAATCTTACAGCCGTCGTGTAGAGCAATCTTCTAAATATTTTACAGAAATATTGAGCAAGCCTTTTGATTTTACAAAACAGGAGGACATATTGCTGGATGGTGATAAAATGCAATACCCAAAAAACGAAGCAGAAAAAAGGGAAGTATGGCGCAAGCGTTTAAAATACCTTGTGCTTGTTAAATATGCCGATTTACTGGACGACAGGGAAAATGGCAAAAATAAAAAGCAGGTTGTATCGGCTGCAGATAGCCTCGGTACTGTTGGAACCTTAACAAAAAAATTCGTGTATAAAGCCGATACAACTTTAGAAAGAGAAGCAAGGGACCTTGTTAGAAAACAAATTGGCCGCTACTTTACAACCTTAAAGGCGCATAACACCAATGATGAATTATTCAGTTCGTTTGTAAATGCCATTACCGGCGAAATGGATCCCCACAGTAATTATTTTGCGCCTGTCGACTCCCGTGGTTTTAATGAAATGATGAGTGGCAAATTTTATGGTATTGGCGCTCAGTTAAAAGAAGAAGAAAGTAAAATAAAAGTTGCCAGCCTTATAACTGGTATGCCTGCGTGGAAATCCGGCGAGTTAGGAGTAAATGATGAAGTGATTAAGATTGGCCAGGGGAATGCCGAGCCCGTAGACGTTACAGGCTATGCTGTTTCCGACGCAGTTAAGTTGATAAGGGGATCGGAGGCGGGAACAGAAGTTAGGCTTACAGTGCGTAAACCTGATGGTAGTATAAAAGTAGTGATCTTAAAAAGGGGTGAAATAAAACTGGAAGATACTTTTGCTAAAAGTGCAATTATTAATGGCACACATAAAATAGGCTATATCTACCTGCCGGAATTTTATATGGATTTTGAAAAACCAAATGGTGCTAAATGCTCCGAAGATGTAGCCAAAGAAATTGTAAAACTAAAGGCCGAAAATGTCGAAGGCATTATTATGGATCTTCGAGGTAATGGCGGTGGCTCTTTGCCGGAAGTAGTAAAAATGGCGGGTTTATTTATTGAAGACGGTCCTATTTGCCAGGTAAGAGGCAGGGATGAAAGCCAGCCATACCTTTGGAAAGACAAGGATAAAAGTATTTTATACAGCGGCCCTTTAACTGTAATGGTGGATGAAGGAAGTGCATCGGCTTCTGAGATTTTTGCTGCAGCAATACAGGATTATCATCGCGGCCTTATTATCGGTAGCAGCTCATATGGAAAGGGTACTGTGCAACGTACCATTCCGTTAAACCCCGAAGCAGAAAACCCCGCATTGGCAAAACCAGCAGAAGACCTTGGCACAGTAAAACTAACCTTGCAAAAATTTTATCGTATTAACGGAGGTGCTACTCAATTAAAAGGAGTAACGCCTGATATTTTAGTGCCGGACAGGTACGAGTTTTTTAAATCAAGAGAAAAAGATAATGCTGCTGCATTAAGCTGGGATGAAATAAATAAAGCAGATTACAAACCATGGGTAAGTAATTATAGCAGTGCCGAAATTATTAATTTAGCCAATACACAAATAAATACCAGTACTACATTTAATACAATGAAAGAAAAGGTTAAGTGGATTGATAAAATGAATGACAAAGAATCTTCTTTAAATTTAGTTAAATACAGTGAAGAGCAAAAAGAGCTAAAAGCTGCCTATAAGCAATTAGATAGTTTGTATAAACTGCCTAAGCTTATTAGTGTAACCAACAATTCAAAAGACACTTTGGGTTTAAGTACTGATAAAGAAAAGCTTGAAAAAAACAAACAGTATATTAAACGTTTGGAATCGGATATTTATATAGATGAAACAGTTAAGGTAATGAACAATATGATCAATCAAAGTAATGTTGCGGTAAATGCCGCAGCTGCTGCATCAAAAAGGAATTAAAAAAATACTGTATATCCCCAAATAAAAAAGCCGCTTCAGTTTTATTGAAGTGGCTTTTTATTTTGTAAAACTTGAACTGCTCAGACTTCCGAATTTTTTAAAACTTCGGAAGCCTTAAATCGAAAGACTCTACCAAAAATATCGGAAATTTTTAAAACTTCTGATATTTTACGAAGGCTTCACGTATAATGACTGCACTTGAAAATGCAGTCCCCTGTTATTGAAATTATTGCTTTGTTGATGAGGATAGCTGTATTCAATTCTGTGCCTATTCTTAGTATGCATATTTGCTTTCGGCGGTAAACATTATATTTACAACTCATCACCTTAATAATATGTCTTTAAGCTGGAACGAAATAAAAAGCAGGGCCATCGCCTTTAGTAAGGAATGGGAAAATGAAAGCAGTGAAGATGCTGAAGCCAAAAGTTTTTGGGATGGATTCTTCAATGTGTTTGGTATTAGCCGCCGCCGGGTGGCTACTTTTGAGCAACAGGTAAAAACTACCCTCTCCCTTGGAGAGGGGTTGGGGGTGAGGTCAAGGACCGGCTTTATTGATTTACTCTGGAAGGGTGTGATATTAATTGAACATAAAAGCAGGGGCAAAGATTTAGATAAGGCATACACACAAGCCAAAGATTATTTTCCCGGGCTTAAAGACAAAGAACTGCCGCGTTATATTTTGGTAAGCGATTTTGAACGCTTTCGTTTATACGATCTTGATGAAGCCACCCATCATGAATTTCTGCTGGCCGACCTTATCAATCAAGTAAATCTTTTTGGCTTTATTGCAGGATATGAAAAGAGAACCTACAAAGAACAGGATCCGGTAAATATTGAAGCGGCTGAACTGATGGGCAGGTTGCATGATAAACTAAAAGCCATTGGTTACGATGGGCATCAATTGGAATTGTATTTGGTGCGTTTGCTGTTTTGTTTGTTTGCAGATGATACCAGCATTTTTGAAAAAGGGATTTTACTGGAGTACATTGAATTAAAAACTAACGAAGATGGCAGCGACCTTGCTGCACATATCAGCCAGCTTTTTCAGGTGTTGAATACAGCCGAGGATAAACGGTTTAAAAATTTGGATGAAGCATTGGCGGCCTTTCCGTATGTAAATGGAAAGTTGTTTGAAGAACAATTACCCATGGCACATTTTGACAGTGAGATGCGCCGCATTTTACTGGATAGCTGTTTGCTGGACTGGGGCAAAATTTCACCCGCCATATTTGGTTCGCTTTTTCAAAGTGTGATGGATGAAAAAGCAAGAAGGAACCTGGGCGCTCATTACACGAGCGAAAAAAATATTTTGAAACTGATAAAGCCTTTGTTTTTAGATGAACTGTATGTAGATTTTGAAAAGGCAAAGAATGATAAAAGCAAATTAAAAAAGCTGCATGATAAAATCAGCAAACTGCGGTTTTTAGACCCTGCCTGTGGCTGCGGCAATTTTTTAATTATTGCCTACAGGGAGCTACGTTTGCTGGAACTGGATATTGTACATGCCTTGCTGAAAGGGCAGCAGGTTACCAGCGTGAACGATTATTTTTTAATTGACGTAGATAAGTTTTATGGAATAGAATACGAAGAATTTCCCAGCCAGATTGCGCAGGTAGCCATGTGGCTGATGGACCACCAGATGAACCAGCAGGCCAGTAATAGTTTTGGTGAATATTACAAACGCATACCGCTTAAAAAGAGTGCCACCATTGTACAGGGCAATGCCTTGCGGATAGATTGGCAAAGCCTATTGCAGCCACAATTGAGTGATGTTTGGAATAAAGAAGACACCGATAATTTGAGGTATAATTATATATTGGGTAACCCACCCTTTGTTGGATATGCCTGGCAAAGTAAAGAACAGAAAGAAGATTTAGAAATTATTTTCAATGGCGTAAAAGGCGCAGGAGTTTTAGATTATGTAACAGCTTGGTATATAAAAGCCGCACAGTACATGGCTCTCCAAAGAGATGACATCTTTTCAAAAGATACCATCTCTGCGACGAAGACTGCTTTTGTAAGCACCAATTCAATCTCACAAGGTGAACAGGTGGGTATCCTGTGGAATGAACTGTTTAATAAATACCATAGTAAAATTCATTTTGCACACAGAACATTTAGCTGGCGTAATGAAGCAAAAGGCAATGCTGCTGTTCATGTGGTTATTATCGGGTTTGCGAATTATGATATTGCCGAAAAAAGAATTTTTGAATACAACAATATTAAGGGAGAGCCTCATGAAGTTAAAGCCAAGAATATTAATTCTTATTTAGTAGATGGGAAGAATGTAATTATCCAAAAAAGGACAAACCCCATTTGTAATGTGCCATCTATAAATAGAGGAAGCGATGCAATTGACGATGGGAACCTTTTGTTAAGTCTTGAAGAAAAAGAAGAATTAATTAGAAACAATCCAAAGGCTGAAAAGTGGATAAGACCATTCTTAATGGGTAGAGAGTTTCTTAACAATATTCCAAGGTTTTGCTTATGGTTAAAAAATATAAGCCCAAATGAATTAAAAGAAATGCCACTTGTTTATGAAAGAGTACAAAAAATAAAAGTATTCAGAGAACAAAGTAAAAGGCCCCAAACATTAAATGCTGCAAAGTTTCCTTCTATGTTTGGAGAAGAACGACATCCTGATTCTGATTATTTAGCCATACCAAAAGTTTCATCAGAAAATAGAGATTATATTCCAATTGGATTTTGTACAAAAAATATTATTTGTGGAGATAAATTATTCAATCTTCCAAATGCCACTTTATTTCACTTTGGAATAATTACATCATTAATGCATATGACGTGGATGAAATATACTTGTGGTAGAATGAAAAGTGATTATAGTTATTCCAATACAATAGTTTATAATAATTTCCCTTGGCCCGAAAACCCAACCGACAAACAAAAAGAAACAGTAGAAAAAACAGCACAGGCAGTATTGGATGCAAGGGCTGTTTTTCAGAACCTCCTTTCGGGGAGCAGGGGGGCCAGTTTAGCAGATTTGTACGACCCAAACACCATGCCGCCAGTATTGGTAAAGGCACACCAGGCTTTAGATAAAGCAGTAGACCTATGTTACCGCAGCCAGCCTTTTATAAACGAAACAAAACGAATTGAGTTTTTATTTGAGTTGTATGATAAATATACTGCGGGGTTGTTTGCAAAGGAGAAGAAAAAATCTAAAAATAATTAACAGGCATCCAAAGTTTTGAGACACCGAGACTTCCGAAGTTGACGACCCAGACTTCCGAAGTTTTTAAAACTTCGGAAGCCTCAAATCGAAGTCTCTGCCAAAAATAACGGAAGTTTTAAAAACTTCCGTTATTTAGCGAAGGCTCCTAATGTTTTGAAGGAGAAGAAAATAAAGTAAAAACAATGTACAGGCATCCAAAGTTTTGAGAGTCCCAGACTGACTTCCGAAGTTTTCAAAACTTCGGAAGTCTTAAATAAGAAAGTCTCTACCAAAAATATCGGAAGTTTTAAAAACTTCCGATATTTTATGAGGGATTCTAATGTTTAAAAAAACTGGTTATCATCAAACCAGTAAAAAAGTAGTTTTTATCTGACTTGTATGATAAATATACACCGGGGTTGTTTGTAAAGCAGAAGAAAACAAAAACCAGGTAAGCCCAAACTTCCGAAGTTTTGAGGACTCAGATTTCCGAAGTTTTAAAAACTTCGGAAATCTTAAATCGAAAGCCTCTGCCAAAAATAACGGGAGTTTTTAAAACTTCCGTTATTTCGCAAAGGTTTCCGATATTTAATAAACAAAGTATCTCATAATGGAACAAGGGAGCTTCTATCACATTTATAACCGGGGAAACAATAAACAGGATATTTTTTTTGAAGAAAAGAATTATGATTTATTTCTAAAGAGTTTTGACAAATATCTTTCTCCATTTGTTGATGTATATGCTTACTGCCTAATGCCAAACCACTTTCATTTTTTGATAAAAATAAAAGAATACCAGGCTTCCGAAGTTTCAAAAACTTCGGAAGTCTTAACCCGGGGCAGTAAAAAACTTACTTCTGTAGAAAAAGCGTTTAAAGATTTTTTTATTTCTTATGCAAAGAGTATTAACAAAGCGTATAACCGCACTGGCAGTTTATTTCAACCAAAATTTAAAAGGAAGGAAATAACAGATAACAGTTATTTTACCACAATTATTCAATACATACATGCCAATCCGCTAAAAGCTAAATTGTGCAATGCATACGGTGAATATAAGTATAGTTCTTATAAGGCCATTACTGATACAGGCATTACAAAAATAAAAAGAACGGAAGTGCTGGAATGGTTGGGTAACAGAGAAGTATTTATAAAAATACATGAAGAAAGAAAACTTGAGATAGAAAAAATTGAACAATTCATTTTTTCTTAACCGGCTTTCCACCAAACTTCCGAAGTTTCAAAAACTTCGGAAGTCTTACGAAGAAAAACTTCGGAAGTATAAAATGAATATATTTTATGGATTTTCTGCAGTTACATCCTGTGCTAAAGTTGCATCATCGGGGGTTATTTGCAAATCTCTGTCCAGCGAGTACAACGAATTGCTGTCAATGTTTTTACCACCGGCGATTTTTATTTTATCAAGCAGGCTAAGCGCCAGGGTTTCTTCTTCGGTCTGTTCTTTTACAAACCATTGCATAAAATTCCAGGTAGCCCAATCCTCTTCTGTAAAACTCATTTTAACCAGTTTGTAAATAGCATTTGTATTGTCTACTTCATGTTCAAATACTTTTTCAAAACAATTTTGCATGTTCTTTGGATTTGCAGGTGGAGCTGGTATGGCTACTACTTTTACTTCTGCACCTCTTTTTAAAATATATTCCAATATTTTCATCATGTGGTTGCGTTCTTCCTGTGCATGCCTGAAAAGAAAATTGGCTATGCCACCATATCCCAAGTTATCTGCCCATGCTGCATAGGATAAATATATTTGCGAAGCATGTGCTTCCTTTGTCATTTGCTCGTTTAATGCTGTTGTTAAAGTTGGCGAAAGCCTGTTAGTATTCATAAGTAAAATTTAAAATTAAGTTGATGAATGTTTTTCTTCCCCGAAGTATCTTACCTAAACCTATGTTTTGCTTAGTGCTTTTCTGTATAAGTAAAGCTAATTCAGGCGATTGATAAATCCTAATGGTAATAAACTAAATACTGTCACCATGACCTGCCTGCTTATTTATTGGCAAGGTTTTAAAATTAACGGATACATTTCTACTCTAACTTCTACTCTAACTGTAAATAAAAAATTATACCAAAAATGTAAAATAAAAAAGTTTTTTATTTACAAAAATGTTGAATCTAATGCGCTATATCAAAACTGATATAATTATAAAAGATCGCAACTCCATTTAATGTACCAGTCTGGCCGGGACGGTCAGACTGGTACATTAAATTTTTTAAAAATACCTGCAAGCTTTTTACAATGGCTTAAATAAATAGCCCTCCTTTATCCGGTCGGATCGGGACGATCAGACCGGCAGCTTACCCAGAAGGTAGTTCTTCATAGCAATGCTAATAACGAAAATTGAAAGGTTGATTATTCATTTATTAAATCAGTTTCTTTACAACTTTCCCTATCGTTAAACCTTGAACAATAATTGAAAATAAAACAATGATATAGGTGATTGTAACAAACATGTCGCCAAACATATCTTTGGGCAACGACAAAGCCAAAGCAACTGAAATGCCGCCACGCAAACCGCCCCAAACCAAAATTGGAAGCGCATTTTTTTCAAAAGTTTTTTTGTATTTTAATACTGTCAGGGGTAACCAAACCGACACCAAACGTGCCAGCAGTACAATAACAATACCTATTAAACCCAGCCACAAATAAACCCAGGTAAAATTAATAACCAGCATTTCCATTCCTATCAGTAAAAATAAAACGGCATTCATAATTTCATCAATCATTTCCCAAAATTTATCAACGTAGTCACGGGTTTCATCACTCATTCCAAACTGGCGACCCTTGTTACCAAGCATTATACCTGCCACAACCATCGCCAATGGCCCACTAACGTGCAGTGTATCCGCCAGCATAGAGCCACCCATAACAACTGCAAGCGTAATCATTACTTCAACCTTGTAATTATTAATAGATCGTACTGCCCAAAATCCAAGATAGCCAAGTAGCACACCCAATAAAATTCCGCCACCTGCTTCTTTTAAAAACAACAAAAAAATGTCAAGGCCAGAAAGGTTTTCAACACCAGCTAAAATGATTTCAAAAATGCTTATAAATACTACAACAGCTACTCCATCATTAAATAAACTTTCGCCACTAATTTTTGTTTCCAGCGATTTTTGGATATTTGCTTCTTTCAAAATCCCAATTACAGCAATTGGATCAGTTGGTGAAATTAATGCTCCAAAAAGTAAACAATAAATAAAATGTATTTCCAGGTGAAACGCTTTGCAAACCAGGAACAATAAAGCGCCTACTAAAAAAGTAGAAATCAAAACACCAATAGTCGAGAATGTCAGAATTACGGTGCGCTCTTTTTTTATCTCGTCCATTTTAATATGAATAGAACCGGCAAAAAGCAAAAAACTCAGCATGATTTTCATTAAAACGGAATAAAAGTCAACTGTATTTATTAAGCGTATGGTATGGCTAAACAATTTTGGATAAACGTTACCCAGCAGCACAATTACCAGCGAACCAACCAGCGCAATTATCATTACGCCAATGGTATTGGGGAATTTTAAAAACCGAAAATTGAGGTAACCAAACACGGCGGCCAATACAATAATTATTGCAAACGAGTTATATAATTCCATGCATAAATTTTAAATTCAATTATTTATCTTTCAATTTTTGTTCCAGGACTTTCATAAAATAACCACCCACAACACTTCTTGCCTGAAACCCAACCATCTTGCCGTCCGTAGTTTCATGCCAGTCGCTTATCGGTACTCGGGAGGTGGTTTGTGTTGCATATTTATACATCGGGCTGGCAAGGGCATTAAAATCTTTTTGATTGCTGGCCAATACAGATGTCCATATTACCCAGTCTGATTTCGTGTAGGTCTTTCGGCTATCTAATGGTAAGCCAAAATCATTTTGTTTGGTGAGGTAGAATTTTACTTCGGCCTCATACACTTCTTTTGGAAACAGGTTTAATTTTAAAAGCTTATCCCATACAAGATTGTACTTCTGGCTCCAGGTTCCTTTGTCATTAAAAGTTAAAGAATAATGATCACCATCTACAGCCATTTCCATCCATTTTTTTACCATGTCTTTTGTTATGCTCCGGTATTTTGCAGAGGTTTGCAGGTCGCCTGCTTTTTCTGTCATTTGTACATAACCACCCAATGCAACGATTGCTTTCATCGATAGGTTAGCATTGCGTGCAAGGTGCCCCGCAAAATCATCGGTACATAATTGAAGTGTCGGGTCAAGCCCTTCCTGATGTAAATATTCGGCCCAGGTGGCCAATGTTTTCCAATGCTTTTTTGCGAACAGTATATTACCGGTTGCTTTGGTAATGGCTGCGGTAAGTATCATCATATTGCCACATTCTTCCACTGGCATATCCTCTCCATAAGTTTGCCCGTTAGCAATTGGGTAAGTACCCAAATCATGTGCAGGAAAGGGTTTTACCCATTTGCCACTTTCGCTGTAATAAAAAATGCCGTTTAACATGCCCTCCAGTAACTGAGGGTTATATGCAAGATACAGTGGCGCTGATGGATAGGTTATATCAACCGTGTTGATAGAACCATTGCTAAAATTTTCTTTTGATAAAAACAGTATTTCTCCCTGGGGGTTTTTAAGTAATTTATGTGCGGCTATGCTTTGCCGATAAGCCAGTTCACACAATTTTGCATAACTTTCTCCCCCTGCTTTTAAAGCATCATCATAAATCATTTTGTTAACTGCTTCGCATTTTTTTATGGTGGCTTTGTAATCCACTGCCGCTTGTGATAATTGTTGCTCAATTTTTGTTGTGCCATTTTGGTTCCACCAGGGCCGCAGGTTGGTTTTAAAATATTGTACAGAAAATAAATCATCATAGCCCATTAAAATAAGCTGCTCTTTAATAGGAGTACCTACTTTACCCAGGCCCATAACTGTGTTTAATAATAAATGTTTTCCGTTGCTGATATTACTGCCTGTTGCCGGCATAAAAACTTTTGACAGATCGCCAACTTCAGATATGGATTGTTTTACTGTTGAACCAGTAGGAACAGCTACATACATATAGCCCCAGTCGATTCGCTGGTCATCTCCTTTCTTTTGCAATATTGGCTGATCTTTGGAACCTGCTTTTAAAATAGACAATCCATTGGCAGCATATTGCTCGGCAACAATTGGCTGCGTAGGCATATTTACAGCGATATCTGTTGAGGCACCAACATACAATTGTACATCATGCATTACGCCATCAGTTGATTTTACTTTGGCACTGATGTAAGATACGGGCCTTGCTAAAATAGTAAGATTATTTATCAGTAGGGGGGAAGTAAATGTTAGCAGCAAATTTATTTTACCGCAGGTAAAATTGTAAGTAGTTTGTGTAGCATTTAATTGTACGCTGTTTTGTATGGCAGTTTGTATTGAATTATTGATGGTTTCCTTCGGCTGTTCAACAATGCCTGCATCCAGCATGGCGCCACCTACATTATTGATAACATGGATAGCTAAAATATTTTCGCCTTTTTTAATTTTACTTTTTACATCGGCAGATATGGGCAGGTAGATATATTTGTTTGTCCACCCCACTCGTTTATAAACCGTTTCACCATTAAGGTAAACTTCCACATCATCATCATGGCTTAATTTTAATAACAGGTCATTTGAAGTAAGGTCGCTGATAGTGAATTTTCTTCTTACCCAGATATCTTTTGTTTGCCACATTGTTTTTGAAATGCCTTCGTTATTGCCAAAAGGAGCGATCCCTTTTTTCCATTGGCTGTCATTAAAGCTGGTATTCATCCAACTTTCACCGGGATTTGTTTCTGTATATGCAGCTTCATAATTTACTTCATCACCGGCAGGTATCATGGTTTTATATACCTGCCCCACACTTCCTAAAAAGCGATAGGTTGTTCCATCTACTTTTAACAAACCAATTAAAGAGTGATCGGCTCCTGTCCAGTGTTTGGTGGGTGAAGCGGTTAACTCGTCTGTTGTTGACCATATGCTGAAATAGGGGTCGTGTGTTATTAAAGGGTAGGCGGGTGCCTTGGTACTTTGTGCAAAAGCAAAGTAAATATTTAGAACCAAACAAAATGATACTATTAATTTCTTCATATACAATTATTTTAGTTGATTATTTTATGAAAATGGTTCTGTGAAAGATATTAGTTTGTAATTGCAAGCCAGTTCATGCGGAAGTTTTTCAGAAGTTATTAGCATTCTTTTTAATTTAATGAAGCAGGCATGGATTACTATGTTATTAACCGCAGATTTTTTTACAGTTACTTTTATGCTGCCCATTTCCTGATTAGTTTTTTGCTGTAAGTACGGGCTTCTTCAATAGTTAATGGTTTTCGGGTTTTGATTTTAACACAGCCTTTTTTTGTAAAACCCGGCAGTATTTTTAAGGAATTAAAATATATTTCTTTTTATCAATCAAAATCTCTGTCATGACTAATTATTTAACATTTCAAATCTATGATAAAATTTTGTATAGGCAATGTTCTTTCCAATGGCCAAGTAGAGGAAAGCGAAAGAATAACAATAGGCAGCTGCTGAAAGATTGAGGTTGTTTGTCCTGAAAAAAACATTCTTTTTTAACGTTTTGCAACCCTTTTTAAAACGTCCCGTATGTATATTGTGTGTATCATGAAATCGGAAAGGGAAATACTGATATTATTATACCTCAAGAAATGCTAAATTAATACCAGTTGAAAAAACAGTTATCACAAAATGTAACTTTTACAATACATGAAAAATATTTTCTTTTTATTTACAATAATAGCAATTACAAGTACTGCTTGTTCTAAACAAAATGGCACTACAGAAGTGCCTGCAACTGACAAAATTGATACAACCGGTGCTGCAGTAAAATATAGTGGGGTGTTCATTAGTGCGCCTGGTGAAAGCGTAAATGGAAAGGCGTTGATATTGCTTCAAAACGGTGGGTATTCAATTGCGTTGGAAAACTTTGCTGCAGGCAACGGACCTGACCTGCACCTGTATTTGTCAAAACAAATACAGACATCAAATATTATTGATTTAGGGAAACTAAAATCAACGAATGGCAACCAGGTGTATCCGTTAGCATCTAACCCGGATTTTACCCAATACAAATATGCACTTATTTATTGCCAGCAATATAACGTGCTGTTTGGAAGTGCAGAATTAAAATAACATACTATTTGACTAATAAATTTTTATCCTGCATTTGGAAAACGTACTACTTATAATAAAAGGTTGCGCTGAGAAAAAACATAAATATCAAAAGATACTTTATGAGCAGTACTATGGCTTTGCTTTAAAAATAGTATTTCGCTATGTATATAGATACGAAAAAGCGGTTGATGTGGTTACAGATGGATTTGTTAAGCTCTTTGCAAGTTTTGAACGCTTTTCAACTACTGATACGGAGGAAGATAACCGAAAAATATTGATGGGTTATATAAAACGGATAATGATAAACGCTTCTATTGATGAATTAAGGAAAGCGAATATGTTACCTGAAATTGGCGGGATACCTGAATATGTGTGGGAGGATACAAGTAGAGACGATGATGCAGACCAGCAATTGCTTTACAAAGAGTTAATAACAATGATTAAAGAATTGCCACCGCAATACAGGGTAGTTTTTAACCTGTATGTAATAGACGGATACAATCATTTAGAAATAGCGGATAAATTACGTATACCCGTTGGAACTTCAAAGTCAAACCTGTCCAGGGCGAGAATGATGTTACAGGAAAGTATTAAAAAAACAGAAGGAAAAAGCTATGCAGAATCCAGATAACAATATGGACGAATTATTCCGGAAGGCAGCGGAAAATTATCCGCTCAAAACGGATATGCCCGATTGGGATGATATTGCCCCGGCTTTATTAAGTACACCCACTATCACCACTTCTTCAAAGAATGGGAAAAGAAAAATTATGGGATTGTTTTTGTTGGGGGTTCTTTTATTGGCAAGCTCTTCTTTATTGATTCATTTTTATACTACTAAAACAAAAGATATTACTGCTTCAATTAATCCGGCTACCAAAAAAGATTTGAACAAAAGAAACAACGTGAATTCTTTGCAAGACAAAAAAGCTATCACCACAGGAGTTATTGAAGAAGTAAAGAGCCCTGTTCAGCAAACAAATATTCAGCAAAAAGTAAATTCAATAGAAGGGACTACATCATCAAAAAACAAAAAAGCTAAAGTTGTTTCGGGTAATTTGATTTTAACAGAGGTCACAAATTCAAGCCCTGAAACAATTGGCGAAACTTACGATAATCAAGAACAAATTGATATAAACAGCAACTCAAAAACAGTATTGCTAAACAACAGCGATACGACTGTAACTAAAACAGTAGTTGCAACCGTAATAAAAAAAGATGTAAATGATACTACCCTAAAACCCCCTGCCCAAATATCGCAAACTAAAAAGAGAAATAATAAGGAACATGGAATTTATTTTGGCATACTTGCAGGCACGCAACTGAGCCAGGTAGAAGGCCAGGGCTTTAAAAAGCCAGGGCTAAGTATTGGAGCGATTGCAGGCTACCGGTTCAACAATAGGATGTCTGTTGAAGGAGGATTAATTTATTCAAAGAAAAAATATTATAGCGATGGCAAATACTTCGATGCAACAAAAACAGGAACTGCAATGCCAGCCGGAATGAAAGTAGTAAGCCTTGAAGGGGAAAGCAGTGTTCTTGAAATTCCTGTAAAAATAAAATATGATTTTTTGAAAAATAAACAATCAGGATGGTTTGTTACAGGGGGGGGTCATCAGCTGTTTTACTAAATGAAAACAATGAATATGCGGCATTAATATTTGGTACACCACAAAACATGAATGCAACTTATCAACAGAATAGGAGTTATTTTATCAGTACTGTCAATTTCAGTATTGGGCACGAATTCAAAGCATTTAAAAAATCAAATTTCAGGATTGAACCTTATATACAAATTCCGGTAAAAGGTATTGGTGTTGGGTCTATGCCTGTATTTACCACAGGTGTTCATGTCGGGATTACCCTTCCCGGTTTTAAATGATTCTCTATTGAATTAATATCAAAAAAAATAAGATAATCTATTACTCTATGTAATGGAACAGGCAAATTATTTTCTAAACTTTAAATAAAAAAACAAATGAAAAAAGTGCTTTCAATTTTTGCTGTAACACTAGTTTTTGCAGCATGTAAAAAAGATTCAACACCTGCTGTAGTTACAGGTAAAGACATAAATACAGCTACCAAAGCAAGTATTGACAGGTTTAGTGCTATAGCAGGGCATCTTATGGTTCGTACAGCTTCCAATGGTTTGCCGGCTGCCAATGCAGCTGTTAATTTTGATGTGGCACCTTTTATTACACAAGGTTTAGACAGAACGGGTGCAGTAGTTAAATATTACAATTTTGATGTGCATCCAACTCAACCGGATGATATTTATGTTTTCTTTAAAAGTGGTGCCACAACTCCAGTTTCAGGACAAAACAATGTAATACCTACCATTCCGGGTGATACAGGTTATAATGATTTTTGGCTCGTAAATAAAGTAACTGTTCCGGACAATTATGTTGCAAATTCGCTTACGAGTGAGGCTGAAGTACTTGCTTCGGGATATACTGTTACAAAGACTGGCTCGATAGTAAATTGCCCTGTTGTTCCTTACGGTTCTGTAGCGGCAAAAAGTTTTACTGCAGGTACCTCCAGTGCTTTAATATATTGTTGGTATAAAAGTATGGCTGTGGCTTATTTTAATTTTGGAGAGGCTGAAATTAATACTACTGCTTCAGGAATGGTTCCTTTATCTACTATTTACGTAATGTTTAATGACAATGCTGCCGGGCCTTCATCTGGCTTTAAGGTAGAAACGGGCACTATGCAAGCTCATAATGTATTGGCAACTATTCCAACAGATGCAGGTTATTCGTCTCTTTGGGATGTAAATGTGATTGACAACGCCAATTTTGCCGGTGTAACCAATCTTGCAACTGCTACTTCATTTCCAAGTACTCCGGCTGGGGCTACAGTTAATTGCCCGGTTGTAAAATAATATTGCAAACAGTATCCATTGAATCATCTTATTACAGCACAGGGAGCAAGCAATTTTAGTGTCGCCGAACTGCCTGTGCCGTATTTATCTTTCTCCCTGTATTTTCTATTTCACCTGAATAAGATCAAATAGCAAAAGCAAATTATTGACTATGTTGAAATATTATATTACCTGGTTAATATAACTAACAGTAACCTTTTATAGATGCACAAATAAAAAAGAATTACTGCAGTGTTGTAAATGAAAATAATCAACTGATGTCAGCATAATAATACAAACATCATGTGCTACAAACAGTTCCTGTTATGCTGCCGGAAGTATTAATGGCCCGGGCCCACTTCTTAATTACACAGCGATAAAAAACTCAGCCGATACTATTAAAACAACAGTTGAAACAAGAAGTATGTCCCATGGTTCAACGCTAAGTGATGCAGACATTAACAAAATTAAATGTTGGGTGGAATCAGGTGCCCTGAATAATTAAATGAATAGGTATGAGCCGTAAAAAAATAGCTCTTCTTGCAGTCTGCAGCATTCAAATTATAATAGCTTTTTAGCATATAAAGAATATCCAAGCTATCTCCCAATTTGTGTGGGATGAACCAATGTTCTTTGAAGCACAGTTCTGCACCGTAGTTAGTGTCTTTTACATAACAGGTCAATTATAATTGTGTTATCATTTAAAGCAGGCATCGAAAATAAAATAAAAAGAGTTGCTGGTGAATGACGCCAGCAACGGAAATTATCCCAGTCTGACCGCCACGGTCTGATTGGGATAATTTATTTTAAAAACATGTGATAAAATTTTTACTTTGCTATTCAATAAATAGCTTTCTTTTCTCCGGTCAGCCCGGGACTGCCAGACCTTGTTTCTCCGGTCAGACCGAGACGGTCAGACCGTGTTAGTATGAAAAAACAAAATTGTGGCGATGCCTTCACCTTCCATAGCTTAATCTTCTGCGAAACAAATAGGCGGAACAGGTACCAATGTGCTCGTGCGTAAAATTCTTTCGCTGCCCAATTGTTCTGTAAGCGGGCGCAGCAATTCTTCTTTTTGCGCCTCATCAATAAATGCTTCTTCTATACTGTTTTGCAGATTAGTTTCTAATTGCTGTTGTTTTATTCCTGCAGCAGTTGCAGCAAAGTTCAGTTTAGTTTTGAAATACTGAATTTCCATTCCTTCTTCCAGCTTTGCAAAACCGAGGTTGCGAACAAATACACCATTATTATCATTATCATTTCTGTTGAAAGGGCTGCTGAATTTATCATAAGTGGGCAGCATTTCTACCACTAAGACACTCAGGTTGCTATCGATAGGCAAACCATATTGCTGCAGCATTATATCGATGTCTTTATTTTTCCAGCCGGTAATTCCATATTGCACGGCATCTGTATTGATATCAATAATTTGTATGCCTGTTGCAGGGTCGACAGCAATTTTTTGCCGAACAAATAACTGGTCATCGAGCAAAATATTTCTGTACACTAAATCATCGGCACGTTTTACCTGTGCATACAGCAATGCCCACAATTGTGTACGTGGTGGTTTACTTGTAACATCAGCTCCGTTAAAAACAGTTTGTGCAAACGGCGCTGTTACCATTACATGTTTTTCGTTTCTGTTTACCACACAAAATAATTGTGGCAATGGATGTTGTACACCGGTGGTTCTTAACACAGGGCCAAATCTTCCCTGTGCCGTGCTCCAGCCAATTTTATGGCCTACCCTTAATTCATACGTAAAGAAACCAAATAGCTCTGCAGAAACAGAGTGCAATCCCGGTGGCAATGGAACAAGGTAATGCACATCACTATCATCGGCCCTTGTTAGTTCCTGCATGGCAGTTAAGCCACTCTTATCATCCACATGATCGGGGCTAATAATTCGTATCGGTTCCGGGTTAATAGGCAGTGTTGGTTCTTCAGGCGCTTTAAACATATCCGACTCCCATCTTGCCAGCAAAGGATCTGGGCTATACGCTAACATGCGGATAAAATAAACATCCTTTTTATTACGCAATGGTTCAGAAAACTCCAGCCATAAATAACGCTTACGTGGATCGGTGCTTGAATATAAATCATCATTTACATACTTGCTTTGCGCCAGCCCGGCACTTACAATTTTTGGCACCTGCGCAGGTTTGGTTGTAATGGGTAAATGTAATTGAAGTAAAGTGTCAGCATCTGTATTGGGATTCACTTCATCTGGCAATGATTTAAAATTTGCTTTTATACGATACTGTACCATTATCTCTTCCGGCAGTGCAGTTGGGTCATCTGTTTTTGGTTCTACCGCATCTAAAAAGCAAATTTGTGTCTGACTTCTGTCTGGATTATATAAAGCCTGAATGTTGATGGTTTGTTTCATTTCAATATCCCCCACCAGTTCTTCATCACCCCATGCTATAGCATCTCTTTCTTCGTCTGTTAATCCTGCACCCACCATTTTCTTTTGCCGGAATACATCAAAGCTCACAGGCATGGCACCATCCCATGTCCAGTCTCTGTTTAATAATAATGTTATTGGTATTATCCAGTGATTCAGCAAATCGCTTTTTGTAGAGAAAGTGATATTGGTACTGTCAGGGCTAATGTTGTGCCGGATAAACCTGCTGGCACCAAATTGAACACGTGTGCCTTGTTTACCTAAAAGGCTTAATCCTTTTGATTCTACATCAATGCTTTTATCAATAGCATCAGTAAGCCTTTCCATCATACTGCTGGTATTGGTGATGGCGCTATTCTCTACAAATATTTCTCCAAATGCTGCCCGTAAATAAGTATCTGTATCAGGCTGTAACCATACACCACGAATTTTATCTACATCCGCTGTTGGTTTAAATAAACCTGTTTCAATGTCACCGGCTTTTCTTGTAACAACAACAACAGGTTTTCCTTTCCTGGGAAGAATGGAATCTTTTGCATAATACTCTGGTTTGTTTTCTACAACGGGCCTTAATGTTAGCCGTATGTTTCTTGATTTTGGTAACACAATATCATTGTGCAAATCAATATCATCACCCCCAACTACTAAACCCAATATTCCCAAATCCTGTGAATCGGTAAAATTTAAAACTGGTGCATCTGCAAATGTGATGGGGATGTTTAGCAGCCCATCCAGGGGAGCAGGAAACTTTCTTTTAGTGATGTATAATTTTGCATAACTCTCATGGCTGCTGGTATCGTGGCGAAGCAGCATATCCATTTCCAGTGCTTTTATTTCTACAAGGATTTCTACCGACTCAACATCAGGATCAGCAAGCCCTATTTCTCTTTTGCCTGTAGCGTTTATTGCATCGGCAGTTAAATCTGCCACGGCGTTTGGATATTTACCTGTAAATAAAACGGAGGGATATCCCAGCAATGGCCGCAGCATATTAAGTTCATTGCCCATAAAAAATTCATCATCTTTTTCGGGCAGGGCTTCCTGTAAGCGAACAGTTTGTGGCTGTACCGTTCTTCTGAAATCGCAAAAACCTTCTGGTGCAATACCAGCATATACCCTGTGTTCATCCATTGTTGGCCCGCCACCACTTATATCGGCAAGGCGTACACGAAAATCGTATTTGGTACCATACAGTAACTGAAACCTATCAAGGCCCGCTGCACTATACTGGTTAAATTTTTTAGCCTGTTTACTGACAATGGTGTTTTGTTCTTTTTGAAAAATATTGATGGCATCCACATCAGCCAGCACTAAACTTTTTCCTATCCAGTTGGCAAAATATTGCGGCAGCCAGAATGGTTCTGTTTTTCTTGCATCTATTTGTGCCGGGTACACTTCCACACCCAACTCTTTTTCTTCATTAATGGCGTCAATCTGGGTTTGACCAATCATTAAATTGGCGTTGTTTTTTACTTTGCACAAGGGAAACCATGCATTGGGATTTGGTACTGTATCGCTGTTTAATCTTGCATCCACCCTGTATTGCAGTACACCCATCGGTGCAATGTTTCTTCCGCCATTGGTTAATACAGCCGCATCTTTTTTCAATTGCCTGTTCATCCATATCAGCAACTGTTCATCATCCCATGCCAGTCTAATACCGGCATCAGTAATTACAGGTAATTCCTTATCTTCTTTCTCTCTTAATAAATCGCTGCTTACCGGCTGATTGGCATGAACAATTTTACAGAAACCATCATCGTATTGCTCAGTTTCTATCAATAACTCATCCATATTATTGGGTGCCACCGGAACATCTTCATCAGTAGGGTCAGGTGCAATAATAGCATCATCCAGCAGCACTGGAAATTGTATTGCGGCAAACAATGCCCTGTCAACACCTTTTTTTAATTTCGGAATTCTTGCGGCAAACCTTTTCACCAGTTTTGGATCAGCATCCATTGCAGCTTTGTAACTACAGCCTGCATCAAGGTCAATATATATCCAGCCACCTTTTTTTACAAGTTGAGGATCTACATCAATAGTTGCTTCATAAACAAAACCTACCCGCTGTGCCAGTGCAGGCTGGCGTAAACAATACGCAAATACTTTACCCCAGCTCAAACTATCTTCTGTTGTTTTGAAATTTATATCGGCTTCTGTTTTATCTTTTATGGCACAATGATAAGCATCATCAATGGCAGCATCTTTTGTGCGGGGAGAAGTAAAATTGAAACTGTTACGATAACTCTCCGGTAAGTATTTTCTACTACGATGTGTCGTTTCTGCTTTTTCTAATGTGGCATTACTTTTTATGCCACCTAATTGCGTAACCATTTCATTAAAAATAGCCGCAGTGTTTGCCGGCATTGCAATACCAGGCAAAGAAAATTTATTATCCGCTTTTGTTGTACCGGGGTATTCATCCGGATCAGCAAGCAGCCTCGCCTGTAAAGCAATGGTTGCATTACACCAGGCATCCGATACAGGCTGCGCTACCTGGTTATCTAAAGTGGGATCAATATTTCTCGGAATGATAAGTACTCGGATGGTTAGCTGGTTGTTTTGCCAACGCTGTGGAAATGTTAAGATAGATAAAGTGGAGGCCATAATGATATGTTGAAAATTTTATTGTTATTAAATTAACTGTGCCATTGGAATGGTGTTTAAGAAATCTGTTTTTGTTCCTGCCACGATTCGCTGAAGTTTATATTGATGATAAAACAAATGCTGATGTCTAAACTAAAAGTTACCTGTGCAATCATGTTTGTTTCACCAGCAGCTGGTCCGCCAATTCTTTTCTGCACTTTTCCACTTGCTTCTATCTGGATGGTTACTGTAACAATACCTCCTAAAATTTCTGCACGGCCTTTGAATAATACAAATGCACCAATAGTGATCTGCGTAAGATCAAGGCTCATTTCAACACCAACTGCAAAGTATACACTCACACTTCCTATAACCGGTAATGCCACTACGGCTTCTACACCAAAACCAAACTTCATGTACAAACCGGGACCAACAACAGTATCAGCACTTATACGAACAGTAACCTGGCCTACTGCATAAATAGTGCCTACGCCAACACTTAAACACATCACACTCAGCTTGGCATAAAATTCTACAAAGGCACCTGCGCTTGGCATGGGTATACCATTGGTTGGTGGCAGCGGAATTGCTACATTAAAGTACACACCTACTTTTAATCCGGCTTCAAGGCGCAACGGTGCAGCAGCAGTATCCAGCAATGGGGGTGGAAACTTTAATACTGGTATCTCTTTATCTGCCTGAAATTTATATTCCCAATTATTAGGACTGTTGCTCATGGCTATCTTTAGCCCTTTCTTTAAAATATCTGCATAGCTTGCGTCAGTTGCAATCATGCTAAGCAGTACAAGGATATCTACAATCGGTTTAAGGTCGGGCCCAAATTCTAACTCGGGTCCAATAAAAGATGGCGACTGGCCTTTTTTTGTATCAAATTTGCCCCTGATCAGTAACATCCGTTTAAACGAAACAAGGTCAACCACCATCGTGATATCATTCATTTTATTGACCCATTCACCTGCTTTACTGTCAATATCAAAATTCAATTCTGCTTTTCCTCCCGGCGGATTTTCTGCAGGGTTTGGTTTGGTTGGTTTGTATTCGATATAAACTTTTACATCATTAGTTTTTACAATATACCATGGCCCTTCCGGTAACAGTTGTACTAATTTTTTTTCTGCATCGGCTACTGTGTTGTTAATTAATTTATACCCTTCATCAATAATGTTCATCCCAAACTGGTTGGCAAGCTCGCCCACTTGGTCCATTTTAGGCAGATTTTCTAATTTTGGAAATATCCCTTTACTGTTCATCAGCCTGTAAGCATCTGCCAGATCAGGTGTACTTCCTTTCAATATATCTTTTCCTTTTTCAAATAAGGGGTTTCTGAACAGCACTTTATTTTCACCGGTACTTTGCAAAAAGGCAAATTGTTTTGCACGGTTTTCCAGGTCTTTAAATAATTCTGTTGACGCTGCAATATTTAAAGGGTTGGTAACTTTATCCTGGGTGTAGGTTAGTTTACCAGGATCAAAATTGCGAACCCCTTTTCTTATCAATGGAATCACATCATTATTACTAAGCGGTTTTACTTCTTTACTTGAAGCATCATACTGCACTACGCTCCAGCTTCCATCCTTTGGTAGTACCGGTGTACCTTTTGCCGCAGCAACAAATACACGCAGGTTGGCTTCATCTGATGAAGGGTTTACTTCCACTCTTGCTATACGCATTTGCTGTTTGGTCTGGTTAATTTTAACCATACAGTCAACGGGGCCACCAAGCCCATTCATTACAGTGAGCAGTTCGGCAAAACTTTCTTCATCAATAAAAACACCTTTTGGGCTTAATTGCAAATAACCCAACATGCGCTGGCTTACAACTTTACCATTGCTTGCACCCTGCGTTACATCATCAATCTGAACATCAGCATCAAAATATACAGGTACCAATTTTATGTCTAATGCCTGTGGGGGTGAGGCTGCAGCAGGATGCCCTTGGTTATCGATATAAACACCATAACCTTTGCTCCATGGCTTTGTAAACGGCAACAGTATAGTATCTTCTTTTATATTGCGCACGTTATAAACACCTTCTACCGGGCCTGGATGAAATTTGTAGGCATGTGAATTTTCATCTGCAATGGCTACAGCTAATCCGCCCGGGTCTTTTACCGGCGACCTGAAATCATAAATGCCATCGCTTTCTGCTTTCCATCCACTATCAATGCGCCATGGAAAGCCATTGCTGCCGCGGTAGATAGTAATGGTACGCACCACCCGTATGCCCCACGGGTACAATACACTTTTTACCTGTACCACTTCATGCGCCGTACGGCCACGCCATACATCAAACATGGCTTGCGAAGTTTGTGCAATTGCAGCATTTTCATTTTTCCAATGACTGAATACATTGGAGCCGTAACCACTGAAATCGTACCGTTCCAGCGGAACATATTTCGATGGATCAAATCCAACAGCGGTGCCAAATTCATCATTAAAAATTTCTGTAACAGTGCCTGATAACATACTTCTTGCACCCGTTGCAGGGAAAAATAAATTATAGGTATTTTCCAATTGATGGGCACTGCCAAAAAATTTTTTATTATTGTTGATGGGGTCATCCAGGCCAACCGTTTTTATTTGCAAGGCGGTATGCAAATTGTTGGGAAATTGCTTTTCTATTAATTCTAATGCAGGGCTGTTACCATCCATTTTATTTTGATATTTTGCCAATGCCAGCATTCCATAAGGCAATGTGAAAAAACTCCATGCAGCAAAATCTGGCAATGTTTTATACCACTCGGTTAAATTTTTACTAAGCGGTATGGGAGCAATAGGTACAGGTTTATTGCCTATGTTGGCAATTTGTGCCGGAACACCATCATTTAAAAAATATAATATGCCAGGGAATGGATCTTTATTAACATTGGTTATTTCTGTTGTAATGTTTATAACAGGCTCCCAGCTTATCTGCGGCAATGCATATAGCTGCACCAGCCTGCTGGTGGCCTGAACATCCATTCCACTAATGCTTATTGGGCTTCCGGTATTATCATCCTGCACATCGTGTGTTCTTTCAAAAATAAACTGATCATTTGAGAATCCCAGTGTAACACCCATTAAATCGGCATTGGTACTAACATCCAGTAAAGTGAAAGCATTTCTAAAAGGCGAAATATTGCCTTGCGACATTCTTTCATTCACCATTATCATTGCCTGTATATCAGTATTCAGCATACCATCAGCTTCATTGCTTTCTGATGCTGCCTGCCAGTTTTTATTTTGAATTGATAAAGTTGAAGCAAGGTTGTTACGCATTGAAGCATTTATTAATTCCTGGTTTTGCAGGTTATTGATGCGAACGCCACTATTAAGATATGCGGCTGCTGCATTTACCTGGGCAGGCTTGTCTCCCAGGAAAAAATTGACTGAGGGACTATCCATGTTTTGCCAGTTCATAATACAAACCAGCATGGCATTAATTGCCGAAATATTGTATTGATTTGGCAGGTCTGCTATATCCACATTTCTATTAATCCTCCTTTTTAATAATCCAATATTGGCAACATAAGGATCAGGCAGTGTTGGCAAATATTGCATCAATCCAAATGAGTAAATCAACAGGCATTTGTCAAAACTATCTTCTGTTTTAATGTCACCATACAATAGCATACTATATACCGGGCTTACGGTAAGCAGTGCATTGTTTAATGCAATGGCAGTAGTTTTAAAGCCGATAACGGGAACTGCGCCTGGTACAGGTTTATACGTTTTTAAAAAATTATCTTTAATAATATCATCATCATATAACAGTACAATCTGAAGGTCTTTGCTGATGCTTAGCGTAAAAATGGTTTGCAGGCTTTCTACTTTAAAAGGGATGCCATTTACCTGTACCGGTTTATCGATACTGTTGCTACAATTGGCCTGTGCTGCGATGCTTTCCGTGCCTTTTTGTAAGCTATCGTAAAAGAAGAAAAATTGATTCGTGTAATTGAGGTCAATATATTGTACTGGTTTTTCAATTCCGTTTATGGTTTCCTGCCAGCAATTATATCGTTGCTTACCCCCAGGGTTAGACGCAAATAAAGTGGCAATATTTATGCGGCCAGGCATCAGCATTACCAAAGCATTTTTTAATTGAGTATTGCTTTTTTCAAAGAGGTTGGCATCTTTTAATCCCATCCAGCTTGCTTCTATTCCTTGTAAAATAACTATGGCCATTGCACCGGTACCATCCGCCTGTAAGGGAGCATTTATATTAATTACGGCAGCGCTTAATGCCCATAAACTTTCAAAAATAGGGGCCTTGCCACTTACTGTACAAACAGGGCTTTTACATTGCATTACCTCCATCTCTGTCACATCTGCTTTGTAGGGAAGCAGTATCCGGTTTATCTCCGGGCTCCAGCGCATGGGCCTGGTATTATCAAATGCAAAATTTATTGGTTGGCCATAAAGGTTCCAGCTGGCAGCGGCTGCATCCATTGACTGGCCCGTATGATTGAGCGTAAAGTGTAGTATTTTTGGCAGTTCAATTGTCGCTTCTTTTATATCAATCCCATTATCATCGGGTGAAATATCTGTTATAATTTTTTGTTCAAGGTTAAGTTGTACATCAGCTTCAATGCCGTTTGGTATTATCAGTTGATTGGCCTGGTTAACGTTTACGTTACCATTTAAAGTAAGCGTTCCGTCGGTAACTGTTAAACCGCAATATAAATTGCCTGGCGCCGCAGTGGCAAATAAATCGGCCTGCAGCCATACACTGCCTTTAGGGATTTTATAACTAACCGGGCCCCTTCTTAAAATCAGGTTTCTTACTTCTAATGGTAATAACATAAATGGTTGAGCTGCCCCCTCCAACCATACCTGAACAGCAGGAATGGTTCTGTACAAATCAAACCAGAACCTTCGGCCATCCCTGCTGCTAAAAGGGCCAAGGCTATCGATAATACCGGCACCTCTTGCCCAGTCTGGAACGCTGCGTTGTACCTGGCTGCTTAAAAAAGGTACTTCCCTTTTAAATACCCTGATGGTATTATCTATTGCCTGAGGGTTTTCCTGCACACTTTGTAATACATTGTTTAAATGCTCGAGGGTTGTTGCATCTAAATTATGTGTAGCAAAGTTGTCAAGTTCTTCAAACTGAAATGAATTGGAAACCGTTAAACCGGGTTCATTAATAATTGCTGAAGCGACGGCCTGTTGTAACTGAATGACGGTATTGGGATCTGTATTGTTATTGATGGTTATGTCGCCGCATAACCTTGCCAGTATTGCAAGCAAAGAATTTTCGTTCATACAAACAATTGATAAGATGAATAATTGTTTGCCGGCTGTAAGGGGGTGGGGGATTGTTCAAGGGAGATTAAATGATGATACAATAGTAGATAGTAAAATTTATAAATGCAAGTAAACTGTATTATTAATTTATTAACGGATTGAAAAATAAAAAGCATCTTTAAAAAATGTGTATGTACAATTACTAATGCGGAAAAATAGCAGTAGCCAACTTTAACATATATTTCAATATGATGGCGGGAAAGTTGTTTTACTTTTATTTGGCATGATTAAATTAATATTTATCGCCCTTTTAATTAATTATTCCTTACCTGGATACGCTCAAAAAAATATGCTGGATTTCAAAAAACGAAATACAACTATCGAAAGATTCTGGCTTGGCGATTTTATTGCTTTCCAGTTAAAAAATAGCGAGTGGCAAAAAGGCCAGCTAACCAGAATAAGTAATGATTCATTTTACATAAGGCCAAGGGTAGTTTATTATTATTCGATGGGAAGCGACACGGTTTATTTTAACGTTTCTGGGTATTCGATCTCGGATGTATTTGCCATGCCTAAAAAAGGTTACTTAATTGATTATATTAATGGACGTTTTCAAATTTCAACATCTGCCGGGCATGTGCATTGGTATTGGATAAAGAGTGGATGGATATTCAGGGTTGGTGCAGCTGGCTATGCAGCTTTAAATGTAGCCAATGGGCTTATCAATAATAATTTTTCATTTAACGCCAGTCAACTTGCAATTGCTGCCGGTGTATTTTTATTTGGGGTACTGTTAAAACACATTTACAAACCTGTATTGCCAATCGGAAAAAAATATCATTTCGAAATGGTTCCACTTTCAAATTAGGGTAAAAGTAAAACTGACTACAAAGTCAGCTTTGTAAAAGCAGGGTGGCCGGAAGTAGAATCAACATTTTACAAATCCCAGCTTTAGTTTAGGCGAAAAAACATTGCAAGGTATCAATATAAAAAATAATCTTTCTGTTTAACTAACGGTGGCCCGCTGCTATAAAAAATGATAACAATTTCTTACAACCCGTGGCCGGTGTTCGCACCGGCCACTTTTTAAATTATAAGGTTTTTGTGTCGGCTTGTGTTCCTTGCAATGTGCCTTGTTTGGTGCGTTAGCCCAGTTTTAAAATGGAATAATTGCCTTTAAACTAATATTTCTCCCCATATTGTAGATACCAAGCCGCCCATTTGGTGAGGATGAGTATTGCTCAAAATATTTTAAGCGGCTTAAATGTTCCTGATAGGCCACATTAAAAATATTGTTAGCAAGTACATATAAATTGATAACTGTTTTTCCTGCCTTGTTTTTAAAGCCTGTGCCTGCACCTAAGTTTACCAATGTGTAACCTTGTGTGGGTGTTTCAGTATTGTCGTAAGTAAATACCCTGTTTTGTGTGGCAGTATATTGTACTTGCAATTTTACAAAAGGGTTGTCTAATGTTGTAGATTTTTTTGTCAATTCGTATTTCAATTCTGTGATGTATCTAAATGGTGGCATTGTAGGAATATATTTAGTTTCATTGGTTTTTTGTGCACCCGTGAAACTATTGTTGTCGCCATAAATCAATGAAACTGCATTATCGAAATGAAGGCGTTTGATGATATGAAAATCAATATTGGCTTCTAAACCATATAACAAAACTTTGCCTTGCTGAAACTTGTAGGTCGGGTAATTTTGTCCGTTATTATTGCTTAATGAATCTCCTCCTAATATTGATTGCAGCCTTGTATTGTAAATGTAATTGTCTATTTGATTGATGAATAAACTTGCACCTGCATTTACAGTTTTTGAACTAAAAGCAACACCTATATCGGCTTGGTTGCTAAATTCTGGTTTAAACTGGTCGTTGCCAAGCTGAAAAAATCCTGTTCCCGGATGTACGCCATTGGCAGAAATTTCTGATATGTTGGGTGCTCGATAACCTCTTGCTATATTAACTTTTAAAGCCCAATTGTTGTTAATTACATAGCTTAAACCTAAACTGCCTGTAAGCCCTTTGAAAGAAGTTGAGTATTTGCTAAAAGGATTGTCTGCACCTACTGTGTCTGCACCTGTAACTACCTGGTCAAAACCACTTGCAGCATTGGGTTTTGTGTATAGTTCTTTGTTATTAAAGTTTCTCACATCGTATCTAAGCCCACCCGCAATATTTAATTTGCCAAAGTCTTTTTTAATGGTTGAAAAAATCCCGAAATCGAATTGATTGTAGGATGGAATTACAAAGTTTGTTCCTGCTGTTACATCATTGGTTTGGTACATTCCGTTTACACCCACTGCAACTGCCCATTTATTAAACTCAGGTAAAAAATATTTTACGTCGTAGTTAATAGTGTTTAGCTGCAAATATAATCCTGCTACATCTTGATAGGGTGCTTCGGGGTGGTTATACTCTCTGCGTACGCTTCTTTGAAATCCAAAATTTGCATCTAATCTGCTGTTATTGAGAAAGAAACTATTTTTTAAAAAAGCCCTGTAATGTTGCACTCTTTGATGCAATACATTAATCTTGTAAGCATTTAATTCATCGTTAGAAAAAATGGGACGAACAGTATCGGCTTCTGTAATTTGTTTGGTAAATTGTCTTGTTGCAGAATCCCGGCTGCCATCTGGTATTTCTATCAAATTATCATAAAGTGATAAACTTAAATGGCTATAACCCCAATTTTTGTGCAAGCCAATAAAAGCGTTGGCTGATGTTTCGCTATAGGCAGTATTAGCTACTCTGCCATCTACTGAATTTTGATAGCTTTTAGCTACCCGTTTTGAAAATCTGCCACCGTATTCAAAACCATTTTTATTGCCTGTTAAAAATGCGGAACCGCCAAACATCCCATTATTGGTTTGGTATTCTGTGGTTACTGCACCTGAAATTTTATTAGTGTTTGCAGGTTGGCTGGGTATAAGATTTATAACACCTGCTAAAGCATCTGAACCATACATTAAACTGGCCGGTCCTTTAATTATTTCTATTCTGTCAATGGCATAATTATCCATTTCTATTCCGTGTTCATCGCCCCATTGTTGCCCCTCCTGCCTCATTCCATCATAGAGCGTTAAAATACGATTGAAGCCCAAACCACGAATAAATGGTTTTGAAACATTTGGCCCCGTTGTAACTGCACTAACTCCTGGAACTTTTGCAATACCATCTATTACATTGGTGGCTAAATTGGTGGTTAGATATTCTTTGCTAACGGTAAGAATAGGTAAAGGCGATTTTTTTATTTGTGTTGCTTTAGATGAACCTGTAACTACAACGTCTGCTAATTCGGTGGTGCTTTTGTCTAATTCAAAGTTTACATTAGATACACCTTTAATTGAAATTATTTTAGAAAAGGTTTTGTATCCTACGGCACTAATTTGAATTTCGTAACCAGCAGCAGGAATTTTTGTAAAACTATAATTACCTAAAGAATCTGTGATTACAGACGTGTGCAAATCGGCAATTGAAATTGTGGTATAGGGCAACGGTTGTTTGCTGTCTTTATCGGTTATTTTTCCTGATAAAGTATTTTGAGCATAGATACTTTGTGTTATAATAAATGATACAACTATTGAAATGATAAATTTTAATTTCATTTTGTTTAATTTTTAAGTAAATAAGTATCAAAACAATTGAATTGTCCTGAACAAGAAAAGTTGTAAAAATTAAACTGTGGGCGGACCTCTATTTGAAGTTTGAGCAGGGGAAAGCGAAATGATATTTACAATAATATTATTGTGTTCGCTATTCGTTTCAGCTTTTATAAATGTAAAAACTAAAGTGTGGTGTAGGTAGTCGGTTAAGTTATGATTTTCGCATAAAAGACATTTTTGTACAGCATTTGTAATGTGGGTTTTGTGGGTGCATTGTCCAATTTTATAGGGATAATAGGCTGCCTTTTCGCAAGGGGTGGCGGTTTCATAAGGCACAACTTTGTAGTTGTGATGATGAAACATTATAACAGGGCTGATACTGAAACTGTATATCAGTAATAGCAATAAAGCCTTAAAATTTATGTTCCTTTTCTTATTCAATGTTTGCAATAATGTTGCAAATGTAGTAAAAATATTTTTAAGAACTGGATAATGTAAGATGGGTTTTAGTTTTTGGGGTAGTGGGTGGGCCTGGTTGTTGAAGTTTTGTTCTGAGTTGAAAAACTGATGCTGCAAGGTGTGTGGCTGTCTGTACAAACCCAGTTTAACAGCGGAAAAAAAATACCATTTAGAAATAATGGAACTTTCTAACTAGCTGGCGTAAAACTGCCCGCATAAAAATGATAACAATTTCTTAAAATGAATTTTGATAATATTTAACTATATTATACATTTGTCTTACGAACGATTGATTGTCTGTTATTAATTCCACAATTTAATTTAAACGCCCATATTTCTTTTCAGAGATGTGGGCGTTTAAATGTGTTGTACCGGAGGAATTATTGAAGTTTAATGACTTTACTTATAATTACCCTGTCTGCAAAAACTACCCTCACATTATAAGTACCTTGCGGGTACCGGCTGATATTAAAACGATAAGCAACAGCACCACCGCCGGAAGTAACGGTTATCTCATCTATTTTTTGCCCCAGCATATTAAATAATTCAATACCTTTTAAATTGGTTGGGTTTGGATAAAACTGAATATTAATATGGTCACTTGCCGGGTTAGGAGTTATCAGGTAACCTGCTTTTTTTAAGTTAGGGTTGATAGTGATTGTTCTTATATTAATGTCGTCTAAATAAATATTGTTTTCAAACTCAGTGGTGTTTTTAAACGCCAGCATTATATTACCTTGATTAATATAAGGTGTAAGGTTGATAGAATCCCGGCGCCATTCATTTGACTTTGGTATAAAAGCAACGCTTGTTTCGGGGCTTGCAGTTACCAATGTTGCACCCCATTTTTTATACAGTGAAGTATAAGTTAGGCCACAATCTTTACTAACCAGTACTTCCAAAGTATCCCATGTATTATTGGCTGTGGTAAGCGGAGTTACGGTATTTGCTGCTACCTGAAAATAAAAGAAAGCAGAATCGATATTGCTAAAATTAACCTCAGGCAAACGCAGGTAATCCTTTTGATCATTAATGGCATAGTTGAAATTATTAATTCCTACGCTGGATGTACCTGTTTTGCCAACTCCGGTAACCCTTTCCCAGGTAATCAAATTATCGGGGTTTACAATATCCCATCCGGCAGGAGGAAACACTGTTCCTTCAAAACCTTCAGATACCGCAGTGACAGCATCAAAATATTGAACAGGTGCGTTGAGCGTGTCATTAGAGTTTTTGCCATCTGTTCCACCATTGGGTGATGAAGTAAATATTTTTATACTGTGGTTACCCTGTGTAATTGTTGCTGAAGTTAAAGTAATGGTGGTAGTTGCCAATGAAGCAAGTGTTCCGCTCCAGTTATAATTTACAGGAGCGCCGTTATCAATTACCGTACTAACAATAAACGAGGTTAATGTTTGCAAACCCAGGTTTTTTACAGTAACAACAGGTATAAAGCTATTTTTACATACCCGTTGCCCTGGTGCAATTATTGATTTTAGTTGTGCATCCAATGGCTGAAGTACCGCAGGGGTGCATGCATTGGATACAGTAAGCGAAAGGCGATAAGTTAGTAATGCAGATTCCATCCTTTGTACCTGCTCTGTGGTAAATAATAATAGGCACTGGTCATAAGTATAATCCATGTAATCCTGATATAAGATACCATTACCGTCTGTTGTGCAATTATCGGTTACAATACCCGTATGGCAAACTGATGAAGGTCCACCCTGGTTTGGGGTATCATCAACGTAATCAGTACCGGTGCAAGCACCGTTATCATCACCCCAGGTATGAAACAAGTTAAAATAATGGCCTGTTTCGTGAGTAAGGGTTTTGCCTCCATTGTAATTATTGAGGGGGCTTCCGGGTAATGACTGAAAATGTATTACCGCACCTTGTTCATCTGGCTGCCCGGTATTGGGAAATGTACCATATCCAAGAATATTATCACTTAAAACGCATATCCATACATTGTAATAGTTATCCCCATTCCAGATATCTGCACCGCCTGTAACAGCATGCTTTACAAAATCATTGACAGGCGAAAATGAAGTTGCGGTAGTAATGACCCTTTCAATTCCCGTAGTTGGTTCATCATTTGGCGTACGTTGGGCCAAACAAAACTGAATATTGGTTTTACCAAAGAGTGGTTTAAAATATGTTGGAATGGCAGCTGAGTCTGGATAGGTTCCGGCATAGGTTTTATTTAAAATGTCAAGTTGTGCTAATATTTGTGCATCGGTTACTTTCGCCTGGTTGCTTAGTACAACATGAAATACTACCGGTATGGTGTAGGTAGTGTTAATATTAGAAGCACTGTCAACACCTAATTCCTTAGCCGATTGGCGGTTCATTTTTTTATTAAATGTTTCCAATTGCTGTTTAAAGGCAGCTTTAAGAGCCGGGTTGCGTTTAAACTTTGCTTCCAAACGGGTCATTGTAGCACACTGTTCCTGTTTGAGGGCCTGCCTGTTTTGTTGAGCTGACAACCGGGAAAAATAAGCAGTTACTAACAATAAAAAGAATAACGCAATTATATTTTTCATTGCAATAATTTAAGAGTTTTATTTTAGTTTTCAACAGTAACTTGTTGTAAGTTAAAAGCCGGAATATACAGACGGTTTAACGGGCGGGTTATTATTTTGGTTGCCTGCCAGGCTATAAATATACATCAATGTGTTTATTTTGGGATTGTTACAGGGCTATTTAAAATGGCTTCGGTTATTAGGTATTTAGATAATTTATGCAGCTGCACAAAGCAATCTATAATTTATAAAGTTTAAATATACAAAAATTATTTTATCCAGCCGGTCGTAGTAACAAGGCGATAATAAAAATAGTGTATGCCTGATTATTTTTTTACCCAATAGTCTACTACTACTACCTTGTCTAAAAAAGGTTTTAATACTTCAACAAATGCCTTATGAGAAGGGTCAATCAAATAATCATCCCGGTCTTTTTCACTGGCGAAACTTACAAAAAAACAATGCGTTAATCCTTCATTCAATTTTTCGGGGCTGTTATTAATGCCATATTCGAAATCTTTTATCGTTTTTATTTTTGATGGCAAAAGAAGGAACGCATCTTCTACTGATTTTATATTTGCGGCACTTGCATTGTCTTTAAATTTAAAAAGCACAACATGCCGTAAAATTTTAGGGGCTGATGTTTGTGCAAGAACGGCACCCGTAAATATCGAAGCCAGCAATCCAATAGCAATCATTTTTTTCACGTCATTTAATTTGTATAAAATTAGGGGATTAGTTTTAAATGAAGTGATAGCTATCTAAATATGTATTTTATTGAAAGAGACCTTACTTTTTATGATAGCTTTAATTGGGAATAATAGCTGGTTTTATATTAGTGATATTAATTTAAATGCTTAACAATATCTTTAACAAATAATGGACTTATTTCAATGGATATTAATTTTATTGGCTGCTTTTATAATAGGGCTTTCAAAGGCTGGTCTTAAGGGGATAGAGATGATGAATGTAACCATCATGGCTATAGTTTTTGGCAGCAAGGCCTCTACAGGAATGGTATTGCCCCTGCTGTGTGCAGCAGATATTATGGCCGTGAGCTATTATAACAGGCATGCACAATGGCCGCAATTCTGGAAATTAATTCCATGGATGATGGTGGGTATTTTATTGGGTGTTTATGTAGGTAAAGATTTAGATGAAGCATTATTTAGAAAATTAATGGCCCTGATTATAATCTGCACGGTGGTGATAATGGTTTTTATGGAGTTTAGAAAAATAGAAAAAATACCCACCAATAAATTATTTGTAGCCGGTACCGGGCTTACAGCAGGCTTTGCCACCATGCTGGGCAACCTGGCAGGATCTTTTGCCAACATTTACTTTTTAGCAATGCGCATGACAAAAAACGATTTTATCGGCACGGCTGCATGGGTGTTTTTAGTCATCAATTTATTTAAATTACCGTTTCAAATAATATTCTGGAAAAACATAACGGTAGCTACTTTGCGTACAGACCTTTTATTGCTACCGGCAATCATACTGGGCTTTTGGGCAGGACTTAAAATTGTTGCACAGATAAAAGATAATACCTATCGGAAAGTAGTGATAGCCTTAACTTTTGTGGGAGCTCTTTTTATTTTCTTTAAGTAGTCTGTAGATTTTTAATAGTAATGTTATGTCAATTGTAAAGTGGCGGTTTGATTCGTCAATGGTAAATAATTCACTATCCACCATTCACTATTCACCTATTTAGTTTGAACGATAAACTTTTTGAAAATGGTTGCTTTTCCATCCGTAAAACGAAGCACATATAAACCAGCAGGAAGTGAAGCAATATTTATTTTCATTGCCTGTGTCGTGGTATTGGCATTATATACAATGCTGCCATTACTATTAATGATGTTTATTTTTCCCGGCTTTTCAAAACCACTTACGGTTACAAAATTGTTGGCAGGATTTGGTGAAATGGCTAATGACACCTGCCCTTTTATTTTTATGGGCAATACCGTGCTGTATGAAAATTTTCCATCAGCATCTGTCATTTTTAAGCGGTAATAATATTTATCGATGTAGGTACTTGTATTTTTATCAATAAAAAAATACTCTTTTTTACCGCTTTTAATAATACTAATATTGGTAAAATTAACAGCGTCGGTGCTTTTCTCTACTTCATATTGCTTAAGATTTATTTCATCAGCTACTTTCCAAAATAAATTAATTTTGCCACCATCTTCGTTGCCTGTAAAAGAAATTAATGTTACAGGTAATACAATCGCTTTTACAAGAGATATATCATCGAAATAAGCATTTATTGCAGGCCCGTTATTGAATAATTCTGCCTGCAATGTTATTCTTACTTTCCTTGCACCAGCAGGTGCTGTTTTTGTATCAGTATAATGATTCCACCCTGTACCTGAAAAAAAAGGAAAATACGACTGCCAGGGACTCATATAAGTTGTACCTATGACTGTATTTGAGGCAGTCAGGTAATCTACAACAAAACGGCCCTGGTCTGTTTGTGGAAATACTGGTGTTTGGATATAACCACCAAAAGTATATTGTGCGTTCCCTAAATCGATATTTACTGCATCTGTTGAAATATCAATAATCTGCTGTAATTCTAATTGACCCGAATTATTCCCACTGCAACCAGCAAAAAAAGTGTGGCCGCCAGCTAATCCGGTAGTATGATCATAAGGATAATCGGCAGATCCATCCGGAATCATTGTCCAGTTAACATAAGTATTTGAAGGGGGTATTAAGCATCCTATTGCTCCTGCACTCAAAATTGTCCAACCCGCTCCGCGAGGTGATGAGCTTTCTGCTCCGGGGTTTACTACAAGGTTTTGTGCCGAAATAGTATTTACAATAATGATACTCAAAAAAGAAAATATAATTTTCTTCATATATTTATTTTTTGGCTAATGTACGCTGTCAATTTTGATAATATGCCAATCATTTACTAACAGTAGTGGATATCTACAACAGAGGGAGTGTTAGTATAAACTGAATCGATTTATTCATCACTATTTTGTCAATAGTATTTTGAAGGAACACTTTTTTATTAATTGTTGCAAAGTTTCACATTAACGCAGGCAACTTTTTGCCCATCATTTAGAATATTTACTGGGTAGTGTTTGAAATGGCAGCCAACTCTGTGGTAATTAAATGCAATCATTATTTAAAAATAAGTATAGGTTTTTACTAAACTGCTGCCATCTGTAAATGTTTGTGTTTCAGTACTGATGCGGTTATTACTATCAAAAGTATAAGTATGGTCTGAACTGGTTACAAAAGAACCATTAGATGATACAGTATGTTTTTTTATTAAATGGAATTTTTTGGTTGAATTACTATTTGCCGGCCCAAAAATAAGCGGGGCTGTATAACTTAAATCAGTATAGTATCCATACGTTTCAACTTTTAAATTTGTATCGGTTGAGTTTATAATATCCCCATCACTATTATAAGTTTTGGTTACTGTATTGAATAATTCACTGCCTGTTATTTTTGAGTAGTTGTATTTCTTTATTTTAATGACCTGGTTATTGTTATTATAAAAATATTTTTCTGTTGAAGAATCCTTTGTATTATTATATTGAAATGTGCTGTCTACAAATGAATTACTGTTAAGGTGAAAATCTTTATAGAGTTTAAGAATATTATTTTCATAAAAATCTGTAGTATACTTACTGGCTGACGGGTAGTTTAATAAAAGCCTTGTTCCCGGGGCCGATGTAGATATTGCACTTATTATTTTATTGTCAGCATCATAACTAATATCGTAATTGAAAGCAATATGGCCTAAATAAGATGAAGTGAGATCTTCAGAGTATGTTTTAACTTTTGGCAACGGGGCAGCGGGTTCATTTGGAACAGGTTCTTTTTGGCAGCTGGCAAATAATACAATTACACTTAATTTAAAAAAAAATAATGTACACCTTTTCATTATAATAGTTTTGGTAAAAAAGAATCGCTCAACTCACTGAAGATAAAAGAAATTTTATTCATTTTAAAATAAAAGTAAGATAACTAATCCGGCATAAAAATGCGCCCTATCAATCTATTTTCTTTTCATTCTCAGTTTTTTTCTCTTCCAATGCTTCTACCCGTTGCTTTTTCTTTAGCCATATTTCTCCTTTATGCCGGGTAGGCATTTCATCGCCCAATAATTTACCCCAGGGTTTCATTTCGGGGAGGCGGTCAAAAATAATTTTTAAAATGGCTAAAAAAGGTATGGAAAGAAACATACCTGCTACTCCCCACAGGGAACCTCCAAGCAATACAATTATGATAGAAAAGAGGGCATTTATTTTTACCCTGGAAGCAACAAGGAAAGGAACCAAAAAATGATTGTCAATAAACTGAATCAACATATAGGCTCCTACTATACCCAGTTGTGTAGAAAAACCATCTTTGGTAATTGATGCGATAATTACCGGCAATGCAATGGCTATAATACCGCCAATGTATGGCAGCATATTTAATAAGGCACCGATTACACCTAATAAAATAGCATATTCAACACCCAGCAATAAAAGTGCAGCCGAGTTCATAACGGCCACCACAAGAGCTTCCAGTAATAGCCCTACCGTATAACTTTGTATGGCCGATTTTGTTTCTGTTAAAATATCAGCAACCTTTTCTGTGTTTTTTTCAGCAAACATTTCATAAAAAAAGTTAAGAATAAGTGTTTTGTAAAATAATAAAAGGAACACATAAACGGGTAATAAAAATATCAGTGCCATTGTGCCCAATGCGCTGCCGAGGGCGCCTGCAACTACTGTTTTACTATTATCCCATAGTTGTGTTAAATCTTCTTGCTGTTTTTTAATACTAACTTTAAAATTGGCGGCTACCCAGTGTTGTAATTGCGATAAATGCTCGTTAAATTTTATTTTTAACTGGGGCAGATTTTCCCCAAAACTAGTAACCTGGGTAGTAATAAAAAATATAATTCCCCCTACTATAATCAATGCAAGTAATAACGATAAAAAAATAGCCACTACTTTATTTACCCCTTTATTTTGCAATTTGTTTACCACGGGGTTCAATAAAATAGCAAGTATCAGGGCAAAGGAAATGGGTGCTAAAATGCCTTTTAAGGTAAAAAGGGCAAAACAAATAAGCGTCAATCCAAAAATAATAATGGTGGTTTTTAAATAAAAGGGCAAATGCTTTAAAGGAGAAGTCATCAGGTAATTTTTAGATTATGGCTTAAATAATAATAACATTTATAAAGATAGCCCTATCATTGCTAATAGCGTACCAGTTACAATAAACAGGTGGATATACTGAAATATATTTAATTATATTAAATCCTCAAAATTGTTCAGGTTAAGAATAATACTATAAAAAATAATTGTATTGTATTGGGTGATGTATATTAAAAATGAAACAGTTTTTTTGAAGTATAATAAGTATTTTCAACTATCAAAAAAATTAATAAATAAAACAGCAGCTCAATAATGCCATACTAATATTAGGAAAAGGAAATCTCAAAAATCAGTAAGAACAGCAGACAACGATTTTGCTACTAACGAAACTCCCTCAGCCAAAAAAAACCTGATGGGGAAAGCCTTGATTTTATGTTTACAAAAATGAGTGGTAAATAATTTGTAAAAATGTTTATTGTGTCCTTTTGACACAATATTGCACAATAATAATAATATTTCAATACTTTGTGATATAAATAATACAGATTGCTATTTAGGTAAATAAATTATAAACTGCCGCTTGCAGAACAAGAAAAAATTATGGAGGCATATATTGTGGACGGAATAAGAACACCTATCGGAAATTTTGGAGGAACACTTTCTACCGTTCGTGCCGATGATCTTGCAGCATTGGTTATAAAAAAATTGGTTGAAAAAAATACCGTCATTCCAGCAGATGCCATTGATGATGTTATATTGGGATGTGTAAACCAGGCAGGTGATGATAACCGCAATGTAGCCCGTATGGCCTTATTGCTGGCAGGGCTTCCTTACACAGTACCCGGGGAGACGGTAAATCGTTTATGTGCCTCTGGTATGTCGGCAGTAATTAATGCAGCACGTGCCATTCAATCAGGCGATGGAAATATTTTTATTGCAGGTGGTGTAGAAAGCATGACACGGGGTCCCTGGGTTATTTCTAAAACAAGCAAAGCTTTTGGCACCGATGCACAAATGTTCGACAGTAGCTTTGGCTGGCGTTTTATTAACCCCCTGATGCATAAAATGTATGGCACCGATGGAATGGGAGTAACAGCAGAAAACCTGGTTGAACTATACAAGATTAGCCGGGAAGACCAAGATCTGTTTGCTTATAATTCACAAATGAAAGCTTCAGCAGCACAAAAAGCTGAAAGATTTGCAGAAGAGATAACCTCTATAGAAATTATAATTAATAAAAACGAGACCTCATTATTTACAACAGATGAATTTATAAAACCCGCTACCACCATTGAAAAACTGGCACAGCTAAAACCCGCTTTTAAAAAGGAAGGGGGCAGTGTTACAGCAGGTAATTCATCCGGCTTAAATGATGGTGCTGCTGCCCTGTACGTGGTTTCAGAACAGGCGCTTCAGCAATACGGCCTAACACCAAAAGCAAGAATTGTTTCTTCAGCAGT
>JANYGZ010000103.1 GCA_025362235.1 Ferruginibacter sp. | reverse complement strand
ATCTGACTATAGTATTTTCTCTCAAAGAAAAAAAACCTTGTCAAATCTAATCTGTATTATTTGCTGCGTTTTTACTGTTTTTGACTCACCCCTAAAGGCTTGTCTGCGCTGTTGTTTCCAATCTTTCAAAGAACTTTTAATTATATTTTATCTTTTACTACCCAGTTTTTACACATAGAGTAATATGTAATCATCTTGCTACTTTCTGTTTAATTAAATTATTCACCATGCTTAATTGATTTTAAGCAATTGATAATGAATAATTTAAAGATACTATTTCGATGAACTATCCCGTTTTTTATTCGGAGTGCAAAGGTATAAGCTTTTGCACTATAACCCAACTTTCTTTTTGTTAATTATTAAAAAAATATTTTTTTAATTTAAACATGAAAAAGAGCCGTTTTTACGAAGAACTTTTCGCTATTATTTTTAGCGGACGGCAAAGATAGGATGATAAGATTTAAGAACAAACTTTTTAGCGAAATAAACATCAGCATTAACAAATTAAAAACAGAATAATCTTTTAAAACATACAACTAAACTGCATTTAACTAAATCAAACTATTTCAGAATATTTTTAAACAAATTTTCTGAAATAGTTAAAAAGAATACCAACATAAAGAGTTTATGCAAATTTTATCTCAATAATAAAGAGACAGTATTTGTATGAGTGTCTGAATTAAATATATTAGTCAATAATCAATAACGGACGTTTAGAAGAAAAAGTCCCTGTGAGGGAACCGAGAAATCTGCATTAGTGCAATTTTTACTTTCTATAATGTTACGAAAATCGTGGATTGAAATCTTACCAGTACCCACTTTCAGCATCGTGCCAACAAAGCCACGCACCATACCCCTTAAAAAACGATTTGCTTCAACATTATAAATAGTAAGGTTATACTGAATAGTCCATTGACTTTTTATTATAGTACAGTTAAATGATTTTACCTGGGTATTTTTTTTAGAGAAAGAAGTAAAATCATTGTATTCTATTAAAACATCTGCGGCTGATTGTAGTTTTGTAATATCCAAATTATATGGATAGTAGTATGCTCTGTCTGAAACAAAAGGATCTTTATTTTGATATATATCATAGCGGTAAGATCTGCTAAGTGCATCAAAGCGGCAATGAGCATTTTTTTCTACTTCATATATACGCTTCACCACAATGTCATCCGGCAAAATTGCATTTAAATTATAAGTACACTCATTTAATACCTGCTGCACAGGTAGACTAAGAGCATCAAAGTGAAAATAGTTGCTTATTGCATGAACGCCTGCATCGGTGCGTGAGGAGCAGGTTAACTTAATGTCTTCTTTAAAAAATATTTTGAGTGCCTTTTCTATTTCAGCCTGAATAGAATTGGCATTTTGTTGAATTTGAAATCCGGAGTATTTGGTTCCCCTATAAGAAACTTCAATGAAATACCGTAGCATGGCTATTTTATGTTTTAAACTGACGCAATTAATTTTTTATCATTACTTTAAAACGTTTAATATAATAACTATCGGCTAACTGGCTTTCCAGTGTTTCAAAATTTTGAGGGTCGGAAACAAAGGGATAAACTGCATCAAAGAAATCATACTTTACGGAATCTTTTAAAAATAATACGCATAAGTTTTTAACCTGCTCTGTAGTAAAGCACTTTGACTTAAATATTTTTTTTGCTATGCTGATCATATCTTCCGGATTATCTACTGCTGCCATTTTTTTACGCAGCTTCAAAAAATCATCATTTGTTGCAAAGCTTTTACAATCTGAAATTATAACGGGCGATTTTGGCATGCTCTGCTGAACCAGTGTATCTGCCTTAGTTTCCTTTACTGTACTATTAGGGTTTGGAAGTTCTATTTCAAGAAATTTTGAATCTTTCTTTTTTTCTTCAATTGGTACAGATACTGATGCAGTTTCCTTTCGGGCTGTATCCTTTGTTTTTATTGTTGTTGCGGAATTTGATAAAGTTTCAGCAATCTCTTTATCTACAGGAATAAAAATATTCACTGTATCCTGATTTCCGCCATCAGCATCGATGTATACCATTTCTATACCATCTGCTGTTTTTTTAGTAAGTTTTTTCGAAATAAGCGCCTGATCAGCTACCATTGCAGTTTTTTGTATTTCAACTACTTTATCTTTTTCTAGTTTTATAATTATTGGTGGTTCCGCTACTTTCACAACTTCTTCAACTGGTTTTTTTATTTCAACTGGCTTATCCTTTTCAGGTTTTACAGTTACCGGAGGTTCTTCTACCTTTACTACCTCCACAACTGGCTTTTTAGTTTCTTCTTTTGCCGGCTCATTTTGTTTTATTGTTGAATCATTTACTACAATCGACAGCATATTTGAAAACGCATCAGATTTAAAACTGACAGCAACAGCAGTACTCTTTTCATTATCTTGTGCCATTGATACCCTTAATGATTGTAAATTAAAAAGCCCCCACCCTTTATCGCCAAAGTTTTTAAGCAGGTAACCAAGATCTTTATCATCAATAGAACAATGCATCTTTTGTTCTGACCATTCATCTTTAGGGAAACCAATTACCAAAGTGTAAGAACCCGTCTTTAGTTTAGGAATTATCATATAACCTGATGCGGTTGAACTGTAAACAGTTTTATCAAGTTTTAAATAAAAAGGCTGGTTATGGTCTGTTTGTATATAAATAAAATGATTTTGCTGTGCTTTCAGGTTAAGGGAAAAAAAGAGGCTAATAAAAAAAATGCCGTACTGTAAATACTTCATGCTGTGTTTTACTTTGATTACAAAACTACTTATTATAGTTATGGTTTTGCCATTTATCCAAAAAAACGTTTCTCTTTAAAAACACAGGGCTACTTTTGCACCCAATTAAAAAACTTATATGAAGAAAATAATCATTTTTATTACAATTATTTCGTGTGTTTCACTTGCCAAAGCCCAACCCGACAATAGTGCGGAAGATACTTTATGGAAAAAGATATACAGGGCCAGTTATTCCAAAACCAACGAATTGGTGCATACCAAATTAGAGGTAAAGTTTGATTATGCAAAAGCATGGATGTATGGAAAAGCCTGGATAACATTAAAACCGCATTTTTATCCGACCGACTCATTGACCTTAGATGCAAAGGGGATGGATATTAAAGAAATAGCTTTAATTAAAGGGTCTGCCAAATCAGGGCTAAAATATGTATATGATGGAATGCAATTATTTATAAAACTCGACCGGGTTTACAAAGGAGGAGAAAATTATACCATCTATATAAGCTATACCTCAAAACCTAATGATTTAAAAGTAGAAGGAAGTGCAGCAATAACCGATGCAAAGGGGCTATACTTCATTAAACCTACAGAAGAAGATAAAAACAAACCGGTACAAATATGGACGCAGGGAGAGACTGAGTCTAACAGTACCTGGATGCCTACAATTGATAAACCGAATCAAAAATCTACACAGGAAATTTATATGACAGTTCCTGATAAATATGTAACGCTTAGCAATGGTTTATTAATAAGTAAAAAGAAAAATAATGACGGTACAAGAACTGATTACTGGAAAATGGATTTGCCTAATGCCCCTTATTTATTTTTCATGGGAGCAGGCGATTTTGCTATTATTAAAGATGCTTATAAAGGAAAAGAGGTAAGTTATTATGTGGAGAAAAAAGAAGCTCCATATGCAAGAGGAGTATTTGGTAATACCCCTGAAATGATTGGCTTTTTTTCGACAAAATTAAACTTTGAGTATGCGTGGCCAAAATATTCGCAAATGGTAGGAAGGGATTATGTTAGTGGTGCAATGGAAAATACTACTGCAACATTACACCAGGAAAGCGCTTATCAAAATGCAAGGCAGTTAACTGATGGCAATGTTTGGGAAGAGACAATTGCACATGAATTATTTCATCATTGGTTTGGTGATTTGGTTACTGCAGAAAGCTGGAGCAACCTTACATTAAATGAAAGCTTTGCAAATTATAGCGAATATCTATGGGATGAATATAAACATGGTAAAGATTTTGCCGATGACCATAACCTTGATGATATGCTAGGCTACCTGCAAAGTGGTAGTGATAAAAAAGACCTGGTTCGTTTTAACTATTCAAACAAAGAAGATATGTTTGATGCCGTTAGTTACAATAAAGGCGGCCGCATATTAAATATGTTGCGTAATTATGTTGGAGATGATGCATTTTTTAAATCCCTCAACAATTATTTAACCACAAACAAATTTAAACCAGGTGAAGCAGATCAGTTGCGTTTAGCTTTTGAAGAAGTTACCGGGCAGGATATGCATTGGTTTTGGAACCAGTGGTATTTTGGCAGCGGCCACCCTAAATTAAAAATCGATTATGTTTACGACGATGCAAGTGGCAAGGCAAAGGTTATTATTGAGCAAATTCAAAAAACCGGCAAAATATTTAGATTACCTATGACCGTAGATGTATATAATGGCGCCAGCAAACAGAGTTATAAAGTATGGGTAGAAAATAGTATTGATACTTTTACTTTTACCTATAAACAACATCCGGATTTGATTAATGTAGATGCAGATAAATCATTGCTTTGTGAAAAGACAGATAATAAAACCGCAGATAATTTTATTCACCAATATAAATTTGCACACAATTATCTTGATAGAAAAGAAGCGTTGGATTATTTCAGCAAAAAAAATATGTCGGAATTATCACTTGGTTTAAAGGATAAATATCCAGGTTTACAAAGGTTAACCATAGACAGGTTAGCCAAATCTAAATTTGCAAAAGATGAGAAGGTTATTGCTGCAATTGAAGTGATAGCGGATAGTGAAAAAGACAAAAAAACAAAGGCAGCGGCATTAAATTTTTTGGCTGCAACCACTAATATAAAATACGGGCCACTTTATAAAAAATATATAAATGACTCTTCCTATACTGTTGCGGGTGCTGCATTGGGAGGCCTAAGTATATTGGAACCTGCAAACTCTTATGAGTTGGCAAAAAAATATAGCACAGATGCAAAAGGTGCATTGGGTGAAACCGTAACTGCTATATTTATATCAAATGGCACAGAAGCTGATTTTGATTTTATTGCCGGCCGATATAACCAAGCCCCGCCAAACCAGGATAAACTAAAAATGACCACCGCTTTTTGCGATTATCTGTTAAAAGTAAATGGTGCAGCCAAAGTAAAAAAAGGTATAGATTATGTTATAAAATTCAGGGGATTCATTCCCGAACAATATAAAAGTATGACTGATCCTGCATTTAAATCAGGGTTCGACAAACTTTCAAAAGCAAAACCCGGAGAAGTAGCAGAATATATCAAGCAAGCGTATAAATAAATTGGCGCTTATATAACATTAAATTGACAAAAAATCCCAACCTTAGAAGTTGGGATTTTTTATATGAAATTATTTTTTTTACCAGCTGCCGCTTGATCCGCCACCGCCAAAACTACCACCGCCAAAACCACCGAAGCCACCTCCTCCTGAAGAGCCACCTCCGCCGCCGCCCCATCCGCCACCGCCTCGGGTTGCGCTTCCGAGAATACTTCCCAGTATAAACGGCATTACTCCACCACTACTCATAAAAGAACCACCGCCCCCCCCCCGGCCGCCAGAGCTGATCGCTAAAAAAATAATGATAATAATAGCAAAAAAAACTAATCTGCCAAGGCCGGAAGATTTGCCTCTTCTGGTATAATTTTCAGGCGCCTTAAACTCTCCTTTTGTAGCCTCTATGATTGCATCGGTTCCCTGGTTGATGCCGGCATAATAATCATTGCCCTTAAAGTTCGGAACAATTATATTTTCTATTATTTGCTGGCAGGTTAAATCGGGTAATGCTTTTTCAAGTCCGTAAGCGGGAGAGATATTTAGTTTTCTATCCTCAACTGAAACCAATAATACAACACCATTATTATTTTTTTTATCACCAACGCCCCATTTTCTACCCAATTCAATTGCTACATCAGCTACATCTTTTCCATCTAATCTGGGCACAATAACCACTACAACCTGGTTAGAAGTTGTATCATCAAACTGGTATAATTTTCTTTCGAGAGCCTGGTTTTGATCGGGTGTTAAAATATTGGCATAATCATTTACCAATCTTGCCGGACTTGGCGGGGAACTAATGATTTTATCAATAGAGAAATTTTGCCCCTGCTGAGCAAAGGCAATGAAAGAAATAAAAACTGACAGTAATATGAAGGAAAATTTTTTCATGCCCTTTTCCCAAAAGGAAAACTTTTTATTTTTTTAGATTATCTTTTAACTGAACGGATTATGACTTTTGCTCATCTTCCAAATACTATATCATCGGGCAATTCATTTTTATCGGTAGTAGCATTATAAGGAAATTTTTCTTTTAATGTTTGGCCAATATGTTCAACGCACTGCTCAATTCCATTGCTGATATTTTCTTTTGAAAAAAGGGCTATCATATTTTTAACTTCTATGTTCCAATAATCTGTCCCTACTTTTTTATAAATTCCTTCATCAGCAAACAAAGCCAGTTCTTTATGTTTCATAGCAATGTATAAAAGCACTCCATTACGATCCTCAGTCTTATCCATTTTTAAATTAAAGAACACCTCGGCAGCCCTGTCCATAACATTTACAAAGGGATTCTTACTTTCTACATACACTCTTATTTCGCCGCTTGTTTCTCTTTCTGCATTACGAATTGCCTGTACTATCTGCTCTTTATCCTTTGCAGAAAAAAATTCCTTTGGTTTATATAAAAAAGAAAATATACCCACAATTAAATATTAAAATTTTATTTCTACTGATTTGTCTGCTCCGGCATCTGACTGAAATCCGTCGCTGGATTTAAATCCAAAAATACCCGCCACTACTTTTGTAGGAAAACTTCTCACCGAACTGTTGTAATCCGCTATGGCAACATTAAAATCTTTCCGGGCAATTTTTATTCTTCTTTCAGTTCCTTCCAATTGTGTTTGTAATCCTTTAAAAGCTGCTGCCCCTTTTAATTTGGGATATTTTTCTACAGTAATCAATAACCTGTTTGTTGCCGAAGCCAGCCCATCCTGTGCTGCACTTTGCTGGTTATAGGCTTCTGCTGATATTTCTTTACCTGAAACATTTACTGTAGTAGCCTTAGCCCTTGCCTCAGTAAGTTGCTGTAAAGTAGTTTGTTCAAAATCTGCCTGCCCCTTTACTACATTAACAACATTAGGAATAAAATCAATCCTTCTTTGATAGGCATTTTGCACTTCATTCCATTGAAGTTTTACCAACTCTTCTTTTTTTACCAGTCCGTTATACGTAACTGTAAAAAAGATAAGTAGAAGAATTACTATTCCACCGATAATATAACCACCATAGCGTTTATTGTTCATGATGCTGGAGATGCTTAAAATTTAACCTCCGGAGCTTTTTCTGCGCCGGCATCTGCCTTAAAACCTTCCTTTTGTTTAAAGCCGAAAAGGCCTCCTAAAATATTCATTGGAAAAGAGCGCACTTTTGTATTGTACACATTTATCTCATCGTTAAAAACTTTGCGGGAATTTTTTATGCCGTTTTCAATGCCTTCCAACTGCCGTTGTAATTGGGTGAAATTTTCTGTAGCTTTTAAAGTAGGATAAGCTTCTACAGTAGCGAGTAAACGGCTTAATGAACCACTCAACTGGCCTTGTGCAGCCTGAAATTCTGCAATCTTTTCTGGCGTAAGGTTATCGGCATTGATATTTACACTGGTTGCTTTAGCCCTCGCTTCTACTACATCAGTTAATGTTTTTTGCTCAAAATTAGCGGCACCTTTTACAGTATTTACCAAATTACCAACTAAGTCAGAACGGTTCTGGTATTCAGTTTGCACATTGGCCCATGATTTTTTAACTGCCTCATCCTGCGTTACCAAACCATTGTAACCATTGCAACCTAAAAAGCCAACAATTACAACAATGGCTAGAATTATTAATAATCCGGGACGTTTCATATTGTTAAGTTTTATTGTTTAGAATTTAAATATATATAAATTATCAGGTATAAAATAATTTATAGCGAAATGAAATAAATATTAGCAGAAAGATAATGAATTAAAAACCTTCCCCCCTTGCTTATTTTTTTATGACGAACAATTGAACTAAATATTTTGAGCAATGAAGTTAATTATTTCAGCAATCTGTTTACTCCTTTATAGCAGCAATTCCAGGCAATACTTTTCCTTCAAAGTATTCTAGCATTGCGCCGCCACCAGTACTTACATAACTAACTTTATCGGCTAACTTAAATTGGTTTACAGCAGCTACGCTATCACCGCCGCCAACCAAACTAAAAGCCCCTTTTGCAGTAGCATCGGCCACAGCAAGCGCAACAGATTTGGTGCCGTTCTGAAATTTTTCCATTTCAAAAACCCCCATTGGGCCATTCCACAAAATAGTTTTTGAATTGCGTATCACTTCACTAAAAATACCAATAGCTTTAGGGCCAATATCCAAACCGATCCAGCCATCCGAAATAGCATCACTCGGGCGAATTTCTGTATTGGCATCTGCCGCAAACTTATCTGCTATAACTGAATCTTCGGGCAAGTGGATGCTTACATTTTTTTGTTTGGCTTTTTCTAAAATATCCAAAGCTGTATCCAGGCGGTCATCTTCACAAAGCGACTTACCTATTTTTCCTCCTCTTGCCTTAATAAAAGTATAGGCCATTCCGCCGCCAATAATTATATCGGTTGCTCTTTCCAATAAATTTTCAATAATTAAAATTTTATCCGAGACCTTTGCCCCGCCAATAATTGCAGTGAATGGTTTTTCTGCCTCATGCAATACTTTTTCAGCACTCAGCACTTCACTTTCCATTAACAAACCAAACATTCTTTTATCGGCGGCAAAAAATTTTGCAATTACCGCAGTGGATGCATGTGCCCTGTGAGCGGTACCGAATGCATCGTTAACATACACATCACCGAGCTTACTTAATTTCTCTGCAAATGTTTCGTCGCCTTTTTCTTCTTCCTTGTAAAAGCGAAGATTTTCTAATAATAATACTTCGCCTGGGCGCAACATATTGGCGGTAAGGTTTGCCTGCTCTCCAATACAATCATCAGCAAAAAATACTTTTGTGGCTGCATCGCCAGAAGCAGAGGCATTTAATAATTCAGATAAATGATTCACCAGGTGTTTTAATGAATACTTATCTGTTGGCCCATCTTTCGGGCGGCCAAAATGGCTCATTAAAATAGCGCTGCCACCATCTGCCAATATTTTTTTTATAGTTGGAATGGTTGCCGTCATCCTTGTATCGTCTGTAATGTTGAAGTTAGCATCTAAAGGCACATTGAAATCAACACGTACCAATGCTTTTTTACCTGCGAAGTTGTAATTTGAAAATTTGCTCATACTGCTTGTCTCCACAGGAAGCGGAGAACTTAGTTTTAAGGTTATAAAATCAGCAAGGCTTTCAAATAAATTTGAAAGCCTTGCAATTATATTATTGCATAAGAACCGCATTACAAAAAATCAAATTATTATGCGGTACAAAAAGTTGTCAATAAAAACAGAATAAAATAACACTAGCCCACTTTAAAAGTAACAAGCGTATATTATAATTCCTTTATTTAATTAAACCTGCAAAATGATTAACAGTACGTACCAGTTGAGATACATAGCTCATTTCATTATCGTACCAGCTAACTGTTTTCACCAATTGTTTGTCACCTGCAGTTAAGACTTTTGTTTGGGTTGCGTCAAACAAAGATCCATAGGTTGTACCGATTACATCTGAACTTACAATTTCATCTTCTGTGTAGCCAAAGCTTTCATTGCTTGCGGCTTTCATTGCTGCATTTATTTCTTCAACAGTAACTGTTTTATTTAAAATACTTGTCAACTCAGTTAATGAACCGGTAATAACAGGAACCCTTTGTGCACTTCCATCTAATTTACCTTTTAGTTCAGGCAGCACTACACCAATTGCCTTAGCTGCGCCGGTACTGTTAGGAACAATATTGGCCGCTGCTGCTCTTGCCCTGCGTAAGTCGCCTTTTGGATGTGGGGCATCCAATGTGTTCTGATCGTTCGTGTATGCATGAATGGTAGTCATGATAGCTGTTGCAATTCCAAATTTATCATTTAATACCTTGGCCATTGGAGCCAAACAGTTTGTGGTACAACTTGCGCAACTGATAATAGTTTCGCTGCCATCTAAAATAGTATGGTTTACATTAAACACTACCGTTTTCAGGTCGCCGGTTGCCGGTGCAGAGATCACTACTTTTTTTGCACCCGCAGTAATATGTGCTTCTGCTTTTGCTTTATCTGTGAAAAATCCGGTGCTTTCAATCACAACATCAACACCATGACTTCCCCATGGAATTTGTGCAGGATCTTTTTGTGCATATATTTTTACTTCGTGGCCATTTACTATGATTGAATTTTCTGTAGAGGTAACTTCCTGGTCAAAACGGCCCTGGGCACTATCATATTTTAATAAATGTGCTAATACCGCCGGACTTGTTAAATCGTTGATAGCAACAACATCAATTTCCTGCATGTTATAAATTTGACGAAACACCAAACGGCCAATGCGTCCGAAACCGTTGATGGCAACTTTTACTGTACTCATAATTTAGGATGATTTATTTGATTATTAGAAACACAGCAAAGATACGAATGATTACAATAAAATAAATTGGTATTTTAAGTAATTTGTTAGAAACTGTTTAAAATGGTTACCAGTATAAAATCTTTATGCATTTGTTAAGAACTAATACAGTAAAGCATTCCAGTAATATTTATTCTTACAGGTTGATGGGGTTTTTTTACCTGGCATTTAAATTTATACAACCATAAAAAACAAAAAGTAGTAAACAACCCGTAATAATATTTTAACTTGATTTTCGGCAAAAAATAAAAAAGGCCATTACAAAGGAATTTACCAATGCAACAGCCTGAATGCTTATTATAAATTTTACAGTTTCTTAATTCGCTATAAAAATCTTATTATCAACCGGTACATTTGCTTCAATTTTTGTGAAATTCATTTCTCCCTGAATATTAGTGCCCACATAAGGAAAAATAAAGCCATTGTCTGTTGCTTTGTAATTGGAGTAGCCATTCGTAACTTCCTTTTCTTCACCATTTATATTTTGCGTAGAAATTGACTTAACAATATGGTTGCTTTTTGTATTAATAAAATAAGTAACTATTTTACCCGATTTTAATGTGGCTTTTAATTTATAACAATCAAAACTATCCACTTTTTCTTTACCTAACAACTCTACGGTATTTCCCTTTTCTTTATAGTTAAATAAATTTCCCTGTAAATCAAGTACTGATGAAGAAGATTTTACCTGGTCATCTTTCATCGCTTCAGGCGAAGTTTGTCCCATAAATGGCATAAAGCTCCAACCGGCAGTTGGTGTAAAAATCTGGTAGCCATTCTGACCCATTACGGCAATATCTATACGTTGGCCAATCATATTAGATTTAGTAATCGTTAAATCCACATCTGCTCCATTCGCATTCATGGTAGCTTCCATACGAACTGTTTTTAAAGATGCCAGTTTTTCTTTTCCACCCAGGGCATCAACATATTTGTTCACTACTTCGTCTGCAGTTTGTGCTGTTGCTGTTTGTACATTTATCAATGCCGCAATGGATACTATGCAAAATTTTATTTGTTTCATGTTTATTTTTTTATCGATTGTTTAGTTTTACAAATAACGGCTACATGCAATTGATGCAGCTTTTTATGATTAATTAATGGTGAACATTTTTTCGTCTACAGGTTTATTTACTTCAATTGTAGTGAAAACAATTGTTCCCCTTTCAATTGTTTGAGAAAAAGGAAATACATAACCATCATCAGTTTTTTTGAAATTCCCAAATCCAGTTTCAATATCCGTATCGCCATTGGGTGTTTTCATTTTAGTAATGGTTTTAACCTTATAGTAGGTTGCAGCATCTATAAATAAAGTATGTTCACTTCCAGCTTTTGTAGTAACTTTTAATTTATAGCATTCTGCCGTATCAACTTTTTCTTTACCCAGCAATTCTACCTGGTTTCCTTTTTCTTTGTAATTCACCAATACTCCCTGTAAATCAAGCTGGCCTTGCGATGCCTTTACCTGGTCGGCTGAAATTTCTTCAGGACTGGCTTGTCCCATAAAAGGTAAAAAATCCCACCCTTTTGTTGCATTAACTACCTGGAAACCTTCGCCCATACCTGGCACAGAAATATCATTACGGGTGCCTACTCCATTTACTGCTGTTGTAGTAACCCCCACATCCATTCCCTGCACATTAAGGCTGCCAGCCATTTTTATAGATTTAATAGTAAGAAGCTTGTCTTTACCGCCAAGCGCAGTTATGTACTTGCTGATTATTTCATCAACAGTTTGTGCGTTTACTGACTGAACACTTATTACTGCTGCAATAGCTAATAAGCTAATTGTAATTTTTTTCATGATTTTTTTTAGATTGATTATTATATATTATGTTGAAAATTTTAGTTCAAACGATTTGGTAATTTCAATTTTATTAAAAAATATTTTAATCGAGCCGTTTTCATTTGCATTGTTAATTTCCATTTCTATTGAATGAGCCAAAAAAAGCCCATCTATTGATTTATGATTGCTGTACAAACTGCGAATAGTTTTGTTTTGCTGCACATCATTCACTAAAGATTGAGAAAGCAAAGAACTGGATGCATTAAACCAATAATTTATTTCGCTACCTGTTTTAGTGCTCAATTTTATTCTGTAACAATCATTTCCATTAACCACTTCCTTCAATGCCAATACCGCCTGCGAGCCATTACCAACATAATTTAAAAGAGGCTTTGTAATAAACGGTTCTGTTTGTATACCTGCAACTGCCGCATTAAATAATTCAACATTGCTGGTTGAAGGTGCCAATTCAATTAAAGTATTTTTTTCATCTGTAAGCTGCCATTGCATATTAAAACCAACCGGGCTCAAATCATTTTGCACTTGGTATATTTTTACAAAATTTGTATTGCCCATCATCGTAATTATCCCCTCCATGTAAATGGCTTTTATTTCATCGGGCTTATCAAAGCCTCCCCTTGCCTGAATGTGTTTTTCAATTATTTCATCAACAGTTTTACCCCTTGCAAATTGAACTGCAACCAACAACAAAACAAACAGCCCCATTAAAACAATACTTTTCATGCTACAAATATAAAGTTGAAAAATATACGAAAATTATGCCACTTGTATAATAATTGATAAGTGGAAGCAGACCGCTACTAACGGTTAAAAACCTGATGTAAATAAAACTAAGGAGTTATGCTTATTTTTAGCACATGAAATTTCCATTTTTCAACGTAAAATTTTAATATGCGGTTTTCTTTAAAAGGCAATATTGTAGACATTTTTAATAAAGAAATTTTTTATGGTGAAGTATTGGTTTACAATGGCAAAATAAAAGAAATAATTAAAATAGCTGAGGCGAAAATTGCTGAAAAATATATACTTCCGGGTTTTGTTGATAGTCATGTACATATTGAAAGTTCCATGCTTGTACCATCTGAGTTTGCCAGGTTAGCCGTGGTACATGGCACAGTAGCTACCATTAGCGATCCGCATGAAATTGCCAATGTTTGTGGTATGGCCGGTGTTGACTTTATGATAACTAATGGTAAAACGGTTCCATTTAAATTTAATTTTGGTGCCCCAAGCTGTGTGCCGGCAACTATTTTTGAAACAGCCGGTGCCGCGTTAACTGCAGCAGATGTGGATATCCTGTTACAAAAAACTGCTATAAAATACCTTAGTGAAATGATGAACTTTCCCGGTGTGCTGCAGCAAGATGATGAAGTGATGAAAAAAATTGCAGCGGCAAAAAAGTATAATAAACCTGTAGACGGGCATGCTCCAGGGTTAAGGGGTGAAGCCGCAAAAAAATATATTGCAGCAGGCATCAGTACCGATCATGAATGTTTTACTGCTGAAGAAGCACTTGATAAATTAAAATATGGCATGAAGATATTAATCAGGGAAGGAAGCGCTGCCAAAAATTTTGAAGCATTGGTTGACCTATTAAACAACCATGCGGAGATGATGATGTTTTGCAGCGATGATAAACACCCGGATAGTTTGGTTAAAGGGCATATTAATTTGTTATGTGAAAGAGCGGTTGCTAAAGGGATAGATGTTTTTAAAATTTTGCAAGCTGCCTGCATTAATCCTGTATTGCATTATAAAATAGATGTGGGCCTTTTAAGGGTAGGTGATGCCGCTGATTTTATAGTGGTAGAAGATCTTATCCATTTTAAAACCCTTCAAACTTATATTGATGGTAAGTTAGTGGCGCAAGAAGGGAGGTCACTGATAGAAGTAGAAATATCAGGGCTTATTAATCAGTTTGATTGCTGCGAAAAAAATACTGCCGATTTTTCAGTTGCTTATAAAGATGAAAAAGAAATTTTTGTAATAGAGGCAATTGAAGGGCAATTGATCACCAATAAATTAAAATTTCCACCAAAAGTTGTAAACAAAGAAATTGTAAGTGATACAACAAATGATGTTTTAAAAATTGTAGTAGTTAACCGATATAAAAATGCACCGGTAGCAAAATCTTTTGTAAAGAATTTTGGATTACAACAGGGTGCTATTGCATCTTCGGTTGCACATGATAGTCATAATATTATTGCCGTGGGTGTTGATGATGAAAGTATTTGCAAAGCAGTCAATTTGGTAATTAGAGCAAAAGGCGGCGTAAGCGCAGTTATGCCTGGTGGCAATAGTGATAAGGTGTTAGCTTTACCTGTTGCCGGATTGATGAGTAATGACAATGGTTACACTGTAGCAGCAAACTATACAGCTATTGATAAAATGGTAAAAGAAAAATTGGGTTCTATCCTTGCTGCGCCTTTTATGACATTATCTTTTATGGCATTGTTGGTTATTCCGCATTTAAAATTAAGCGACCTAGGTTTATTTGATGGTGACGGATTTGCATTTATATAATAATTTTTTTCTCGATGAAACTTACCACATATTAATTTCTTAGTTAGTCGTTTTTGCTGCCAATATTTTTACTGAAATACTATCTGTTTTTTTAGGCGCAAAATATTTTGTTTTAAAATCAACTGATTTGCCGGGCGCAATTAAATCGTAAATGGTTTCAATATCTTTTTCCAGTAAAGTACCCGTTTTACTAAAGAAAGATAACTCCAATTGTACATCTTTATAAGTGCACACTTTAGCGTTATTGCCGATACTTCCTTTTATAACTGTTTGCCCGATAAGGTTATTTTTATCATGACTGTTAACTGTTAAAAAAGATACAGGGTTTTTCTTTTCCTTTTCTTCGAGTATTTGCGTGGCTTTTTTATAGGCCTCTTTTTCTGAGGTTATTTCCTTAGCCTTATTTTTACAGGCCAGTAAAAAAACAATGCATGCTATTGCTATAAAACCAATTTTTTTCATTGAATAATTTTATACAATAAAAGTAAATATTTGTGAAATAGATTGTTAAAGTAAATACAGGCGTCATGCTTCTGTTCCTAACCATAACGCACCGCCAATACTATTTTGTTCAGCGCCGGTTACAGAAGATAATACGTTTGCTTCTTCCCTCCACCTTAATACACCCATCAAAGCCATTACCAATGCCTCTTTATATTGTACCAATTGTTCATCCGGCACCACTATCTCAATTCCATTTTCATTCAATAAATCTGCTATTCTCTTTATTAAAAATGTATTAAAAGCCCCGCCGCCAGTTACCAGCATTTTATTACTGGAAGCCCTCGTTTGATTACTAACAATTACTGATTTTACCTGCAGGGCAATGTGTTCGGTGTAAGTACTTAAAGCATCCTCTACAGAGAGATGGGCGCTTTCTATTATAGGGTAAACTATTGTTGTTCCAAAACTGTTGCTTAATGATTTTGGAGCAGGTTGGCCGTAATAATCAAGTTCATTTAATTGTTGTAATAAATTGATATTTACTTTTCCTCTTGAAGCAATACTTCCGCCATCATCATACGCTAACCCTTTTTGTGCAACCAGCATATTCAATATCCGGTTGGCAGCACATATATCAAAGGCTTTATAATTTCCTTCATTATTTAAAGAAATGTTTGCAATGCCCCCTATGTTCAATAAATAATTATAATCGCCCAATAAAAACTTTTCACCAATCGGCACTATCGGTGCCCCCTGTCCGCCAAATGCAACATCCATATTTCGTAAATCACTTACTACGGGCAATTTCGTAACAGCCGCTATAGCAGCACCATCACCAAGCTGTGCAGTCATTTTTTTATGCGGTAAGTGAAATGTTGTATGGCCGTGAGAGGCAATTAAATTAACGCGGTGATGCAAATTATTTTCTTTAATAAATTCATTTATTGCATTACCAATATAGTGGCCATAGGCTGTATGAAGCAATTGATAATTTAACGCAGAAAGATCAACAGCCGTTAACAGCCTGTTTTTCCATTCATCAGTATAAGGCAAACATCGGGTAGCAATAATTTCATAATTCCATTGGCCTCCCGTCTCTGTGAGTTCGGTAAAAGCTATATCTAATCCATCGAGTGAGCTGCCACTCATTACACCAATTGCCCTGTAAACCATATTCTTTTTGAATTTATAATGCTTATTTTTACAATGTAAGATGATAGTGCAATTTCAAATTTCCTATTCAAAGTTTCAAAAATTATATTCATGGTAATTAATCTCAGTGATCAACATTCATTGATAAGCAATTGGGTTAGCGAATTAAGGGATGTAGAGGTACAAACAGACCCAATGCGGTTTAGGCGGAACCTTGAACGTATAGGAGAAGTGGTTGCTTATGAAATAAGTAAAAAATTAGCCTGGAAAGAAAAAGAAATCACCACTCCATTAGGTATTGCTAATTGTAAGGTATTGGAGTCCCAACCCGTATTGGCTACTATTTTACGTGCTGGTCTGGGTATGCATACCGGATTGCTGAATTATTTTGATATGGCTGGAAATGCTTTTATAAGCGCTTACAGAAAACATAATGCAGATGGTAGTTTTGAGATAAGTATTGAATATATGAGTTGCCCTGAAATTGATGATAAAGTGGTAATTCTCAGTGACCCAATGATTGCAACCGGAGCCTCATTGGTAAAAGCCATACAATACCTAAAGGGCGAGGGCGGTTTTAAAGAAATTCATATTGTTTGCGCCATAGGCTGTACCGTGGGGATTGAATATGTTTTAAGAGAGGTACCCAAGGCCACCATCTGGTGTGGTGATATTGATGATGAGATTACAGCAAAGGGCTATATTGTGCCTGGTTTAGGAGATGCCGGCGATTTGGCATTTGGGCAGAAAATGCAGTTTTAAGGGTTGATTTTTATACTATAAAACATTTTTGTATGCTTAAATAATGATGGTATAATCAACAATAATATTATTTGCACTATAATTATAATCAGGCATAAATATTGATTAACAAACTTTTACCGACACCCTTGCAGCTATTTGATGCAAATGCTTATCTTTAATTTTCTGAATTACATCGCATAATGAGAAAACTATCCATAACTATCTTTATACTATTCTTTACCCTTTTAGTTAAAGCTCAGGATCCGCATTTTTCACAATTTTTTGGTTCACCACTTACATTAAACCCTGCATTTACAGGTAAGTTTGACGGGCAATGGCGCTTGGCGGCTATCCATAGAGATCAATGGCCTTCTATTCCAAAAGCATATGTAACAACGGCAGCTTCCTTTGATTTTGGCATTTTAAAAGGCAAAATTCCTGAAGGAGATGTATTTGGGATTGGTTTTTCAGCTTTAAGTGACCAAAGTGCGGATGCGGCCTTAAAACAAAATTATGGTTCGCTTTCCATGAGCTATCATAAAGCATTGGATGAAAATGGATGGAACACCATCGGTGCAGGTTTTCAGGCTAGTTATTCCAGTTCTATATTAGATTTTAGTAAATTAACTTTCGAAGACCAGTTGACACAAAACGGGTTTACCGGCACAACTGCTGAAAATCTTAATTATGGTTCTACACAAAGCTATTTTGATCTGAATGCTGGTATTCTATTTTCAGGTTCAAGCGACGGTATTAATAATTATTATTTTGGAACTTCGGTATATCATATTAATAATCCTAACTTAAGTTTTTTAGATAAAACCTGGAACCTTGCATCACGTATATCGGTTCATGGTGGTGGTTCATTTCCTCTCGGGGGCAATCTTTCCATATTTACTTCGGCCATTTTTCAATTACAAAACAAAGCTACAGAAGCTGAGTTAGGTGGGGCATTGGCTTTTAATCTCAATAATAATGAATCTAACCCTACCAGTGTATATCTTGGATCATGGTTTAGGGTAGGTGATGCCGTGATTCCTTATGTGGGTATAGAAATAGAAGGTTTACGTATTGGTATCAGCTACGATGTTAATGTAAGCAGCCTTAAAGCAGCTACTGAAAGCAGGGGTGGTTCTGAGTTTTCTATTATTTATATTAAAAAACCACCATCCGGCAACAAAAATATTCCTTGTCCTAAATTTTAATATCAATTTATCTTCGGAAAAAAGATGTAACAATTACCTAGTCGCCTGCAATTTGTGTAAAACCCTAAAGTCTTGCATCAGACAGAGAAAATGACAAAGTTTTTTCATTCAATAGCAGCTCTTGCATTAATCCTTACCATCGTAGGACAGACAGTCTCCGGACAAAACAAAGCAATTACCTTCAGTAATAGCTTGAATGCTTATTACAATAAGACAGAACCAAAAGATACACTTCTGGGTATAAGATTTTTTGAACCTAAAATAAATGAGATTACTTTAAATCCTGATGCAACTTTTGAATTTTGGAGCAGACCGAATTTGAGTTGCTTTACGTGGCGCAGCTACAAAGGAACTTGGAAAAAGAATAATGACACTTTGCTTTTTTATGACAACTATCAAATTGAAGAGAACGACACAAAAGCAACTTACAAAAGAGACTCAAGACAAGAGTTCATAATAACCTTTAAAACAGACAAAGGCTCCCTTTTGAAAAACAAGAACATAAAAATTCAATACGAATATGATTACGATGCTCAAATTGACAGTCCTGAAAAGACATTTACTTTGGATGCAAATAATTCAGTCGTTATTCCATACAAATACATTCCCAATTTAGACAAACTTGCTGCAATCAGAATAGAGTATCTCTTAAACTACACAGAGGAAAGGTATAATTATTTGACAGAGAACAAAACTATTAATGTTAAACAGAGAGATGTTCCTAACATAATAGACGTTGAATTTGTTGAAAAACCGAAGAAGGAAATTGTTTATAGGACAATCAGAGCTGTTGTAAAAAACAACACTCTTGGAATTGTTTCAATTTCAAAGACAAAAACAATATTGCCCGACTACTATCGTGACATTGAATTTGAGGACAGTTACAGTCTAAACAAATAAACTGCAGGCAATAAAAGGTTCGGCAAAATACGGGCTTGACCTTGTTATCTCGGCATTTATAATTCTGTTTTGCTTTGGTTCGGGGCTAGACATTATCTATTTAGCTTTTTGTTGTTATCTTCCGAAAAAGATGCAACAATTACGTAGTTCTTCTTTTTGAAATTTAAAAGAAAAAATACTAAATCGCTGGTCTTCCACTTACATATTTATTTCCCTTTATGTAAAAACGATATGGTAATAAGGCATCCCGACCGGCATAATTTACGCCTATCCGTTTGCTACTGCCAATTTGCTTTTGATTGATTGCGTAATTATCTGATGCAAGATAAATAGCATCATCCAGCAAATTTATACCAGAATGTATTTTATAAATACCCAATGCCTTTCCCACATTTCCGGGCCCCTTCGTTAATGTACTGCTAAGTTTTTCTTTACCGGTTCTTTCCAACATACGATTAATACCTTCTATAGGCTCTATCGCTCTTATTAAAACAGCATCCGGTATTTCTTTATCATTGGTTACTATATTAAACATTTGATGGATACCATAGCATATGTATACGTATGCTGTAGCGGGTCGTGCGTACATATGTTTATTGCGATTGGTTCGCCTGCCTTGATAAGCATGCGAGGCTTTATCTGTAAAACCTGCATAGGCTTCTGTTTCTACAATTCGCCCGCTGGTCACTATTCCATCAAGGTTTGTAACGATGATTTTCCCTAATAAATCACGTGCAATCAGCACTACATTTTTACGTTTGTAAAATTCAATCGTTAATTTCTTCAACTTATCTGTACTTTTAAATACAAATTTAGTCAATCTCATAAGGTGAATTTTTGCAGTACATGGTTTTTTGCGATGCAATAGCTGTAAAGAGATAAGGCTGAACATCCAATACAACAGTTGGTATAATCAATAACTATGAATAATTAATTATGTTTAAAGATATCATTATAGCTATACAATCCTACCTGGAAGCTCACCGCTTTATTGTAAAGCACCGTTTATGGAAATGGATTTTTATACCAGGTATATTATATGCCATTCTATTTGGTGTAGGCATTTATTTTTTTTGGATCAGCAGCGGCCAGGCGATTGATTATTTTTTATCTGTTACCGGAGTAAAAAACTGGATGTATACACTTGAAGGAAGCTGGCTTAAATTTCTTTTTATTTTTGGCCAGGTAATTTTACAGCTGGTATTGCTGCTTTTTTATTTTTCTTTATTTAAATATCTTTTTTTAATTATCGGCTCTCCCCTATTTGCTTATTTAAGTGAAAAAACAGAAGCTATTATGGAAGGCAGGGATTTTCCGGTAAGCTTTGTACAATTATTAAAAGATATTGTACGTGGTATAAAATTAGCTTTGCGAAATACTTTGTGGCAAATAATATATACTTTATCTATTTTAATATTATCCTTTATTCCTTTTGCAGGATGGTTTACGCCATTGATAGCATTGATAATAGAATGTTATTTCCTGGGTTTTGCAATGCTGGATTACAGTTGCGAAAGAAATAAATTATCCCCCGCACAAAGTATTGAATTTATCGGCAAGCATAAAGGCCTTGCCGTTGGCAATGGAATAGTTTTTTACCTGATGCATATGGTTATATTTGTTGGTTGGGTACTTGCACCCAGTTATGCTGTTATTGCTGCTACCATAAGTTTTTATAAAACAAAGCCTGCTAAATTATGAGTTCTGTTGTTTATTTAATTCCTTCTGTACTGGATGAATTAGCTATTAATACAATACCACTTTATATTATAGATACTGTTAAAGATTGCCAGGTAATTTTTGCAGAAAACGAACGCACAGCAAGGCGGTTTTTAAAAAGTATTTGTAAAGAAATTATCATTGATGATTATGAATGGTTCACTATACACAAGGCAGAAGAAGAGCAAAGAAATACTTTCAGGCAGAAGATAAAGGATAAAAAAAATATTGCCATTATTAGTGAAGCAGGCTGCCCTGGTATTGCAGACCCCGGGCAAATATTAATTGACATTGCCCAACAAATGAATATTACCGTAAAGCCTTTGGTGGGACCAAGTTCTATATTGCTGGCATTAATGGCCAGTGGTATGAACGGGCAGCACTTTGAATTTGTTGGCTACCTGCCTATTGATAATGGTGAAAGAATAAAAAGCATAAAAGAACTGGAGAACTCATCACACAAAAAAAACAGTACTATTATTTTTATTGAAACACCTTATCGTAATAATCAGCTAATTGAAACGCTTTTAAAAACCTGCAGGCCAACCACTAAAATTTGTATAGCAGCGGAACTAACCGGGCCAAACGAATACGTAAAAACCAAAACAGTAGCCGATTGGAAAAATGATATAACCGACTTTCATAAAAAGCCGGTTATATTTTTATTGAGTTCTTTTTAACAATTATTGGTCTACTGTAACTTCGTAAACAATGTATTGAGTATCTCCTCGCCAGGGTAATGTGCCATTTTTTTGATTGTACCTCACTTTTACCCTTTTACCTTCACAATTCTCAAGTACATGAGCAATGCTGTCACTTGCAACAGAAAAAGGGAATTCTTTTGAAGTTAATGTAATATTATTGTCGGTTGTTGACAGGCTTATAAGCAGGTATCCTTCCCACGTTTTAAAAACATTTCCTTTGTAAGATATTTTTTGCATTTTTCCACCCTGAACGCCATTGCTATATGTATAATAATATTTCCACCAAAAAATAAATGCCAATACCACAATGGCTATTAAGGTTAGCCACCTGATAAATTTAATAAAGCCACTGGCTTTTTTTGGCTGTAATGCGACTGGTTTACCATTTTCCATTGTTGTTTTATTTACAAGTTAATTTAATCCGTAATTATCTACCAAATAAATTAATGCGGCCATATTAATAGCTCCAAGGTTCAATTCTCTTTTACTTACATTTTCGAATACATCCGTGGCTGCATGGTGTATATCAAAATATCGCTGACCATCCGGTACCAATCCGGCAAGGGCAGCTCCAACTTTTTTTAATGGGCCTACATCAGCACCACTATAACCAACAGAAAAATCATATACACCATAAGGATAAAATAAATTTTTCCATTGCTGTATTTTAATAACCTTTACCCCATTCATTTCAAGACTGAATCCACGTGGCGTAAATCCGCCTGCATCACTTTCTAAAGCAAATAAATGTTTTTCCTTATTTTTCTCGGCAAGCTCAAGGTATTTTTCTCCGCCCCTGCCACCGTTTTCTTCATTCATAAACATAACCGCTCGAATGGTTCTTTTAGGGCCTGTCCCTGTTGCCTTCAATACTCTTAACACTTCAATGCTTTGTGTTACACCTGCGCCGTCATCCTGCGCACCTTCTGCAAGATCCCAGCTATCTAAATGCCCGCCAACTGTTATTATTTCCCTGGGGAATTCGCTGCCCGTAATTTCGCCCACTACGTTATAAGAAATAACATCTGCAAGCATAGTGCTGGTGTTGGTGAAAGAAGCAGTCAAAGGCATTTTTAGCTTTAATTGTTTGCTCAGCCATTCTGCATCATTGGTACTAATTGCTACTGCCGGAATTTTGGGAAACGAATCGTTATATTGTGTTGCCCCTGTATGAGGATAGTCATCAAAATTACTTGCCAGTGAACGAACCATTACACCAACCGCACCATAGGCTGCAGCTTTTGATGGACCTACCCTTCGGGCAACACCGCTTGTGCTATATGCTTTAAATGTTTGTATAAAAGCAGGGTTCATAGCAAAATTAAAAAACACAATTTTTCCTTTAATAACGGCATCCCCTAACTCATCCAGTTCTTTAATACTTTTTACTTCAACTACACCTGCAGTAATACCTTTTTTTCCAGTTCCTTCTGAATTACCCAAAGCACATAAGTGCAGATCATATTTAGGCATATTGCCAACCTGTACGTACCCTTTCTCTTTTTCGCCCCGTACCCAATGCGGTACCATACATGCCTGCAGGTAAACAGTATCTAAACCGGCTTCCTTTAACATTTTAGCCGTTGCCTCTACCGCTTTTTGCGCCTGCAGCGAACCACTTAACCTTGGGCCTATTTTTTTACAGAGGTAGTGCAGGTTTTCATAGGCTGTTCCATTTATTAAAACATCATCGGCTATTTTTTTAATGATTATGGAGTCGCCATTTTGGGCTTTAATTCCCAAAGAAAATAGGCAAACAAAAACAATAAGTACACTTTTTTGTATCATAATTATATTTAAGTAAACAAACTTACCAATTTAAATGTAAAATCTAAATGTAAAGATGCTATGAATAATTAATTGCTAAATTGCACCCGTTATTGGGATAATACTTTCTTCTTAAAAATACAGATCATGAACATTGCGATTGTTTGTTACCCTACTTTTGGAGGTAGTGGAGTTTTGGCAACAGAGTTGGGAAAAGCGTTGGCAGACAAGGGGCATCATATCCACTTTATTACTTATCAGCAACCGGTAAGGTTAAGTCATTTTCATACAAATATTTTTTATCACGAAGTTAGGGTACCTACTTATCCTTTATTTGATTACCCCCCTTATGAAACTGCCCTTGCCAGTACCATGGTAGATGTTATTACCAATAATAACATACAGCTGCTGCATGTACATTATGCTATACCACATGCTTCTGCAGCTTATATGGCAAAACAAATACTGGCTAAAGAAGGCAAACACATTCCAGTAATTACTACCTTACACGGTACAGACATTACTCTCGTAGGTAGGGATAAAACCTATCGCCCAGTTGTAACTTTTTCAATGAATGAAAGTGATATCCTTACAGCTGTTTCAAATAATCTTAAGGAAGAGACGTATAGAAATTTTGACATCAGAAAAAACATTGAGGTTATTCACAACTTTGTAGATGTAAAGCGGTTTAACAGAAAACCCGTTGATGCTTTTAAAAAACTGATTGCACCTAATGATGAAAAAATAATTGTTCATGCAAGTAATTTCAGAAAAGTTAAAAGGGTAGAAGATGTAATAAACACTTTTTTACTGATAAATGAAAAAATACCTTCCAAACTGTTATTATTGGGTGATGGGCCAGAACGTAGTTCAATGGAAGGTTTAGCAAGAGATAGCAATGCAAGTGATGCTATTAAATTTTTAGGCAAGCAGGAGCAAATGGAAGATATATTACCTATTGCGGATTTATTTTTATTAACCAGCGAATATGAAAGCTTCGGGCTTGCTGCATTGGAAGCAATGGCTGCTGAAGTACCTGTAATAGCGACCAACGCCGGGGGGTTACCCGAAATAATAATTAATGGGGATTGTGGTTATATGAGTGACGTGGGCGATGTGCATAGTATGAGCAATAATGCCATACTTATTTTACAAGATAAAGAAACTCATAAACGCTTTAAATTAAATGCACTGGAACAGGCTAAAAAATTTGATATAGAAAATATAGTACCTCAGTATGAAAAACTATACCAGGGGTTAATTTAATCTGTAATAGTTAATCATTAACGGCGGCGTAACCATTGCTCAGGATTAAGGCCATCACTTTTTTCATTGGTTATCATCAAATCCATGGCACCAATACCATCTAAATTAGCTGCAACTTTTCCTATTACCTGGCCTGTCTGCACCTTTTGTCCAAATTTTAAATTTACACCTGTTAAATTACTATACGCGGTAAAATAACTGCCGTGTTTTACCACTACCAATTGTACGTCGTCCATATTATTTACCAATGTAACTTCACCCCCAAATATTACTTTTACAGGGGTGCCTATTTCACACCCAATAGAAATCCCTTCGCTTACAATTACAATATCACCTACTTTATTAGAACCATAATGTAATAAAGGGTATCCTTTATCAACCGGCCATGGAAGGATGCCTTTGTTTTTTATAAAATTTTCGTTTAACGCTATATCCGCATTTGAATTCAGCAATACACTCCCGTGGGTAACTGGCGCTGTAGCTTCTTTTTTAGGAGTTTTTATTATCGTTTTGGTAGCGGCTATATCTGGAGCTTTTTCCGTAGCCGTTGTATTTTTTGATGCTTTTAATTCGGCTTCCTTTATTTTTTTATCTGCAGCTAATTTGGCTGCTGTTTCTCTTTTAGCTTCTTCAACTGCTCTTCTAATAGCTGCTGTAATAGCATTGCTTACTTTTTGCATTTGCTTTTTCTTGGCAGCCACCTGGTTATTTAATTCTTTGCCTTGTGCTTTTAACTGTTTAACTACCTCGTTCTTCTCTTCCTGCTGGTTTTGTAATATACCAGCTTCTTTGCCCTGTATTTGCAGTACGGCATTTTTCTTTTGCTTATTACCGCTTAATTCATCAATACGGTTTCTTAATAACTCTTGTGTACGTAAAATATTTTCACCCTGCATCTCCCTGTAATTTCTATAACTTTTTAAATAAGTAATTCTTTTAATGGCATCATTAAAACTTGAGGCCGAAAATATAAAATTTAAGAAATCTGAATTGCTCCTGTTTCTGTAAGAATAAATCATGCTTTTGGCATATTCCTGCTTGAGTGTATCAAGCAGTAACTGCATTTTATTAATATCCCGCTGAGATTTATAAATAGTGTTATTCAGTAAATTAATATCCCTGTTAATATTATCTATTATGTTTTCCTGTAAGCTTAATTTTTTGTTGACTAGTGCAAGCGAACTTATATTTTCTTTTGTAGTTTTTTTATTTTTATTAAGCAAGGCCTGTGTTTCCTCTATCTCTCTTTTTAGTTTCTGGCGCTGTTTTTCCAGCTCCTGCTGTTCATTGGCAGCGGGTGCTTGGGCAAAACTATTTAAACTGAAAATGAAAATAGAAAGAAAGGTTACAACAATTTTAATCATGTGCTGAATTTACTGGATAAACAAAAATACATTCAGTAAGCATAACAAGCAGCTGGTAGAAACTAACAGCTTTGCATAAATGCAAATAACGCCTACTTGTGTTTATAATTTTTTGGAATCGAAAAAATTATAGACAAATTTTTGTTAAACTCCCATTGTTTAAAATCCAATTGAATGTCTAGTTTATTTTTTTCTGAAACAGTTATTGAGCGGTATGTAGAAAAATTGATACCGCCATTATTTTCAAAATTATCATATGTAATATCTGCAGTTCTGTTGCGGTTGATATTTACATCATCTAATTTACTGTGTACTACAAAATGGTTATTTTTATTAATGGTCAATAAATTTTTGAAATGCTTTCCAATAGTGGCCAATAATATTTTTGTATCTGTTTCTTTATAACTCACCACACTATCTTCAAAAAAAACAAGGTTTCCAATTAGCAGGTCTTGCAAGGTTTTGAATTCAAAAGGTATCTCTGTAATTTCCTGCAAATAATCAATTGATCTGTATAATACCTGCTTATTAATTTTATCCAATATAAAAACACTGTCTTTATTTATCAGTACTCTAAATACTTCGATATTAAATACAGTAGCATACCCAGATACCCAGATAAGGCTATCTTTTATGATTCTTATATAAGCAGTAATATTGGGCTGGTCGCCTTTGGTGCTTTGATAATCTACTTTCACTTTTGCAGAGAATGTTTTAAAATCATTTTCTTTTTTATGCACATCTGCCAAAGCTTTTTTAATTACTAAAATAGAATCTTCTGCAGATGGGTTAGAAATATTGACAGTAACGGTATCCTTTTTAGCAACATCTGTCTGTATTTTTTTTGCAGTTTTGCAGCTGCTGATTGATAAAACTGCCAACAATAAAAAAACAACAAGGCGCAATGGTAGGTTTTTGTTATTCATGAAAATATTGTATTCTATTGTTTTTATTGTTTTCCTGTATGACCAAATCCTCCCTGGTCCCTAATTGTTGAATTTATTTGCTGAACTAAATTCCATTTTGCCTTTGTAATAGGTGCAATAATCATTTGAGCAATACGCTCGCCATGATTAATTGTTTGTGGCTCCTTGCTCAGGTTAACGACAATTACTTTTATTTCTCCCCTGTAATCGCTGTCAATCGTACCTGGCGAATTTAAACACGTTAAACCAAATTTTATGGCAAGTCCGCTTCTTGGCCGTATTTGAGCTTCGTACCCTTCTGGCAGTTCCATAAATAAACCAGTAGGTATTAAAGCCCTTTCTAAACTTTGCAACACTACAGGTTCTGTAAGATTAGCCCTTATATCCATACCGGCTGAACCTGTTGTAGCATAATCAGGTAATTGGTTTGAAGATTGATTTATAATATTGATAGCTATATTTTGCATAAGCGCAAAGGTAATGATGTGTATATGATTTACTACAGTAAGATAAATTTTATGGAAAACTATTATTTCATTTTTTGCAATAAAATAGTTGCGTATGCCACTAATCCTTCTTCCCTTCCTACAAACCCCATTTTTTCTGTTGTAGTAGCTTTTATTGAAATATCATTTATTTGTAACGAAAGTATGCCCGCTATTACCTGTTGCATTTGTGGTATGTAATCTTTTATTTTGGGGGCTTGGAGGCAAAGACTGCAATCGATATTTACAATTGTATAGCCTTCGTTTTTAATTAATCCAAAACTTTTTTGCAACAATATTTTACTATCAATATTTTTTAAAGAAATATCGGTATCAGGAAAATGAATACCAATATCGCCAAGAGAGGCAGCGCCAAGCATTGCATCGCATATTGCATGTAATAATACATCGGCATCGCTATGGCCTAGGGCACCTTTGTGATATGCAATTTTTACTCCTCCCAACCAAAAATCCCTGTTAGCAACCAATTGATGAAAATCTATCCCGAAGCCAATTCTAAAACTCATACCATTTAATTTTACAATATTTTAATAAGCGCAAATGTACATTAGTTACAAAACAAAAGAGCGTTCTGCCATACGACGGAACGCTCTTCAATAAAATGTATGTTAATTACTTAGCTACAGTATTATTTGCAAAGTTAAACGATATTCCAAAACGAATAGTATTTGATAATGGATTACGATTAACGCCACTACCTGAAGGAATTAAATAAGAAAAGTCTAAACCAAACATTTCATATTTTAACCCTGCGCCCAAAGAAAAGAATGTTCTGTTTCCTTTAGAAGGGCTTTCGTAAAACCAACCCGCTCTAAAAGCAAATTGATTTTGATACCAAAACTCTGCACCCAATGAAGTTGTAAATTCACTCAATTCTTCAGAAAAGCCACCAGGAGCATCTCCAAATGATTTAAACCAACTGCTTACAACACTTGTGCTGCGATATTCAGCCAAACCTGCGCTATCGACTACTGCAGGTGGGGTAGGTACCATAAGTTTATTAACATCAAGCCCAAAAGTTAGTTTGCTATCGCTATTAAAAACTTTTGTATAAGTAGCGCCTAAACCCATGTTGGCTGGTATAAAATCTTTTTGTGTAGCATCATTTGTATAAGAAATTTTAGTACCGAGATTGCTAAGAGAAACCCCATAATTTAAACCCTCTCCATTTTCTTTAACACCATTATAAAACATACTTAAATCAGCAGCAACAGAAGTACCCGGTTGGTAAACAGTTCCGCTAAAATTACCACTTGCCAAACTTGAATTAATGTAGCGTATCATTAGACCGAGGCCTAATTTTTCGTTTAATTTTCTCGAGTACCCCGCATCAATAGCATATTCCCTTGGCCGGTATTGCCCTAAGTCGGAACCATTATTATCTGTAAACTGAACACTCCCCAAACTAAAATATCTTAATGAACCAGATATAGCCTGAATATCATCTAATTTATAATATCCCGATAATGAGGCTAAATAAACATCGTGTATATCAAGCCCCTGTAACCATGGAGTATAAGATGCAGTGATGCCTCCCTTATTCGTATTAAAAGGCATTTTGGCTACGTTCCAAAAAGCTGAACTGGCATCAGCTGAAGTAGCTACACCAAGATCCCCCATACCAGCGCCACGTACATCCGGGGAAATTCTTAAAAAAGGTACAGCAGTAGTTACAACATTAATATTTATAGGTTGAGATTGTGCTTTCACAACACTAATTCCAAATCCCAGTAATAAAACTAAGGCAGTTAATTTAATAGTTACTTTTTTCATTCGTAATTTTTGTCTTGTTTAGGTAGACATTCAATCAATAAGCGTAGAATTTTTATGGGGGGTTTAAAAGAGTATAAACCGTTTAAAAACTAAAAAATACCAGTTTTTGGTGAAATTAGAAGATTTTTTCCAATCAACCGCATAACCTGTTAGCTAATAAAACAATTTTATAAAAAATTTCACCCCAGTTTAATTAAGTATCAAATTTAAAACGACTTAAAACAATATATTATTGTATTTAAAACGGGCTCATCAAAAACTATTGTAAAAGTAAAATGTTATTTGTTTTTAATATAAAAGATGCTTGGCAATTTTATTATTGGCAATAATTTTGTTATAACAATTTGCTTACTTCAATTTATCAATAAAATTTAAAAATAAAATATTATACCAAAGCTTCACACTATTCGTTTGTTGAATAAGATTTTTGACTGCTAATATTTTGGTAAATAATAGTAAGTAAAAGATCGTTTCAGGCTTTATTGGTCAAAATATTTATATTTGCTATTAATTTCCCATATACAATAATAAAGAAAACCTTTCGTTAAATAATTTGCAAAACGAACGCACATGCAAAAAACATTTTCAAGTAAAAATTTATTTATCCTGGCATTTGCAGCCCTCTCTTTGAGCGCTTGTAAAAATGGTTTGTCAGGAGGTAAGAAGAAGGCCTCATCTTCAGTAACCGGCTGGAACTACGATGATAAAAACATGGGCAGTTACCATGTTACTAAATTTAAGTACCCAAAAGCTGGCCCTGGGTTGGTTTTTGTACAGGGTGGTACCTTTGTTATGGGTGCTAAAGAAGATGATGTGATGGGCGACTGGAACAATGTTCCCCGTCGTATAACTGTTCCTTCTTTTTATATTGACGAAACTGAAGTGGCAAACGTTCATTACCGTGAATATATATATTGGTTGGAAAATACCTTTAGCGGAGATACAACTATTATGGCGAATGCCTTGCCTGATACACTTTGCTGGCGTGAAGAACTGGCTTATAATGAGCCTTATGTAGAATACTATTTCAGGTATCCGGCATATAACTTCTACCCGGTTGTGGGTGTTTCCTGGTTGCAGGCACACGATTTTTGTATCTGGAGATCAGATAGGGTAAATGAATTAACCCTGATAAAAAGCGAATACCTAAAAAAGGATTATGCTAAAAAAGAAATGAGAGGAGGTGGTGCTGAGGGATCATTTAATACGGAAACATATTTAATGAATCCTGATTTGATACAGGGCAGGACAAAACCAAAAAAATCTGAATTAATGGATGTAAGTGGCAAACCCCGTTCAATTGTAAAAATGGAAGATGGTATATTAAATATGGGTTACCGTTTACCAACAGAAGCAGAATGGGAATATGCAGCCTATGGTTTAATAGATCAAAATCCAAACCCTAGCAAAAAAGAAGGTAAAAGTGGTGAAGAGTTAATATCTAATCAACAAATTTATAGCTGGAGCAAAAACCCTAATGGTTTAAGAGATAACCGCAGAGGCAGCTGGCAGGGAAAGTTTTTAGCTAACTTTAAACGTGGAAGTGGTGATAATATGGGTGTGGCTGGTGGTTTAAATGACCGTGCTGCTATCCCGGGTTATATCAAATCTTTTTATCCCAACTCATTTGGTTTATATAATATGAGTGGTAACGTATCGGAATGGGTACAAGACGTTTACAGACCTTCTACACATGCTGATGGGGAAGATTTTAACTATTTCAGAGGTAATAAATTTGAAAAGTATTTTAAAACAGGTGCTGGTGAATTTGAAAGAGATTCATTAGGTCATTTGAAAAAAGTAGGTGCTAGTGATGAGGATGTAAAAAACCGTCGTAACTATCAGCATAATAATTTGCTGGGTTATATGGACGGAGATTCTACCAGCGGTTCTTTTTACGAATATGGTGTTACTACTTTAATTAGTGATAAATCAAGAGTATTTAAAGGTGGTAGCTGGAATGACAGGGCTTATTGGTTGTCGCCAGGCGCACGCAGATTTTTAGAAGAAAGCCAATCATCAAGTACAATTGGTTTCCGTTGTGCACAAACTTATATGGGTTCTCCTGAAGGACCAGGCTTTAAAGACGGAAATATTTTTGGTAAACGTAAACAAAATACCTCTAAGAAACAGTAAAAAAATAACAATATTAAAAAACCCTTCCCCTTTAAGGAAGGGTTTTTTAATTAAGGGTAAGTTGATTAATTTGTTGCACTAATGCTTGATAATAATTTGTTCTAACCTATTTTTGATGAATGGAAATAAATGATTTATATGCTATTTTTCTTCAGCACTCCTCGATACAAACCGACACAAGGAAATTAAAAGTTGGTGACTTTTTTTTTGCTTTAAAAGGTGCTAATTATAATGGAAATAAATTTGCAAAGCAGGCGCTTGATGCTGGTGCTGCATTCGCTGTAATTGATGAAGTACAGGAATTTACCGACTATAGATTAATTTTATCAAAAGATGTTTTAGCTACCTTACAAGAACTGGCAAAATATCATCGCCAACAATTTGCTATACCTTTTATTGCCATTACAGGCAGCAATGGCAAAACAACTACAAAAGAATTAATACACCAGGTTTTATCCACCAGGTACAAAACTTACACTACCAAAGGAAATTTAAATAATCATATCGGTATACCACTAACGCTGTTATCAGTGCAAAAAGATGCAGAAATGGCTGTGATAGAAATGGGTGCTAACCATCAAAAAGAGATTGAAAGTTATTGCACCTATACCCTACCCACACATGGCCTTATTACAAATTGCGGCAAGGCCCATTTAGAAGGTTTCGGCAGTATTGAAGGTGTAAGAAAAGGAAAAGGTGAACTGTTTGATTATTTAAGAATGCACAAAGGCACCGCTTTTATAATGAGTGATTATTCCTATTTAAAGGAAATGAGCCATGGAATAAGCAATATTAAAACCTATGGTACAACGGATGCAGAAATTACCGGAATTACTAATAATAGTAATGAATTTTTAGAAGTTTCAATGATTGGCGGCACTAACTTAAAAAATATTGCCACTCATTTAGTAGGGTCGTATAATTTACCTAATGTACTGGCAGCAGTTGCAGTTGGCAAATATTTTAACGTGGAGGATGAACAAATAAAAAATGCCCTGGAACTTTATACGCCTTCCAACAGCCGCTCTCAAATGGTTGAAAAAAATGGTTACAAAATAATATTAGATGCCTACAATGCTAACCCAAGCAGCATGAAAGCTGCAATAGAAAATTTTGCCGGCATTGAAGGACAAAATAAAATATTATTGTTAGGCGCCATGATGGAAATGGGTGATGAAAGCCTTACTGAACACAAGGCGCTTATTGATTTAATTGCAAAATATACCTGGAATAATGTAGTGCTTGTTGGCGGGGATTTTAATAAAATTGCACATCCCTACCTATATTTTAATACTTCTGCAGAAGCAAAGACATGGCTTGAACAACAGCCTGTAAAGAATGCCTTACTGTTAGTTAAAGGTTCACGCAGTATGCAGATGGAAAAAGTGGCGGAATAAAAACTACTCGCTGCTATTAAGATACATTTGTAAATCTGCTTCAGTTTTAATTAATACATCCCTTACTTTACTACCTTGGTTAGGGCCAACAACACCCGCAGCTTCCAATTGATCCATTAATCTGCCGGCACGGTTATAACCCAGTTTCATTCTTCGTTGCAGCAACGATGTACTACCGCTTTGACTTGCTACAATTAAACGGGCTGCATCTTCAAACAAAGAATCTTTATCATTAAGATCAAAATCTTTTCCTTCCATTTCCTTTTCATCAACATACTCCGGCAATAAAAAGGCTTGCGCATATCCACGTTGTTCACCAATAAAATCCACAATTTTATCTACTTCCGGTGTATCAACAAAAGCACATTGCAAACGTACCAGCTCGCCATTATAACTTATCAGCATATCTCCTTTACCAATCAATTGTTCAGCACCACCCGCATCCAAAATGGTGCGGCTATCAATTTTACTACTAACCTTAAACGCAATTCTTGCAGGAAAGTTAGCCTTAATAGTACCCGTAATAATATTCACGCTTGGCCTTTGTGTAGCAATAATTAAATGTACCCCAACGGCCCTTGCCAACTGGGCCAAACGGGCAATAGGCATTTCTACTTCCTTACCTGCAGTCATTATCAAATCAGCAAATTCATCCACCACCAACACTATAAATGGTAAAAATTGGTGCCCTTTTTCAGGGTTCAATTTTCGGGCAACAAATTTTTCATTGTACTCCCTGATATTACGGCAACCGGCCTCTTTCAACAAATCATAGCGGTTATCCATTTCAATACACAGTGCATTAAGGGTATGAACTACTTTTTTTGTATCAGTTATAATGGCATCTTCTTCACCAGGCAATTTTGCAAGAAAATGTTTTTCAATTGTTTTATAAATACTTAATTCTACTTTCTTTGGATCAACCAAAACAAATTTTAGTTGAGAGGGATGTTTACTATACAATAATGAAACAAGTATTGCATTTAATCCAACCGATTTACCCTGACCCGTTGCCCCAGCCATCAATAAGTGCGGCATACTGGCAAGATCAACAATAAAATTTTCGTTATTTATTTTTTTTCCGATAGCGATGGGCAAAGAAAAATTGTTTTGTTTAAACTTATCACTATCGAGTAAAGTGCGCATGCTTACAATGGTCTTCTTGGCATTTGGCACTTCGATACCGATGGTGCCCTTACCGGGTATAGGTGCAATAATACGTATACCCAATGCAGCAAGGCTTAAAGCAATATCGTCTTCCAGGTTTTTTATCCTTGAAATCCTTACCCCGGCTGCTGGAATTATTTCGTACAAAGTAACAGTTGGGCCAACTGTAGCAGAAATTTTTTGAATATTTATATCATAATTTTTCAGGGTGTTGATGATCTGGTTTTTGTTGGTTTCCAATTCCGCAGGATCTTGTATAATTTTTTCACTGCCATGTGCTTCTAATAAATCCAGCTTTGGATATTTATAATCCCGCAGGTCAAGGATTGGATCGTATGGAGTATCAATTGTTGTAGACTCCTGAGTTTTTATGGCAGGCTCTTCCTGTTCGGCTTTAAACTCTGGCGTTTTAATTTCCAGTTCAAGAGCAGGAGTATTATTTTTATTTAAAGCTTTATTATTTGGATTATAAGTCAAATCGTTTTCCTTGGTAAAAATATTTTTTTCTATCGCTTCTTCCCCCCTGCTCAATTTCAACTTTTCGTATGCCACAGGTATTTCTTTTTCGATAATTTGCAAATCATGGTTTGCTGAAGGATTAACCTCTAATGGGATATTCAACATCCCTCCATCTCCTTTTAAAGTATTTCGCTTATTGTCTGTCTTAACAATATCTTCCTGTATGGGAAGATCTGCGGCAGGCAACACATCTTCATTTAACATTCCATCTGCTTCCATTAAATTATTTATTTTCCTGGAAGGCAAAGCAAATACGGGATTAAAACGCCAGATGATATAGCCCAATATTGCTACAGCAATTACCGCCAGAGTACCTATTTGCCCAATAGTTCTGTACATCCATTCTTTTACCATTGTACCCACTGCACCACCCCATGGAAATATTTTTCCATTCATCAATACAGCAGCGCTTACGCTTACAATAATAAGCCCTGTAATAACATATTTAATATTGCGCCTTATAGAAAATATCTTTTTCGCAAAAAATAAATTTATACCCACCACAAAAAAGAAACTGCTGATGAAATAAGCAGCAATACCAAAACCTTTGTATATAAAAAAATGAGAAATGAATGCACCAAAAGTGCCTAACAGGTTATTTACTTTAGCATCGGTGCCTAACAATAATTTATATCCATGCTGAAAAACTTTATCCTGGTCTTCCTGCCAGGTAAAAAGATACGAAGTGAACGAAATGAATAATAAAAAAGCTATCAGCAAAAAAATGGTACCTGTTATTTTATGCGTACGCTCGTCTTTAAGTAAATGTTTTACTTCAACTTTTTCTGTTGTTTCGCTTTTAAATCCCTCTTTACCGGAGCCTTTGGATTTTGATGATTTTACTTTACTTGCCATTAGTAACAAAGATATATAAATCCATTACTGCAACATTACAGTATTTGCTGATTTACCATAAAATTTATGAATGAAATGATGTAGGTTTGACAAAACGAATAATACTTGAAGAAAATAATCTACATCTTCTTTTTTATTTTATGCAGCGGTTTTGCCAAGGGGCAAACAAATACTGACAGCCTAAGCACCGACGTTTCACTATTTGATGAAGTAAACCTCATTGCGGATAAATCTCTGTTATTTATAGATAGCAATAATACCACCAGGCCTGATAATATTTTACAGAATCAATGGGTTAAATATAATTCTTTAAAAATAAAGCATTTTATACCCCAGGATTGGGTTACCAAAACCCTTTATATAAAGTTTACCCTGGAAAATAACAGCCCGTCAGCTGATACAGTTTTCTTTTACCCAGGAAATTCTTTTAGAAGCATTATACTTTATAAAGTTTTACCATTTGGTGGCCTGCAGATGATTAAGGATAAAAGTAAAAAGGATGGTTTTCAACCGATAGAACTAAGCCCTGGAGAAAAAACAGCTTTTATTACTGAATTACATTTTAGTAAAAGAAAATTTAACTCCCTTAATCTCAATATCATTCAAAAAAATTACCTGTCGAAATTTCAGAAATTATTTTATACACTAACCTACGATGAACTTGTTGCCGGCTACCTGTTAAGTGGTTTATTGCTAATGATGATTTTTTATAATGCCGCTAATTTTTTCATTAGTAGAAAAAAAGAATTTTTGTATAATTGTTGTTATGCTATTTGTATGTTCGGGCTTGTTTTTTTTAATACATACATAGAAAGGCGAAGTGGTGTTTTTGCCAGTTTTTTTATGGGATACCTTGCTTTTGCCTTGTTATTGATTGGCACCATTTTTTATATGGCATTTACCCGCAGGTTTTTAGATACAAAAATATATTACCCTTTATTAAACAAACTTTTTAGCTATACCGAAAAAGGCCTGATGGTACTTTTACTTTGTTACAGTTATGTTTATTTTTTTACAAATAATTTTTGGCTTCAAAGTTTTGTGGAAAATTGTACAAAAGTTATTGCTTTAGCAATCGGGGTATGGTATATAGTAATTGGTATTAAACAAAAAAATAAACTTTTTAATTACCTGGTAATTGGTAATGCTATTTTAATTTTCTTTTCCATTATATCTTTTCTATTGATAATATTACCTGTTACCAGGTCAAGTTTTTTTTCAAGCGCATTGTTATATTATGAATTTGGCATTGTGTGTGAATTAATATTTTTTCTACTTGGGTTAACTTATAAAAACAGGACCGAATTAATTGAAAAAATTAAAGAACAGGAAGCATTAAACCTGGGAGCAGAAAAGCAAATTTTTGAAACAAAGATAGCTGTGCTAAATGCACAACAGGAAGAACGAAACCGTATAAGCGCTGATATGCATGATGACCTTGGGGCAGGTGTTACCGCTATAAGGTTGTTTAGCGAACTTGCCAAGAGAAGGTTAGGAAAAGATACCATACCGGAAATTGAAAAAATTTCGTACTCTGCCAATGAATTGCTAAATAATATGAATACTATTATCTGGACAATGAATAGCAGCAATGATTCGTTTGGAAATATGGTAGCTTATATACGCAGTTATGCTCTTGAATACTTTGAAAATACCGGGGTAAACTGCATTGTGCATATTGATACAGATTTGCCGGAGTTTCCTGTTAATGGAGAAATAAGGCGAAACGTTTTTTTAGTGGTGAAGGAAGCATTAAACAATATTTTGAAACATGCAAAAGCAACTGAAGTTTCGCTCGCATTAAAGAAAGATAAAACAGGAATTTCCCTTTTTATTCAGGATAACGGAATCGGGATTGATTTTAATAATTTACGTATGTTCGGCAGCGGTTTAAAAAACATGAAAGAAAGAATGACAAAATCTACCATTGAATTTTCAATAGAAAATAAAAATGGCACACTCATAATTTTACATAGAAGCATTGAAGATTTAACTCCTCTTCTTTGAAATACCAATAGCCAAAAATATCCAACCAACAATAAAACATGCCCCACCTAATGGCGTGATAGCCCCTACCCATTTTAAGTTATTGAGTTCGCCAATTTCAATGAAAGTTAAAAAATACATCGACCCGCAAAAAAGCAGTATTCCTAACCAAAATAACCGCCCTGCCCATAGTAAAGAATTGTTTGTAAATTCTTTGTATAATATCCCTGTTATAAATAATGCAATTACATGATAAAATTGGTACCGAACGCCGGTTTCAAAAGTTGCCAGGCCTTTTTCGCTGATGATTGGCTTTAGTGAATGTGCGCCAAAAGCACCTAAAATTACAGACAGGGCACCCAGTAAAGCGCCCAATTTTAAAAAGTTTTTTTGCATGGAGATATAATATTTAAGAAGCAGTTTGTGCAAATGCCAATACTTCGCCAAATGAATTATCGGATAAATTTAAGGTTGATAAAGTAAATTTTGCAGCCGCATAAAATGGCGCACGCTCTTGTAGTTTTTGTTCTATAAAGGAAAGCAACTCTCCTTCATTCATTTTACTAAGTAGTGGTCTTTTTTCCTGTTTAGATAAAACTCTTTTTAAAATTTCGGAACTGTCAGATGAAAGATAAACAGTGATTCCATGCTCATTCATCCAATGCATATTATCCAAAAAACAAGGTGTGCCACCACCACATGCAATAATGGTATTTTCGGCCTTATTAAAACTTCTAAGCGTGGTGGCTTCTATTTGTCTAAAATAAGTTTCCCCGTTATTTTCAAAAATAGCTGCAATAGTTTTTCTCTCTTTTTTTTCAATATCTTCATCAAGGTCTATAAAATTAAAGCCATATGTTTCAGCCCAAATTTCGCCCCAATGTGTTTTACCGCTTCCCATAAAACCAATCAAAAAAAATATCATGCCAATAATATTGATGTACTGCATAAGTTACAGTATATGCAAATCTACATTATAAAATGCCTGGCAAATAAGAGTAGCCGGTAAATAATTGCTGATTATAAAAGGAAATAGTTATTTCTTCTTCTTGTAATCCCCTCTTTTCCATGCCTTGATAAATTCTGCCCATGCAAAAGGGTTAAAGATATTCTGGGGAGGTAAACCACCTGCATAATAATATTTAGCAGTTGAATTTTTTAAATAAAGATTGGCTGATTCCCTGCCATCCCTTGGCAAGGATTCCATTAATAACCTGCGGCTGTTTTCATCCGTGTTTTTCCGGGCTGTTTCCAGGTCATCATCGGGTACCTGTGTATTTAAAAAGTCCCTTTCAAACTGTTCCCTGGTTGGCCTCGATTTTATGATAGTTGCCGCCAGGAATACGGTATCTGTAACCATTAATTGCAATACACTATACTGGTTGCCGGCTATATCTTTAGGAACAATCACAGTTTTGGGTTTAAAACCCACACTTGTAAATTCAATGGCATCCCCCTTTAAAACAACTATACTAAATACCCCCTGGTTATTGGTAATAGTGCCCCTGTTTTGCCCTTTTACTACAACACTTACAGCAGGTAATGCCTGCAGGCTGTCTGCTGTCATTACCACACCATACAATTGCACCACAGTATCTTTAAGTGTTTCAAATTGTGCTTTTGCACCAACCGGGATTAATAAACCGCCTAGTAAAATGTATCGAAAAAATATTTTCATTCAAAAAAATTCAATGATGCAGGCATACCCAATTTGCAAGGATGTGACGCAGTATTTTTTGGTTAAAGAATAAATGCCCGTAAAAATAACAACATTCCTTAATTAATAAACAAAGTAAGGGCATCAATGGTTAATTTTGAGGTTGAAGAAGGATTTTTAACAAAAAATTGAACGATGACAAATGACGATATACTAAAGGCACTCAGCAATGTACAGGAGCCTGACCTTGGTAAGGATTTAGTGACGCTCAATATGGTAAAAGATATCGCAATTAGTGGAAATGACGTATCGTTTACAGTTGTATTAACTACGCCCGCTTGTCCTTTAAAGGACCTTATAATGAATGCCTGCATTAATGCAGTAAAACTGTTGGTAAATAAAGAGGCCATTGTAAAAGTAAATTTTACCAGTAATACCAGCAGTAACCGAAAAGATGCCAAAACAGTTTTAAGTGGCGTGAAAAATATTATTGCGGTGGTGAGTGGCAAGGGCGGGGTGGGTAAAAGTACAATTTCCAGTAACCTGGCTTTGGCATTGGCACAAAGTGGTGCAAACGTAGGCTTAATGGATGCTGATATTTATGGGCCCAGTCAACATATTATGTTTGGGGTTAGGGGCGACAGGCCAATGATGAAAGAAACTGAGGGTAAGGGCTTAATTGTGCCGATTGAAAAATTTGGCATTAAAATGATGAGCATTGGTTTACTGGTAGATGAAAAACAAGCAGTGGTTTGGCGTGGCCCTATGGTGAGCAGTGCCATCCGCCAGTTTGTAAGCGATGTTGATTGGGGCGAACTGGACTACCTGGTAATTGATATGCCACCGGGTACAGGCGATATTCATTTAACCGTGGTACAAACCGTACCCGTAACTGGTGTTATTGTAGTTACCACACCTCAAACTGTTGCACTGGCTGATGCAAAAAAAGGGATTGCCATGTTTGGACAGGCCCAATTAAAAGTTCCAATAATAGGACTGGTAGAAAACATGAGTTACTTTACACCACCAGAACTTCCTGATAATAAATATTACCTGTTTGGAAAAAACGGAGGCAAAAACCTGGCAGAAGAATTTGATATTCCTTTTCTGGGGCAAATACCAATTGTACAAACTATTCGTGAAGGCGGAGATATGGGTGTACCGATTATGGTAAGCGATGATGAGCTTACAAAAAAAGCATTTCTTGATTTTGCAGCAAATGCTATACGAGGTATTGCTATGAGAAATGCCAATATGGAGCCAACGCAAATACTGGAATTAGTGGAATAGTGAAATTTAAATTTCATTATGTTTAAACCAGTTTTATCATAATCAAACAGCAAATTCAAATGCCATCATCAATAAAAGTAATGACAACATATTGTTTGTTGGTGCTGATGGCCTGTTCTTCAAATAAAAAAATGAACAGTCAAAATAAAATACCTTCAACACCTGCTGCGCCAGTAATTTCATTTGATAAACAGGGTCACCGTGGCTGTCGCGGATTAATGCCTGAAAATACTATTCCGGCCATGTTGAAAGCATTGGACCTAAGCGTTACCACCTTGGAAATGGATATTTCATTTACAAAAGACAGCGTTGCTATTCTTTCGCATGAACCATTTTTTAATCATGAAATAACCACTGTACTGCCGGGCAATTCTTTTATTGATGAAAAAGACGAGAAGAATTATAATATTTATAAAATGACCTTTGAGGAAAGTCAAAAAATGGATGTTGGTTTAAAACCTCATCCCCGGTTTCCGCAACAACAAAAAATAGCTGTTCATAAACCTTCTTTGGCAGCCCTGTTTGATTCGGTTAAAAATTATATGCTCACGGCAAAGAGGCCTTATCCCTTTTTTAATATTGAAACCAAAACAATGCCGGCCACTGATAATATCTATCATCCCGAACCTGCCGAATTTGTTGAGTTACTGATGAAAGTAATCATAGCAAAAAAAATGGAAAACTATGTTATCATCCAGTCCTTCGATTTTAGGACCCTTAAATACCTTCACCAGCATTATCCAAATATTAAAACAGCTATGCTGATTGAAGCTTATGATAAACGGTCGCTGGATGACCAAAGTAAAGCCCTTGGTTTTATACCAACAATTTATAGCCCTGATTATTTATTGGTTACTAAATTACTACTTGAAAAATGTCATCAGCAAAATATAAAAGTAATTCCGTGGACAGTGAATGATGCAAAAAAAATAAACCAATTAAAAGAGATGGGTGTAGATGGAATCATTACAGATTATCCAAATCTATTTAATTAGCCGTTAAGGCGTTAAGACGTTTTAAAAACGTTTGCACCCGAATGGCTTTGGTATAGTTTCTTCAAGCGTATTTTTTTATTATAAAGTATTAAAAACGTCTTAACGCCTTAACGGCAAAAAAATTAGAACTCATCTTTATGCAGCATCAATTCTCGTTGGCTTATGCGCAAAATTTAGATAATAATGATCCATTAAGTAATTACAGGGAGCAATTTTACATTCCTTATCTGAAAGATAAAAAAGCCATTTACTTTTTGGGCAACTCATTAGGCCTGCAACCAAAAACTGCCCAGGATGAAGTAATGACTATCATGGAAGGCTGGGCTAATTTTGGTGTAGAAGGATTTTTCCTTGGCAAAGACCCATGGCTGAATTACCAGCAAAAAATTACCCCGCTTTTATGCAATATTATTGGCGCACAAAACGAGGAAATTGTCACAATGAATCATTTAACGGTAAATCTTCATTTACTGATGATCTCTTTTTACCAGCCAACAAAAACACGTTACAAAATTATTTGCGAAGCAAAAGCATTCCCTTCTGATCAATACGCATTTCAATCGCAGGTAAAATTACATGGTCTTAATGCCTCAGATGCCATTATCGAAGTATATCCCAAAGAAGGTACAGATCTTATTACATCCGACGATATATTGGCAACCATTGAGGCACATAAGGATAGTGTTGCACTTGTTTTATTTAGCGGCGTAAGTTATTATACCGGCCAGGTTTTTAGTATAAAAGCAATTACCGATGCTGCACACAAAGCCGGTGCCTATGCAGGCTTTGACCTTGCCCATGCAGCAGGAAATATACATTTACAATTACACCATTGGCAGGTTGATTTTGCCTGCTGGTGCAATTATAAATATTTAAACAGTGGCCCCGGTGCCATTGCAGGTGCATTTGTACATCAAAAACATTTGCACAATAACAAATTAAAAAGGCTGGAAGGCTGGTGGGGTAACACTGCTGCCAACCGTTTTAAAATGGGCAATACTTTTACACCGTCTCCCTCAGCAGAAAGCTGGTCAATGAGCACATCGCCGATGATGTTATTGGCCACACACAAAGCTTCGCTGGAAATATTTGCAGATGCAGGTTTCAATAACTTAATAACAAAGGGCAAAGCATTAAATGCATATTTGTTTTTTGTGCTCAACCATATAAACCAGCCCGAAGAAAAATTTTCAATCATTACTCCTGCCGATCCTGATGAAAGAGGTTGCCAGGTTTCGCTCTCTATTCATAAAAATGCAAAAGCTGTTTTTGATACATTGCTGCCCAATGGCATTTTTGCAGACTGGAGAGAACCCAACGTGATAAGGGTTGCACCGGTCCCTTTATACAATAGCTTTGAAGAAATATATATTTTTGCAGAGACATTACAACAAATTTTAAAAACTGCTTAATGTATAAACTTCCTTATTTTACAGAAAAAGACGGTGACAAAATAATTGCTTTTATGAAAGAAAATTCTTTCGCAATTATTACCGGTTTAACAGACCAGTATCCTGTGGCAACGCATATTCCTTTAGAAATAGTTGTTACTGATGAGGGCAAAATGTTATTGGCTGGTCACCTGATGAAGAACACAGATCATCACAAAGCATTTGTTAAAAATGAAAATGTACTGGTAATTTTTAATGGCCCGCATTGTTATGTAAGCGCAAGCTGGTACAATAATCCGCAAAAAGCTTCTACCTGGAATTATATGACTGTTCATGCAAAAGGAAAAATAATCTTTACAGATGAAGAAGGAACATTTGAAGCAATAAAAGCTGTTACCAATAAATATGAAGGCGTAGAAACTGCTGCAGCATTTAACAAAATGCCAAAAGAATATATCATGCAAATGTTAAAGGCAATTATTGGTTTTACAATAGAAATAGAAAGCCTTGATAATGTTTTTAAACTAAGTCAAAACAAAACCCAACAGGAGCAAATACACATCATTGAACAATTGAAAAAAAGAGGTGATGAAAATTCTGTAAAAATTGCAGATCAAATGGAAAAGTTAACCGTTCCAAACAGAACTAATTGAATTAATTAAATTTATGAAAGTTTTCCAAAAACTATTTCTCATATCATTTCTTTTATTAAATGCTTGTAATCATATTGAGCCAGGTAAACAATTAAGTGAGTTGGATATAGAGCGAATTCAAAAACTTAATTTACTTGATAAAGACGAAACTATCTATAAGTTTTATTCAGAGTTTAAAAATAAGGTTTCGGGAAATTTTTTCACTGATAAAAGATTAGCGAAATATTGGATTGACGAAAAAAATAAAGCTAAAAATGAAATTTCATCTGCTTTCTATCAAGATATTATATCTATTGACACAGTCTATGATGCAGGAACTACATATTGCCCATATATGCTCATAACAAAAAAAGACAAGTCACAATTTAAAGTTTGTGTAGAAGGAAAGAGAAAAGAAATAAAAGATTTTTTTGAAGACGCTATCAATAAATGGAAAGAGAGAAAAAATGTTAACTGAATTATTATGACAAGACAACAACTCATCGAACAAATAAAATTAAAAAAATCATACCTCTGCGTTGGATTGGATACTGATTTTGATAAAATACCCAAGCATCTTCAAAACCATCCGGATGCAATATTTGAATTTAACAGGCAGATTATTGATGCCACAAAAGACCTTTGTGTTGCATACAAGATCAATACAGCCTTTTACGAAGTACTGGGTGCAAAAGGATGGGATATAATGGAAAGAACCGTAAGCTATATTCCGAAAGAACATTTTACTATTGCAGATGCCAAACGGGGTGATATTGGCAATACATCCAGTCAATACGCCAAGGCTTTTTTTGAGACACTTAATTTTGATTCTATAACAGTAGCACCTTATATGGGCGAAGACAGTGTTCGCCCATTTTTAGAATTTGATAATAAATGGGCCATCGTTTTAGGATTAACCAGCAACAGTGGAAGTAAAGACTTTGAACAAAAAAAAATAGCTGATCATTTTTTATACGAAGAAGTTTTAAAAACGGTAAGTAGCTGGGGTAATGAAAGCAACCTGATGTTTGTAATTGGCGCTACCAAAGCGAGTGTATTAGAAGATATCCGTAAAATAATACCTCATCATTTTTTACTGGTACCAGGTGTTGGGTTCCAGGGCGGCAGTTTGCAGGATGTAAGTAAATATGGCCTCAACAAGGATTGTGGCCTGCTGGTAAACGCCAGCAGGGCGATTATTTACGCCAGCGAAAAAGAAGATTTTGCTACAGAGGCAAGAGCCATTGCTTTACAATATCAAACTGAGATGGCAACTTATCTGGGCAAAGCCTGATTTTCTGATTCTTTTCAGGGCAAAGGTTATAATGCTGCTCAATATTATTTAAATATTACCAATTCCCAGCCAGGGTAAAATACCGGTTCTGTCATCTATTATATCATTTTTACTACCCCCGTGCAATAATATACTTTTGCTGTTTTGTTGATATTTCTGCCAGTATTTTAATCCCTGAAAATGGCTGCTGTCTGGTTTTTTTGTTGCCTTTATTTCTATGCCGATTATTTCACTATTCTTTTCGATGATTAAATCCACTTCATTGCCCGCACTATCCCTGAAATAATACATGCCCCCGTTAATACCTGCATTTACCCTGTTCTTTTTAATTTCTGTTATTGTCCAGTTTTCAAAAATAGCTCCGTAACCATTATGTTTTGCCAATGCTGTCTGGCTGTTAATATTCAATAAGTAACAAAGCAAACCCGTATCGTAAAAATACAATTTTGGGCTTTTTATAATTCTTTTGTTCAAATTATTATGCCAGGGCTGTAACGTATAAATTATATAGCTGCTTTCCAGTACACCTAACCACGCCAAAATAGTTTTGGTATCCACACCAACCTGTTTTGCTAATTCATCCCTGTTCAATATTTGCCCTGCATAATTGGCACACAACAAAACAAATCGGTTAAAAGCAGAAAAATTCGTGATGTTTCGCAGTAACCTTACATCCCGCTGTAAATAAGTTTGTATATAACCGCCCATCCATCTGTAAGGGTTTAGTTTTTCATTCCATATTTCGGGATATCCGCCAGTAATTATATGCTGATTGATATTATCACTTGCCAAATCAGCCTTTTGTAATTCGGCATAAGACAAAGGCAACAACTCTAAATAACCTGCCCGCCCCGCAAGCGATTGGCTTATTTGCTGCTGCAATAAGAAATTATTAGAGCCGGTTAATATAAATTGCCCACGTTTGGTATTTTTATCCAGCATTCCCTGCAATTGCCTGAAAACATCTGGCACCCTTTGTACTTCATCCAAAATGGCACCCTTTGCATATTTCTTCATAAAGGCTGCTATATCTGCATCTGCATCTTTTTGCTGAGCCGGGTTTTCAAAATTTACATAAGGCCTACCCTTAAACAACATTTTGCTTAAAGTGGTTTTACCGCTTTGCCTTGGCCCGGTAATACAAATTGCCCTGAACTGGGTAAGGGTATATTTGGCATCAGACAGTATTTGCCGTTCAATCATACAATTCCATTTTTACAAAAATATGCAAAAATGGAATACAATTCCATTTTTACATAAAATTGCATATCTGGAATTTTTAGCTTAAAGTCAATACCATTAGGGGTTTTTTACAGGCTTACCAGGTACAAAACTTCCTGTTACTGCGGTCCACCATGGATGGATATCGTATGCAAGCCTTCCCGCAGCAATTGCAGGGTCAGTTTTTAATAAGGTTTCTACTTCTTCTTTTGTTACGCATCCGATAGCCATCGGATCAAAAATAAAAATACCTATCCATTTGCCATCATCACCAAATGGGCCAGCCACTTTTAATTTACCTTCATTATATAAACGATTGATGTTTGCCATGTGGCCTTCCTGTATTTTAGCGGCAGTGGCTGAATCCTGGGTGCGGTTATTACCTGCTGTAAGCATTACAAACCAATATTGTTTAACCTGTGCCTGGGCTGATGCACTGGCAAAAAAACCAGTACACATAACAGCTATCAATAAAAATTTTATAGTATGGTGCATAAAAATATTTTTACCGAAAATACAAAAGGCCCGTAAATAATTACGAACCTTTTATCATTAATCGCTAAAGAGTTTTTATGAAGTAACCCTTGTTTTGGATTTTGACTTGTCTTTATCTTTCATATCATCATCAGTGGCTTCTCCTAAAATTATATTTCCAAAGCTAGTATTTAATTTAATTGGTATTGACCCGCTTCCCGATTTCCCATTGTAGTTATGGTCAAATTTTGGGCCTTTGTCCTCATCATTATTTTCATCACTATCAAATTTTATATTGGTCTTGTTTTTAAAACTTCCAAAGCTGGTGGAGATAGTATAGGTAGCAGGCAGATCGCCAACAGGCCTAAGGTTTATTGTTGAGTAGGATACTTTTGCATCAAGACTGGTAAGGCTGTTATCGATTTTAATTTTTGTTGCACTGCTAAATTCTAAATCCAGTTTTATTTTACCAGACAGTTTGCCAATTTCTGCCGAAGAGTATTTTATACTTATAGGGCCATCAACAATACTTTCAATATTGGCTTTACCAAATTCAACATCCACTGATTTTACATTGCTTAAATCACCTGTAGTCAAGGACCCAAACTTACTCGTCAGTTCAACTTCCCCTTTATAATCAGGTAAAACGGTTGCACCAAACTCGTTACTGATACGTAAAGGATTAGATGCAGGCATAGAAATTTCATAATTCACTTTCATGGTGGTTTTTTCATTTTTTGAAGTATTGACACCTTTTATAGAAGTCTTATATGAAATATCTCCGCCATTTTTCGAATCGGCTACATTAATGCCATCAATTATTTTTTGTGCCACAGCTTCTGAATTTGCCGATACTTCTACTGATACATCAATTTTTATTTCGTTTTTAGCCCAGGTATGTACCTGAACATCACCAAATGAATTTTGAATAGTCAATTTATCTGATGAAGAAACAGTATACGATTTATTGACAGCTTTGTTTTTTACAAATTCATATTTTTTATTATTATCATTCTGTGCAAAAACATTTTGCTGCAGTATGAACAAGGACAGTACTATGCTAAGTAGTTTGACTATTTTTTTCATGAGTGTTCTTTTTTGATTGTTTAATTTGATTGATGATATTTAATTGCTGATTCAGTACATTCAGCTGCAGCTCCAGGTTTTGAATCATTGCTTCAATGAGTATTTCACGGTTAGGTGTAACACTAAGTTGGTTTTTCAGGGATTTATAAGAACTGTCCAATTGGTTAATATCGGCAGTAAATTTTTTATATAATTCTGGTTGTTCTGGTGCAAGGGCTTTAAGCTCTTCCTGCTTTAGCATTACCAGTTTTGCAAATTCATTTACCTCGGGTGTGTTTTCGGGCGCATTATTGACATCTGCGGCTGAGTCAGTTTTTACAGAAGCCGTAAAATTGCCAGTCGGTTTTTTATTATTCAGCATTAAAAAAATGGTTATGCCGGCTGTAAGTAAAATTGATGCCGCAATACTCCATTTATAAAGAGGGGTAAGTATAAATTTTTTTTGCTGTTTTTCTCTTAACCCGTCAGCAATATTTTGCCACACAGCTGCTGATGGAATTTCATCATCAAATTCTTTGCGGTTATCGCCTATAAATTTCCCTAACTTTCTGAACATGTTGTTTCTTTTAAAAGTTGTAATAATTTTTGTTTTGCACGCATATACTGGGTTCTTGATGTTGATTCTTTTACATTCAGTATTGCTGCTATTTCTTCATGATCATAACCTTCCAGTAAATACAAACTCAACACCGTACGGTAACCATCGGGTAATGCCATTATTGATTTTTTTATTGATGCTACTTTTAATGAAATTTCATTTTCATCAACAAATGCTTCCTCTGCAATGTTAAAAGTATTTGTTCCATCAATATCTACCCAACTAACCCTTCTTTTTTTAAGTTGGTTAATGCTGCGGTTAATACATATCTGTTTGAGCCAGCCGCCAAAACTGGTTCGGTATTCAAAAGCATGAAGATTTTTAAATGCTTCCGTAAAACTCTCCTGCAATATATCTTCTGCTTCAGCAAAATCATTTACAATCCTTAAGCAGGTATTGAACATTGCTTTGGCATAACGCTGATATAATTCTTTATATCCCGCTGCTTCGCCTTTTTTGCAGCGTTCTATCAATTCATCGTGATGTGGCGTTAATGTCAGTTCCAAAAAAGAAGGTTTTATTAATTAGAGACAAGATGTTTTAAACAATGTTGCATCAAAGGTAAACACAAGCATTTTTGTGGTGTTGAAGATATTATCTTTGCGGGGGATAGGAACACGGATTACACCAATTAGAACGGATTAAAATCAGTTTCAATTATAGGCTTTGGTAAAAGTTCAACAGTGGTTTTCGGCACAAGGGTGCGACGCCAATGAAGCTAAATAGAATTACAAATGCTTGTTACAATAAAACATATTACATAATCTTCTAACCAATCTCCTCCACTTCCCCCTTGGGGAACGAGGGGGCCTGTATTTACAATGGCAGCTAAAACAGACAATTTTCAAAGTCCCGATTATTTTAATGTAGACGAATTATTAACTGAAGAACATAAGTTGATAAGAGAGAGTGTACGCAGTTATGTGAAGAAAGAAATTTCGCCAATTATTGAAGATTATGCGCAACGTGCAGAATTTCCTCAACAAATTATAAAACAATTAGGCGACCTGGGTTGCTTTGGCCCAACAGTGCCGGAACAATATGGCGGCGGCGGACTTGATTATATCAGCTACGGTTTAATGATGCAGGAATTGGAACGTGGTGATAGCGGGGTTAGAAGTACCGCAAGTGTACAGGGAAGTCTGGTGATGTTTCCTATTTATCAATATGGCAACGAAGCACAGCGCAATACATATTTACCAAAGCTTGCCAGTGGAGAATGGCTGGGCTGTTTTGGTTTAACGGAACCTAACCATGGCAGTGACCCAGCCGGTATGCTCACCAATTATAAAGATAACAGCGACGGGTACGTTATTTTAAATGGTGCCAAAATGTGGATCAGTAATGCCCCGTTTGCACAGGTTGCAGTAGTTTGGGCAAAGGATGATGCAGGTGAAATTAAAGGCATTATAGTTGAAAGGGGGATGGAAGGTTTTAGTACACCTACAACACATGGTAAATGGAGTTTAAGGGCAAGTGCAACCGGTGAATTGGTTTTTGATAATGTAAAAATTCCAAAGGAAAATATACTACCCAATGTAAAAGGATTGAAGGGGCCGCTGGGGTGCTTAACCAAGGCCCGCTACGGTATTGCATGGGGCGCAATTGGTGCGGCTATGGATTGCTACGATATTGCTTTAAATTATGCCAAGGAAAGGGTGCAGTTTGGCAAACCAATTGCTGGATTTCAGTTGCAACAAAAAAAATTGGCCGAAATGGTAACAGAAATTACCAAAGCACAATTGCTTAACTGGCGCCTTGGGGTATTGATGAACGAAGGGAAGGTAACCCCTCAGCAGGTAAGCATGGCAAAAAGAAATGCCTGTGAAGTGGCCACAAATATTGCCAGGGAGGCCCGTCAAATGCTTGGTGGAATGGGCATTACAGGCGAGTACCCCATTATGCGCCACATGATGAACCTGGAAAGTGTTATTACCTATGAAGGCACACATGATATTCATTTGTTGATTACGGGTATGGATGTTACAGGATTGAATGCGTTTAAATAGAAGCCCCTCCTATCCTCCCAGGAGGGGGAGAGAAATGGAGGAGATTACAACGAAGATTTTTGTGGAGTTAAGAGGGGCTAACTCCGAGTTCCTTCTTCTGAAGGAGAAGGGTTGGGATGAGGTTTTTGTAACAGACATTTGTATTTCATAGCATCATTGTTGCGTCGCACTCTTTTACTTTTATTTCTTTATGCAGCGCTTCCTAAATTTAATACAGTTCTTATTTTTGGAAACCGCATAAAACTTTAAAATATTATTGTCTTCTTAATTGCTTTGTAAAATGAATTGCTTTGGCCTTTATGAGTTGCTATGGCCTTTAGGCCAGAGAGAAATAATGAAATATAACAAAGGGCTTTAGCCCGCTATTAAAATTATATGATAAAAAATGTTTCAATTATTGGGGCAGGAACCATGGGTAATGGTATTGCGCATGTATTTGCGCAAAATGGCTTTGCTGTTACATTAATTGATGTAAATGCAATACAATTAGAAAAAGCAATTACCATCATTGATAAAAATTTAGACCGGCAGGTAGGTAAAGAAATTATTTCTGAAGACCAAAAGAAAGCTGCTTTAGCTAATATTACCACAACAACAGACATGGCTTCAGGCGTGCAAAATGCACAGCTGGCTATTGAAGCTGCTACAGAAAATACCGAACTTAAATTAAAAATATTTAAGCAGATAGATGAAGCTGCGCCTGCTGGCTGCATCCTTGCAACCAACACGTCTTCCATCTCCATTACAAAAATTGCTGCCGTAACAAAACGGCCGGAATCGGTAATTGGTATGCATTTTATGAACCCTGTGCCAGTGATGAAACTGGTAGAAATAATAAACGGCTATGCCACTAAAAAAGAGGTGACCCATACAATTATTGAACTTAGCAAACAGTTGGGCAAAGTGCCTTGTGTAGTAAATGATTACCCGGGTTTTATTGCCAACCGTATTTTAATGCCCATGATAAACGAAGCCATTTATAGTTTATATGAAGGTGTGGCTGGTGTAACTGAAATTGATACTATAATGAGGCTGGGTATGGTCCATCCAATGGGGCCATTGCAACTAGCAGACTTTATTGGACTGGATGTTTGCCTTAGTATTTTAAAAGTATTGCAGGAAGGATTTGGTAACCCTAAATATGCACCCTGCCCATTATTGGTAAATATGGTTGCTGCAGGAAAGCTGGGTGCTAAAAGCGGAGAAGGATTTTACAGTTATACTTTAGGAAGTAAGGAGTTGTTAGTGAGTGAAAGGTTTAAATAAAATGGGAATGGCAACTACCATTTAAACCCCGGCACTACAAAATAAAAGATATTCCAGTAATTATTTTCCATTTGCATGTAAAGTTTGTAAGGGCCCTCATAGTGAATGCTTTCTCCTTTCTCCAGCAACGCATCATATTTAAGCATCCCCTCTGCATAACCCATCCCCGTGTGGGTTTCATCTTTTATTTCAAAAACCACCTTGTCTATATTGTATGCATCATCTATAAATTGTTCAAAGGCATTAAAGAAGAGTTGCATCTTAACAATCAGTTCTCCCCTGCTCATTTGCCTGCCATTAAACATAATAATATCATTACTTAATTCAATAGCATAATCATCAAAATTGCCAGTAAACCAATGTTTCAAAAACTGGTGTGTACATTTTGTTATTTCAGCTTTATGGTTGAGATGAAACTCTTCATAAATAAAATTCATCGTCATACCGGGTATGCCATTCATTTCCAGCTCATGCGCAAATAACTCTTCGGTAATAAATTTATAAATTGTTAAATCAGGATAAGGCCCATCACAAATATCAAGGGCCAGGTTATGTTTCTGCAAAAGAACATTCATTCTTTTCAATTCCCTGCTAAGCTCCCCTTCAACCAATTCTTCTGCCGGTTTATACGCTGGCTTTCCAATGGTTTCGTAAACGGTGGAAGTAGCTTTGTTTATATTGGCATCTTCAAATGCCATGATATTTTTTAAAAATTGGTTTTCTATTTCCGGTGGAAGGTCAGCATTGGTTTCCATAAAAAAAGCATCGCCGTATTGTGCCTTCAATTTAATTGTCAGAAACTCGTTTTCGAGGCGGATATTTTCTTCCGGGTCATCAGAAAATTTTTCATCATCTTTCATGGCAAACAGCTTTTATTTTGTGTATGGGTGTGTTTTTTATTAACCAAAGCAGGATCAGGCCGAGGCGTGGCCCTACCAGGCAACCAACGCATAAGATTCATCTACCATCTGCAGTAATTGTTTGTTAGATAATTTACCGGTGGCAATAACTGTATTCCAATGTTTTTTATTCATGTGGTATCCCGGCAATATATTGTCTGGATATTCATCTCTCAGTTCTATCGCTTTATCAGGATTGCATTTTACATTAAACCGCAAATCACCCGTGTCTAAAGCCACCAATAAAAACATTTTGTTTTTTACTTTAAGTACAATGGTAGTTTCTCCAAAAGGAAAACCTTCTGTAACCGATGGTTTTTGTAAAACATATTCCCGCAATATTTCAATGTTCATGTAAATCTAATTGATTGTTCTTTTCGCTTCTTCCAGTTTTTTATTAATTTGCCCGGTTAATATATGCCAGAACATTACAAAATCGCTTGCCAGGCTATACAGTGGGTAAGTGAAAGTTGCCGGCCTATTTTTCTCAATAAAGTAATGGCCCACCCAGGCAAAACCATAACCACAAACCGGTATCAACCAAAGCATCCACCATTTTTTTAATACAATAGCTGCACCTAAAATAAACAGTAAACCCAATGTTCCGATGAAATGCAATACCCTGTTTTTGGCATCACCATGTTCTGTAAGATAGTAAGGATAAAAACTCCAAAAACTTTTATACTTTTTTTCTATTGCCATAAAAAATGTTTTCAGAAAAGTACAAATTATTATTCTATTTTTTTAACTTCCACCTGCTGTAATTCTTTCAGCCGGTAAAGTACTTCATGTAAACGGGTTTTGGCAATACCTGCATTGATATGACAGAACAATTGCATTTCCTTACTGATGATCGTACAATTGTATTGTTTCATTACCATCATCACTTCATTCATTTGAGTATAATCAAATTGTATATTGAAGATAACTTCAACCTGCTTTTGAATTATGGGCACTACCTGCAAAGCCAATGTTGCAGCTGTTTTATATGCATTTATTAAACCCGGCACACCCAATAATGTACCTCCAAAATACCTGACTACAATGATAGCCGTGTTTGTTATTTCTTTACTATCTATTTGTCCTAATATGGGTCGTCCCGCTGTTCCTGATGGTTCACCATCATCACTTACCCTAAAATTATTGCCGTCTGTTCCTAGCCGGTAAGCAAAACAATGATGCACAGCCTTAGGATGTTCTTTTTTTAAATTTTGCAACAGTTTTTTAAAATCATCTGTTGTTTCTATCGGGTAGGCATAAGCAATAAATTTACTGCCCCTATCTTTGAATTCTTCAACCGAAGGTTTTTCAATCGTATAGTAAAATGTTTTATCGCTTGTTGTAATCAATGTTGTTATATTATTTTTATTCAGGTTGATAAGTTGATATAAGATCGACGCCTATTTTTTGGGTATCGATAAGCCGGTTGTTTTTAAGAAGCGGTGCTTTTATTCCATCCCCAATATTCAGTTCTTCATTGATAATTACCCTGGCTTCATCCCAGCAATGCTGATCAATAAAAGATTGAAGCAGTATCGCTCCACCTTCAACAAGCACACTTTGAATATTTAACTGATACAAGGCATTTAATAACCCTGGGATTATATTTTCATCAACATCTAACTTATAAAACATTATTCCGTTTTCCTGACCTTCTTTTATTTGATTAAATACAATGGTTTTAACTGACCCATCAAAAAGGTGCAAAGATGCCGGTAGCTTTAGTTGCCTGTCAATCACTAACCTTACAGGGTTTTTGCCTTCCCAAAATCTTGTAGTGAGTTTTGGATTATCATGCAGCGCAGTATTGGTACCTACAAGAATAGCCGCTTCCTGGCTGCGCCATTGATGTACCAGCCGGTTGGTTGTATCATTAGTAATTTTTACAGCTGAAAAATTGAGTTCAGCAATTTTAGCATCATTGCTTTGCGCCCATTTTAATATAATGTAAGGACATTTTTTTGTATGGAAAGTAAAAAAACGTTTATTCAATTCCAATGCCTCTTTTTCCAATATGCCAGTAATAATATTAATCCCCACCTGTTGCAATTTTTGAATTCCTTTACCATCAACTTCCGCGTAAACATCCCTGCATGCAATTACTACATTAGGTATATTATTTTTTATAATCAGGTCGGCACAAGGCGGCGTTTTACCATGATGGGCGCAAGGTTCCAATGACACATACAGCGTGCTTTTTTCTATCAAAGACTTATGTGCTTCACTCACGCTGTTGATACAATTTACCTCTGCATGTGCCTGCCCATGTTGCTGATGATACCCTTCGCCGATAATTGTATTTTGATATACCAACACTGCACCAACCATGGGGTTTGGCGCCACGTGGCCAGCCCGCAGTTTTGCCAGTTGAAGGCAACGGCGCATATATGTTTCATGTGTTGACAGGCTGCAAAATTATGAATAGAAAAATAAAGTATGTTTGCTAAAATGACAATTAAAGAACAATACCATTCTTTTCTGCAACAAATACAAATCATTTACGATTTAAATGAAGCTACAGTAATAACTGATTGGGTATTTGAAAGCATTGCTGGTATTAAGCGTTTTGATATTATTAAAAAACCCAATCAACGATTAGTTAATCTGAAAAACAAAGAAATAGAACTTGCATTAGCAGTACTACTGCAACACAAACCGATACAATATGTATTGGGTGAAGCATGGTTTTATAATATGAAATTAAAAGTGAATGAACATGTTTTAATACCAAGGCCTGAAACGGAAGAACTGGTTCAATTGGTTTTAAATGAAGGAAAACATTTTAAAATGCCAGTGGTATTGGATATTGGCACTGGAAGCGGGTGCATTGCCATTGCGGTAAAAAAAAATATGTCCCAGGCAATTGTAACTGCCATTGATGTAAGCAGACAGGCATTGCTTGTAGCTAAAGAAAATGCCACTACCCAACAATGCTCCATTGAATTTTTTAAGCTTGATTTTTTAGATGAAAGCCAATGGGCCGTATTACCTATGTTTGATATTATTATCAGTAATCCGCCTTATATACCCATTAATGAAAAAGAAAAAATGGATAACAATGTAACCTTATTTGAGCCGCACAAGGCATTATTTGTACCAGATGATTCGCCATTATTATTTTATAAAAAAATAGCCGATTTTGCAGGCAAGCATCTTAACCCAAACGGGAAAATTTTTATGGAAACCCATGAAGATTTTGCTAACCAAACTGCAGCATTGTTTTTACAACAATTCAAAGAGGTAACAATACAAAAAGACATTTTCGGTAAAGAAAGAATGGTGATGGCCGCTTATTGATTGCTTACCGAGGCAGAAGTTGTAGCACCTAATTTCTTTGCTACGCTCATTATTTTTACAATATCTTTCCAGGCCACCAGCGAATCTGCATTGATAACTACCGCAGGTTTTATACTGTCACCTACATGAATATGGGTTCTTAAAGAAGATTCCAAAGAATCAAATAGAATTTTTTGCTGCCCTACATGAACAACCCTGTTCTTATCAATACTTACAATTACGCTTTGCTTTGCCTTGGTATCGCTTTTCGCTTTTGGGTTGCTCAACTTTATTACATTGGGATTGGCCAATGTAGAAATGATCAAAAAGAAGAACATTAAAATAAACAGGATATCATTTAATGGACCCGTATCAACTTCTGCACCTTCTGATTTAAATTTTTTTCTTAAGCTCATATTTTTGTATTGCATTAATTAAAACTGATTACACGAAAGAAAATTTTTAATTTCCCGGAATATTAACGTGTCGGTTCCTGTAATATATCAACAAACTCAGCACTTGCAGCATCAATTTTATTTTCAATACGGGCAATTTGCGCCTGTAAAAAACTATGTGCCAGGTAGGCGAGTATACCTATAATTAACCCTGTAGCAGAAGTAATCATTTTTATGTAGATACCATCAGCTATAGTATTGGGCGTATATTCTGATGTAGCTGCAATGCCTTTGAAAAGGGCCAGCATACCGATGATGGTTCCTAAAAAGCCGAACAACGGTGCAATACGTGCAATGATAGAAATGATTGATAAGTTTTTCTCCAATTTATACATTTCCAATACGCCAACATTATCCATACTTTTTTCAATAGCATCAATGGGTTTGCCAATACGCTGGATGCCTTTATCGATAACTTTTGCAACAGGGTTATTGGTATTTTTTGCAAGGCTCCTGGCGGCAGTTACATTACCCGTAACGATATTATCACGGATAATACTCATAAAATTTTCTTCAATTTTAGCAGCCTTGCTAATGGTGATGTAGCGTTCAATAAAAAAGAAAATAGCTATAACCAGTAAGGATAATAAAGGGATCATTAATAATCCCCCTTTAGCAAGTACACCCCACACCGATTCTGATTTTTGAGATAATAATTCTGTAGCTGCCTTAGTGCTGTCTATCTGCAATAGGATATCAAACATATTTAATTGATTTAGGGCAAATGTAATTGTTTCTGTTTTTTATTTTACGATAATTATATCAATACTATTTATTGACTTTTTGTAAACGCAAACAAACAGCAATTGCATTACAAAAAAATGTTAAAATAAATTTTACAAAAGAGCCGGATAAATCCGGCTCTTATAAAATATGTTTTTTTAATACACATCACTTCTTTCCATCCATTTGCTGCATGGCCATAATCTGACGCATGGTCTTTTCCATCCCTTCACTGCTCCCATCTAAAAAGATGACATTGCCTTTTCCATACTCAGCAAAATTTTTGATGGCCTCGGTCCACATACTAAACAAAATTACATTGGTATCTAAATTTGCCTGTTTCATCTGTTCTGCAGCCTGGCTCATACCTTTAGCCACTTCTTCCCTAAACAATGCAACACCCTGTCCACGTAATTGTGCCGCCTGTCTTTCTGCTTCTGCTGCAATTTTAATGGCGTTACCTTCTGCTTCTGCCGCTTTGGTTTTGGTGATCAGTAAAGCCTGCCCTTCATTTTCAGCAGCAGCTTTTAAATTATTACTTGCCACTACCTTGCTCATGCTGGTTATAATGGCTTCGTCAAAGGTTATATCATTTATCTGAAGGTCCTGTAAATGATAGCCCCAACTTTCCAGTTGAACATCTACCTGTTCCTTTACATTCTCAACAATATCCCTGCGTACATTTAAAACTTCAGCCTGTTTTTTTGTTGATACAAATGCACGGATACTTCCTTCAACAGTGCGTATCAATGCCTGCATCAGGTCTTTTTCGCTTATAAATTTAAACGCTACGTTTTTGATAGTGTCTTCATCAATATTCAATACCGAATACAGCAACATCGATTTAAAATACACATTCGCCTGGTCAACTGTTACGGCCTGGAACTCCAGCTCAACCGAGCGGTTTTGAATACTTACCCTTTTATACAGCTGGTCTAAAAAAGGTACTTTAAAATTTAAACCCGGCTTTTTAATGCTATGATATTTTCCCAGGCGTGTTACCACACCGATGGTGCCCTGGTTGATGGTAAATAACCCTCCTGCAATTACCAGGAAAATAGGTATCAGCCACCAAAAATCTTTTATTATATCCATTGTTATAAAATTTTATTGAAGATAGGGATGTTTTAAATGTGCAACAGAAAATCTTTAGGATGTATTTCTGATAACCCCTAACCCTTCTCCTCCCATATAATACTCAAATGCACAATGGTCTCAGCGGCCTTTGCCATATCCTTTGTACCAATCCATTCTAATTTGCTATGTATGTTTTGCATACCGGTGAATATATTTGCGCAGGGCATACCAATATAACTAAAACGGCTGCCGTCTGTACCCCCACGAATGCTTTCCTTAATTACCTTTAAGCCTGAACGTTGTATGGCTTCTTCCGCATAAGCCACTACCTGCGGATATTGATCCAATACTTCTTTCATATTACGGTATTGTTCCGTAACTGCATATTCCATTGAGGACCCGGGAAAACCTGCAACTACTTCTTCTGCAATTTTTTTCAATCTTTCGTGGTGCTGCTGTAAACCTGTTAAGGTAAAATCTCTTACAATAAACTGAATAGTTGCTTTTTCGGCAATACCATTTACGGCAACCGGATGTACAAAGCCTTCTTTTGCAGAAGTTGTTTCAGGGCTCCATTCGTTTTTTGGTAAGGCATCTAATGCAGCACCTGCAATTTTTAAAGCGTTTACCAGTTTATCTTTTGCATAACCTGGATGAACTATAACACCATTAATTGTAATAGTGGCTGCATCAGCACTAAAAGTTTCATCTTCCAGACTGCCTGCATCCCCGCCATCCAACGTATACCCGAATTGAGCGCCTAATTTTTGCATATCCACTTTTGCAGTACCCTGCCCCACTTCTTCATCGGGTGTAAATAAAATTTTTATTGGGCCGTGTTTAATAACCGGGTTTTGCATAAAATATAATACTGCTTCCATGATAACTGCCACACCACTTTTATCATCGCCTCCCAAAAGAGTTAACCCGCTAGCGGTAATTACACCATGATTGATATGCTCTTTTAAATAAGGCGATCCGGCCATTGTTAACACTTGTGTAACATCATCTGGTAATACAATATCTGCACCGTCATAATACCGGTGGTGAATTGGTTTTACGTTGTAACCGCTGCAATCAGGCGCTGTATCTACATGCGCACAAAAGCAAATAACAGGAGTATTTTTTTTATCACTATTGCCAGGTATTGTGGCATATACATACCCATATTCATCCGTTGTTGCATCCGTTATACCCATGCCTAATAATTCCCGGCATAATAATTTACTAAGGTCTTTTTGTTTTTCTGTTGTCGGGTGTGTAGTGCTGGTTGGATCGCTTTGAGTATCTATTTGCACATAGCGCATCAGGCGTTCGGCTACATTATCGGGGCTGATATTTATCATGGTTAACTGGATAATTGATAATGGAATAATTGATAATATTCTTAAACAGCAGAATAAAATGGAAAAATGTTACAGAAATCAAAAAAGCAGTTTACAAATTGCAAACTGCCTTTATGATTAGTCTTCTTTTTTAATGTATTGCTACCTTCGCATTTATAGTAGCCTGGTTGAAACAGTAATTGGCAATGGTTTTAAGGGATTATCCATTATCAATTAAAAAATTATTAACTAAACCCTACACTATTTCCACTAATTCAATATCAAATACCAGTTCCTGCCCTGCTAGAAAATGATTGGCGTCCAACACAATCACATCCTCTTTTACTTCCACAACAATTACCGGAACAGGTTGCCCCTGCTGGTTGTTTAGTGTTAATGGCATACCGGGTTCAAGCTTCATATCCGCCGGAATATTTTCTTTTGGAAACTCAATGATGGCATCTTCACTTTTTTCACCATAGCCATGCTCCGGTGCAATATTGATTGTCTTTTTATCTCCTACATTCATGCCGGGCATAGCGGCATCAAAGCCTTGTATCATTTGCCCAGCGCCTACTGTAAACTCCAATGGGTCTTTGCCCACCGAAGAATCAAATTGTTCACCATTGGTTAATTTACCTGTGTAATGTACCCTTACTACATCACCTTCCTTTACTTGTCCCATTTTTTATGTTTTTATTATTGTTTATTATTAATTTTTTCAGCCATGTAATCTAGCATTATCTGGCTTCATTTGCGTCGCACTCTTGTACTTTTTCAGTTATATTTAACAATAAAAATGAAGGTAAAAAAATGAACGCATTATTTTTTGGCAATTTATTAATTAAAATCTACACCTCCCAATTAAAAAACTTTAAAGACCTTTGAAAAATGAATTACTATAAATGTTTTGCTTTTGGTATTGCAGTTGCTTTATACAGCATTGCTTATTGCCAGTCAACAATAAAACCATTAAAAAGTTCGCATATTATTACCGGTGCAGAAAGAATGGAAGTATACCTTCCTATGTTGAAAGGAAAAGCAGTAGCTGTTTTTGCCAATCAAACCAGTTTGGTGAACAACACACAACTAGTGGATACACTTATAAAAAGAGGTATTAAAGTAGTAAAGATATTTGGCCCTGAACATGGTTTTAGAGGAACAGCTGACGCAGGCGAGGAGGTAAATAATGCTGTGGATAAAAAAACAGGTATCCCGGTTATAAGCCTTTACGGCGATCATAAAAAACCAACCAAAGCGGATTTAGAAGGGGTGGATGTGTTGATATTTGATATACAGGATGTAGGTGTCCGTTTTTACACTTTCATTTCATCGCTGCAATATTATATGGAAGCAGCATTGGAAAATCATACACCGTTATTGATTTTAGACAGGCCAAACCCCAATGGCTTTTATGTAGATGGGCCAGTACTTGATCCTGCGTTTAAAAGTTTTGTAGGCATGCAGCCGATACCCATTGTTTATGGAATGACAGTTGGCGAATATGCGTTGATGTTAGCAGGAGAAAAATGGTTGTCCCCCGAGGCCAATAAAATAAATGCCTACAATGTTACTACCCAGCCAACAGTTGATACTCCTTTTCATGTACAGGTTATTAAATGTAATAATTACGACCATGAAAGTAAATATATTTTACCCGTAGCACCTTCGCCTAATTTAAGAGAAATGCAAAGTATTTACCTCTACCCTTCTACCTGTTTTTTTGAAGGCACTGTACTAAGTGAAGGAAGGGGAACAGATAAACCCTTTCAAATTTTTGGCCACCCTGCATTACCTAAAACACTATATGCTTTTACGCCAAAACCCAATGCGGGCGCCAAAAGTAGCAAATGTTTTTACCAAAAAAGTTACGGATGGAATTTAAGCGGCACCAATGAAGAAGTCTTAAAAAAATTAGATAAAAAAATTCAGTTAAAATATTTTCTGGAAGCTTATAAACTATTTCCTGGCAAAGACAGCTTCTTTTTAAAAAATAATTTTATCAATAAACTTGCAGGCAGTGATGCGTTGATGCAACAGGTAAAGGATGGCAAAAGCGAAGCAGAAATAAGAAAAAGCTGGGAACCGGCTTTAGGCAATTTTAAAAAAATACGGAAGAAGTATTTGTTGTATAAAGATTTTACTACTGCTGTTCTTTAAAAAGATGCCACCATAATTTAACATCGGTAATTTAAAATGAATTATTTATAATGATTGAACAGAAATTAAAGGAAGTTAATAAAGAAAAAACGGCGTTCTTTCCTATAAAAGAAAATATAGCATTGAGGGTCGTATTTATGGGTACCCCTGAATTTGCCGTAGCATCTTTAGACAAACTTGTAGGGGCAGGATGTAATATTGTGGGTATTATTACTGCGCCTGATAAACCCGGAGGACGTGGCATGGAATTGCAACAGAGTGCTGTTAAAAAGTATGCAGCAGAAAAAGGATTAAACATACTGCAACCTGAAAAATTAAAGAACCCTGATTTCTTGCAAGAATTAAAAGCTTTGAATGCGGATATACAAATTGTTGTAGCTTTTAGAATGTTGCCGGAACTGGTATGGAATATGCCGCCGATGGGAACTATCAATTTACATGGATCATTATTGCCTCAATACCGTGGCGCTGCACCCATTAACTGGGCCATTATTAATGGAGAAAAAGAAACAGGCGTTACAACTTTTAAGCTGCAGCGCGAAATTGATACCGGCAATATTTTATTACAGCAAAGCTTTGCAATTGGTGATGAAGAAACGGCCGGAGAAGTTCACGATCGTATGAAAGTAATAGGCGCTGACCTGCTTTTAAAAACCATAACCGCATTAGCAAAAGGAAATGTTGAAGAACAGGTGCAGGTGTCAATTGGTAATAAACAATCGACAAATGAAGCTGGATTAAACGATAATGATACATTAAAACATGCGCCAAAAATATTTACAGAAACCTGTAAAATAAACTGGGATAAATCAATTGATGAAGCATATAACCTCATTCGTGGTTTATCTCCATATCCAGCAGCATTTACTTTTCTAGAAGGTAAGAAGTTAAAAGTATATAAAGCAGATAAGGTAAAAAAAGTACCTTCTGTTTTACCTGGCACATTTGAAACAGATAAAAAATCATTCCTGCAATTTGCAAGTGCCAATGGTTATATCTCCATCAGGGAATTACAATTAGAAGGTAAAAAGAAAATGTTGATCGAAGATTTTTTAAGAGGCTATCGATGGGCTTAAAACAAGAATGATACTGCAGTATTGGGATATCTCAATATCACCTTTATCTTTGCAGCATGTTAACCATTAGCCAGCGTGGCCAGCAAATGCCACCTTCACCTATTCGCAAATTAGTGCCTTTTGCAGAAGCTGCTAAAAAAAGAGGCACAAAAGTGTATCATCTTAATATTGGTCAGCCCGATATTGAAACACCACCGCAAATTTTAGATGCGGTACGTAACAGCGATTTTAAAGTGCTGGAATACAGTCATAGTGCGGGTAATGAGAGTTACCGAAAAAAACTGGTGAAGTATTACGCTAAAGTCGGCATTAATGTAACTGCCGAAGAAATTATCATTACCACCGGAGGAAGCGAAGCTATTTTGTTTGGCTTTATGGCTTGTATGGATGCAGGTGATGAAGTAATTATTCCTGAACCTTTTTATGCCAATTACAACGGCTTTGCAGTAGAAGCAGGCGTTATAGTAAAACCAATTACTTCTTCTATCGAAACAGGTTTTGCATTGCCACCTATTGAAGATTTTGAAAAAGCCATCACACCAAAAACAAAAGCCATCATTATTTGTAACCCAAATAACCCAACAGGTTATTTATACAGCAAAGAAGAGATGGAGGTATTGAAACAGATAATATTGAAACATAACCTGTTTTTATTTTCTGATGAAGCATACCGCGAGTTTTGTTATGAAGGTACACATACAAGCGCCATGCATTTAACAGGTGCAGAAGACCGCATTGTTTTAATGGATACCATCAGCAAAAGATATAGTGCCTGTGGTGGAAGAATAGGTGCATTGATTACAAAAAATACTGACTTATTAAATGCTGTAATGAAATTTGCACAGGCAAGATTAAGCCCCCCAAGTTTTGCACAAATTTTGGGAGAGGCCGCAGTAGACCTACCCGATAATTATTTTGATACAACCAAAGCGGAATATAAAAAACGCAGGGATACCATTGTAAAAAGATTAAATAATATACCTGGCGTATTTTGCCCCAACCCGGGTGGTGCTTTTTATGCCATAGCTAAACTACCTGTTGATGATGCCGATATATTTTGCCAGTGGCTGCTGGAATCATTTAATTATAATGACCAAACAGTAATGCTGGCTCCTGCCAGTGGTTTTTATGGTACACCTTGGTTGGGTAAACAGGAAGTTCGCCTGGCTTATGTACTCAATACAACTGCCATTGAAGCAGCCATGGATTGTTTAGAACAGGCATTAGCAATATACCCGGGGAAATCTTTGTAATTATAATCATACAAAACATTACCCAGTAGGCCTTTTGTTGAATAGCAATTTAAAATTTTTGTTTTAAAAACAGCTATTTGTATATCGAAATTGTCATTATTATTAATATAAGTAATTAAGGGTTTTTTCTATTAAAA
>JANYGZ010000076.1 GCA_025362235.1 Ferruginibacter sp. | reverse complement strand
TTTTAAAAGCCTGTTTTGGATAACTGAAATGTTGATAAATTTTTTACGTAAATCAAAAATAGTGCTTAGGTAGTTTTTAAAAGCTGCATTATAAGTGACCTGGTTAAACAATACTTTCATCAATGGCGGAACTGATATTTTGAAGGCCTTGTTTAAAAATGATATCATTCGTCCACCCAAAGCCAATGCGCATATAGCTATCAGGCATGCTAAACCAATGGCCGGGGCCAATCATTGTTTTGTGTTTATTCATCAGCTGGGAGTAAAATTTTTCTGTATCAATCTGCAATACTGTTTTAAAACGTGCAAAACATACAACGCCACCTTCTGGTAAAACAGCTTCCATTCTTATTTCTTTTTGCAGCCATTCTTTAAGCAAATTAAAATTTTGTAATGCTCTTTCATTAATAGCCATTGCAAATTTTTCTTTGTGTTGATAAAACTGGTAAGCAACTGCTTCATCCAATGCAGAATTGCTGATATAAATCATTTCTTTTGCAGCAAGAAATTGTTCCATCATTATCTCATCCCTGCATATCAGCCAGCCTATTCTTAAACCAGGTAACCCAAACGCTTTTGACAGCGATGACACACTTATTACTTTCTTGCTTTTAGAAGCGGTAACAGGGTAGGGCGTTTTAAAACAGGCATCACGATAGGTTTCATCAATCAGTAAATAAATATTATGTTGCTCAGCAATGCTGATAACTTTATTAATATCTTCTTCTGCCATCAACATGCCTGTTGGATTGTGCGGCGTTGTAATGCTGATGAGTTTGGTATTTGGCTGAATGGCTTTTTCAATTTCCTGTGGATTTAATTTCCACCCCTTTTTAAATTGCAGGTCAATAAAAGAAATGCTGCAACCAATGGTTTTTGGCACTTCTATATTGGTGGCATAATTTGGCCTTACAACAATTAAGTGGTCGTTTGCTGTTAGCAACGAGGTATTAATAATAAATAGTGCTCCTGCTGCACCATTTGTAATCAATACATTTTCTTTATCAAGATTACTGTATTCTTTTACAATTAATTCCCTCAGTTCTGGCTTACCCCTATGGCCAATGTATTCTAAACTAAGATCATTGAGTGACAGGTTTAGTTCGCTCATTTTTAAATCTGTAACAGAACTTTCCGAAAGATTGTATTGGATAGTATCGTAACCAATTTCTTCCGGCGATTCTTTTTCTATCGGCATTCGTTTGTACAACATACATCAATATTTGTTTAAATGTACTATTGTTGAATGAAAATTAATTTGATAAAATTTAAGAAATATTTGTATTGCTTATTATAAAGCTGAGCGCTACATTTGCGAATGGATTTTTCTAGATATTTTTTCTTTGTAGAATTAATTGGCCTTCGCTACCTGGTTTCGGCTGCCATAGCTTTCTTTATTTTTTACGTATTGATGAAAAGAGGTTGGTGGTATAAAAAAATTCAACAGAAATGGCCCAAAAATAAAGATTATGTAAGGGAGATTGGGTTTTCTATATTAACTGTTTTTATTTTTGCGTTGGTATCTTATTTATTGCTTTTTAATAATAGCATAAGGCCTCACACCACTTTTTATACCGATATTCATCAATACGGCTGGTTTTATTTTTATGCTGCATTTCCCATCATGTTTTTTATGCACGATGCTTATTTTTACTGGATGCATCGCCTGATGCATCATCCAAAAGTCTTCAGGCTTATACATCTTATACATCATAAATCAATTAACCCATCTCCCTGGGCTGCTTATGCTTTTCATCCTTTGGAAGCCTTTGTAGAAGTAGGGATTGTGGTGGTTTTTCTTTTCACTATCCCTATACATAAATTACACCTTGCGATGTTTTTTGTTTTTATGATTCTATACAATGTTTACGGCCATCTTGGTTGGGAACTATACCCCAAAGGTTTCAATAAAAGCCGCATAGGCAGGTGGGTCAATACATCAGTAAACCACAACCAACATCACCAGCATTTTAAAGGAAACTACGGCCTGTATACACTAATCTGGGATAGATGGATGGGTACAATAAGGGAAGATTATGACAATAAGTTTGAAGAAGTAAAAACACGGAAAAAAGAAAAAGAATTGGTGGTTACTTAACCAAACAAATTTATTTCACACATGTGTCCCGACATTTTCGGGAAGCTGACAACGAAAACTAAAGGCGCAAAAGGGAATTCTATGCAATCAATATCCTTTGTGTACTTTGTAACCTTAGTTCTTTTTGTGTGAAACTATCTTTTTTATCTTAACTGTTTTGTATCTACTCTTGAAGGTGTGTCCTGTCCGTTGATAATGCTGGTTGAACTTTTTGCAATGGCCTTAATTATTTCTGTCATGTTACTGATATCAAGTGTTTCTATTTGATCACTTGCGTGGTGGTAGTTGGGTTCATTGTCCATTTTAGAAGTAGAAATAGTATGGGCAGGTACTCCAAGCCTTGCTAATGTTGCATTATCTGAGCGATAAAATAATTGTTGATCGGGATAAGGGTCAGGATAAAATGTAAATGACGACCCGGTTAAATTTTTCTGCAATATTTTACCCATATCCGATTTCTCGAAGCCCGTTATATAAGCTGAGTTAAGGCCCCACTTTGATTCGGTACCTATCATTTCAATATTGAACATAGCCATTACTTTTTCCGGTGCCAGTTGTTTTGAAAAATATTGCGAACCAAAACCACCCAATTCTTCTGCAACAAATGTTACAAATATTATCGTACGCTCATTATTATTAAGCTTCTTAAAATAATTAGCCAGCGTTAAAACGGCTGTAGTACCAGCGGCATCATCGTTGGCACCATTGTAAATAGAATCATTTGTATCGTGTGGCACACCTTCTACAGGTGAGCCAATTCCGAGATGGTCATAGTGCCCCGAAAAAACCACATATTCATCAGGCTTGCTTTTACCTGTTAAAACACCTACCACATTGTTTAAAGCTTTTTGCTGTATTGCATTGGTAATATCAATTGAAAAAGTAGTTTCTTCCATATTGGCAAAAACAAACACTACTGCGTTTTTGCCTGGATCAGCTGAAGTCTTTTCAAATTTTTGTATATTTTTTAAACTGCTTTTAAAACTTGTATCAACCAGTACCAGCAAATTTTTTTTGCTCTGGTAATATTGATAAAATTTGGACCCAAATTTTTCTCCAGCCTTTATGCTAACTACTTGCACGTCACTTTTTTCTGTTAATGAAATGGTTGGTACATATGAAAAACAGGCAACTAAAGAATCGGGTACTAGGCTACCGTTTATTGTAATTTTTGCACTGGTAGTTATTGACTGGTACATAAAAAATTCCTGCCTGTAATTTGCTGCGTTATTAAAAGTTTGCAGGCCTGTTTTTTTAAATTCCGATTCAATAAATGCAGACGCCTTTTCTATGCCCGGTGTAAATGTCCGCCTGCCTTCCATGTTATCATCAGAGAGTGTTCCTTCAATTCGCCTCACCTCTTTCTCTGATATTATTTTATTGATAGATTGTGCGTTTGTAGTATGCAAAGCCAATAGAGCGGCTACACATGCAAAAATTTTTTTCATATTATAGTTTGAATTATTCACTAAAGAAAGTATGTTTAAAGCACTTATTTAAGAGAGTAATTATTTAGTATATTATTTAATAAGTGCTACAATTTATAAGTTTAAGATGAAAGGTACATAAGCTTTGGTGAAATACTTTTCTTTATCGTTTATTAATTTGCGGTTTTTCATACTTAGTTAATAATTTATTTCTTAATTGTAACTGAGTTGCTCAAAACATTAATGAACATGATCTGATTTAAAATAATGACCTTTTAAATATGCACAAACAAAATAGTTTGTTAATTTTAATTATTACTATTAAATGACCTACTATATGGCGCTTGATGTACAAACGGCTGTTCCCATTGTTGATGGCACTACAATTACCCGTGACGAGTTTTATACAAAATATTATAATCCGCAAAGGCCTGTCGTGTTACGTGGTTTGTGGAAACCTTACCCTGCTTATACCAAATGGACAATGGATTTTTTTAAACAGTCGATGGGAAATATTGAAGTGGGCCTTTTTGGAAACCGTAAAGAAGACCTTTCCAAAACCTTGCAGGAGCCAAACGAAATCATGCGTTTTGATGACTACCTTAACCTTATCGAACGGGAGCCATCTGATTTAAGGTTATTTTTATTTCCTGTTTTTAAACATAAACCAGAACTGCTTAAAGACTTTGATTATCCTGCAATAGTAAAAGGCTACGTAAAAATTCCATTCATGTTTTTTGGCCCGCCAAAGTCTATTGTTCGCATGCACCAGGATATTGATATGGGTAATGTATTTCTTACACAGTTTCACGGAACAAAAAGAGTATTGCTTTTTTCACCCGACCAATCAACCTTGTTGTACCGCCTGCCATTTAATGTTCATTCAACAGTAGATGTAGATCATCCCGACTACAACGAGTATCCCGGGTTAAAATATGTAAAAGGTATGAGTGCTGTTTTAGAGCATGGCGATACTTTGTTTATGCCAAGTGGCTACTGGCATCATATTGAATACCTCACTGGTGGTTTTGGTTTGGCTGTAAGAACACTGGCCAACACTATACCTGTTAAATTAAAAGGAGTGTGGTACATTGCCATATTGCGCAACATTGATAACCTGTTGCGAAAAATAAATAAAGAAAAATGGTTTGCCTATAAAAAGAAAATTGCAAAGGAACGTGCAAAAAAAGCGATTAAAAAGATTGGCGAAAACCAGGAAATAAAACAATTAGGCGGGTTCCATAACAGCCTGCTTGTTGTATTTGTTACGATACTCAATGGGGGTTAGGCCTGTAATTTTTTTGAAGATAGTTCTAAATGCCTTTGTATCAGTATAGCCTACACCAAACATTACTTCATTTATATTTTTGTGGCTGCTTTCAAAACTTCTTTTTGCCGCTTCAATTTTTACCCTTTGCATATATTCTACTACAGTATTATTGGTGGCTTTTTTAAACCTTCGTTCAAAACTTCTTCTGCCGAGCGTAACCATACCGGCCAACCTATCAACGGTAATTTTGTCCTGGTAATTAGCTTCAATAAAATCCTGCACTTTTATTATTTCAGTATCCTCATGCCCTTTTTGTCCTTGGAACATCATAAAAGATGACTGGCTTTGCCTGTCAATATCAACTGCAAAAAATTTAGAAGCCATAATTGCTGTATCCCTGTCGGTATATTTTTCTACCATGTATAAAAGTAAATTCCAATAAGAGTTAGCGCCTCCGCTTGAGTAAATGCCCTGTTCTTCTGTTATAATACTTCCATCTGTTAGTTCCACATCCGGAAACATAGTTCTAAATTCATTGGCATTGGCCCAGTGTGTAGAACATTTTTTTCCTGTAAGCAACCCGGTAGAAGCCAGTAAAAATGCACCGAGGCAAAGCGAAGCTACCTCTGCTCCGTTTTTATGTTGTTCAATAATCCAGGGTATAAAATCTTTGTTCAGTTCCAGCGCAGTTTTGATGTCGCCGCTTATGGCAGGAATAAAAATAAGATCAGTTTTTTTTACATCTTTTATAAGCGCATCAGCATGTACAGAAAATAAACTATTATTTAATTTTATTTCTTTTGAAAGGCCTACCAGTTGCACATTAAATAAAGGTGCTTTACCTGCTACCTGTAAAAACTGGTTAACTGCGTTAAACATGTAGAGGGGATCTGCTACGGCTTCAATTATGGCAGTCTCCGGAACAAGGATGGATATATTTTTCATTCAACAAATATAAGAAGCATTATTGTCGTAATCAACCCCACAAAAAGTCGTTTTTGCACCTTGTAAATTCCATTTGCAAACTGCACCTTTGTATTAAGCATATAGAGCAGTTTTATTGTTAAGTCTCAGTTTATGGCTGATGCTGCAATGCTCAAAAAATTAAATCAACACTTAGAAAAATAAAAGCAATGAAAACAAAAATAACCGTTGAAGCAACAATAGCTGCACCCATAGAAAAAATATGGCAACACTGGACGAACCCAGAACATATTATAAACTGGAATTTTGCATCTGATGACTGGTGTGCGCCTGCTGCCGTAAATGATTTAAGTGTTGGGGGTAAATTTAGTTTTCGGATGGAAGCCCGGGATGGCAGCATGGGTTTTGATTTGGATGGTATTTACACTGTTGTAAAAACAAATGAAATCATTGAATACAATTTAGAAGATGGCAGAAATGTAAAAGTATTGTTTGTGAAAAATGGCGACAAGGTTGATGTTATTGAAACCTTTGAAGCTGAAGATACCAACCCTATTGAATTGCAAAAAACCGGCTGGCAGTCAATATTAAATTCCTATAAAAATTATGTAGAAAAAAACTAGTAATATATTTATTAAGCAATAAAATTTTATATGGATACTTCAATAAAAGACACAGGTACTTACCTTTCTCTTCAACCCGAAAATGTGCAAATTAAGCTTGAAAAACTGCGGCAAATAATAAAAACTGCTGCACCCGGCGCTGAAGAAGTGATTAGTTATGGAATGCCTGCTTTTAGGTTAAATGGGATGCTTGTTTATTTTGCAGGCTTTAAAAATCATTATAGTTTTTTTTCGGGCAATTCATCGTTGATAGCCACCATGGCGGAGGAGTTAAAAGACTACAAAACTTCAAAAGGCACCATACAATTTGAACTTGATAAACCTGTACCAGTTGCGCTGATAAAAAAAATTGTTAAGGCGAGGGTGATGGAAAACTTAAGCAGGCCGAAAAAGAAACAATAAATAATCCAAGATGTCACAAATTAATGCATACTTAACATTCAATGGTAACTGTCGTCAGGCGATGAATTTCTATAACGAAGTTTTAGATGGCGAACTCAGTTTGCAAACAATTGGCGAATCGCCAATGGCGGATAAAATGCCGGCTAAAATGAAGGATTGTATTTTGCATTCGCAACTTACAAAAGGCGATTTGGTATTGATGGGATCGGATATGGTGGGTGAACAGGGCTTATTAAAAGGAAATTCAGTAACCCTTATGCTTGCCTGCAATAGCGAAGAAGAAATAAAAAATTGTTATGAAAAACTTTCGGTAGAAGGTAAGACTACACACCCTTTGGAAAATACATTTTGGGGCGCATTATTTGGAGGGCTTACAGATAAGTTTGGAAACCACTGGTTACTTAACTTTGAAAAAAATGAATCAAATTAGTTTTTAACTATTAAAAATATAACACGATGAAATCAGCAAAAATTATTTTTTGGGTATCAACAATTCTCATCTTTTTGTTTGAAGGTGTTATGCCGGCACTTACATCACAAACTCAATTGGCAAAGGAAGGTATACGGCATTTAGGTTACCCGGCATATTTTGGAGTGATGCTGACAGTTTTCAAGGTTTTGGGTAGTATTGCAATCACTATTCCACAAGTACCTGCACGTATTAAAGAATGGGCTTATGCCGGCCTGTCATTTGATTTTATTGCTGCATTTATAAGCTATTGGGCTGTGGACGGCTTAACCGGGTTAGCATTTTTTCCGCTACTGGTATTGGCAATTTTAATAGTTTCATATATTTGTTATCATAAAATAAAAGATCCTTTACAGCAAAAAAATTGAGTATTGAAAGATCTCGATACATAAAGTAAAGGACAGGGTAACTCTTTGTTTACTGCTGATTATTTTGAAGCGGCTATAGTAAAA